>NZ_JAEUWZ010000006.1:0-98374 GCF_016925765.1 Pantoea sp. 1B4 | reverse complement strand
TGTTTGCACTGGCCGACGCCAATAATTTCTACGCGTCCTGCGAAACGGTGTTTCGTCCCGATTTGTTAGGTAAACCCATATGTGTAGTGTCAAACAATGATGGCTGCGTGATTGCCCGTTCTGCAGAAGCCAAGCGCATGGGTATTAAAATGGGTGCTCCGCTTTTCAAAAATGAACGCTACTTTCGGGAGAATGGCGTCCATATCTTTAGCTCTAACTACGCTCTATATGGCGACATGTCTGCCAGAATGATGGCAATCCTGGGTGAAATGGCACCAGGCCAGGAAATTTACTCGATAGATGAAAGCTTTCTGGATGTCAGCGGCATTTCGTCGTATATGCCTCTGGAAGACTTTGGCTTGCTGATACGGAATCGAGTGAAGAAAGAAATAGGACTGACGATCGGTGTTGGTTTTGGCCCCTCAAAGACACTGGCTAAGCTTGCTAATTTTGCTGCTAAAAAAATGGACGCAAACAGGCGGTATCGTCAATCTAACCAGCCCGGAGCGCCAGAGAAAATTACTCGCACTGGTAAGCGTCGATGACATCTGGGGAATTGGTGGCAAATTGAGTAAGCGACTGCATACAATGGGTATTAGTACAGCGCTCCAGCTGGCCGATAGTAACATCAGCATGATCCGGAAAAGCTTCGATGTGATAGTTGAGCGTACGGTTCGCGAACTCAACGGTCAATCCTGTTTGGCTCTGGAAGATGCCCCGCCGCCAAAGCAGCAGATTGTAGTGAGCCGCAGTTTCGGACAACGTGTCACCAGTATCGAAGATCTGCAGCAGGCTGTCGTAACGTATGCCACGCGTGCCAGTGAAAAGCTCAGGGAACAGGGCTCAAAGTGTCAGCACGTCAGTGTGTCAGTCAATACAGGACGATACGGGAACGAACCACAGTATGCCAACTCTGCCGCTATGACATGCGAATATCCAACCAGCGACACACGGGACATTATCGGTCTAGCATTGCGAGCTCTCGACGCAATATGGCGCGACGGTTACCGGTATGCGAAAGCGGGTGTTACGTTAGGGGATTTTTATCAGTCAGGTGTTGCACAGCTGGACATGTTCAGTCAGCAGCTGCCGCGCGCAAACGCGGATGCTCTGATGTCGGCTGTGGATCAGATAAACCGTTCGGGGCTTGGTAAAGTGTGGTTTGCTGGACAGGGAACAGACAACGTATGGAAAATGAAACGCGAGATGCTTTCGCCACGTTACACCACCTGCCTGGCCGAGACTCTGAGAGTAAAATAAAATGTGTGCTGAAAGATCGACACGAAAAAAGGACCTGACAGATGACAGAATGTAGTAATCACAACATAGCAAAACGTTCAGCCGATGAGCGTGAACGAGTCAACATTGATCTGGCAGCTTCCGGCGTTGCATATAAAGAGCGGATGAACAAACCAGTATTGGCTGCTGAGGTTGAACTTCAGCAGCCAGAGAAGTGGCGAGAATACTTTCGCGAACGTCTGGCATTTTACAGGAATTCTGCTCTCCAGTTTCCTCGCGGGAATGATCCTGTGTATGTAAAGCATGAAGAAGATAAATAGCCTTTCTTCTCCTTTGCCAGAAGTACTGGAGCGCTATTTAATTATCATTTAATCCGCACTTCGGATTGATATTTTTAGTGTATTTTCCTATGCTTTTTTAAAAATTGTTAGTCCAGAAGGCCTGAAAGAAGTTGCTTCCTTATTTCATTGTACGCTCGCTCTCCCCCATCCCAAATCTTGGATGCATAATTAATTTTCGCGTAAACTTTCAAAAACTCATCATGATTAGCTAATAAGTCTTTATGAATCGTTGACTTGGGTGGCAACAACTCATCTATGTGCATTTGAAAATTCATTTTTTGCGTAGCCGAGCTATTGTCGTTTTCTACGCAGCGATCAATAATTTCAGTTATTGAAATATGATTATGACTACAAACTTCTAACAAATTTTCAAATTCATCAATGGTTATGTAGTAAATTCTATCCTCAGGTATTGGTAGCTCTCCAAGATCACTTATTATATTTTTGAATATATCATTACTGATAAATGAAGAAATGAACTTACCTGTAGAAACATAATGATCTTGCTGCAAGATTATGATTAATGAATCACGAGGATTAGGTTTTCTTTTCTCAATGCCATTAATGATATTTGCGCAATACTGACCTTTTTCCAAACCTTCAAGAAGATTGGCTTTAAGTTTGTTTTTTAACTGATTAGCTATAATTGAATCTCTTAGGTGCCTGTGCGGCATAACAGCTTTAGAATCGATAAAAACCTTTGCATCATCCTCTTGAATTAAATAATCAACAACTTTACCTGTTTTCTTTTCATCTCGATAAATTTTGTTTAACTCTTTTTCGGTCACTACAGTGCTAAATGTATTAATTAAGAGTTTTTCAAGATATTTCTCTACAATCTTTCCAAATTTTTCACCATACTTTCCTTTCAGGTTTTCATTGAATAATTCAGGAACTATCGCACTAAATCCTGCATTCATGACTGTTTTAGATAAGACGACAAGCCCTTGTTTTTCAAGTATTAAAGGTTTGTATATAAAAGGTGTCCGCTCAAAGTATTCCTCTACATTCCAGCCTTCTCGTGCATGTAGGAATACGAAATCTTTGATTTCACTGCGCCGAATAGAAACTAATTTTAAAAAAGCATGCACTTCGTCTACGCCAAAAAGAGGAACAAGAAATATGATTATCCTGTCGATATTCACTAGGCTCGACTCACTATTTGTATCAAGCTGGAAATAGAACATGAGGAAAAAAGATATTTTATAATAATTTTCAAGACCTAAACCTGTCAGTGACTTAAAGTTATCTCTAAAAAACGGCGTGTCACTTTTACAGTACCAGCTATATTGACGGGAAAGCGCCAGCGCAAATGTTTGTAATCTTGTCTGATAGAATGTTTGGTTTATTATCATTCTCCTCATTTCCAGTATTACTCCTGCATCACTTTCAAATTTAACTGCATCTTCTGTAAGTTGATATATTCTATTAATTATTTTCGTGAACTCTTTTTGAGACATGTCAGAGGCGTAGGTCTTCTGTTGCGCAGAAAACTTCCATTTCAAAGCCAAAAAACAGCACCACGGAAAGTTCATGGTTATGTTGTTTTGCTTTCTGTAAATTTGGAAGTGTGAAAATAAACAGTTGAGAAAAGAATCGTTCGTATATTTTCTCATTTTTTCACTTATAGCTTCAGCCCGTTCAGCGTAACGGCTTTTAGTGTTTATTAATGGATACATTTTTTGCCACTCTGGTAATTGGAGTTAAAGTAGTCACTTAAAATTTGTGTTTCTTTGATTTTTTCATGAAGAAATAACACGAGAATATCTTAACGCTTAGCCCTTAACAGGAAACGCTGGAATATTATTTAAAGAATCAGTTTCATGAGCGTCCCAGCTCCACCAGTTCCCTTCGCCATACTCATCCTGATAGTGCTTCAATTTCTTCACTTTACGCGCGAGATAGTCTGGCGTGGTCATACCGAATACTTCCAGTGGTACGGCGTCTGAACCAGGTACATCCAGAAGCAAAAAGTCAGGAAACACATCCGCCTCGCCGTCATAGCGCAGAGGTTTACTGAATTGACGCTTTTCCTGCCAGAGTTTCTCCTCAATGATGCCTTCCAGTGATGAATCGAGAGGAATAAATCTGGGGCTGACTGTCATCAGTGCCGCATCAATGACGGTACAGGTGTTATACGGAACAGGTTTGCCGTCTCGCTGCCTGAATTTTTTTACCGGTGGTTCGGTTTCAGCTATCAGCATAACTTTTTGCCCCCGGCGCCAATCAGCCAGCTCGCGGGCAAAGCTTCGGTTGAGTCGGACAATAAGATCTGCAGGTACATCAAGAGACGGAAAGCCTGCGGCCTGATTGAGCGGCAGTGTGCCGTTCAGGCTGCCTCCTTCCCCGTTTGTGCAGGGTTTGAGATAAGTGATCATGATTAACCGCTTGTTCGATGAAGCGGCCGCATCAATCGTTGCCCAGTTATTTTTAATCTCCTGCGTGCCGGGCCGCGCCATTATGAGCAGGACCGATTTCAGAGAAGTTTTACCCACGCTGATTTTTTCTGCCATTTGCTTCAGGCGCCATGCGGCCCAGGCGTCGTCGCGGGTACGCTTGTCAAAATTAGGGTGCCAGTGATTGATTTCTGCCTGTTCCCACATGAAATGAAGGAGGCCGAGGAGGCGCATGGCTGGCTGACGCCTGCGTTTTCCTCCGCTTTTAGGGCCTGATGGCTCAACCGCATCGCGCTCCGTAAGCTCTTTTTTCTGTAACCCGGTAGGTAGCTTGATACGGAAATAGCCCGGAGAGAGTGCCTTAACCACATCAGAGGTGTAAATATCACCCTGCTTTTCGTCTGCCCATACCGAATAAAAACGGCAGTCAGGTGCGTGCTCTGAACCACTGTAAGACCAGCGGGCCAGCCAGTAGTTGTCGTGCGTTGATGAATAGCAGGCTTTCAGTTTACGGCGATTTTCACTTTCACCCCCTTTCATGCACTGGCAGGTGATAAGTGTGGTTGTCTTGTTCTGTCGGGCAAAACGGATGTAACGCCTGAAGGTGTCAGCATTTTCCTTCTGAAAAGCCGCGTCGCACTCAACAGTCTTTAGCTGACCGGTGAAAGCGACAGGATAGGTTTTAATGTCTGACATAAATTCGTCCTTTTTGAATCATGGCGCGGCGACATAAAACTAACCAAGGAAGACCTGCTCACCTGCCATCTTAATTATTTACGATGCCCCTACGGGGTATCCCCTGCCGGCCGGGATGCCTTGACCCTGAGTATGGTCTGTCGGGTCGTATCAAAATCACGGGCTATAGAACTGATGCTGGCCCCGGCGTCAATACGTTCAAGTACAGCCTTCTTCTGCTCATCGTTCAAAGCCGGGGGGACGGCCAAAACGTTTACCTGCAGCTCTCGCACGTGCAAGACCTGAATGTGTTCGCTCTATCAGCAGATCCTTCTCGAATTCAGCAACAGCCGAAATAACTTGCATGGTCATCTTCCCGGCCGGACTAGTGAGGTCAACGCCGCCCAGCGCGAGACAGTGAACACGGATATCTGACATGGCCAGCTGCTCCACAGTCTTCCGTACATCTATTGCATCACGACCCAGCCGATCCAGTTTGGTTACTATCAGCACATCTCCGTTTTCCATGCGATCAAGCAGCCTGGCAAAACCAGGACGTTCACTGGCAGCCACCGAACCGCTGATTTTCTCCTCAATCAGCCGCCGTGGCTGAATAGCAAAACCGGCAGCCTCGATTTCGCGACGCTGGTTTTCTGTATTCTGTTCCAGGGTTGAAACCCTGCAGTAAGCAAAAACTCGTGACATGGTGTTACTATATGTACTAAAAGGGTGTACTAATTATAACGCGTGTACTAAACAAAAAACACTTACTTTCGTACAGTCACAGCAATATGTGTCCGAAACCGACCGTTTTAGTACACATCAATAAATATGCATAAATGTAACAACAAGGATTGACTCGCTATATCACCTAGAGATACGCTCGCATTATCTTAGGAATAATCCTAATGGCCATCTTCAGCTTGTGTTATGACTTAAGGATAAAGGCATGGCAAATTTATATAAATTTATGGGTGCTGATATAGCAGATAGAATAATGCTTGATGAAAAGCATATAGGCATAAAATTCTCTTATTTAGAAGATTATAATGACCCATATGAATTCTTTTTAACAATTGATTTCAATCGCGGCTCAGATGAATTAGCTTTCTACAATGAAATGATTAGCATGGTCATAAAACAACCCGCGACGTGTTTTACTAAAAGTCCGGTAATCCCTCCTATGTGGGCTCATTATGCTGGGAACTCATCAGGCTTTGCTATTGAAATAAACGAAGAAAAGTTCAAAAAATATATAGAAGATATTGGCTTTGGGGAGAATACTGGGATAGAGGATGTTGATTATAAAGATTCCCCGGATGAAGATATTGAGCCGACCCTAGCTAGAGCGTTTCAGATTTGTAAACCACGCTACATTTATTTTCTTCAGTCATATATAAGGAATGCTGCTTATCTCACTAAACAGTGTTGCTGGGAATATGAGCAGGAGCGGCGTGTAATAATTGATGAAAATGCCCTAATAAAGCCTGAAAGTTGGCTTATGTTACTTCCTGTGCCAATAAGTTGTATAACGGCTATCATCGTTGGACATAAAGCGAAAGAAGATTTAAAAGAGAAAATAAAACAGCTTTCCAAAAAAGCAAAGTGTCGGTATTTCGAAATGGTCATAGGGAAAACAACAACAAACCCTTTTTTTGTTATCAATTAACAATAAGTCGCATAGGTATCTGAATGGAAGAATTGAATCAGCTGTCTTCCAGTGTAAAAAGTGTCACGAACCTATTGATGAAGATAATAAAACCTGTGGTTGGTGCAGCATTACGCAACGCGATGTAGATAATGCGGCCAGGAGAAATTCTTTTAGAATGCTTAATAGAGCAGGAGGGTTGGAGAACTATATTGCGGCTATGCGTGCTATTAGCGAGAGGTCATAGATGTATTCATCACACTCAGTTAAGTTTGTAAGATTATGATTTTAATGAAAAAAATGATTTATTTTGGTGTTTGCCATTAACGCTATTTCAGTGCGTTAAGGGGATTTTTTCTTTATGGATGCTTAGGAGATTAATTGTGAACATTAACGGATGGTTCTTAAAAACACTATTTACTATATTTGTTGTTCTTGGTGTTACTTGGCTACACTTCTTTATAGCTTCAGATAAACTCGGAGACGATATTCTGAATTCTTATGCTCTTCTTATAGTTGTTTTATCTTTTTATGTGAAAGATGAAAATGGTAAAGAAAGGGAAACGCTAAAGTACTATATTGACATCACTACAGTTATTGTCTCTATTGCCATCACATTTGAGCTTGTTTATGTTAAGTTGTACGATAAAGGAGACCCAATGGATATTGTGAAAGGCTTCGAGATGTTCCTGTGTGCTTGGATATTTTATGGGGTTTTTATAGCTAACGGGAAAACAGAAAAAAAATTAGAAGATACTCAGTAGTGTTTTTTCTTGGCAGCTATGCGGCCTTTTTTAGTTATCATCCATAATGATTTTCTAGTTGCTCGATTATGGATGCTGCACTAAGAAAGGAAGCATAGAATAAACTCTAATTTTATGTTCTGCCGTTAGCACCAAATTTCATAGCCAAAAATATCTTCAATTCTCTGATTTAAGGCCTGTGATTTTAAACTGAATTTAAGAATACTTATTACATTAAGGCTCCTATTATGCCCCCACAGATGCAGGGAGTAACTGACGGACAGCCTTATCTTTATATGGAGTAGCTATTTCAGGTAATTATCCGCTGCGAAGCAGAAGCTGATAGCTGTTCACATGAGATCAGAAATGAGGTTTTTCACAGGATTAAGAGACGCATTCTGCATCAACAACTGAGACAGCACTGAAGGCAGTTACGCCGTGTACTTGAGGAAAAGAATAGACGGCATCCATTTTGGTGCCAATGAGCAGTCAGGCTGCTTTTGTGCTTAGATGAACCTCAATGTCTATTTCTGAATAGCGCGCAGGAAGTTCAATAATAGTAATTCTGGCACTGATACAGATGAAACCCATGATTTGCAGCGGGTTATTGACCAGATGGTTCACGAACTGGCTGACTACAGCTATGAACAAGTTACAGCTAACGCGGCTTCAGGAGAGGATGGACCTGATACCTACACCGGGAATGTAGGTATCGCACCATAATGCTTGATATGCTCGCGGCATCGCCCGCAAGGACTACACGGATATGCTTACCTGTTGGAAGGGGTAAGGATGGTAAAAGATAAGCGATGTGGAGACGCATATCAGACCAGAATAAACATGACTTGATCCAAACACTACGACACTAGAGATGTCTATCAGTGCAGCAGCCGGACCTGCGTGCGTGTTGGAATGAACGGTTACGCCGGTTAGCAAAATCTAATCCTGATTCTCTGTGCTCTTACCTGAAGCACCATGTTTGGCCAGCAAATCTTCGATAGCCTCATCAAGCAGCCGGCTTTTAGGAATCCGCGTTTTGGCTGCTAACGCATCGAATAATGGCACCAGTCGATTATCAAGAGATGAGGTGAAGCGCCGGCGGTTTTTTAAATAGGGTTCGGCCATTACATCTGTTTCCACACAGTTAAAAGTGCAGGCAGTGTATTCGGCTGTCAGATAGATTAAAGTGGTTGCACATAGTGCCTATATAGTGCCAAAATTAACCTAGATACAGCACTAGGGCACTTACAAAAAATTAGCTATGAATGATCCAACATCCTTAAAGTCGCCTACATGGCGACTTTTTTATGCTCTTTAACATTATGAATCATCAGACCAACATGGATGTGGAAGCTCCGGAGAAATCTCGGAAGCCGCTTATAAGCAGTACGAGTAAACATGGCAGGATGTCCTGCCTGAACTTCTATCGTAGATACGGCCAGTAAATATAAACACTGCGCCTTGAAAGCTTTTATTTTGCTCAGATGGGCGTAGTTGTTGCGCAGAGAGGCTTACAGTATGTTTTCTAAATCGGATTTAGAGAAGATGGATGACGAACAGCTTAACCTCTATATGGACTGGTTACTGGAATCGATCAGCCGTTGCGAAGCAGAGGCTGACAGTCACACTCCTGAGATCGTGAACGAAGATTTTCATCGGCTGAAGGAGAGGATGATGCGTCAGGACTTAAAACGCCACAGCCAGGAGTTGCGGCGTGTACTTGATGAAAAGAAGAGTCGTCTTTACTGGTGGTGTCACTAAGACATCATGCTGCTTTTCTGCTGAGTTGAACGCCAATAGCCTCAATGTCTGTTGCTGAATAGTGCGATGGGAGTTCAATGAAAGATATTCCGGCACTTTTGCACGCTTCCCGCTTGACCGCATCGCGAACGACCGCATCGCCTTAAAATGGCCGCTGCCGTGATACTCAACAACGGCTATAGGCTGCCCTGACCAGTCTATGATCACGAAATCTGCCCGCTTGCTGTTAATCGCCAGATAAGCCTGTTTGTCATCTGATCCCAGAATCTCACCGAGTGACACCTGAGAGAATACGCGATAGCCACGGTGTGAAGTTGAGAGCAGCTCTTCAAGCTTGCAGAATACGCCGTACTCACTTTTATTCATCAAAGGACGCTTGCGAAATTCGCTGCTTCTGACGGCGTTCAGTTGTCGCTCAGCCGTAGTTTCTTCCCGCGTATATTCAGGGGTTGGTCTGTGATCCCGCCACTCCGGTTTCTGAGCCGGTGATGGCCGGTAATGTCCTTTCTTACGTTTCTGCTTACCTCGGACTACAAGAAAAATCACGACCGCAACGGCAATCAGAAACCAGTTAAATATATCCATGAGCGATGTTGCCTCCTTAAACGTAGTGCCGGTTATCATGACAAGACCTGCTATTTTTACAAACAGATCCTTTCTCTCCCCTGCCCTTCTCTTCTGAAGCCACAAGAGTCACGCCCCATTACTGAGTACTTAAGCTCAGTTAATACAGCAAGTTAAAGAATCATTAGTATATGCATATGTATATACATAATCGATTTTCTGGGAATTATCGTGTTGTACCGGGCGATGACTTATAAGCAGGAATGTATATGCTTATGTATATACATTGACATGGCGCAGGATGTATGTACTATGCATATACCTTTGTATATACATGGCGGTGTGAAATGAAGAAGCCCTACATTATTTCTTTTGCGAACAGCAAAGGCGGTGTTGCCAAAACGACAAGCTGTATTGCGGTTGGATGCGCGCTGGCTTCAGCTGGTTATAAAACCTTATTGGTTGATCTGGACCACCAGGGAAACCTGAGTGACGACGTGGGACGTGGTGACGAAGATTATACAATCACCGATCTTTTTGAAGACCCTAAGTTCGATACAAATAAACTCGTTTATACCGCCCTCGATGAGGAAACCATCATTCCTAACTTGGATGTTATCCCCGCCGATATAACCCTTGCTGTTGAGGCGCGCAGCGCCGAACGTTTCCGTCACCGGCTTAATATTCTGGATGAAGGTCTGGCAAGGCTCAAAACCGTTTACGATTTTATCCTGATTGACCTGCGGCCAGCCATCGATCTCAGTATCGAAAACGCGCTGCTGATAACAGATAAAATTGTTGTGCCGGTAGACATGGATCGCAGGGCGGTAAAAGGAATTGATGACCTTTTTCAGGTTGTCCGTGAAGTAAGGCGTAATGACGATTTTGTATATACACTTGTAAAGACAAAAGTTAACGAGTCTCACTCTAAAATGAAAAAAGCCATTGATGGGTACATCAGTGAAGCGGGCTATAAGGTTGCTAATACTGAAATACGCCAGAGTGAGCTATTCAAACAGGCTACAGAGGTGCATCGTCCCGTTATGATGTTCGCTAGAAACGAACGTCCTTACCGGGATTACAAAGCCTTCACGCAGGAGTTGCTGCAGCAGATTGAGGAGGCCGAACGTGGCAAGAAGTGACCGTATAGCGAAAGGGGTTACGCGCGTTACTGAACGCAGAAATATCACCACCGGTAAGCAGATGAACCTTCGCCTTACTGGTCTGGATGACGATGCGCTATCCATTCTTGTTGAAAGAATACAGGAAAGGCTGCCTAACAAAAACATCACGCGGTCGCGTGTAGTCCGGGCCGCCTGCTATATAGAAGATGATAAGTTGATCGATAAGCTGGCTCAGCTTCTCGTTGAAAATACCTGATTTTTATATACATAATATAACCCTTATGCATATACACTTGAATATGCTTTTGTATATACATAATTAAAGATTAATGCCTATACATTTGTATAGGCATTATTGTATTGATGGGTTATGAAGAGGCTAATAATTATTAGGGTTTTGTATATACACTAACGCGTTGTGAGCAGGCCTGCAGCTGAATGTCAGATTAATTTTGCGACCGGTAATTCTTTCCAGTTCGTCGTCCATGCTTTACTCAGCATCTCCCGCTTCATCTTCCAATCCGGATCGATACCTTTACCTGCAAAGCCTATGCTGTAGCGCCCGGAGCGGTTCATCGAATCCATCAGGTTCATCAGTGCGTCGCTGCCGGCACGCGGCGCTTCGTCGTCAAACAGGTTCAGCTGTGCTACACCGTTCGGCCGCAGCTCGCTCAGCATGATGCCGGCCTTCGCATAGCGATAGCCCGGGCGCCAGATCGTATCCAGAGATTTCACCGCTGCCTCGATGATATTGCGAGTGTCTTGCGTACCCACACACAGTTTTACGAAGGCCGTGTTGCCGTAACCAGGCTGCCCGGTATCGAAAGGGGAGGTGCGGATAAAAACGGAGATGTGGTGGCAGTACTGCCCATCCTCGCGAAGCTTTTCCGCTACGCGTTCGGCATACGCGCAGACGGACTGTCGCATAGCATCATATTCCGTAATGCGCTCCCCGAAGCTGCGGCTCACTACAATCTGCTGTTTAGGCGGGGGGCGCATCCTCCATCGGGATGCAGGATTCGCCGTTTAGCTCACGTACCGTGCGCTCCAGCACTACGCCAAAATTCTTACGGATGAAGGAAGGGGAGGTGCGTGCCAGATCGAGCGCCGTTGTCACGCCGAGCAGCTGCAGGCGTTTTTCAAGCCGGGAACCCACACCCCAGAGTTCGCCAACAGGCTGACGCGACAGTAGCGTTTCTGTCCGCCTCGGATTTCCAGGCGTGAGCGCCAGTACCCCACCAAATTGTGGCCACTCCTTGCCGGCCCACTGAGCCGACTTCGCCAGGGTCTTCGTCGGCCCAAGCCCGACGCCGACCGTCAGGCCTGTGCAGGCCCTGACGTGCGCCCGGATCATGCGTCCGAAATCTTCATACGGCATAGTCATTTCCATACCCGTGCAGTCACAGAACCCTTCGTCAACCGAATACACCTCCAGACGCGGCACCATCTCCTCGATGCAGGCCATAACACGAGTGCTCATAGAGTGATTTATGTGGAATAGAGTTTCAACAGCTCAATTAATAACCGTCTCAGAGCACACGTGCTTTAGGAATGTCTGACCAGCGCGTGGTCCAGGCAGGGCTGAGCATTTCACGCTTCATTTTCCACTCAGTGTTAATTCCCTGTCCGGCAAACCACACATTTCCCAGTCCTGACTGGTTAATGCCGTCCAGTACCTTCATCAGCTGTGCGCTGTTAGCCCGTGGCCGATTATCGTCAAACAGGTTTAGCTGGCTTACGCCGTTCGGCGTGAAGTTATCAAGCATGATGCCGGCTTTCATGTACCTGCGACCCTCAAGCCAGATACGATCGAGCGACCGCATCGCAGACTCAATGATGTCCCGCGTGTCCTGTGTTGGTAGTGTCAGCTTCTCTCCGGCGCTGTTTCCGTAAAACACCTCACCGCTGGCGTGTGGCGACGTCCGGATAAACACGCCGATGTTGCGGCAGTACTGACGTTCCCCGCGCAGCTTTTCCGCTGCACGAGCAGCATACTGACACAACGCCTGCTGCATGGCTGTTTTTGTAGTAATGCGCTCCCCGAAGCTGCGACTGCAGACTATCTGCTGTTTTGCTGGCGGCAGTTCTTCCAGCGGAATACATGACTCACCGTTCAGCTCGCGTACGGTGCGTTCCAGCACCACGGAAAAGTTATCGCGAATGAACTTTGGACGCGCGCGTGACAGCTGCAGAGCTGTTTCGATACCCATAAGGCTGAGTCGCTTACCGATACGCCGTCCCACACCCCATATTTCCTCAACGGGCTGGTTAGCCAGCAGGGTTTCAGTACGTTTCGGATTACCCGCCGTCAGCGCCAGCACGCCGCGAAACTGCTTCCATTCCTTACTCGCCCACTGGGCCGATTTTGCCAGCGTTTTGGTGGGCCCCATGCCGACACCGACGGTGAGACCCGTTGTGGTAAATACATGCGTGCGCAGGCGACGACCAAAAGCTTCGAAGTCCTCACAGCCGTTAATACCGGTAATATCCAGGAACATTTCATCAATGCTGTACTGCTCGACGCGTGGCGTTATCTCCTCAAGCGCGGTCATTACTCTCTGGCTCAGGCTGTGATTTATGTGGAATGCAATTTAAACAAAAAAATAAGTTACCATTCCTCTGAAGTTTATTTTCTGAACAGGAATTATTCAGCCTTGAACCACTTCGGTATGCTTACTGGCAGGGAGGAAAGTTGACGGGTGGTAAGACATAGCCGGAAAATCGATTTCCCCGCCGGGATTTAATCTGCCACGCTTATTCTGAAGCCCTCAATCGGGCAATGCGCTTTTATCTTTCACTTTATGCAGGAAGAAATAATGATAAAAAATTACAGAATCCCGGGACTGACCGCGGTGGCATTTCTCCTCATAAGTACCATCGCAGGTGCTGCAGAAGCGCGCTGGACGTTTGACGGCGATATCCACAACAATTCCCTTGCTGTCAGTCCCGATGAAAAAACGGCGGTGGCGTCCTACAGTGAGCGCTCAGACGTGGTGGTCTATGATCTGGCTGCCGGGAAAGTCAGAAAGGTGATGAAGGGCTACGTCACCCCCCCGTAATGCACTTTTCTCTCCGGACGGTAAGGCCATATTTCTTTCTGACAGCAGTCTCGGCGTAGTCAAAAAAATCAGCACCGGGACGCTTGACGTGGCGGCCACGCTGCCGCTGGGGCCCGGGGCATTCGGCACGGCCATAAGTCGTGACGGTCAGCGACTGTATGTGAATAACGAGGCCGCCAGCACGCTCTCGGTGTATGACCTTACACATGACCGGCCCATTGCAGTTGTGACGGGTTTTGGCCCAGCCCCGTCAGGGCATTAAAATCAGCCCGGACGGCAAAACCGTCTACGTCACCAACTTTAAGGGCGATAAAATTACCCTGGTTGATGCCGTGACGGGCGACATTCGCGGCGAGATAACCGGCTTCAGCAAGCTGCGCGCCATTTCTGTCAGCGCAGACGGCCGCACACTGTACGCGGCTAACAGCGGCAGCAACACAATCGCCGTGGTTGACACGCAAAAGCACGTCATTACGGCAACCATTCCCGTGGGTCAGGACCCTTACGGTGCCGCGCTGACGCCGGATAACCGCTATGTTTACAGCGGCAACCTTGGCGACAACAGCCTCTCCGTTATTGATACCGCCGCCGGTAAGGTGGTGTCCACCGTCACCGGACTGGATGCGCCCCGTCAGGCGATTGTCTTCAACAAGGACGGTACCCGCGCGTGGGTGCTGAATAAAGACCTCAGCATTGCGGTGGTTGACCTGAAAAAGAACCGTGTCATGGCCACGATTAAAAGCCCGCCGCAGACCTGACGCGAAACCTCCCTTACTCCAGCGCAGTGACGATCCTTCGCAAAGTGGGGTGGTTAATCACTTTTATAGATTTATTTTAGCTAAATAACCTGTTTTAAAGATTTACTCTGACATGCCTATAATCTTTCTGTCTACTCAGGAGATTCCGGCATGAACGATAAAATATTCACCCTGCATAACGGTGCGCGTCCGCTGAGCGCGCTGAGCAGCCCGAAAGAGGCCATACGACAGTTCACGCCTAACTGGTTCGCCGCGACCATGGGGACCGGCATCCTGTCGCTGTCTCTGGCGCAGTTCCCCTGGCAGGTTCCGGGATTGCGCCTTGTCGCCGAGGGGCTCTGGATGTTTAACATCCTCCTGTTCAGCGTCTTTGCCGTGATGTATCTGGCCCGCTGGGTGATGTACTTCGGAGAGGCAAAGCGCATTTTCGGCCATTCAACCGTGTCCATGTTCTTCGGCACCATCCCGATGGGCATGGCGACCATCATCAATGGCCTGCTGGCGTTCGGTCTTCCGCGCTGGGGCGCAGACGTTATTCAGGTGGCACACGCCCTGTGGTGGCTGGACGTGGCGATGTCGCTGCTGTGCGGCGTGTGCATTCCCTACATGATGTTTACCCGGCAGCAGCACAGTATTGACCAGATGACTGCCGTCTGGTTACTGCCGGTCGTGGCAGCCGAGGTCGCGGCGGTCAGCGGCGGCCTGCTGGCGCCGCACATTGCTGCCCCACACGCGCAGCTCGGCATCATTATTACCAGCTACGTGCTGTGGGCGTACTCCGTGCCGGTGGCGCTGAGCATCCTCGCCATTCTGCTGCTGCGTATGGCGCTGCACAAGCTACCGCACGAAAGCATGGCGGCCTCAAGCTGGCTGGCGCTGGGTCCGATTGGCACCGGCTCGCTCGGCATGCTGGTCATCGGCGGAGATGCGCCCGGGGTGTTTGCCGCGGCGGGCATGCCGGAAATCGGTCACATCGCGCAGGGCGTGGGGTTCGTTGCCGGCATTCTCTTCTGGGGCTGCGGCCTGTGGTGGATGCTGCTGGCCACGCTGATAACCGTGCGATACTTCCGTGAAGGCATCCCGTTCAACCTTGGATGGTGGGGCTTTACCTTCCCGCTGGGCGTGTACACCGTGGCCACGCTCAAGCTGTCTACCCTGATTGACCTCGCATTCTTTAAAGGCTTCGGTGCGCTTCTTGTCGTCATACTGGCGGCCATGTGGCTGCTTGTCGCGGTGAAAACAGTGCGTGGGGCATGGAGCGGTAAACTGTTTGTTTCTCCCTGTCTGGCAGGCCTGGATCGGAAGCCGTGAGTGAAACCAGCACATCGATGCAGGACTCGTTTTTACGCGAGGAATGCCTCGCGGCAGTCACCGCGCCGCATGTGGCCGCGCTGAATCGCTGGGTCAGCGGCCAGCGTCAGGCCGGTGCAGAACTGCCGTGGTTTGATCCGGCTGACGGCGGGGTTAGGGCCGGACTGCTCGTCCTGCTGCAGTCGCCGGCGCGCAGCAGCCCGTCACCGCGGTTTGTGTCGCGTGATAACCCGGGGCCGGCCCAGCAGAACCTTGGGCGGTTTCTGGCGGAAGCCGGTATTTCGCGTCAGGACAGCGTGCTGTGGAATACGGTGCCCTGGGTCAGTCACGGGCTGCAGAAACGGCCGTCAGCGGCGGACATCCGCAGAGGCTGCGCCTTGCTTGAGGACGTGCTGGCGTATCTGCCCGCGCTGCGCGTGGTGGTGCTGGCCGGTGCCGTAGCGGCTCAGGCCCGCGGGACGGTCAATCATCTGTACCCCGGCGTCCCCGTGTTGACGATGCCGCACCCCAGTCCGCTTTCGCTCTGCACGAGTCCGGCGGTGACGGAAAACATTCGCCGGGTACTCTGCGAGGCACGGGCTGCGCTGGCAGGCTGAGGGCGCCAGCAGAATAATACTGACAGGTTTTGCAACCGGCTCTATACTCATATGACAAGGTGATGGCGTTCCACCTTTCCCAACCGCTCCGTTCCGGAGCTGATGACGCCTGATGCGACTCTTGATTTTCAGGAGGTGCGTCAGGCCGTCCTTACTTTCTTCCCGGCCTGCGTACTTCCCTCTTCGGGGGAGAGACCTGTGATACACGTTTTTGGCCACATCAATCCTGACAGCGACGCCATCTGCACGGCCTTCGTCACCGCGCACTGGCTGACCGGGCGCGGCATGGACGCCCGCGCATGGCGTCTTGGCGAAGCTAACCGCGAAACCCATTTTATCTTTGACACCGCCGGACTCACGCTGCCGCCACGGCTTGATATTCCGCTACAGGATGAACGGGTCTGGCTGGTCGATTTCACCGAGCCGGCGCAGGGACCTGACGACCTGCTCCGGAGCAACATCGTGGGGATCACTGACCACCACCGGCTGGGCGGACTGATAACGCAACTGCCGCCGGAGGTACACATACGCCCGCTTGGCAGCAGCGCCACGCTGCTGTGGCTGCTTATGAACGCTGAAGCGCGACGCACGCTGCCCCCGACGCTTGCCATTCTTCTGCTGGGTGCACTCCTGAGCGACACCGTGAATCTTCGCTCGCCCACCACGACCGAAGACGATATCCGTTCGGCTACCGAGCTGGGCGTACTGTCCGGCGTAAACCGCAGAGCCTTCGCCCGTGACCTCCTTACGGCAAAAACTGACGTCAGCGGCCTCAGCGCACAGCTGCTGCTGGACAGGGACCTCAAGGCCTTCGTCATTGCCGGCACTGACGTGCGCATCGCCCAGATTGAGGTCAGCTCCCCGTCACAGGTTGCCACCGTGATGGACGACCTGCTCGCTGCCCTGGCGTATCTGGCAGACCAGTCGGGTGCTGGTTTGGCGGTGCTGATGCTGACCGACATCCGGGCCGGGTTTTCAACGCTTTATTTCGCCGGGCGGGAGAGCGTTAACGCGGCCTCCTGCTCCGTACCGGGTATGCTCAGCCGCAAAAAACAGCTTCTGCCGTGGCTTGAGTCCCGCCTCAACCAGAACGGGAGTTCATTATGACCTGCTACACCCATGCATTGATACTTGTGAACGATAAAGACGACGGCACCCTCCTGCTGAAGCGGGCGGTCGCGCTGGCGCAGCCGCTCGGCATGAAAATCACCCTGGCCCACATCAGCGACGACTACCGGGAAATGAACTACGTGTCCGACAGCCTGATGGACGACGTCGTGTCGGAAGAGGTGCTGAAATCCAAAGCGTTTATGAGCGAGCTGGCGGCCTCCGTGCCTGAGACGGTAGACATGCGGGAGCTGGTGACCATGCGCCGCTTTGAGGACGTGGAGAAGTGCATCGCTGAGCTGGGCGTGGACCTCGTGCTTGCCGGGCACCGAAACCGCTTTATGGGAATGCTGACGTCCCGCTCGGCGGAATACATTAACCACCTCACGGTGGATGTGCTTATCACTCACCTGAATGACTGAACCGGGAGAAACTCTATGCGCTTTACACTGGATAACGTGACCGCCCGTGAAATTCTTGACTCTCGCGGCAACCCCACCGTTGAAGTCGAAGCCCGGACCGTGGACGGAATGATGGCGCGGGCCTCGGTGCCTTCCGGGGCCAGCACCGGCTCGCGCGAGGCCGCTGAGCGCCGCGACGGCGACGTACACCGTTTTGGCGGTAAAGGCGTACTGGATGCTGTCAGGACGGTTAATACGGAAATCTGCGAAGCCTTGCGCGGCAGGGACGTGCGCGAGCAGCGTCAGCTGGATAACATCATGCTGGCGCTGGACGGTACGCAGAGCAAGAGTCGGCTGGGTGCCAATGCCATTCTGGGCGTGTCGCTGGCGGTTGCCCGGCTGGCGGCACAGGCCTCGCACGAGCCGCTCTGGCGCTACCTGGGGGGCCTGCAGGCGAACCTGCTGCCCGTACCGTGCATGAACATTATCAACGGCGGCGTGCACGCCCGCGGTCAGGGCGCGGACTTTCAGGAGTTCATGATAGCGCCACACGGGGCACCCACGCTGCGCGAGGCCGTGCGTCAGGGCAGCGAGGTCTACCAGGCGCTGCGCCAGATCCTGCTGGACAAGAACCTGTCCGCGGCAGTCGGCGACGAAGGCGGTTTTGCGCCCGCCGTATCGTCGAACCGCGACCCGCTGGCGTTTATCGTGCAGGCCATTGAGAAGGCGGGGTACAGGCCCGGAGAAGACATCAGCATCTGCATGGACCCTGCCTCAAGTGAGTTTTTCGCAGACGGAAAATATCATCTGCGCACGGAGGGCAGTGCGCTGAGCGCGGCGGAAATGACGGCGTACTACGGCGAGCTGATGGACCAGTTTCCCGTCATTCTGCTGGAAGACGGCCTGGCAGAAGATGACTGGTCGGGCTGGAAGCATCTGCACCAGCAGCTTGCGGGCAGGGCCGAGCTGGTTGGTGACGACCTGTTTGTCACCAACGTGAAGTACATCCAGCGCGGCATTGACGAAAACCTCGCCAGCGCCGCATTGATTAAACTCAATCAGATAGGCTCGCTTAGCGAAACGCTGGACGCCGTGGCGCTCTGCCAGCGGCACGGGTGGGGCGCGTTCATGTCCCACCGCAGTGGGGAAACGACGGACACATTTCTTGCCGACCTCACGGTAGCCCTGCGCGCGGGACACCTGAAAACCGGTGCGCCGTGCCGCGGCGAACGCGTGGAAAAGTACAACCAGCTGATGCGCATTGAGCAGGCGCTGGGTGAGGACGCTCACTATGCGGGGCTTCATGCGTTTGTGCGCCGCACGTAACAGATCCACCGGACGGCCAGCGGCCGGCACAGGAGCACAGTCTTTGGCACCTTCAACGCTGATTCTCCTGCGCCATGGCGAAAGCCAGTGGAACCGGGAAAACCGTTTTACCGGATGGACAGACGTGCCGCTGACGGACCGGGGGCGGCAGGAGGCTGACCGGGCCGGTGACGTGCTGCGGGACGCGGGCCTGCTGCCCGATCGGGTCTTCACCTCGGTGATGACGCGCTGTGTTCACACGGTCTGGCGGGTGCTGGACCGTCTTGGCCGCAGCTGGACGCCCGTGGACAAACACTGGCGGCTGAACGAGCGGCACTACGGTGCGCTGCAGGGGCTGAACAAGGAAGCGGCTGCCCGGATGATGGGTGCAGAGACCGTCCGGCTCTGGCGCAAAAGCTTCAGCGGCATTCCCCCCCGCGGACGCAGGGGCTCCGGCGCAGCTGCGTCGGGACCCGCGCTACAGCCGCGTTGCGCTGGCCGACCTGCCTGCGACGGAAAGCCTGGAAATGACGCTGCGTCGCGTCATGCCCTACTGGCAGCACGCCGTGATGCCGCAGATACTCTGCGGAAGTACCGTTCTGGTCGTGGCGCACGGCAACACGCTGCGCGCCCTGGCCGCCTTCCTGGACGGCATGCCACACGACAGCTTGGCACAGTTGCATATCCCGACCGGCGTGCCGGCCGTATACCAGATGGATGCGGCCGCACAGGTCGTTTCCCGTTATGTTCTGAATATAAAAAAATAAAAAGGAGTGAACGTGAATCAGCTTTTTGCTGTCATCACCGGCGGTGCTTTAGGGTGTGTTATCCGCTGGCAGCTGGGCGCGCGCCTGAACGCGCTTTTTCCGGACCTGCCGCCGGGGACGCTGCTGGTCAACCTGCTGGGAGGGTTTATCATCGGAGCGGCGCTGGCGTATTTTCTGCGCCATCCCGGCCTCGATCCGGCCTGGCGGCTGCTCATTACCACCGGGCTGTGTGGCGGAATGACGACCTTCTCCACGTTCTCGGCTGAGGTTTTTGCCCTGCTGCAGTCCGGCAGCTATGCCTGGGCAGCCGCCTCGGTGCTGATACACGTGCTGGGTTCGCTGGCCATGACGGCGGCCGGATTTTATATCATGACGCTGTGTGGTTAACCCGAGGGAGACCTTAGTGCAGTGACCGCTGCACTGAGGTATATTGTTCAGAAGCGCTCTCTGCAGGCCAGACCTGACAGGGTTTACGCTTGTAATGCTTCCCGTACACCTGAGGCGCTGCTGTGAAAGAATTTCAGGCCTGCCTGTTCTGGTAAAGGTCCCAGCGATTGCCGTAGATGTCCTCAAATACGACAACCATTCCGTATTCTTCCTCCCGTGGCTCCTGAAAGAAGTGGACGCCTTTTGCCTTCATAGCATTGTAGTCGCGCCAGAAGTCGTCGGTCTGCAGGAACAGAAAAACCCGTCCGCCGCACTGATTGCCGATAAAGCCTTCCTGCCGGTCGTTCGACGCGCGGGCAAGAAGAATAGCACAGTCGCTGTCAGGGGCCGGCGTCACCACGACCCAGCGCTTACCCGGCTGCGGCGTGTCTTCAATGAGGGTAAAGCCCAGCTTATCGGTGTAGTACTCAATTGCACGATCGTAGTCATCGACCACGACCGCCACGTATCCCATACATCGCTTCTGTTTTCTCATCTGCTGCTCCATCAGTTACGGCATTACGCCCGTTATAATCAGCTTTATATCAAATACGGCGTTCAGTTATCTGTACTGATTCTGCACTGATACCCTCAGACCTGACATTGTAAGCATCTGAGCAGTCAGGATTGTGGGCCCAATCTTGTAAGAGCCTGCTCAACCTTTTCAGCATCCTGCTCCAGTATGGCTCTCTCATCGGGAGTGAGCGGGACCTCTTCGAGGTAACGCCGGATGGATGCTTTACTCTCCAGTATCAGCCCGCGCGCGCTATCCTTCAGCAGGTTAAAATCGCAGCCGATGCAGGCCATCCGGTGCGGGCAACTGCTCCAGAAGGGGTTCGTACAGTATGAGTCGCCCAGATCGTAGTAGGTCGCGGGCCCGGACAGGCTGGCGGCTTCAGGATCGTGGTCAACCAGCACGCTTATCATATGAGCGACCCTGTCGGCTTTGACGAACGAGGCAGCCAGCTGAGTCGGGCGGATGCGAAGATAGTGCATTGTAGACTGGGGCGTTGAATGGCCCGTCCACTGCATCAGTTCGTACAGCGACATGCCCTGCGGTACGCTCGCCAGCGCGGTCACGGCTGAGGCCCGCCCCCGGTGGCTGGTTATCATTCCGCCACTGTCTTCACAAGGCACGCCCGCTCTTGCGCATAGCATCGGTATCACGGTGCGGTTGAGGATAGCGCTGCCGGCAGGCTTACCCCGGTACTGAAACAGAAGCCGGACTTTCTCACCGGTTCGCTCGTCAGCGAGCAAAGCCTGTTCTGCCGGACGCTCATCCAGCCATATGTCGACGTATTTTTTCACCACGGCCGCCACCGGTTTAACAAAGGCTTTTGAGGTTTTTCCGGCAGGGATATGCAGGTAACACAGGGTTCCTGCCGGGATGATACTTCCGTCGTCCTTCACGATATCGTCCGCCTGCGGCGCGATGCACCCGGTTGTCAGGCGGAGCAGTTCGTTCTTTCTTACCCCCCGCATGGGTCCAGATGACGGCCATTGCCTGCAGCATGGCCAGTGGATAATGTATTTCAGTGAGCAGATCTTCCTGACGCAGATTGAGGCTGGCCCAGATGAGCTTCAGCCAGACCGGATCGTCAATAACACGGGGATTGACGCCGCGACGGAACAGCGGCGTATCCGGTGTGGAAAGATGGCGGGCAGGGCTGAAGTGCAGGCGCCCCCCAGCCCCAGTTTTCGTAATCAATCATAAAACGGCGCAGAGAATAGATAAAATGCGCCCTGGAATGCGGCATCATGGGCTCGCCGGAGCGCACCGATTTGCGGGTGCCCCTTTCCGTGCCCAGCTGAAGCTCATCCACGTTCATCCGGCCTACCGCCGCAATGAAGCTGGCGCAGGTTTCCATTGTCCAGTCTGCCGGTTCCCGAACCTCCGGATGCTCCTTTTTCAGCCAGAGGCCGCAGCGCAGAATAAAGCTGTACTGGCTTTCACGGGTGCGCGGCCTGAGCACCGACGTTTCCCGCCAGCGCCGGCACCAGTGCACCCAGGCCGGATCGACGCCTTCGACCGGCTTTTCGTACCATTTTTTTATAGTTTCGCATCCTCACCGGGGCGCTGATAATCCCCAGTGCGGCAAGTGCATGTGAAACGCGGCCGACGTAACGGGATATTCCCTTGTCTGTCCCGCTCTGGGCGCGCCAGAGGAGTTCAGGCGTAAACGTTTCAAGCCGGGGATCCCTGTTCATGATCATCAGTGTTGCCAGTATACCCGAGACATGATTTTTCTGGCTGGTCGGGGCATAACCCAGCGACGTCAGCGTATCAGTCAGCCGGTCCAGCTCCTGGTGATAAAAAGCCTGGCCGAAGATGGCAGAAGCATAGAGCGCGGGTTTACGTATATCAGGCAGGCTGAGCGGGTCATGCAAATCAGCCAGATGCCAGGCAAAAGCGGCCATTAACGGACGGCCCTCCCTGACTTCCCGGCACAGCGTCAGCCAGCGTTCCTGCGGCCAGCACCAGCAGGGCATGCCGTCTGCATGCATTTCGCGCAGCAATCCGGCTATCACCAGCCCCGTGATTTTGCTGCCGCATCCGCTTCCGGCGGCAATGTCCATCAGCGGCCTGATGAGGTCCGGCACCGGCTTCGTTCGCAGCATACGGGACCGGCTGTGAGCGCTGCTCAGTGCCGTCCGTTCAGCGAGGGTCAGTGACGCCTCAAGCCGGTATTCAGTCATGTCGAACGGATGCCGGCTGTTTTCAATCGGTGTGTGTGGGCTCATGTTATTTCTCTGTTCTGAAAATGAGGTTCGCCATCCTGATATCTGCCGTTTCAATCGCGCCAGCCATCCGGGCAGCCAGGTCCCTGCCAGAAAGATGAATATAAATCTGTGTTGTGGTCAGGTCGCGGTGTCCTGCATAGGTGGCAAGTTCGTGCAACTTCCAGCCCGCGCGGGCAAGGTGTGTGAGTCGCAGGTGCCGGAAGGTATGGGTTGAGATGTCCGGCATCCCAGACTCAAGCGCCCATTTCCGTACCGTTTTGCTCCAGGTCCAGAATGAAAGCGGCCCGCCCTGATTACGATCGGACTCAGAACGGAACAGGGCACCTCTTACGATTCCGGTCCGCTTCATCTGCATAAGGTGCGCGGCCAGCACTGGCACTACTGCCGGGCTGTAACAGACAATTCGTTCACGCCGGCTCTTGGTGGTTTCTGCCCGGATGCGGATGAGCCGGTGAGCAAAGTCGAAGTCGTCAATACTTAGCGAGGTAATTTCAGACCGACGCAGCGCGCCGTAATAGGTTAATGCCAGCATCAGGCGGTCACGCAGTGGGGAAGCGGCGGCATGATAAAGAAAACACTGCCACTGCGCATCGTCAGGAATGCGCGGCAGCTTTACAACGCGGGGAACCAGTCCCCGGCCGGAACTCAGCATGCCGGGCGTGCCGGATCGGGGCAGCGGATTGACCGTGCAAAGATCCAGGTACATGAGAAAGTCATACCAGAGGCGGATCGCCGACAGGCGAAGCTGGAGCGTGGCGCTGGCCGCGGAAAAAGGCATCCCGGGTAACTGAGGACTAATATAGGCAGCCAGGTCTTCAAACCGCGCCTTTTCAGGTTTAATTCCGTTCTGGCTGCAGAACGCAAAGTAATGACGGAGGGCATTGCGGTAGGCTGTTAGCGTGGCCTGCGCCCGCCCCAGATCGGATAACAGTTGCAGCCAGCGCTCTGCCAGCAACAGAACGTGTCCACTCGGTGGAATCAGCATTGCATTCTCCTCTGACAACAGCTTTGCTGTTCAAAGTTTACTCAATCAATGTTGCATTCCACGTAACTTACTACAGCGCATAGTTTGAGCTGAACACGTGTATCTTTTCCGGATAGTCCTGCGTTTTTATCTGGAACCAAGGTGCACCCATTTTTATACCCAGAGCTTTTGCGCCAGCAGAGCGCGCAATAACGCAGCCATCGTTGTTACTGAGCACGACTACCGGCCTGCCACGCAGGTCCGGGCGGAAAAGCGTCTCACAGCTGGCATAGAAAGAGTTGACGTCAGCCAGTCCGAACATGGGCATAATTATCTCCGACGGGCACGGGTACTGTTAAAGAACCAGGTGACAACGCCGAGCAGCTGCAGCTCTTCCGGATAGATGGCGGCGTAAGCAGGATTCATGGGCAGCAGTGCCACCCTCGGGATCAGCTGCAGGCGCTTAACTGTGAACTCACCGCCAACCTCGGCAATGACGATGTCGCCATGCGTGGGTGGCTCCGCGCGATCGACCATCATAACATCACCGTCATAGAGCACCAGCTCCTGCATGCTGTTGCCACTGGCCCGTACGAAGAATGTGGATGCCCGTCTGCGAATACAGAGCTCATTCAGGTCCAGCTCTTTCTCTACATAATCCTGAGCAGGGGAGGGAAAGCCGGCTGAGCAGGGATCTGCGTACAGCGGCACCTTTACCGTTGAGGTAAAAATCGGCGGCCATAACAGCGTCAGGCCCTGAGCGTAACTGACCGCTTTCATAACGCGGCGTCCCGGACGTGCTGCCGTGTACGGATTAAGAAAAAAAATGTAAAGCGCATAAAAATCCTCCTTTAAATTATACTGGTTATATGAACAGTATTGTTGAGCCTGAAATTTCTGGCAAGAGGAAGCGAAACGGTTATGGCTAAAACTGTTGTCAGATCGCTGAAATTTTACCGAAATGCTGAGCTATGGCCTTTTTATATGCGTTGCCACTGCAGCCGGATCAACAGGGTATAAAAGGCTTTCCTTTTGAGTGCAGCCCTTTTACGGCAGTAAGAGGCTTGACCATTTAGCCAGCTTTAAATTATATTTCCATTATTCTGGAAATATAGATTTGGTGATGGCATGGACATACAAAATGCTGCTAATGCTCTCAGGGAACTGGGACACGTGACGCGACTGGGAGTTTACCGTGAACTGGTGAAAGCCGGGCCTGAAGGACTGCCCGTGGGTGACATCCAGAAAAGACTGTCTATTCCGGCCTCCACGCTCAGCCATCATCTTTCTGCGCTGATGTCCGCTGGCCTCATAAGCCAGGAACGGCAGAGCCGAACCCTGTTCTGCAGGCCCTGCTATGCGCAGCTTGAGCAGCTGATGACCTTTCTGACGGAAGAGTGCTGCGCCGGTGGCAGTGGCTGCAGCCTGTCCACCGCAATTACCCATAAAGAGACTCCATTGTGAATAACGTGAATGATGTCCTGAACAATATCGACCCGATTCTCCTCGATGCACCGATGACGGAAGAAAATCTGAAGGCCGCAGAGGTGGCGCACCCGCCCCGCATCCTGATGCTCTACGGCTCGCTGCGGGAGCGCTCTTACAGTCGTCTCACCACGGAAGAGGCGGCGCGGCTGCTGACGGCCATGGGTGCGGAGGTGAGGATATTCAATCCGTCCGGCCTGCCGCTGCCGGATGATGCACCTGAGACGCACCCGAAGGTCGCGGAGCTGCGCGAGCTGGTGCTCTGGTCAGAAGGAATGGTCTGGTGCTCTCCTGAGCGTCACGGGGCTATGACTGGCATCATGAAAACGCAGATTGACTGGATACCGCTGACGTCCGGGGCGGTCAGGCCCTCGCAGGGCAAAACTCTTGCGGTCATGCAGGTCAGCGGCGGCTCACAGTCGTTCAACGCCGTAAACCAGATGCGTATTCTCGGGCGCTGGATGCGCATGATCACTATCCCGAACCAGTCATCCGTGGCGAAAGCCTGGGCCGAGTTTGATGAGGACGGCCGCATGAAGCCTTCTCCGTATTATGACCGCATAGTGGACGTCATGGAGGAACTGATGAAGTTCACCCTGCTGACGCGCGGTCGTAGTGGTTATCTCACCGACCGCTACAGCGAAAGGAAGGAGAGTGCTGCGCAGCTCTCTGAGCGGGTAAACCAGCGCAGCATATAAAAAAAGCCGGCATCTGCCGGCTTTTTCACATTTTCTATGCCCACAGCCTGGGGAAACATCAGTGGCTGACGCGGTTCCCGTGCTCATCAATGACGGCTTCGCCGTCCTCTTTGGTAAACGCTCCCTTCTGCGGATCCGGCAGTATGTCCAGAACCGCTTCGGAGGGGCGGCACAGCTTCGTTCCGAGCGGCGTCACCACCACCGGACGATTAATGAGGATTGGATGAGCCAGCATCGCATCGAGCAATTCTTCTTCGCTGAACCGGTCTTCGGCAAGGCCAAGCTGCTCGTAGGGATCGGTATTTTTACGCAGCAGAGCGCGCACGCTGATGCCCATGTCCGCAATCAGCTTTTTCAGCTCGTCGCGCGACGGTGGAGTTTCCAGATACAGAATCACCGTGGGCTCGGTGCCGCTGTTGCGGATAAGCGCCAGGGTATTACGGGACGTCCCGCACGCCGGGTTGTGATAAATGGTGATGTCAGTCATAAGCGGTACTCCGTAAAGGCGCTGCACAGGCGCAGCGCCGGGGTTAGGGTTAAACAGACAGGCGCAGGGCCAGCGCGGCCAGCGTCACAAACAGTACCGGCAGGGTAATCACGATGCCCACACGGAAGTAGTAGCCCCAGCTGACGGTAATGTTTTTCTGTGCCAGGACGTGCAGCCACAGCAGGGTAGCAAGGCTGCCGATGGGGGTGATTTTCGGACCGAGGTCGCAGCCGATGATGTTGGCGTAAATCATCGCCTCCTGCACCACGCCCTGCGCGGTGCTGCCGTCAATCGAAAGCGCCCCAACCAGCACGGTAGGCATGTTGTTCATCACCGAGGAAAGCGCCGCTGTCAGAAAGCCGGTGCCGAGCGTTGCGCCCCAGACGCCATGCTCGGCAAACCGGTTCAGGGCGGCAGAAAGGTAATCAGTCAGGCCGGCGTTACGAAGACCGTACACCACCAGATACATGCCCAGCGAGAAGATAACAATCTGCCAGGGCGCGCCTTTCAGCACCTTGCCGGTATCAATCACGTGTCCTTTGCGGGCAACCAGCCAGAGAATACACGCCGCCACCGCTGCCACCAGGCTTACCGGCACGCCGAGTGGTTCGAGAGCAAAGAAGCCGACCAGTAGCAGGATGAGAACAATCCAGCCGGTTTTAAAGGTACGCGCATCGCGAATGGCCTCACGCGGCGCCTTCAGCTTCGCCAGGTCGTAAGTGGCCGGGATGTCCCTGCGGAAAAACAGGTGCAGCATCACCAGCGTGGCGGCCACAGAGGCGATATTCACCGGCACCATTACCGAGGCATACTCGCTGAATCCCAGCTTAAAGAAGTCGGCCGTAACGATGTTCACAAGGTTCGATACGATGAGCGGCAGGCTGGAGGTGTCAGCGATAAAGCCCGCCGCCATCACAAACGCCAGCGTGGCACCGGGGCTGAAACCCAGCGCCAGCAGCATGGCGATAACGATGGGCGTCAGAATTAGCGCGGCTCCGTCATTGGCAAACAGCGCCGCCACTGCCGCACCCAGCAGAACGATATACGTGAACAGCAACCGGCCCCTGCCGCCGCCCCAGCGGGAAACGTGCAGCGCCGCCCACTCAAAAAAGCCGGACTCATCGAGCAGCAGGCTGATAATGATAACCGCAATAAAGGTAGCCGTAGCGTTCCAGACAATCTGCCAGACCACCGGAATGTCCCCGATGTGTACCACGCCGGTCAGCAGCGCCAGCGCGGCGCCGATAACGGCACTCCAGCCAATGCTGAGCCCTTTCGGCTGCCAGATCACCAGTATCAGGGTCAGGATAAAAATCGCACCCGCCAGAAACATACTCTCTCCTTCTTAATTATAACTGCCCGTTAAAGCGGGCTGCTAAGTGTACCCTGTAAATATATGCGTTTAATCGAATGTGTTTAGATAAAATTTTTACATGCAGACAGCTTTGCCGTTAGTGGTTGCGTTATCACGCTCAGCCTGCTGACTGAGATAAAGAATTTCATCCCGCTGGCACAGATATGCCTGCTCAATGACCGCTGCTGCCCATGCAGGCATGTGTGGCGATAACCGGTAATAGATCCACTTGCCGTCGCGCCTGTCGATAAGCAGCCCACTCTCTCTGAGCAGGGCCAGGTGCCGCGATATTTTTGGCTGTGTTTCTTTCAGGATAGATACAAGCTCGCAGACGCAGAGCTCCCCTTTTTCGCGCAACAACAGCACCAGGCTGAGCCGGGTTTCGTCAGAAAGATTCTTAAAAAGTTGCAGGGGCAGAAGTGACGGCATAATTTCTCCTTCGTGGCGGACAGCAACAAGTCTCGTCTGCTGCAGACGAAAGGTCAACTTTATATTTATAAATTCATATATGTTTTGACGTGCTTACAGGCTTTTCAGTACAGCTTAATGAGGGAATAGCGGTTAAACGATATCACACAGATTTTAACGGCAGCACACTTTCAGCTGCCTTAATGGTCGGGCATGACGAAGTAACATCACAAAAAAAGCCTGTTTCTTTAGTGAACCGTTCTACTTATGGCAGAAAGCAGCATCAGTAAGAGTGGCTTCCGGCCAGATGACCTGCAGTAATAACCGGCACGATATCCTCAGGCTCTTCTGCCTGCTCCAGTTCGCGCAGAATACCGCAGTCCCGTGTTGCCCGGTTGGCATTGCAGTGGCTCTGGAGCTCAAACAGTTGTTTTTCCAGCATATTCAGTTCACGAATACGGGCCTGAACATGGTTCAGATGTTCATTTATCAGGGCATTAACCGTACCGCAGTCTGCGTCAGGCTGGCTGCGCGCCTGCAGCAACACCCGGATTTCTTCATGGGTCATATCGAGCGCCCGGCAGCGCCGAATAAACATAAGCCTTTCGAGATGTGCGCTGTCGTAATGGCGGTAGTTATTAGTCTGGTCCCGCAATGCGGCCTGCAAAAGCCCCTCTCGCTCATAATAACGTACCGTCTCTACAGGACATCCCGCCTGGCGGGCCAGTTCACCAATTTTCATATCACACCTCTTCTGAGCTTGACCCTGTAGTTACATCAGGGTCTTTAATGCCAGTATACGTTATGAACGGGATAAAAAAATGAGTGACTGCTGCAGTAATAAAAAATGTGGATCAGCCGCAACCGTAGAGGGGGGCGTCTGTTAAAAATACCGCAACTGCCCCGACTGAGGCTTCCGGGAAGATGCCACCAAAAACGACTGAGACCACACCGGCTTGTTGCAGCACCGGGAGCTGCTGCTCAAGGGACGGCCTGAGCCAGGTGTCCGAACCGGTTGCAGAGCATCCCCGCAACGATGACGTTCAGACGCGTCTGCGCATCATGCAGATGGACTGCCCGACGGAGGAGGCGCTCCTCCGAAAAAAACTGGCAAAATTATCTGCCGTCAGCAATCTTGAATTCAATCTGATACAGAGGGTGCTTACCGTGACCCATACGCCGCAGGCTCTGGGGCCAGTTCTGCAGGCGGTGCGCTCGCTGGGTTTTGACCCGGAACCGATTGATAAAGCAATGCAGCCTGAAGGCAACTGCTGTTCAAGCCGTGAGGCTGAAAGTACCGGCGGTTCCTGCTGCGCGCCTGCTCCTGTCACATTCGGTGAGCTGCAGACCCAGCAGGTGACCGCTGACGGGGTGCGTACCAGTATCAGGATCATGCAGATGGACTGCCCGGTTGAAGAGGGCATGATCCGTAAAAAGCTGGACGGCATGTCAGCCGTGAAGGAACTGGATTTTAACCTTATGCAGCGCGTACTGACGGTGGTTCACGCACCGGATGCGCTCGAGCCCGTTCTGGCCGCCATTCGTTCGCTGGGCTTTGAGCCTGAACTTCCTGACAGCAGTGGCCGACACGTGGTCACGGAGGAAAAGAAAAAAACCTGGTGGCCGCTGGCGCTGGCCGGTGTGGCGGCAATCGCCGCCGAAGCCATGCACTGGACGGGTATGCCGGAATGGCTGGAAGCGGCTCTTGCTCTGGCTGCCGTTGCTGCCTGTGGCCTGTCCACATACAAAAAAAGGCTGGATTGCACTTCGCAACGGCAACCTGAATATCAACGCCCTGATGAGTATTGCCGTCACCGGGGCGCTGGCGCTCGGACAGTGGCCTGAAGCCGCCATGGTAATGGTGCTGTTCACGATTGCGGAACTGATTGAAGCAAAGTCTCTTGATCGCGCCCGCAATGCCATTGGCTCTCTGATGAAACTGACGCCTGAAACGGCCACGGTTCAGCAGCCGGACGGCTCCTGGAAAGAAACTGAGGCCAGGTCTGTATCCCTTAACAGCGTGGTCAGGGTAAAACCGGGCGAGCGTATCGCCCTCGACGGCACGGTGGTTCGGGGAAGGACCGCCATTAATCAGGCACCTATTACCGGCGAAAGCCTGCCGGTGGATAAAGGGGAAGGCGACCCGGTCTTCGCCGGGACGGTCAACGGATCCGGTGGCTTTGAGTACCGGGTAACGGCCGCTGCCGGAAATACCACGCTTGCGCGTATCATTCATGCCGTGGAGGAAGCGCAGGGGGCAAAAGCCCCTACGCAGCGCTTTGTTGATCGCTTTGCGCAAATTTATACCCCTGTGGTGTTTGCTATTGCCGTTGCAGTTGCCGTTCTCCCGCCGCTGATTGCAGGTGAAAGCTGGCAGGAGTGGATTTACAAGGCGCTGGTGATGCTGGTTATCGCCTGCCCTTGTGCGCTCGTCATTTCCACGCCAGTGACCATTGTCAGCGGCCTGACGGCAGCAGCTCGCCGGGGGGATATTGATCAAGGGCGGCGTTTATCTTGAAGAGGGCCGAAAGCTGAAGTGGCTGGCACTCGACAAGACCGGCACCCTGACGCACGGTAAGCCGGTACAGACGGATGCGATTATCTATACCGGGGTGGCAGAAGACGAGGGGCGCAAGCTGGCTGTGAGCCTGGCAGGTTACTCCGATCATCCGGTTTCGCAGGCTGTATCGGCGGCATCAGATGGCATTCAGCGTTATGAAGTGGAAAACTTTGAGGCTCTGCCAGGCCGCGGCGTGCGTGGCGTCATCAACGGTCAAACCTACAGTCTGGGCAATCTGAGGCTGGCTGAAGAAACGGTGCGCTGCCCGGAAGCGGTCAGGGCTGCACTAACGGAACTGGAGACCGGGGGTAAAACGGTCATCATGCTCTGTGACACTCATCAGGTGCTTGGGCTGTTTGCGGTGGCTGATACGGTGAAGGAAAGCAGCCGCGAGGCGATAAGTCAGTTGCATAGTCTGGGTGTCAAAACGCTCATGCTGACCGGAGACAATGCGCACACTGCGCAGGCCATTGCCGGTCAGGTTGGTATTGATGAGGCGCGGGGGGGATCAACTGCCGGAAGATAAACTGCGTGCTGTAGAAACATTTACGGCGCAGGGCACGACCGGCATGGTAGGCGACGGCATCAATGATGCACCGGCGCTGGCCCGCGCCGATATCGGCTTTGCCATGGGTGCAATGGGCACGGATACCGCCATCGAGACTGCCGATGTGGCCCTCATGGATGACGATTTGCGTAAAATTCCGGCTTTTGTCCGACTCTCCCGGCAGACGTATAACATTCTGGTTCAGAATATCGTTATGGCTATTGGGATCAAGGCAGTATTCCTGGCCCTGACCATTGCCGGTATGGGGACCATGTGGATGGCCGTATTCGCAGATGTGGGGGGCAAGTCTGCTTGTCGTGGCAAACGGTCTGCGCCTGTTGCGTAAGTAACCTGCCTGGCTGCTCTTCCGGTAAAGACAGGCACCTGAAAATAGCCGCTAATCTGAACGCTGATAAAGGAAGAGAGTATGAAACCGCGTAACATGATTTTATTGCTGATGCTCGCAGTCGTGTTTCCGGCAACGGCTGCGCAGGCAGTACACGGAAACCATGCCGGAATGTCACCGTCTTCTGAGGCCTATATGGACGGCATGAATAATATGCACGAAGGAATGATGAAGGCCGTACAGGAGCCGGATGCAGACAGGGCATTTGCCAGGGGCATGATTGAACATCACAAAGGAGCCATTGCCATGGCCGAAACGGAACTCCGTTATGGTAAATCACCGGCAATGCGGAAGATGGCTGAAAGCATTATCAGCGCCCAGAAAGAAGAAATACGGCAGATGGAAGTATGGCTCAGTAAATAAGCTCTGTTTATATTACTTCGTTATGGCGTAGCAGCTCCTTACTACGCCGTCCTTCACACACATAAAGTGAATTCCGGTCAGGGCCTGCTACAGAATACGTGGGATATCTGTTTTCATAAGAGCGGCGTTCAGTTTTTCCACATCACCTTCTATTACTTCTTTCTCATCGGGCGTCAGTGGCACTTCTTCAAGATAATGTTTTACCGATGCCTTACTTTCCAGTAACAGTCCTCTTGCACTTCTCTTTGGCAGATTAAAATCACATCCGATGCATGCCATACGGTGCGGGCAGCTGCTCCAGAAGGGATTAGTACAGAAAGAGTCGCCCAGATCATAATATGTCGCAGGTCCCGTGAGGCTGGCTGCTTCCGGGTCATGGTCAATCAGCACGCTTATCATATGTGCAACCCGGTCAGCTTTCACAAAAGAGGCCGCCAGCTGTGTCGGGCGTATACGAATATAATGCATGGTGGACTGCGGCGAAGAGTGACCAGCCCACTGCATCAGTTCGTATAACGACATACCCTGAGGAACGCTGGCCAGGGCAGTCATGGCCGATGCGCGCCCCCCGGTGACTGGTAATGGGACCCCGGCTGTCATCCTCCGGCACTCCCGCTCTGGTACAGAGAACCGGAATAACGGTGCGGTTTATTATGTCTCTTCCCACCGGTTTGCCCCGGTACTGAAACAGAAAACGGACCTTTTCGCCGGTGCGCTCATCCGTCAGAGCTGCCTGCTCTTCTGGTCGTTCTGCCAGCCAGATATCGACATATTTTTTCACTGCGGCAGAAACCGGTTTAACAAAGGCTTTAGAGGTCTTGCCAGCCGGCACGTTCAGGTAGCAAAGCGTCCCGGCCGGAATGGTACTGCCGTCGTCCCGGTTAATATCTTCCGGTGGAATGATACAGCCAGCGGTCAGGCGCATCAGCTCATTCTGACGCAGCCCTGCATGCGTCCAGATGACCGCCATAGCCTGTAGCATAGACAGGGGATAATGGATTTCACTCAGCAAATCTTCCTGACGCAGGTTCAGACTTGCCCATATCAGTTTCAACCAGACCGGATCATCAATAACCCGGGGATTGACGCCCTGACGAAACAGCGGCGTATCAGGCGTGGAGAGGTGGCGGGACGGACTGAATTTAAGCCGTCCCCATCCCCAGTTCTCGTAGTCAATCATAAAGCGGCGAACGGCATACACAAAACAGGCGCGGGAGTTTGGCAACATGGGTTCTCCGGAACGGGAAGACCGGCGCACCCCCTGTGCCGTGCCCAGAGAAAGTTCATCGACCTTCATTCTTCCGACTGCTGCAATGAAGCTTGCGCAGATCTCCATTGTCCAGTCGGACGGCTCGCATATTTCCGGATGCTCCCGGGCGAGCCACAGGCCGCAGCGAAGGATAAAACTGTACTGGCTCTCTCTGGAGCGGGGACGAAGCACTGAGGTTTCCCTCCACCGCCGACAGCATGCTACCCAGGCCTGTGCGATGTCATCTGTCGGTTTTTCGCGCCACTCCTGGTAATTGCGCATACGCACGGGGCTTTTGATGATGCCCATTGCGGCAAGCGCATGCGAAACTCTGCCCACCGTTCTTGCGATCCCGCGATCGTGGTACTTCTGCGCGCGCCACAAGAGATCAGTCGTGAAGCTTTCGAGCTGAGGATTACTGTTCATCATCATCAGTATGCCCAACAGGGCTGACAACTGATTTTTCTGGTTCTTGCGTTTGTATCCCAGTGAAACCAGAGCTTCGGTCAGCCGGTTAAGTTCCTGTGTGTAAAATTCCCGGCCATAGATGGCACAGGCGTACAGCGACGGGGCACCATGATGCGGTAGGCCGAATGGTGAGGGAAACGGGCCAAGATGGAAGGCAAAAGCCGCAATGAGGGGCCTGCCTGAACGGTGCTGCTGACACAGCGTCAGCCACTTTTCCGATTCCCACAGCCAGCAGGGTTGCCCTGTCCGGTGTATCTCCGCCAGAACGGCAGGAAGGATAATCCTGACGAGTCTGTCACTGGTGCCGCTGCGATCGGCAATATCCTGGAGAGGCCGCAGTAAAGATGACAGCGGACCTTGCTGGCTCAGAGCTGAGGTACGTTTGTGCCCGGTGCTTAACGCCTCGCGCTCTTCAGTGCTTAACACATTATTCAGCTGATAATCTGAACGACTGAAAGGGACATAAATGTTATGAATTTCTGTTTCAGCTTTCATCATACTGCCCCCGCCTGAAAGATAAGTCCTGCGATCTTCCGGTCGGTTTCAGCTACGGCAGCAGCCATTCGGGCAGCCATATCCGTTCCCGACAGATGAATATAAATTTGTGTGGTACGTGGGTCCCTGTGCCCCGCATACGTAGCCAGTTCATGCAGTTTCCATCCGGCCCGTGCCAGGTGCGTCAGCCGGAGATGACGGAAAGTATGCGTGGTGACGTCTGGCAATTCACACTCTGTCGCCCATTTTCGCACGGTTTTACTCCAGCTCCAGAACGAGAGCGGATCGCCGTAATTACGGTCAGAAGCGGAACGGAACAGAGCACCGCCTGACCAGCCGGCCAGCCGTAGCTGTCGAAAATGGTTTGCCAGTACCGGCGCAACGTCAGCGCTGTAGCAGACCATTCTTTCCCGTCTGTTTTTCGTCGTCTCTGCGCGGATGCGGATCAGGCGGTGAGCCAGATCAACGTCCTCAAGCCTCAGAGCCGTCACTTCCGTGCGCCGGAGCGCGCCATAATAAGCCAGAGCAAGCATCAGCCGGTCACGCAGAGACGCAGCAGAAACGTGTTTCAGGAACATAAGCCACTGCCCGTCATCGGGAATAACGGGGAGGCGGGTGATACGAGGAATCAGGCCACGCCCGGTATAATGGGCACCAGGCAACCCCGAACGGGGTAACGGATTGAGACTGCATAAATCCTGGTAAATCAGAAAGTCATACCAGAGGCGAAGAGCTGAAATGCGCAGCTGGAGTGTGGCGCTGGCAACGGATGACGGCATATCAGGGAGCTGAGGGCGGATATATGCTGCCATGTCCTCAAAGGAAGCCCTTTCCGGAGCAATAGCATGTATTTCACAAAAGGCCAAAAAATGCGTCAGGGCACTTCGATAGGCTTTGATAGTTGCGCTGGCTCTTCCTAGATTCGAAAGAATTTTAAGCCATTGCTCAGTCAGCAGAAGTGCAGATGTGGAATGCAGGGTGGTGTTCACGGGCTTCCCCTTTCAGTTCATAACAACTGATTAAAGTTTATACCGAAGATGTTGCATTCCACTTAACTTACTATAAGGCGTAATTGCTTGAAAATATGTGTATTTTCTCAGGGAAACGCTGGTTTTTTATCTTAAACCACGGGTCGCCCATTTTAACGTACTTTTTGGCTTCCTTGCTGCGCGCGATGACGCAGCCGTCGTTATTCGACAGGATGGCCACCGGCGCATTTTTAAGGTCAGGCCGGAACACCTTCTCCGCGCTTGCATAAAAGCTGTTCACGTCAATTAAGCCAAACATGTCAGTTCCTTTTGCGAGGGCTGTGCACGAAGTGCACCACCACGCCGAAGATCTCAAGCGTGTCCGGGTCCGGGATAATAACGGGGTAGGCAGGGTTCATAGGCTGCAGAACAGGTCCCTTCGGGGTAAGCAAAAGACGTTTTACCGTGAACTCGCCGTAAAGCTCGGCGATAACCACGTCGTTGTGCTCCGGCGTGAGGGAGCGATCCACGATAAGCAGGTCGCCGTCATAGAGGCCGACGTCCTGCATGCTGTTGCCCTGCGCACGCAGGAAAAAGGTGCTTGCCCGGTGGGCTATCAGATATTCATTAAGATCGAGCTCCTGCTCCGCGTAGTCCTGACAGGGTGAGGGAAACCCGCATGGCACGCGTTCCAGGAAAAGGGGCCTGAAGCTGGGCGGCGGATTATCTGCCGGGTGCAGCAACTCAAAGGCGTTGAACATAGCAAAATCCCTGTTAAAGCGCTGTATGTATTTACAGTAGTATTAACTGGCTTGACGGGCAGTGCAAGACAGTGAAAAACGTCTGAGCGCAGGATTAAAAGACAGTCATTGATTTATATAGGTTTATAGCAAAACGCCTGCTCAAAAATTAATCACTCGGGTGCAGGCTTAGGCTGGCAGGGCCTGCAGCTGATTATCCACAGCTTTATGCGCCGCCTGTGCAGGAAAGATGTGGATAAGGGTCCCCTTCGGCTCCCCGGCGTTGCCGGGTCGTCAAGCCTCACTGCGCTAACCGGCAGAGCCGGTAAGCTCCGCCGGACCGCGAAGCGTTCCGGGCCTGACGGCTGGAGTCTGATGACTTAAGGCAAACCGGGCTGGCGCTCCTCTAAAAAGGCCGCTGAGGGTTTTTCAAACGAAACCGCAGGTGTAGGATTATGCCCGTTTTCAGGGAGCTTTCGCATAAGGACTATGTTTTGAAATCTGCACATCCTCCGTATTTATTTCATTTCTTCCTCCGGTATCGCCCTCACGTGCTGAGGACAGACTCTTGACGGCCAAATCTGGCCACCCCACAGCTTAAAAACAACGGCAGGACCACAGCCTGACATGCAGCCAGCCCGCGGGCTGGCGCGAACCGCGCCGGCATAAGCCCGCCGCCGCTCTGAGGCGCAACGCCGTTTCGCTGCCGCTCAGCCGCCGTTGCCGGTGCATCGTGCTGTACTTTTCCGCCGGGCTTCACCGGTTTAAGTCCTTTCGCCGGGGCTGAGACAAGCACAGTCGCCGTGGCTGTCCAGGGTGAAATGCACGCCGTGAACATTTTTTTCTGGCCACTCCGTTAGACCCGAAATAAATGCCCCCGTCGCCCCGGACGTCTGCCGCCACCCGCGCTGGTTTACGCCCTCGCGGCGAAGGATCTCAAACGGGTGAAGTGAATACCGGAGGAAAAAACCAGCCGATTTCCACAAAACGTCAACACCGCGGCTCCCGAAACTCAACGGGTGACGGGGTTAAAAACCACTGCATGAGGAGAACGAACATGGCTTCACGAGGCGTCAACAAGGTCATCCTGGTCGGCAATCTGGGACAGGACCCGGAGGTGCGCTACATGCCGAACGGCGGCGCGGTCGCAAACATCACGCTGGCGACGTCGGAAAGCTGGCGCGACAAGCAGACCGGTGAGAACAAAGAAATCACGGAGTGGCACCGCGTGGTGCTGTTTGGAAAGCTGGCAGAGGTGGCGGGGGGAGTATCTCCGCAAGGGCTCACAGGTCTACATCGAGGGCCAGCTGCGCACGCGTAAATGGCAGGGGGCGGACGGACAGGACAGGTACACCACCGAAGTCGTCGTGAACGTTGGCGGCGCCATGCAGATGCTGGGCGGACGCGGCGGCAGCGCTGCAGGACAGACCGGACAACAGTTCAGCGGCCAGCAAAACGCTAAGCCGTCACAGCCAGCTGCAGGTAACGGCGGCAAAGGCGGTAAGGGCGGACGCGGTGCTGCTCAGCCGCAGCCTGACCCCCAGGCACCGCCGCAGGGCAACTACCCGCCGGCAGATTTTGACGACGACATTCCGTTCTAGGATGACGCGGCTTCGCTCTCGCGAGGCTGCAACTGTGATGAAAACAGCAGTTAACAGAATCAGCAAGGCGGCCGGACGGCCGGGATGGTTGCCCTGGCGGAGCGGTAACTCCGCGCAGGGCATGACACTCAGATAATAAGGAACCCAATATGTCAGCGAATCAGTCTAGACAAAAAATCCGTAACGGCAAGACCCCCCGCATATTACGGCCGCCGGCGCGGCAACTACCGCAGCTGCTGCGGCAGCGAACTGACCCGTGATGAGAGCGTGACACTGCAACGTCTTAAGGCGTTCACGCCGGGCGACTTTGAAGCCTACAGCGCGCGCGGCGAGGAGTTTCGCCGGCGGCTGTGCGGGACCGTGCTGAACGCTCTGCAGCTCAGCAAAGCCTGGCTTACCGACTGCGAGTGTCGGGGAGAGTGGGGCGGGGTCTTCCCGGTTCATCTCCGCCTGACGCACCGCAAAAATCCGCTCGTCACGCTCGACATCCTGAGCCCGGGCAGCGAGTCACCGTTCTGGCACGGGCTTCTCTGGATAAACCCCGATCACACCAGCCTGTATGTTCTGAACACCGAACAGTTTGAGCCGCAAACCATCGGGCAGTTGCTGAAGCGCGTTGAGGAAATGGTCTCAGCGGGGGGTAACGCCGGCGGAAATCGTGGCGGTGCTGGGCAGAAAAGGGGGCCTCGCATGAATACTGTCATGATGATCCCTGCAGTGGCGCCACGCCTTTATCGGCAGCTGCACAGAGTCTGCAGACTACACGATGTCGCTTCACGCCCTGCGCAGGCATCAGCGCTGGCGGGGACGGCAGAAAAAAAGGATAAGGCATGCCCTCCGGTGCTCACGTTACTGAACATGCCTTGCAGTATAGGGCGGCCCGCTTCTGTGGCGTCAGAACGAACCGTACTGGCGATGACGCATCAGGCTGAAGCGCAGGAAAGACTTATCTGCGAGGCTGAAACGGCGCTGGCCAGCCAGACTGTTCGCACATACCGGCAATGGTACTCGCACTGGCGTCATCGTGGTGTACGGGTAAACGACCTGCTGGATATGACGTGGGTGTGGCGCCATCGATGCAGCAGGTAACCGTTCAGACCTTTTAATGATTTAAGTTGGCGCGTCGATAAGATAAGTATCTCACACCAGAAATGGTTGTCGTTGGTAAATCCGTTTAGGCGATGCTTCGCTGCATCGTCTTTATTCCCGTAGCTGTCATCCTGATTTCTCCGGTTATTCAGCCGGGGTGATTTTTAGTGCATCGAACAAATCATTCGGCGTTAGTGCTAAAGTGATTTTTTGCCCATCAGGCCTGACAATGTTGAAAGCCTCACTGTTGAGTCCATATACTTGAGGAAGGCGCGGAAATCGCGCTGAATGCAGGCAGCGGCACCGTCCTGGACACCTCCCGACTTAAGGCAACGAGGCGCTAGGGTATTTTGTATGGAACAAATTTCTGGAACATTCGAATTAGCAAAATATCTGCCGGTTTGCCTGGCAGTATTGCTCTGGCTGTTTTATTGGCGTACCCGGCGTACTCTTAGCAGACATGAAAGGATGAAAGAGTTAACGCCAGCGCATACCCAGGAAGAAACCTTAGATCGCCTGATTAATGCAGAGTGCGAATTGCTATCTTTTTCATTTTTGCTTTCAACTATGATGTCGCTGATAACGGCGGTGACTGTATTAGTGCTGATGTAAGACAGCCGGAAATTTAAAGGAAAAAATATGCATCAAAGCACAGATATAGTAGACGTCATGCGCATAGTGATACCCGTTATAATGGCGTTGATTTTTTGGATTTATCTGGCGTTTATTAAGCGCGATATAAAAGAAACGCAATCAAATCTCAAAGACAGACTGTGGCTTGACGATCCATCGCAGGCTGAATAATCCCAGCTAGACAGAGACCTCAAGAAACACATATCTAACAAAGAGATACAGGCCTACAGGACGCAGATATTTGCAATCCTGTTTACCGGGCTGGCGATAATTTTCATCTGTATAACGAGCCGTTGAATGCTATCTATCCGCGAATTGTCACGGAAAAGATGATTTAATAAGCCCTGCTGAACAATCGGGCTAAAAGGAGTCGGTAGTATGTTGGAAGCATTTAGTGACGGAGTAAATTTTTTCACGGCGGCAGTATTTTCGCTGATTATATGGGGAACGTTCTGCGTAGCGGCCGGGTATAACTTTTTCAGTGCTGCACGGCGCGATTCATGGCACAGCGGCGGGCTGTCAGACTTTATCGACCTGTTTCCTGACTGGCTGGTTAATGGCGTACTGGCGGCATGGTTTGTCGTCGGGACATTTCCCCTGCTTAACTATAAGGCCGATAAAGAGCAGTTCGGTTCTGCAATAGGGCGAGCAAGGGAAATGGGCCTTTTCGACGACAGGCCGTGGTACGGGGTAGGCGGCTATCAGTTTCTGGCCGTGATACTGGTCCTTGTCGCCAGCTACCTGATACACCGCTATCTTGACGACTGAAAACGGATGTAAGCCAGTCTTTCAGGTCTATATGATGCCGCTCACTGAAGCGGCATTTTTGTTTCAGTAATACAGGGGTTTTACCGAATGCCCGGAGAAGTGCGTAAAAAAACCGCCTAGCGGCGGTTCTTCTGTTAGTCATGAATCTCTTTTTCATGGAGAGCTCAACATCTCTAAGATTGAAGGGTCGGTTTCATAAGTTTTCAGGGAAGCAGGAACCCCCCTTTGCCAGTCCAACGATACATGAAAGCCCGATAGCCCACGCCATATTTATTGGAATTACGCCCAGTGGAACAATAAACCATGACCACAGAAACGTCAGAGTCAAACCGGCGTATAGGACTGAAACTATCCAGATCGAGAAAACTGCAACAATCAGCAAAATCATACTACGCTCCATTCGTGAAGCCTGACGGCGGCAACGTTCTAGTTGATGCTGATAAAATCAGCCTCAAGTTTTTCCCATTCATCCTTATGCAGCACGACTTCTACTTTCCTGTTATCAGGCAGCGTGAGGCGATACCGCCTGTCGCCATAAAGTAGCCTGTTATCCTCAATACGATAAAACTCCAGGATAGCTACTTTTCTATAGCCAAAGGTTGAACTATCTTTTATTTTAGCAAACACGCTTATTTCTCCTGCTCAATGTGATGGGCCGAAACATTATTATTTCCCCAGCTCAATTTGGTGTACTGAAAATTGAGCTGCCAATGAAATATTTCCCGCGTGGCAAATGCGCACCACTTTTCAAACGATCAGCCCATTACGATTTTGATACTCGCACCACATGCCGCAGCGTATCTTTCAAGGGTGGTGATACTGGCTTTACTGGCATTCTTTTCCAGCTTGCTCACGGCTGGCTGTGTGATCCCCATGCGTTCAGCTACCTGAGTGCTGTTGATACCCGCTTTGCGGCGCATGTCAGCCAGGAGTTCCTGTAACTCTTCCTCTTTCTTCTCTGCGAGATAAGCGGCCATAACATCAGGATTCTGTAAAGCCTTTGCCTTTACCTCAGCGTAAGGAATACCTTTAACTTTCATCTGTCAGCTCCTCCAGTCTTTTCAATGCTATTTTGATTTCTGCCGGTGGCGTCCTGGGTGTCTTTTTTGATAAATGTCCGTAAAATGTATATTTTTCTTCCCTTAGCAAAAGCGAAAAAAGTACGTGTAATATCTTTCTTTCCCGCCCGTAACTCAAAAAGCCCTTCCTGAATAATATCCGTATGCGGATAGCGTAGCTGGTTGCCCTGTAACTCCAGCTTATCCAGTGCTGCTAACGCTTTACCCTGCATCGCGCTGTCCAGGGCGAATATTTCCTGTTGTGCTTCAGGATGAAAGATCAGTTCAAACACTTAGCGCCCCATTCCTTTATCACATCATTGTTCCAGTAGTACAATGATAACCTAAAGGCTATTATAGCTCAAGAGTTATGGATAACCTTTAGGTTATTAGGTGCGGTTTATTTTGTACCTCGCAGCATGGAAGCCGCCAGATGCCGGTAAGGGGAACTGCGCCGGTCAGGGGCGGTGAGACAAGCAGTCAGTCAGTCAGTTACGGATGGCCGGCACCCTGATGGCCCCCTCCGGCTCCCCGGCGCTGCCGGGTCGTAAGGCCTGCTTCGCTAACCGGCACGCCGGACCGCGAAGCGTTCCGTGCCAGCAGGCTAAGGCCTGATGGCTTTAACGGCCAACTACAGCTGCGGGCCTGCGCCCGCGCCTTCACCGCGCCGTCATCCCTCCGTCGCTTCGATGTCGTCACGCCTTAACGGCGCGCCGGGTGTATGCATTCCCTCTCATACCGGTGGTCATCTCTCATCACTCCTCTCGCGAAGGGCCGGGTTTCGCACCATCGCCCGGAAAAAGCAAGGCTGAAGTGTACGGCTTCGCCGGCCCTGCTTTGTCCGTTCGCCGTCGCGTGCACGCCCTTTGCCGCGAAAGGTCCCGACGAGAGATGAATTAAACACCACAAAGGAGAACCGGAATGAATACACAGAACGTCAACACCGCCGCTCTGGAGCCCTCGGAAAGATGGGGTGAAGAACAGGCAAAAACCTGTATAGAGAAATGCCTGGTGCTCAGTACGGCGCACATGACGGCGAAAGACAATGACCTGTTTTACTGGCTCTCACGTCGCACAGAAAAGGGGGGATGGGGCCTGGATGTGGATTCACGATACGGGCTATGGATTCCTTATCTGCCTTGATGCTGACGGGGACAGGCTCAGGTGGCTGCATAACCGGGGCATTTCTGAAAGCCTCTGTTACCTGCTGGAAACCGTTTCAGGACTGTCCGGCACGCGGATGTTTCACTTTGACAGAGACGCGGACATACAGCCCGGTTTTGTGACGTACGACTGGTAGAGCGCGGCAGTCAGTCTGCAAAAGATTCCGGCGCGGCAGCAACCGTGCCGGTTAATTCAGAAGCGAAGGAGTTAACTGATGCGTTACAGTAAGAAAGTTGAGGAGCAGGCACAACGTTTTGCTCAGGCTTACCGGGAAGGCAGGTCCGCCAGCATGCCGGCGATGCGGTTCAGTGAATGGCCCTGTTTCATGGCCACCGTCAGAAAAATGCAGGGAGGGCAGGGATGAAGGCCTTTAACGATGATTTACCGGTTACACAGGAAGAAATTGACCGGGTACTGGGAAAGTGCTGCCACATCACGCTGAATACCGGCGCAGAGGCGCTTTACATTAACGGTAATTTCGTCACTGATGCATATCCGGGAGAACCGCCGTTACTGAATCTCGCGCGTAGCATCGCAGCGGCTTCAGGTCACAACCTGTGCTGCTTTGTGGTGCCCGAACCTGATAATGAAGAGTGGGCATGGAATGACGTTGTGGATCAGCTAGTGCTGCTCGCGAGAAAGAATCCGCCACAGCATTCGATACCCGAAACGCCGGCAGTGCCGCGAGGTCTGCTGGCCAGACTTCTCTGTAACCGGCATTAAGCAATTTATGGAAGGCAGGCCTGTTCCTGCCTGTTTTTTCGTCGGGCGCATGCAGTTATGGCCCAAAGACAACACAGACGGCCCTGCGGGCCGCGAGCAGCCGGTGCTGCCGCACCGGTCCTCTCCCTTCGCCTGCGCTTTCTCTACGGGACGCTGTCTCCCTGTCTTCTCTGTCAGCTTCATGCTGCTGTTAATCTATCTGCTGTGCTGGAGCTGCTTCTCTGGTTTCCTTTCCATGAAGGTCAAAGGCATTAACAGCCTGATGGCCCCCCTCCGGCTCCCCGGCGTTGCCGGGTCGTCAGCCCTACTGCGCTAACCGGCAAAGCCGGTAAGCTCCGCCGAATCCCTCCGGGGTTCGGGCCTGACGGCTGGGGTCTGATGGCTGACGGCCAGGTCAACCCCTGCAGCGGGCTTTCGCCCGCGCATTAACTGGCCACAAAAGGCCGTGGCCGCTGAGGACCGGACCGGCAAAGAGCCGCCGTCCGGGGCTGTGCCCTGTTCATCACCCGCACTCTGTTTTGTTCCCTGAATCCCTTCGCCGTGCAGAAACCTGGCACCCGGGCGCCTTCACGCAAGGGTCGCACGCTAAACGGCTGCACCCGGTCCCTCCGGGCTGCGGCTTTGCCGTTTCCCCCTGCGTTCAGCCTGATGCCCGGTCGCCCGTTCTGCCCTCACGGCGAGGAACTCAGAGAAACATCACTTAAACCTGAACGGGAGAAACAACATGTCACAGCAGAACGTCAACACCACGGCTTCAGAATCTAAAGAATCATCTTTTTTTAACGGCCAGGACTACCGTGCAACGTATTCGCCGGATGACAACAAATTGCGCCTGTACCCACTGCACCGTCTTGATGAAGAAATGTATAAGCGTGTTAAAGATGCGGGCTTTAAGCATGCGCCACGTCAGGGGCTCTTTGTTGCGCCGATGTGGACGCCCGATCGTGAAGACCTGCTGATCGAACTGGCCGGCGAAATTGAGGATGAAGATCAGTCACTGTTTGACCGCCAGGAGGAGCGCGCGGAGCGCTTTGAAGAGTACAGCGAAAAACGCGCCGTCGAGTCCGGACAGGTGCTGGCAGCCGTGGACAGCCTGGCTTCGGCCATTCCCTTCGGGCAGCCGATTCTTGTCGGACATCACAGCGAGCGCCGTGCCCGTAAGCACGCGCAGAAAATTGAAAACGGCATGCGCCGCGCAATCAACCTGTTTGAAACGTCTGAATACTGGGAGCGCCGCGCAGAGGCCTCGCTGCGTCATGCTGCTTACAAAGAGCGCCCGGACGTGCGCTGGCGCCGGATTAAGAAGATTGAGGCCGATTTGCGCAAGGCTGAGCGCCGGCTTCAGGACGTGCAGAAATTTATCAAACTCTGGTCATCTGAAAACCTTAACCGGGCAATGGCCCTTGTTATTGCAGGTATCGATCACCTTCACTGCTGCTTTACCCTGGAGAAGTACCCGCGCCCGCCGGAGAAAAGCCAGTATGAAGGTAGCCGCAGCATCTGGTCAGCCCTTGAAGATGACATTATTACCGCCGAACAGGCCCGGGACATCTGCATACCCTGCCATGAGCGCACCATCACGCGGTTAAGCCGCTGGACGGCGCACTACCGCAACCGCATTGCCTACGAGCGCGCCATGCTGGACGAGCACGGCGGCGTGCTGGCCTCAGATGTGGACATGGTGCCGGGCGGCCAGGTTAAAAGCCGCGGGGAGTGGCTGACCATCATTCGCGTAAACCGCAGCGGCGGAAGAATCAGCTCGCTGGTTACGCCTGAGTATTCATTCATGTCACGGGGAAACGGCGCCGTCATCACCATCACGCCCGATCGCATTACGGAATACAAAGCGCCCGGCGCAGAGGAAGCAAAAACGGCGAAGGCGGCCGCAAAGCGCCCGCCGATTGTGAATTATCCGGGGGGACGGCTTTGAGCACATGACAAAAGAGCAGTGGAGTAAAAAAGCACGCCGATTTTAAACAGGTGAAGGGCATAGCGGCCGGTGACGATCACAAGGCTTATCGGGTACGCCGCGTGATGTCCACGGGCTACACCCTGTCGCCGGTTTACATCACTGACATGAAGACGGTTGAAATACCGCGCTAAAAGCCTGTGCTCCCCGACGGTGCCGGGGAGATGATGTATATACATATGACTATACAAAGCGTGCCGGTAATACCGGCACGGGAGAACGATAAATGCGTACCAAACTCAGCGCGCGAATTGCGCAGATGCAGCAGAAACTCAGCGGCCTGCAGCCCGTGGCCCGGGTGCATGCAGATACACAGCTGTTTGTTTCGTCCGATCCGGTGTGCCGGAAGCTTGTTACCCTGGCCGATGCCCGGCCGGGCAGCCGGGTGCTGGAGCCGAGCGCCGGGACCGGCGCCATTGTCCGCGCGGTGCTTGCGGTCGTGCCGGGGGTAATATGCCAGTGCGTGGAAATGAACGCGGCGCTGGCTGAACATCTCAGCGCCACTTTTCCTGAAGTGGCCGTTACCTGCGCGGACTTTCTGAGCTGCGCCCCGCAGGCGGTTTATGACCGGATTATCATGAATCCGCCTTTCCGTAACGGCGAGGATCTGAAGCACATCCGGCACGCGCTGAAAATGCTGGCACCGGGCGGTAACCTGGTTGCGGTCTGCGCAAACGGTCCGCGTCAGCAGCAAGAATTTAAGGATATTGCGACGCATCAGGAAGTGCTGCCACGCGGGGCGTTCGCATATACGGACGTTTCAGCAATGATTGTCCGCATTGATGCCTGATTGCCTGCCATACCGGTTCCGCGCATGCGGGGCCGGATTAGCGCCGTCAGCTGAGACCGCAAACGTCAACGGCGGGTGATAACAGCTGTGGCGACTGCGCCGCCACGGCGGTTCTTCATCCTTTGCCTGCGCTTTCTCTCTCCGGAGCGCTGTCTCTCCGTCTTCTCTCTCTGCTTTCTGCTGCTGTTTATTCCTGTGTGGGCTGCAGTTGCTTTTATGGTTTCCTCTCCTTAAGGTCAAAGACATGAAGACCCTGATGGCCCCCTACGGCTCCCCGACGTTGCCGGGTCGTCAGCCCCACTCCGCTAACCGGCTGTACCGGTTAGCTGCGCCGGACCGCAAGCGTTCCGGGCCTGCCGGCTAGGGTCTGATGGCGAAACAAAACAACACATAACATTATAATTGAATTAATATTTCAAAATAATTCAATTTAAAAGAGAGAAAAAAATGGAAGAAGATAAGAAGGTATGCCATGAATGCATTGGCGAAGAGTATGTCAAATCTTACATTAAGAAACATGGCAATAGAAGTGGCGGTTGCAGTTACTGTTTAAAAGCCCGTAAAAGCTTACCTTATAGTGATGTTGCTGAGATGATGCATGCGGTATTTGAAAACTATTACGAGCCAAATTTTGAGAATGATGTTTATTGGGATACTCCAGCGGGCGATGATGCAACGGGGGTTATACATTATGAGTTGCAAACTGATGATGAATCTTTAGTTGCAGATATTTATGAATATCTTAAGGAGGAATGTAATCCATTCAGGCTGGATGAATATGAAAAGTACAGTGATGATTTTAACTATGTGAAAATGGATTATAATTCAGATGTACTTGATTTGGCGTGGAATAAAATGCTTGAATCTTTAAAGAGCGAGGCGAGATACTTTAATCAGGGGGTTAAGGATTTCCTTGATGATTTATTTAGCGATATAGATACTTATAAAACAAAAGTGAGTTCTTCTGCCATTAAAGAAATAAAAATAAACACGGTTTTTTTTTCGGGCGCGAGTATTTAATTCAATTAATGAATTGGAAGTTGCGTTAAAACATCCTGAGCTGGAGTTTGGGCCGCCGCCTAGTAAGATTGCACGAGCTGGTAGAATGAACGCATCAGGTATACCAGTGTTTTATGGAGCAGCCTCTGCTGAAGTAGCTATAGCTGAGGTAAGACCTGCAGTAGGCAGTTATGTGGTAGTTGCACCATTTGAAGCCATGCGAGCACTAAGAGTTTTAGATATTTCTAGTTTAGAATTAATCTCTCATGAGAAAGGCAGTAAGTTTAATCCAGAAGTCATTAAAAGGCTTGAAAAGTCATCTTTTTTTACGTACGCTATCAAAAATATTAACTATCCCAGTTCCAGGAAAGAATGCGGAAAATGAATATTTAATAACACAGGCGGTATCAGAATACTTGTCAATTAACAACTCTCTTAAGCTTGATGGTATTACATTTAACTCCACTCAAGTTAGCAAGGGTAGTAATAAGTCAATTGAAAAGTACAATATCGTACTATTCAAGAGATCGTCCAGCGTAAACAATGCTGACAATATACGCTGTGAGTACAAGGTAGAGATGCATGAAAACATAGAGGATGACTTTTATGTTTTCAATCCTACTATAAGAAAAATTGAGTATGCGGATGGTGAAGGTAAAATCCCTGTATTGACAATAAGGCGTGCCACATATCATCCGGGGGATGTATTGAAGTTGAAGGTGGGTGACATATCATTTTTCAAAGTTGAAGGTGTGGTTTTTGAAGTTAAAGAAAATAAAGTTAAGCTTGGAAGCCCATTTGTAGTTAAAGACGATGGCTTAGACTACGATATACACTTGTAATTTGAGTATTTCGTTAGGTTGCTTTATGAGTTTATATAGATCTTAAATATATTACCTCTCAGGAAAACCAAAATTTTCGAATTTAATATTTATGCCCCCCTCCGGCTCCCCGGCGTTGCCGGGTCGTCAGCCCTACTGCGCTAACCGGCAGAGCCGGTAAGCTCCGCCGAATCCCTCCGGGTTTCGGGCCTGGCGGCTGGGGTCTGATGGCTGACGGCCAGGTCAACCCCTGCAGCGGGCTTTCGCCCGCGCGTTCACTGGCCACAAAAAGACGTGGCCGCTGAGGACCGGACCGGCAGCAAGCCGCCGTCCGGGGCTGTGCCCCGTTCATCACCCGCACTCTGTTTTGTTCCCTGAATCCCTTCGCCGTGCAGAAACCTGGCACCCGGGCGCCTTCACGCAAGGGTCGCATGCTAAACGGCTGCACCCGGTCCCTCCGGGCTGCGGCTTTGCCGTTTCCCCCTGCGTTCAGCCTGATGCCCGGTCGCCCGTTCTGCCCTCACGGCGAGGAACTCAGAGAAACATCACTTAAACCTGAACGGGAGAAACAACATGTCACAGCAGAACGTCAACACCACGGCTTCAGAATCTAAAGAATCATCATCTCCAAAACCCAGGACCCCGCGTCGGCCCGCGAAGGCGAAGGCTGACAAAGCCGCAGTGGCGGCGGTAGAACAGGCGCTGGAAAAAATCGACATCGAGATGATCCCGCTTTCGCGCCTGGCGGTTTCACCCCTCAACGTGCGCAGCAAAGTCTACGTGCAGTCGCGCATTGAGTCGCTTGCCGCCACTATCAAAAATGTCGGCCTGCTGCACAACCTGATCGCACACGACATGGCTGACGGGATGCTGGGCGTGGCCTGCGGCGGTCGCCGTCTCACCGCGCTGCAACTGCTGCTTTCGCAGGGCGTATATCAGCCCGATCAGCTTATTCCGGTCAAACGCGTGACGGAGGAGCTGGCACGCGCGGCCTCAATGGTCGAAAACGGCGAGCGTGAGGATATGCACCCCGCCGAGCAGATTGCCGGTTTCCGGGCGCTGGCCGACGAGGGCAAAACCCCTGCGCAGATCGGTGACCTGATGGGCTACAGCTCGCGCCACGTTCAGCGCTGCCTGAAGCTGACTGACCTTGCTCCTGCCATCCTTGACGAACTGGCCGCCGATAACATCACGCTTGAGCAGTGTCAGGCGCTGGCGCTGGCCGACACGCATGAACGCCAGCTGGAAGTGTGGGAGCAGGCCTCCGGGTATTACAACGCCTCCGCAGAAACCATCCGTAAGCTGATCACCTCCTCTGAGACGGCGATCAGCCATTCTCCAAAGTTCGCCTTCATTGGCAAAGATGTTTATCTCGCGGCGGGCGGCTCTATTCGCGCCGACCTGTTCAGCAATGAGGACGAGGGCTATATCGACACGGCGCTGGTTGAGCAGCTGACGCTGGATAAGCTGCAGAAAATTGCCGACGCCGTGCAGAAAGAGGAAGGATTTGCCTGGGCAGAGGTCAGGATGGACAGCCGCCTGCAGAGCTGGAGTAGTGAGGTGAAAAAAACGTATCAGCTGCTGCCGGAGCGCTGCCCGGAGCTGACGCCGGAAGAAGACGCAGAGCTGAGCGATCTGCGGGCGCAGCTGAGGCTTTCAGAAGATGATTCTCTGAACGAGCAGCTGAGAAAGCAGATCGCCGCGCTGGAAGAAACCGGGCTGAAGCGCAGCTGGTCAGGTGCAGATAAAGACAAAACGGGTGTTGTTATCTGCTTTGAGCGCGGCAACTGCTTCATCCAGCGTGGTGTGCAGCGGCAGGCTGACCTGCCGAAGAAGATGAAACCTGAGAATAAAAACGATCTGCAAAACCTTTCAGAAGACTACTCCGCCTCGCTCGTGCGCTCAATGTCATGCGATCGCTCTCTGGCAGTACAGGCGGCGCTCAGCAAAAAACCAGATATAGCAGTAGCAATGCTGACCTGGACACTGTGCCGGGCCACTTTCAGTCATCGTAGTTATGAAGGGACTCCGATGAAAATCAGCCTGACCGATAACAGCAGCGCCCTGATCTCCGACTCATCAGCGAAGGAAGACGGTAAGGCATGGCAGTTTCTGCAGCAGCAGAAAGCGGAATGGCAGGCGTTACTGCCGAAAGGCTGGGAACAGGATTTTCGCTGGCTGCTCGACTGGAGTACTGACGACGTACTCGGGCTGCAGGGGTTTTGCAGTGCCACGGCGGTGTGCTGCTTTCAGGATCGAATGTACGGGAAAAGTCAGACCAGCAATCTTGATGCTCTGGAGCTGGCAATGGGCTTCGACCTGGCAGACTGGTGGCAACCAACCGCAGAAGGCTTTTTTAAACGTATCAGCAAAGAGCAGATCGCAGGTGTACTGACGGAGGTGGGTAAAACAGGTAACGCAAGCGATGCAGAGAAGATGAAGAAGGGAGATGCGGCTGACTTTGCGGAATCGTCAATGAAGAATTCCCGCTGGGTGCCTTCCTGGATGAAACCACTGCAGTCTGCAGCTACTGGCACTTCACACGATGCAGACAGCGAAGCCTGACCGCAGCAGACCGCCCTGACGGGCGGTCTTTACCTGAAGGAATATAATAATGAACACTATCCCCCCGTCACCTCTCGCTGGTTCCAGCCTGTCCGTACACCTTAGCCATCAGCCAGGCCTTTGCCGATGTGGAAAAACGCCTGAAGGGCAGGGCGGCATGTAGCCCGCATCCCTATGCCAGCGCTTTCATGCGGCATTACTGCGGGACGCGCACCATTAAGTCTGACCAGCTGCGCCGGGTCATGCCCGAATACTCGCCTGGTGATCGCAACGCACCACCTGCGCGAGACTATCTGGCCGCGCTCGATACGCTAATCGCCACAAGGGGCGAGTGCTGTCCTGCGCCGCTGTCGCAGGATACCGGCACACGGCTGTTTCCACTGACCGCCGCCCGCTTCACGGAGCGACGGGAAAAGCGCCTCTCACTGCGCCAGAACAGGGAGCACAACCGGGAATCGCGCGAGCGCGAGCAGAAGCGCAGGCGCTATCAGAACCGGCTGGCACAGGCGGCGCTTGAACTGGCGTTTCATACGCCGCTCACGGCAGGGCGCTGGTACGCGTACTGGCAGGTGCAGGAAATCTATGAAAGCGATCTGCACTCACTGGTACTGGCCTGGCTTAAGCGGTTTGTATCATGCAGACATATCGATCCGTGGGAGTGGCACAATGAACCTCTGTGGCGCGTGATGCTCGACATCAGCATTATGGCCGGTGAAATGAACGCCTTCAGCAGAATGACTGACCGGTTCGCTCTGCCCGTGATGCTGACGAGCCAGGCCTGATCCTGTTAAGCCGGGCGCATAGTGTCCGGCTTGCTGCAAGCATTTGGCACGGCTGAAAAGCGGGCGGCCCTGCGGGCCGGGGAAACCCGGTGCTGACGCACCGGCCATCTCCCTTCGCCTGCGCTTTCTCTCTCCGGGACGCTGTCTCTCCGAATTCTCTCTCTGCTTCCTGCTGTTGTCTGTTCTGCTGCCGTGCAGCTGCTGCTTCTCCGGCTTCATTTCACTGAAGGTCAACGTCATGAACATCATGATGGCCACCTCCGGCTCCCCGGCGTTGCCGGGTCGTCAGCCCTACTGCGCTAACCGGCAGAGCCGGTAAGCTCCGCCGAATCCCTCCGGGTTTCGGGCCTGACGGCTGGGGTCTGATGGCAACGGCCGGGTCAACCCCTGCAGCTGGCTGACGCCAGCGCGTTCACTGGCCACGAATGGCCGTGGCCGCTGAGGACCGGACCGGCACCATGTTGTGCCGTTCCGGGGCTGTGCCCTGTTCATCACCCGCACTCTGTTTTGTTCCCTGAATCCCTTCGCCGTGCAGAAACCTGGCACCCGGGCGCCTTCACGCAAGGGTCGCACGCTAAACGGCTGCACCCGGTCCCTCCGGGCTGCGGCTTTGCCGTTTCCCCCTGCGTTCAGCCTGATGCCCGGTCGCCCGTTCTGCCCTCACGGCGAGGAACTCAGAGAAACATCACTTAAACCTGAACGGGAGAAACAACATGTCACAGCAGAACGTCAACACCACGGCTTCAGAATCTAAAGAATCATCTTCTTTTACTGCAAAACCATCAGAAGGCATCAACTATGACGCTATCCGGCGCGCCTTCCGTCGCAATCTTTTTTACTTTGGCTATCCGCAGTTCAATGTAAATACTGCAGCACTGCGGAGTGATTTTTCTATGAATCTGGAATATCTGACCGCGGCAACATTTACGCGTGATCAAGTGGAATTTGATACGGGTAAGTACCGCTCGGGAATCGAGATGCTGCTGATTAACGCGCACGAAAAACTGCTCATCACTGTATCTGTGTATGCTCCAAAGGCAGGCGCTGCACCGGAAACCTATGAAACCCGGATCGTGCATTCAGCTAATCCAATTGGCGAAGAAGAGTACGCAGAAAATACCGAATACCAGACAACCAACGTTTATAAAGCCGCAGGTGATCTGAATGTCGCGGCACTTGAGTTGTTCTGGTCGGAGCATGAAGGCCTGAGTAAATATGCGCAGCAAAACCTGCCTCTGGCTGACGAATACAGTCCATTTTGTCACTGGCAGTTTTCCCGCCTGAAAGCCTGACTATTCAATCCCTGCGGCATGCCGCAGGGAACCAGGAGAACAAATCATGAACACACAGGAACGTCTGGCGGCAGCGCTTAAAAACCCGCTTAAGGCAGGCTATGTAACTTACTCAGGACACATTATGACTCTGGCGGAATGTGAATCTTACAATCGCTATACAGAAGACGCGGCACGGCCATACATAAGCGAAAAAGCGCGAGAATATCTGCTGGATCAGCGACACCGATATTTTGTCTTAATAAGTGAACCTGCGCGTTTGAGTTAAGAAATGATGCAAGCCGGGCGCAGCAGGTCCGGTCTGCCTCTGTACGTCAGTCGCGTTATAACGACGGGCGGCCCTGCGGGCCGGGAAAAGACGGTGCTGACGCACCGTCTCTCTCCCTTCGCCTGCGCTTTCTCTCTCCGGGATACTGTCCTGTGAGCTTCTTTCCCCGCTTACTATTGCAGTGCTGCAGCAGTTTTATTTCACTGAAGGTCAACGACATGAAAAGCCTGATGGCCCCCCTCCGGCTCCCCGGCGTTGCCGGGTCGTCAGCCCTACTGCGCTAACCGGGAGAGCCGGTAAGCTTCGCCGAATCCCTCCGGGTTTCGGGCCTGACGGCTGGGGTCTGATGGCAACGGCCGGGTCAACCCCCCGCAGCGGGCGTACGCCAGCGCGTTCACTGGCCACGAATGGCCGTGGCCGCTGAGGACCGGACCGGCACCGTGTTGTGCCGTTCCGGGGCTGTGCCCTGTTCATCACCCGCGTTCTGTTTTGTTCCCTGAGTCCCTTCGCCGTGCAGAAACCTGGCACCCGGGCGCCTTCACGCAAGGGTCGCACGCTAAACGGCTGCACCCGGTCCCTCCGGGCTGCGGCTTTGCCGTTTCCCCCTGCGTTCAGCCTGATGCCCGGTCGCCTGTTCTGCCCTCACGGCGAGGAACTCAGAGAAACATCACTTAAACCTGAACGGGAGAAACAACATGTCACAGCAGAACGTCAACACCACGGCTTCAGAATCTAAAGAATCATCACTGGAAATAGCAGGTGGCAACGTGAGTTATTTCAGCAGCCTGCACGTGCGTGACACACAGGGTAATTATGTTATGGCAAGCGTAAGCCAGATCCTTACAGAGGCTGAGCGGGCAATAGATTTTCGTTATCCAACCGGCACGGTATTTACCTCAGCAGAAGAATCAGCCGAATTTTTTCGTGCAAAACTGGCCGGGCGCGAAAGGGAAGTGTTTGCCGTGGCGTTTCTGAATAATCAGCATCAGCTGATAGCTTATGAAGAGCTGTTTATGGGAGGCATTGCATCAATTGAGATCCAACCACGGGAAGTGGCCCGCGCGGCATTACGGCTTAACGCTGCAGCGGTGATCATGAGTCATAACCACCCTTCATTCAGCAAAGAACCATCACGCGCAGACGAACAAATAACAGCACGACTGAAAAAAGCGCTTGAGCTGATAGCTGTGCGGGTAATCGATCACATCGTTGTGGCAGGAAATGACGCGGTATCAATGGCAGAAAGAGGGCTTATCTGATTCAGGACAGAAAAAGGGCAGGATGTCAGCCCTGCCAGATTACGCCCCTGGTATCTGCGACGAAGCCGGGGCATCAGAGAAACACTGATAACAAAGAGGTAATCGACGTGTCTGCAGAAAAAACCTTATCAGCACAGAGCGCAGCAGTAAACACTGATGTAAACCACGAATGCGAGCCGGTGCGGATGGACGTCATTAAGGAGATCGCCGCGATGTCAGCAGAAACAGAAAGACCGGCGCTTATCTGGGGCAATACAGACAGGGCGACAGTCGCAGCGGAAGCGTTGTGGGTATTTGCCCGGCGCACAGGGCTGGACGGGTGCGGTGACGATGCAATAACAACAGTTCAGGACCTGATAGCCAACCTTATGCACCTGTGTGAGCAGGAGGGGATCACGGGCAAGGAAACGACATTTATGGAGATGGTCTGCATGGCTGAAATGCACTATCAGGCAGAACTTGAAGGCGAATAACACATTTTGGGGCGGGGCTGATAATGGCCCTGCAGCAGCGTCGGCGTCGTTAAAAGCGGGCGGCCCTGCGGGCCGGGGAAACCCGGTGCTGACGCACCGGCCATCTCCCTTCGCCTGCGCTTTCTCTCTCCGGGACGCTGTCTCTCCGTATTCTCTCTCTGCTTCCTGCTGCTGCTAATTCTGCTGTGCTGCAGCTATTTCTCCGGTTTCCTTTCCATGAAGGTCAACGTCATGAACATCATGATGGCCACCTCCGGCTCCCCGGCGTTGCCGGGTCGTCAGCCCTACTGCGCTAACCGGCAAAGCCGGTAAGCTTCGCCGAATCCCTCCGGGTTTCGGGCCTGACGGCTGGGGTCTGATGGCAACGGCCGGGTCAACCCCTGCAGCGGGCGTGCGCCCGCGCGTTCACTGGCCACAAAAAATCCGTGGCCGCTGAGGACGCCCGCGTTGCGGTCGGGTGTGTGCATGCTCATTTCCGGCACGGTGGTTATGTTCCGGCCGGTTCCACGCGACGGGCGAATCAAAGCACCGTCATTCATCAGATACAAGGGTGAAGTGCACGCCTGCGGCGCCCTTGTATCTGCTGCCTGCCGTTGCTTCTCAGCCCTTTGCCGCGAGGAACTAACCGAAACATGACTTAATCACCCGAGAGGAGAACCAGCATGCACACACAAAACGTCAACACCGCCGCTTCAGAATCTTCCAAAACATGGGTTAACGGCCCGAACAAAACGGCTGACGATCTGGTATTCGTGCGAATCGATACGGGCAAGGTGTTCAGTCAGGCAATCAGAATGAATGACGGGAGCATTGTGTCGCTTTTTAATTTTGAAACGCTCGATGAATTGCAGATGCAGTACGACGACATGGCGCTGATGACTGAATCTGAGGCCGATGCCCTGTTCTGTACCCGTCTTTTCAGACCGTGGGAAGAAATTACAGAGGAACGCTGGATGGATCAGCTGACCGTGCTGCCGCCACTGGACTGGAAATCATCGCCCGCTGGCGAGACGTTCAAGTGCTGTGAGATGTATTCGGGCAAGGTGACGCATATTTTTGCGCACATTCGCGGTCGTTATTTTGAATGCCGGGACTATGCGTGGAAGAAACACGCGGATCTGGTGCTGAGTGCAGTGCTGGCAATGGCGGCGGAAAACGCGCATTAAAAAAGCAGGCATAAGCCTGCTCTCTTAACGGCCGGGCGTGCAGCAACACGGTCCGGCCAACATCAAAACACGAAGGAGTTAACTTTATGTCTGATACACGCATCCTCGCACACGTAAGCAAGGCTGTAAACCTCGCTGCACTGGCAACGCCCGCGCAGGAGCATGACACCCTTACGGCGATGCAGTTTATGGATCTGTACGCGTACATCTGCGATGCAGGAATGTTTGCAGGATTCAGCGCCGTACCGTGGGAAGAACTGGGCATGTGTGACGTCATCCATGAGCCGACCGACGAACCTGAAGGGCTGCGCATTTATCTGCGTGATAGCTGGCCGGTAGCAGTGCTGGAGTTCGACGTGGGCTACAGAGTGGTCCCCGGCATGATCACCAACCGCTGGCAGCAAAGCTGAGGACAACAGGGCAATTCACAGATTTGACTAAACTTTGTCCGCTGGCGTGGTGTGTGACAGGCCTGCGGGATATACTGACAGCAGAGCGCAGAAAGGCTGCGGCCCTGCCCGAAAGGGAGAACTGACGGATGTCGGCAACCGATATGAACGAGCTTAACAGTAACCGAATTAATGTGGAAATCGCCAAGCTAATGGCGGAAACGCAAAAACTGAACGCAGAGGCGGGTAAGCTGAACCGTGAGACGTTCTGGTATCCCGTTGCGGTTTCAACAGGGATGATCGGAGCTGTGGCGACTGTGACCGTACTGATTATGAAGGCGCTGGGAGTGTAAAGGGAGGTTTTATGCTTGAGCATTTCGCAGACCCCGGATCAGCTACAGGGTTTAAAATTTTAGCTGCTGTGGCAATAGTAATGCTGATATACGGCATGGCAGGGTTAGCCAGCAATCTTCAATTGTGCATAGAGACGCGCAGAGAGCACAAAAAAAGGCGAAAGGCCTGATCATTCAGCCCCGAAAGGGGCTTTTTTAATGCCTGCTGCCCGGTATCACATGTGCATTAGTCTGACATTACCAGGACGTAGCTGATGCACTGCGTTCTACTCGTTACCCCAGATATGCTGACAGAGTCTGGTAGCATCCCAGCTGGGCTGCGCCAGTTTTGGAAATTCGCTGGTTACCTTTTCCGGATCAGTATAACTGGTAATAACGTAATCATTTGGAATTTCATGTACGCCGCGGTTAACAGCAAAATAATAACGCTTCCCGGGCTGAGGGATAAAAGGAAACTTCTTTATCACCTGGACCGTGGCATATGGTCCCAAAGGATAAAATTGTTTTTTGTCGGCATAAATCTGCTGAACGGCTAAAAGTTTACCAGGTTGTATTTTGAGGGTGAAAATTCTTCTGCTTGTATCCAAACTACCGGACTGAAATGTGTGAGTCTCAGTTCTGTCGTAACATTCTCCCTTATTTTCATAGTTAAGAAGGGTAAAGTATCCGTCACCTCCCTGCTGATGTATGAGCAGAGTGGCAGCATCAGAACCGGTGTAATCGCTATGCTGTCGAGGCACCAGATTTGAGCATCCTGAAAGTACTAAGGTTGAAATAAGAACGACCAGGGACAGTGAATTATTCAAAAATGACGGCATGTCTGTTATCTCCTTGAGGCTGACGTTACCCGTTATCGGCAGACCGGCTAAAAGTCTTTACCTCCTGGTTTAGAAGTGATGATACGCGTGAATATCGCTGTATCGAAAGAAAGGGTAGTCCCGCACTGCTATCACAAAGCCCACAAAGGCGGACGGCCCTGCGGGCCGGGGAAAACCCGTGCTGACGCACTGGCTCTCTCCCTTCGCCTGCGCTTTCTCTCTCCGGGAGGCTGTCTCACGGCCTTCTCTCTTTGCTTCCTGCTGCTAATTCTGCTGTGCTGCAGCTACTTCTCCGGTTTCCTTTCCATGAAGGTCAACGTCATGAACATCATGATGGCCACCTCCGGCTCCCCGGCGTTGCCGGGTCGTCAGCCCTACTGCGCTAACCGGCAAAGCCGGTAAGCTCCGCCGAATCCCTCCGGGTTTCGGGCCTGACGGCTGGGGTCTGATGGCAACGGCCAGGTCAACCCCTGCAGCGGGCGTGCGCCCGCGCATTCACTGGCCACAAAAAGCCGTGGCCGCTGAGGACGCCCGCGTTGCGGTCGGGTGTGTGCATGCTCATTTCCGGCACGGTGGTTATGTTCCGGCCGGTTCCACGCGACGGGCGAATCAAAGCACCGTCATTCATCAGATACAAGGGTGAAGTGCACGCCTGCGGCGCCCTTGTATCTGCTGCCTGCCGTTGCTTCTCAGCCCTTTGCCGCGAGGAACTAACCGAAACATGACTTAACCACCCGAGAGGAGAACCAGCATGCACACACAAAACGTCAACACCGCCGCTTCAGAATCTTCCAAAACATGGGTTAAAACCCCTGAATCAATTTACTTCACACGTAAAACAGCTGCGCTTGCTGAGCTAGCCCAGATTGAAGGCGACATGATGGCGTATTGTGCGCTGCAACGCCTCGGCATTGAGAATGAAGATCTGCACGAATCCGCATATATCCCGCTGATAGCGCATGACAGGATCGATGTCCTGGCAGTAATGGGCGGCATAGATTCATCGGCTGTATATGAAATGGTGAGCGCAGTCGATGCACTGATCAACGAGATGGACCCGACCTTGTCACCTGATGCGCTGCCATCATTAAACGCATTGCGTACGGCGGCGAGAGAGCAAAAAGCGCGGTGTCTGGCAGATATTCAGGAAAGCCTTAAGCCTTTCAGCGTAGATGTGCGGGGACAAATGGAGTACCGGGAAGAATACAGCTCATACGGAGAAACGTACTGGACAGAAAGCAGTATGCATCTGGGGCGCACCTGGACAATCACTGAGGCACTGGAGCTGGCAAAAGCGACCTGGGTTAAAGGCGAATGGAACCCCCCGCGAAGATGGTGAGTGTTACTATGACGAGGAATCCGGGCGTGACTTAGGTCCAGTCAGCTTCAGCCCTTCACTTATCGTCATCTGCGATGAACAAGGCAAAACTGTTCTGACTGGTAATGCTGCTGACCTGAGCTGGAATGAACATGTGATCGATCCCGCTGAGATTGAACGCATTAAAGCGGCTCAGGAGGAACTGCTGGATAAAGCGCGATTTGAAAGCGGCTGGGATAACTACGAAACGGCGCGCCAGCTTCGCACTGAAGCGGAAAATTCGGGTAAAGGCATCGTCGATAGCGCCTGGCAGGGACATGCAGACGTAACTGCTGCACTGGCAAGTTTTGTCCACCCGGACCTTGAACATCCAGATGAAGAACGTGACGCCGTGGATTATGAGGCACTGCTCACTAATTCAGTATAAAAGCCTTATCAGAAAGAAGCCCCGGCAGGGGCTTTTTTTATGTCAGCGATCAGAAAAAGAGATATGTGTCTGCATCGGGCATCGCCGGAAAAGCGGGCGGCCCTGCGGGCCGGAGATGGCCGGTGCTGACGCACCGGCCATCTCCCTTCGCCTGCGCTTTCTCTCTCCGGGATGCTGTCTCACCGTCTTCTCTCGCGGCTTCCTGCTGCTGTCTGTTCTGCTGCTGTGCTGCAGCTGCTTCTCCTGTTTCCTTTCAATAAAGGTCAACGTCATGAACATCATGATGGCCACCTCCGGCTCCCCGGCGTTGCCGGGTCGTCAGCCCCACTGCGCTAACCGGCAGAGCCGGTAAGCTCCGCCCGACCGCGAAGCGTTCCGGGCCTGACGGCTAGGGTCTGATGGCAACGTCAAGGCCAACCCCTGCAGCGGGCGTGCGCCCGCGCGTTCACTGGCCACAAAAAATCCGTGGCCGCTGAGGACGCCCGCGTTGCGGTCGGGTGTGTGCATGCTCATTTCCGGCACGGTGGTTATGTTCCGGCCGGTTCCACGCGACGGGCGAATCAAAGCACCGTCATTCATCAGATACAAGGGTGAAATGCACGCCTGCGGCGCCCTTGTATCTGCTGCCTGCCGTTGCTTCTCAGCCCTTTGCCGCGAGGAACTAACCGAAACATGACTTAACCACCCGAGAGGAGAACCAGCATGCACACACAAAACGTCAACACCGCCGCTTCAGAATCTTCCAAAACATGGGTTACCGCCCAAAAAATCTGCGTCAATGCGAACGATCTGCGTACGCGCTGGCATGCCACAGGCGAAGAGGGCGGAAAAATCATTCCAGCTGAAGGAAAGCACTTTCCGGCGAAAAACGGCAGTTATGGCACGGACGTGCTGCTACTTAATGAAACGGATGTCGTAACAGTGCTGGCTGCCGGACATACCACGTTGCCGCGTCTGGCGAGTTCAGGCCGGGGCATGACAGCGCTGTACGACCTGGGAGAAAACGCAACCGGGCGTTACCTCATTGCCAGCCGTGGCCAGATTTTTTACCGCACGGATTCATGGCAGGAAGCCTGTCGGGAATATATTCGTCGCGCCTCATCGGTGATGGCAGAAGAGGCAAAAAAGTTTTTTGACCTTTTTCACGCAGCGTGTGATGCGGGCCTGGATTATTACCGGGCAAGCGACGTTGCGCGTGGCGTTATCTCACTGGAAAACGCCCTGAAGCCGGTGACTGAAAATCAGGTAACTGCCGTTGCCGCTGATACCACCTTAAACGATATCCCGTTCTGAAAACGTTGCGCGGCCTGCCGGGGCGGGCCGTTTCTTCCTTTCTACAAATTCAGGGAAAACTGAAATGAAAATGCAGAATGCGCAGGCTGTGGTCGTGGGTCAGGTGGTCAGTACCGTTCTTTACAATCGTGGGCGGGGTGTGGTTTTCGCCGTTCACGGCGAACAGAGTCCGGGGTCAGTAGGGTCACTTTCGGGGTGTGTGTCATACGGCGGGAATGCGACATTTGATATTGCGTTTGAGAGCGGCGGAATATCACGTGGGCTGCCTGAAAGTATCCTGCACGGGAAACAGTGGAGTATATTTCAGGAAATAAAAAAGCGGAGAAGATACGGCGCGCATTGTGAAACATGCGGAATCTGAAGAACGCCGTAAGCAGCAGGAAAAAGAAGAGGCAGAACGCCATTATGCAGCTGAATGCCAGCGTTTAAAAACGGCAACGGAATATGCCGCGCTCTCGCAGCATAAAAACGGAGCCGTGCAGGTAACATCTAATATTCGTAAGGAGCTGAAGGAGAAATTTCCGGGCGTTAAATTCTCCGTGCGCAAGCGCAGCTATGACAGCGTAAGCGTTAACTGGACCGATGGGCCTACAGAGGAAGAAGTAAAAACCGTAACAGACAAGTACAAAGACAGTTATTTTGATGGCATGCAAGATATGTCCGTTTCCTGTGCCTCTCCATTCAACCGGATTTATGGGGGGTGTGGGCTACGTTTTTACCGACCGGGATTATTCGGACGGGATGAAGCAAAAAAGCGGTAGATCTCATCGCTAAAAAATATGGCAGAAGTCTGGAGGGTGAGGAAATAACGCTGGCGCGTTTTAACGCCGGTGAGCTTTACCGGGTCGGACGGGATTACTTCTGGCACAGTCAGGGTGTACAGGGTGAAATAAACAGAACGCTTTCGGGACTAAAACCGTAATTAAAGGGGAGCCTGAAGGCTCCTTTCTTTTTGCCTGTTATCCACCACCGATATTGAACCGGAGACGGATAAATATAAACCGGTACGATGTCTGGAACAGACGTAACGTAAGAAAAAAGAGAATTGCTTAGGTTACCCGTTCCCGGAATTGATCCGGTTTCAGGTAATTCTGTGCGCAAGTTTCATTGCTGGCAGTAAGATTATCTGGTACAGAAAAATTAAAATTAGGTTCGGGCCTTAACGGTACTAAAACCTGATTAGCCGTTGAATGACTTGCGCGGGATCGTACCTGCTTTAATTGCCTTGTAATGTTTGTCAATCAGCATCGCATAGTTATAACGGTTCGTTACGGTCACAGGCTTGTTTTTCATTCCCGCGTTGTACATTCCCACCGCCAGCCACGTTGTGCCGTACTGATTGAAATTACGTCGAAGTAGCATGGCACCGATATAAATGTTCAGGCACGGATCGCTGAGCAACTTTTCCTTACTAAGGCCAGGGTACTCTTTCTTCAGCCGCCGCATCGTTTCCGAATTAATCTGCATGAGACCGTAATCACTGCTACCGGGTTTGCCGTCTTTCGTCCGGTTGGTATTTATAGCCGCCGGATTATAGCGGGACTCCTGCCAGGCGATAGCGCGCAGATAGTCCGGGTCGATGGAATACCATTTACCGGCTTTAATAAAACAGTCCGCATTCACGCTGGCGGAGAAAATGCCTGTCGCCAGCAGGGCTGCAGCGTGGATTAATAAACGCATTGCGGCTCCTGGTTTGAAAAGTTCGGAGGAGATGTCAGGCTCAATAATATCATAAGAGTCAGGATTTTACACACCACTCGCAAATTTATTTTTGCTTGTTTATCTCTTTTAGAACAGTTACTTAATTGATTTTTGTAGAAAAATTAGCCATGGATATGGTTACCAGATGGTAACTTGTTGGGTGCTATCGGGTTTCTTATGGGTTACCGGGAGGTTTGTTTATTTTAAAACAGTAAGTTAGAATATTAAAAAGGCACATGGTAACCGGATGGTTACCCATGTTTGATGGGGTGGTTACCCGATGGTTACTTATGCAGGCTCAGGCTGCGTGCATCTGGACGCTGGTATGCACACTCATCGGATATGTTAAGCAATAAGTCTTATTTTTATAAAGGACGGGGAAAAATATGAGCGAAGAAATGTCATCGAAAAGAAACAGGGTAAATCTCACCGTGCCTTTTTCACTGCTGGAAAAGGTAGATGCGCATGTGGAAAAAAAACTAGAGGATGGTGAATCCCGGGATACGGCTAACCGTTCATCCTTCATTATGGAAATATTTAAGCTCGGGCTGAGAGTTCACGAGAACAAAATTAACAAAGATGCTTCAGAGAAAACACTGGATCAGAAGCTGGAATTAATTGCAAAAAATGCGCTGATGAACGGTTTTATCATTGACGCGATTTTTGGGATTATGAAAGAAACGATTGACCAGACAAAAGTCGTTAAAAATGAAAGTCTGCTTGACCCGGAATGGCCTAAAGAAATGAAGGAGCGGGTTGCGGGTAAATTGCTGGAGTACTTCAAATAAGCATTTCATGCCTGATGTCCACGGCAGCACATCAGGCTTTCCCTCTCAGTTATCATCATCCTTATCAGTATCCGCCTCGGTCGTCCTTAATAATTGCGTCTCTTTTTTTAGTGCATCCCTGATATAACGGCGTAACGTAAGAGCATTAATTCCGTACTGCGTATAAATCTGCTTTCGGGTATGTCCATCCCGCAGAACTGCATTTACGGCCTGATCGCGGTCGCGCTTAGACAGTACATTGCGGTTATCATACTTGACGCGATTTTCCTTAATTTGAGGGGAGTTTTTCACTTTGCTCCATGCCTTTTTTTACTGTCCCCACCGTCACCCCGATGATATCGGCTGTCTGCTGCAGTGTTTTACCCTGCACGCGCAGGCGGACAGCATAATCTTTAAGTTCGTCGGATATAACCTTGTGGTCTTCACGTATACCAATGTATTTAATGAGCGTATCAAGGGTAATGCCATAATCGATGCAAATATCTTTTCTCAGGATTCCATCTGCTAGTTTCTGCTTTATTAATTCAACGTCTTCCTGTGAAAGCTTTCTCTCTCTTTCCCTGGGCGTTAATTCTTTTCCGTCACGTTCGGCTATTTTTCTTACTGCATGGTAAATCACTGCTCGCGATACGCCGCATGCCTTTTCAATTTGCTCAACCGTCATTTTCGGCTCAGCATGATACATTGCTGCAATCAATTCCCACTGCTTCCAGCGATAATCCATTGCTGATTTTCCCTTCAGCTTCTTTATAAGCTTGTAGACGTAGGCTTCAGAGCAGTGTTGTTCTTCGCATATATCCTTTACGCGCCAGCCCAGCATGACACGCTCCATTACTTTTTCTTCATCGGGACTGTTTTTTCTTTTTCCTGCAGTAGAAACTGTATTTCCTGCGGCCTGTTCATCACATTTTTTAAAAACTGACGGAGTGCTTTTATTCTCCGTCTTAATGTCCGTTCCCGACTCGATAAATATCGCTTTATCCAGACTGTTCTTTAATTTTCTAGCCTGCCAGAGGTTGACGCCGGGGCGGGGAAGGGGAGTGAGGAAATCGGCATTTATCATTATCCAGGTGTCTGGATCGCATACGTCATAATGCTCTCTGATATACGCGAGTGTTTTTTCTGCTGCGGCCCGTAGCTGACTGCCGGGAACGCGTTTTGAAATAAAGGCGAGCAGGGGAATAGTCACCAGCTGGCAGGCATAAAAACGGCCTTCTGCCGTCGTGACCTCAAACCAGCCCGGGTCGCGTTTGTAACGAAAAATCGCTTCTTCAAGCAGCTTACATAAGGCTGCCTCATCGTTTTTCCTAAAAACCTTCGCCGCAAAACCCGCCGGTTCGGCGATTCGAACAATCAAGTCGGCAGCGTCAGCCATGATTTTTCATTTCCGTTCAACCAGTTATGGACTTAAGTAAAATTACTGACTATGACGATAAGTGAAATTGATCAGTAAGATCAATAACTTAAATTGAAGTGTGTGTTCCAGAAGCGTAAAAAAAACGTCAGCCAACCAGGGAAACGTAAGCATCTGTTGCAATACCAATAATGTTTAAAGGAGGCGTAACTGGCAAAAAAAGGAATCTGACTTAAGGCAATACAGATAGTGACAAAAGGTAGTTCAACCAACTGACCATTATAACCCTAACTGAGGAAAATTCCTATGAAGGGCACTCTCTCTTCGTGTGTAAATTACTGCCGCAAGGCAGGGGCGGTAGCGTGGAGCAAAGCAAACAAACCTGCTCTGTTCACTGGAATGGCGATCCTGGCTGCTGCTGCGATGCCAGCCCACGCGGAAGACCTTTTCGCAAACGGGAAAACTACCATTAACGATACGTTCGGGTCTGGAAGTACAGTAGTTTGGATTCTGTATATCCTCGAAATCATCGCTGCCGTGTTTACCTATGTGAAAACCAAGAACCTGGCCATGTTTGGCGGTATCGCCGCAGTCATGGTGTTTATCAACGTCGCCTTCGGCATCATCCCCTCTTAATTCGCGCTAATGGATAAACGTGACCGGTATACCTTTGCGGCTACGTTTTCCGAGCAAAAGCGGTTCGTGGGGCTGCCACCTGATGAGTTCTGCCTGTACGTGCCACTGGCACTGCTCGCAATCTTCCTCAACATGTGGATTTTCGGCCCCACGCTATTAGCCGCCGTGGTTGGAATTCGTCATCTCAAGAAAGGCCGCGGTTCTCAGTATCTTCTCAACCTGGCGTACTGGTGCCTGCCTACATCAGTGATGCGCTTCTTTATCAGCATCCTGCCTGACAGCTACAAACGGCACTGGGTCGCCTGACCCCCCCCTCCGGAGACAACATGGAATTAAAGCTGCGTTCGGCGGGAAACCGCAATATGGCCGTGGCTATTCTGGTGCTGCTCGTTATCACGATCCTCGCGCTGGCGCTCTGCTGGCGCATTTACGGCGATAACCGGGCGCTCATGAATCAGCTCGTTAACAACCGACAGACCATTGTTATTCCCTACGGCGCGGACACGCCGTTCAGCTTTACCGGCGAGCGCGGCGACGCCCGCTACCTTCGCCTGATGGCGCTGGCGTGGTTGAACCTGCGCCTCAACATTTCCGACAGCAACGCGGACGCCAGCCACGAAATGCTGCTGGCCGGTGCCTGTGACGGCGCAGAGAAGTCCCTGAAAGGCGTGCTGGCAGACGAAGCCTCACGTGTGAAGGGAAACAGCGGCGGCTCGGTGTTCTATCCGAAGGATGTCAGCGTCTGGCCAGATAAGGGCATCGTGGACGTCATCGGCGATCTGCAACTGAGTTATGGACTGCATGATGCGGACCCGGTGAAAAAGCACTACCGCCTGCGCACCGATACCCGAAACAACCGTCTCTGCTGGAGCGCTTTCCTGGAGGTTCCTGATGCGTAAATCCCTGTTAATCAGCGCCGTGGCGTTGCTTACCGCCTTCGGTGCCCGCGCCGAACAGCTGACGCTTAACCCTGGCGCCCGCGTAAACGCGGCAGTGAGCAACACTAACCCAAACTACCTGCGCGTAAATGACGACCGTATTCTGAGCGTACAGGCGGCGCAGGGGGTGCTGAGCGCCAAATCACCCACGCCGGAAGGCGCAATCGTATTTTCTACCGTAACCGATAAGCCGTTCACCATGTTCGTTCAGACAGAGTCAGGCTTTGCCTTCTCTGTGCAGGCCACGCCTGGCAAAAGAGCGGGGCTGAGCCTGACGGTGGATAACCGCGAGGTACAGGGTACTGAGGAGGCACGGGAGTACGAGCAGAAGCAGGACACCTACAGCGCGCTCATCAGCGGCCTTGTCGGGCGCTTTATCACCAACCGCAAGCCTGCTGGCTACGTGTTCAGCAAAAATACCGACGTACCGGTAAGCGAATCGGTGAAAAGCGCCTTTGCCCTGCGTCCGGTGACCGCGTGGCAGGGCGACCGGGTCCGCATAGTGCGCACCGACTTAACCAGCCTCTCTTTGCAGCGCATCCGCCTGAGTGAGCGCTACTTCTGGAGTCCGGGCGTAATGGCCGTCGCTTTTCATCCACAGCTGGACGTGCTGGAGCCGGGTGCAAAGGTGTCGGTGATCACTGTGTTCCGCACCCGAGGAGGCCCGGATGAACCTTAACAGCCTGGTCCGCAGCAAGCAGCGCCGGCTGTTTGCCATCATTCTGGCCGCCGCTGCCGTAATCATCGGCGGCCTGTACCTTGCCAACCGAGGCGTGTCCGGTCATGCGGTGAACAAAGCGGGTAAGCCCGATAAAGCTGCCGCCGAGCCGGACCTGACCGGCGGCGGCGTAGTGAATACGTTTGACGGTTCGGGGCAGGGCTCGCTGCTGGTGAGCGCACAGAACCGCGAGAAGGAAGCGCGGGAGCAGCTCTCCTTAATGCAGAAAGACTTCAGGTCGCTGAAAGACCAGATGTCGGACGTGATGAACAACAACAAGTCCCTGCAACAGAATGTCAGCGACCTGATGGAACAGCTGAAAAATCAGCAGAACCAGTCTAAGACCGCTCCGGGCGGTCAGCAGAGCGCAGCTTATACACCGCCTCGCACAGAATATACCTTTGCGCCTGCGCCCGTGCAGAGGGGCCAGATCGATAACCAGACGTTTGATTACTCGCCGTTTGAGCCCAAAGCGAAAGACACCTCCTTCTGGGTGCCGACCGGTACGTTCTCCGACGCCATCGTTATTGAAGGCGCCGATGCCAACGCCTCGGTGCGCGGGGAGAATAACCTGGTGCCGATGCAGTTTAAGCTCAAGGGAAAAGCGCACCTGCCGGGCAACAACAAGTTCGACCGGTTCGATAACTGCTTCGTGACGGCCGCTGCCTACGGCGACATCTCCAGCGAGCGGGCCATCGTTCAGCTGCAGCGTCTCTCCTGCATCATTGACGGTAAACATATCGATCAGGCGGTGAAGGGTCACGTCGCTTTCTACGGGAAGAACGGCATCAAGGGAGTGCCGGTAATGCGCAACGGCAAAATCCTCGGGCTGGCGTTTACCGCCGGCGCGCTGGGTGGGCTGGGGCAGAGCGCCTCGCAGGTTGGTCAGACAGTGACTGGCATTGGCGCAACCAGCACGGTAAGCGGAGGAGACGTGGCGCGCGGTGCCATCGGCGGCGGCGTGGGTAAGGCGGCGGACAAGCTGGCCGACTACTACATCGAGCGCGCCGAGCAGTATCACCCGATTATCCCGATAGGCGCGGCGAACCGCGTGGAGGTGGTCTTTATTGAGGGGTTCCGCGCGAAATTTATTGAGGATGAAGAGGCTGCGAAGCTGGCAAAAGAGCAGCAGCGCTCAGGCGCACAGCAGCAGGACACGCAGACGCGTGAGCAGGGCAACAGCGGTCTTCCGCCGGACCTTGTCGGCAAACTCGGCGACGCGACGCGTCTCAATATGAATGACTTCGTTACCCCTTCAGGCAGCCAGCCGAAAAATATGACTCCACAGGGTGTTGCGCAATGACAGACACAAAAATCCGGCTTCGTCACGCAGAGCACTGCGGCTGGATGGTGTTTACCGAAAGAACGGTGAGCTGCTTCGGGCGTGAGGCCGATGCACGCATTCCGGGTCTGCAGGCACTGGGTTACCGCGTCAAGAAGCTCTACTGCAAACCCGGACTCATTCCTGACGACGGCTACGTCGCGCTTTTCGGGGAAACGCTGCGCCGCCTGCTGGAGGTGGCACCCGGCGACACCTTCGCTCTGGACATGCTGTCCCGGCTCGGGACCAGCGGCAAACACGGCGACCTCTATATCGACTTTACCGAAATCGACGCGCTGTCATCCGGTAGCGCGCGCGGAGAACACCATGAATAACCCGATATATGTATGCAATACACATCCTGCTGATGATCAGTCTTCTGCTGGTCACTTCCTGATGGCGGGCGAAACCGGAGCGGGGAAAACCGTGCTGGCCATGTCCCTTATTAAAGACCTTCTCAACCAACACACAGACGGAGAGCTCCATGACTAAAGCACACTCTTTTATCATCAGCGCGCTGGCCGTCATGCTGAGCGGCTGTGCGGGCATGAACAGCGACTTTGAGTTCGACAAGCCTGCTAAGGACTCCGGGGTCTGGATGTCGCAGGCCGACGACATGTCTGCTGGCAGCAGCGGCAACGCCCCTTCAGCAGCTTCCGCCGCAGGCGGCTTTACCGGCGCTGGCATTCGCCTGGACGACTACCGCCTGATTGATACCGGCACCATCCGCCTGGACCCGCAGACGGAGGCGCAGGCGGGCCACAGCGGCCTGAACGATGGCATCCCGGTACGCCTTGCGTCATCCGGCGGGGTCCGCCCGTTCACGCGGGAAAACGGTGTTCTGCGCACCGATGCCCGACAGACCGCGTACTGCAGCGCCTCGCACTGCTTCCCGGAGCCAGCAGCCGCCTTCCGCCGTCCTGACGGTGTAGCGCGCATCTGGATTGCACCGTACGTCTCCCCTGACAGCAACGTCCACATGGGCGAGGTCATTTACAGCGTCTCCAGTCACGGCGACTGGAGCGGCATCCTGATGTGAGGTCCGCATGAAATTTCTGAAAGGCTTCCGCTTTGACCCGCTGAACGTGGTGGACACAGTGGCGGGCATTCTGGGGGGAGCGCGACACAACGAATGAAACGCGTCAGAAGCTGCAGGATATGGACTACCCCCATATCCGCGACCTGCTGCCTTACCAGGACTATGACAGCGAAAGTCAGATCTGGGTGAATAAGGAGTCGGTGGGCTTCGTGATTGAGTCGCAGCCGCTGATTGGCGCCAACGAGAAGCTGGCAGAAAGCCTGGAGTACCTGCTGCGCGACGTGGCGCCGCGCGACGTTCCGCTCCAGGTAATGCTGGTCTCTTCCCGGGCGGTGAAAGAGCAGGTCGAGCAGGGCCTGAAAAACTTTGCCTGGAAAGGACACCGGGCGGACGAGTGTAACGACGTCACCGCCCGCTTTTACCTGAACGGTGCGCGCTATACCTACAGCAACGGGCTTGACCATCCGCTGACCCTGCGCGACTACCGGTTGTTCTTTGTCTGGGGTATGCCGGTTAAAAGTCTCTCTGAAACCGATCTGGTGCGCGTGCGCGACGTACGCCGTAACCTGCTGAACGCCCTTAATGCGGCCGACATCTGGTCTGAGGCCATCGGCGTGACGGAGTTCAGCAGCGTACTGCGCGAGTTCTTTAATCATGATCCTGCGCGTCTTGAGCGCTACGACAGCGAGTACGATCCGGCGGCCGATCTGAACACGCAGTTCGTGGACCGCACCACCTCCTGGCGGGTGAAACCCTCGCATATCCGTATCGAGGGCAGCGACAGAGACAGTAAGCCGTTCGCCGCGCGTATGGTGAACCTGAACCTCGACAACAATCCGCAGGAGCACTACCTGTGGCAGAACGGCAATATTTTTCAGGACCTGATGTCGCCGACCAACGGCATTCCCTGCCCGTTTATCTGCACGATGGTGCTGACCACCGAAGAGCAGATGAAGAGCCAGGGTGAGGCCAACAGCCGATTCCTGGCGCTGGACTCGCGCGTGAACACCAGTTACGCCAAATACATTCCGTCCACCACGCGTCAGCACGCTGAGTGGAAAGACGCCCGTGCGCGACTGCTGTCGAACCAGACGTCCCTCACGAGCTACTTTTACGGCATCACGCTGTTCTGCCCGGACGACGACGACCTGACGTCCCGCTACACCGAGAAAACGCGCAACGCCTTCGCGGCGCAGGGCCTGCGCTTCGTGCGCGCCGACTTCATGCAGCTGCGTAACCTGATGGCCACGGTGCCGTTTGCGATGGTGAACAAAAAGCTGCGCGCTGACTGCCGTAAGACCGGCGGCATCCAGCGTTCGGAGTCGTTTCACGCGGTGAATCTCATGCCGGTCATTGGGGACAATAAACTGTGCGCCTCGGGCATTCTTATTCCGAGCTACCGCAACCAGGTCGCGTTTATCGACGTGTTTGACGAAAGCCTGCCGAACACAAACTTCAACTGGTTTATGTCCGGCACCTCGGGAGCAGGCAAGTCGGTGCTGGCAAACTCGATTGCGCGCTCGGTGCTGGACAAGGGAGGCACGGTCGCGGTGCAGGACATCGGCGATTCCTACAAGGCAGCCTGCAGCAGCCTGGGCGGCACCTACATCAATGGCGAGTCGCTGCGTTTTAACCCGTTTGCGAACGTCACGGACATCACACTCGCGGCCGAGCGTATTCGTGATCAACTGTGCATTCTGGCCAGCCCCAACGGCCTGCTGGACGAGGTGCACGAGTCGCTGATTCTGGAGGCCATCACAGAGTCGTGGCCTCAGTATCAGCAGGACATGCGTATTGATCACGTCATTGAGTACCTCAAAAAACAGCAGGGCGCGATTACACGCGAGCACTCTTCACTGATTGGCGGGCGCATTGACGAAATTACCACGCTGCTCGGTAAGTACAGCACCACAGGCATCTACGGTAAGTTCTTCAACTCGTCCGAACCGACCCTGAAGCCTGATCTGCAGTTCGTGGTCACCGAGCTGGGCGACCTGCGCAAACAGCAGGACCTGCTGTCGGCCATTTTGTTCACCATCATGATCTGGAACGAGAACATGATGTACACCACGCCACGCAGCATGCGGAAGATGAACATCATCGACGAGGGCTGGAAGCTGCTCGGCGGGTCGAGCACCAAGATTAAGGACTTCATTGAAGAGGGATACCGCACCGCCCGCCGCCACAACGGCTCCTACGGCACGGTGACGCAGGCGATACGCGATAAAAACCTGTCCACGGCAGCGCTTGCAGCCTACGACAACAGCTCGTTTAAGTTCACCTGTATGCAGGACGCCAAGTCGTTCACCACCTTTCAGAAGGAGGAACCGCACGCCTTCAGCGAGCTGGAGTGGGAGATGATCCGTAAGTTCCCGCCGGCGAAAAAGGCGCGCTACAGCTCGTTCCTGCTCAGCGTGGGTGAGTTTTCCAGCTTCCACCGCCTCATTCTCGATCCGCTGAGCGACGGGCTGTTTTCCTCCAAAGGCGAGGACTTCACCTACCGCGAGAAGCGTCTGCGGGAAGGCGCGGACATCAAAGACATCCTGTTTGAGATGGCTAATAACGACGCGCACAAGCGCGACATCATCCACATGCTGCGGGAGATGCAACTTTGAATACAAGACACCTTGTGGCGGGCTGCGGCCTGTCAGTTGTGCTGAGCGTGGGCGCGTGCGCGACCGCCTGGTTTTTCTGGCTGAAGCCGCCCGTGCTGGTCACCTTCGATATGAAGGGCACGACCAACGCGCTTATACGCCAGACCGCGAAGCTGGATCTGAACGATGACCAGCGTAAAGCGTTGCTGAACCGCTTTGACCGCAGCGTCACCACCGCAACGGCGGATTATGCCAGCGAACACGGCGCGGCCATTCTGGTGAGTCCCGCAGTTGTTACTGGCCTGCCGGACGCCACGCCGGAGATTCAGGCGCGCCTCGCTGAGCTGATGAAGGCCGGCAACCCGCCGCAGTAACCCTGTCCGATCACCCCAACGGGAGCATCCCGATGACATATGCAACTCCGCTGGCGCGACTGGCCGCCAGCGCGCTGCTCACCATGCTCAGCCTGCAGGCAGGCGCGGCCGAGCTTGGCACCTACGGCGATACCTGGGACATTCGCGAGCGCAACCTGATCGCGGTTCTCAAAGACAACCTGAAACAGCACTTTGAAGGCCGGTCGCAGGCCGACATTGAGCGGGAAATGCAGCAGAAGGCCGAAGACGAGGCGATGCGTCCGCCGCCGGTTGCCGGACTCACCACCGGGCGTGAAACGCACCACCGGCTGTTTGACCCCTCGTTTACGGTGCAGCGCGACATTGCCGACCAGAACGGCGTGGTGTTCGCGCACAAGGGACAGAAGGTGAACCCCTTTGACGTCATTCCGGTGTTTGACGAGACGCTTTACTTCATCGACGCCGATGACGAGCGGCAGATTGCCTGGATAAAGCAGCAGGTGCCGCACACGACAACCTCCCGCGTCATCCTGGTCAGCGGCAACGTTCGCGACAGCGCGCAGGCCCTTGGCAGCCGGGTCTACTTCGACCAGACCGGCAGCATCACAAAGAAATTCGGCATCACGCAGGTGCCTGCGGAAGTGAAGCAGGCACCCGGGCAGAAACTCTTCCTTATTACTGAATTCGGTCTTCCCGACCGCTAACGGAGCAGACATGAAAAAGTTAATCCTCACCGCCGCCCTGACGCTGAGCCTGACAGGGTACGCGACCGCAGACACGACCGGCACTGCAGCGGCTGCCTTCAGCGACGCGCAGAAGGCGCAGATCGGCGAGATCGCGGCAGACTATCTGCGCGCGCACCCGGAAATCCTGATCGAGATGAGCCAGAAGCTGCAGGCCCAGGCGCAGAATAAACAGATGGCGTCAGCAGCCGGAGCGGCGCTTGCAAACCAGGACGCGCTGCTGAATGACCCTTCCTCACCGGTGCTGCATCCGAAGGGCGACGTCGCGGTGATCCAGTTTTTTGACTACCAGTGCATTTTCTGCGCGAAGGTCGCTCCTACTGTAGAGCAGTTCATCAGTAAAAATCCTGACGTGCGCTTCGTCTATAAGGAGTGGCCGATCTTTGGCAGCCGCTGGCCGACGTCGGTGCAGGCGGCAAAAGTCGGCCTGTCTGTTTATAAAAAGGGCGGCGCAGAGGCATACCACCGCTACCACGCGGCACTCTACGCGACCGGGCATGATGAAGGAAAGCTGCTCGATGAGGATATCCGTCAGGCAGCGGTAAAAGCGGGTGTGACTGACACACCGCGTGAGGAGGTTGAGGCGACTGACGCTGCGCTTAAAGCTAATGACCAGCTTGCGAAGCAGCTCGGTATTCAGGGCACGCCGGCCTTCTTCATTATGCCAGTGAAGGGCGCCACTGCTGAGAACATCAGCGTGATCCCGGGTGCGACAAGCCTGCAGGGGCTGCAGGCTGCAGTGGAAAAAGCACGCGGCGACGTTAAGAAAGGGGGCTGACATGGTCTGGCGCACGGTATTTCTGGCGCTGACGGTGTGGTTCTGCCAGCCCGCTAACGCCGCTGAAAACGGCAATACATCCCTGACATGCGACGGTCGCTGGGTCAACCCTATCACCGACGTGTGCTGGGAGTGCCTGTTCCCGATGAGCATCGGCAGCGTGCAGGTATCGGCCGGGTCGCTGCCGGATACCGAAAACCCGTCATCGCCCATTCAGTTCTGTCCGGTGCCGCCGCCCATTTTTGAGCGCCCGGGCATCGCGATTGGCTTCTGGGAGCCGTTTGCAATGACTGATGTGACGCGCTCGCCCGGCTGCATGGTGAACATGGGAGGCTTCAACATCAACATCCCGAACACCGGCACCGGCACCGGCACCAAAACGGCGAATGAGCACCCCGGCACCTTCTATCACGTCCACTGGTATAAGTACCCGCTGATCTCCTGGCTCAACATTATTACCTCGGAGATGTGTATGCAGGGCGGTGAGTATGACATCGGCTACCTCTCGGAGCTGGACCCGACCTGGCAGAACGACAATCTTGCGCTGTTCCTGAACCCGGAAGTGATGCTGTTTGCGAACCCGGTTGCGCAGATGGCCTGCGCGGCCGACGCGGTGGCATCAGGTGTCAGCAAGCCGATTGATGCGCTGTTCTGGTGTGCCGGCTCACACGGCTCGATGTACCCGTTTACCGGCAACATCGTGAACGAGTCGAGCGGTCTGAACAGTTCGGTGCTGCTCTCTGAGCGCATGGACTTCAAGCTGCACCGCGAAGGGCTGATCCTCGATACCGTGCCGTATAACACCGCCGTCTGTTACGAATATCCGTCCGTCATCCTGCCGAAAAGCCGCTACCGCTATCAGATGGTGAACACCATACCGGACGTAGCGTCGTGTCATCCGCTGGGGCGCAACGTGATGCTGTGGCAGACCGGCAAAGAAATGCCGAACAGCAAAAAGAACTACGGCTATCTCATCTGGAAAAAGCGCAACTGTGTCGTGCTTTAAGTGAGGAAATATGAGGAAAACACGCAACACGCTGTGGCTTGCCGCCGGGCTGATGAACGCACTGTCAGCGCAGGCGGAAGACGCGCCGAAAGGCACGCAGGTCAGCAGTACGGAAAACGAGACGGCCTATTTCCTGTCCGCCTCGGTGCCGGAAAAAGAGATGGCCATTCTGATGAAAGCGGCGGAAGCGCGGAACATTCCGATGTACTTCCGGGGGGCTGGTTGGCGACAGCATGGAGCAGACCGCGAAGTACATGATGTACATGGTCACCACCTATAAGGTGCGCGGCGTGCAGATAGACCCGGTGCGCTTTGACCGCTACAGCGTGAAGCAGGTGCCGGCGCTGGTTAAAAAGTGTGGTGACCACTTCGACATCGTGTATGGCAACGTGGCGCTGAACCAGGCGCTGGACATGATTAGCCAGCGCGGCGACTGCCGCAACAGGCCCTGACCACTGCCCGCTGCGGCGGGCCCTTCTCTTACTCTGACCGGAACTCCCGATGAAAAAAGCAACCCGCATCAAGCTGCTGGGCCTGCTGCTGACCTGCGCTTCAGCGGGTGCACTGGCGGCGTCAATGGATGCCTCAAACCAGGAAGGCATTAACGCCGCGAAGTCGGCTAACGGCACAACCAGCGCCGACCCGAACAGTTATTTTGACAACTACACCTCTGACGCGCCGCAGCGCGACTACTACGGCGACCCGACGCAGACGTCAACAAACATCGACGTAAAGGGGCAGACAGAGCTGAGCCAGTCGGAACTCGGGCAGACGGCCCGGGAATCCTATGTGAACAACCCGGCGGACAAGCTCAGCTACGACTCGGACATGATGAAACACAGCGATGAGATCCGGGAAAATGCGAATGCGATTACCGGGGTGAACGGCAATCAGTGCGTGGCGCAGGAGCTGAACAAAACCACCTACACGACGCACAGTTGTGAGATGGCATCCCCACTCTCACAGTCATGTACGCGTAAGGCCACAATTGTGACGACCGGGTCACGTGAAACCTTTAACACTCAGCTGGTACTGAATGCGGGTGATGTCAGCGGAAGGCGCATCGATAACTACTGGATTCAGTACGACATCACAGTGCCGCAGGATGGCACCATCAGCAGCGGAACGTGGGAGTTTCTCTATCCGTCCGCCCCCCCGGTTATCACGGTGGTCGCCTGGATTACTCCATTCAGGTGCTCGGGCAAAATTTCAGGACCAAAATAAACTACTCCGGCGCATTCAGCATAGCCACGCAGGAAGTAAAGCAGGGGCAGATCATCAGCCTTCTGGTACGCAATAACAGCGATGGCCACAACGATCAGGCCGCCGATAATTTCATGAAGCAGTTAGCCAGCGGACAAATGATTGTCCGCATCACCCTTCCGATGGAGGCGGTCCGGGATACGGTCAGTGCCGGGATTCAGTGGACGGACAGCTGCCCGGCAGACATGGGCGACGCGGTGAAGATGAGTGAGGTCTGCAGCGATCCGGGCGGCACACGTTCTGTCACGGTGGGCGGCAAGGCCTACAGCCTTTACAGCGACTGCTGGGGTTACACCACACAGTGGAATGTTTTCGAAGACGACACCAATACCTGCCAGGCCTATATCGACAATCCAAACTGCAGTGAAGGCACCCGTACCTGCACCCAGAAAATCGGCAACCTCTGCGTCTACAGCAAGCTGACCTACCAGTGTGCGCACACCGTTAAGAGCACCGGCTATATCTGCGGCTCAGAGTTTTACTGCTCAGACGGCAGCTGCTCGGCGATGCAGGCGGGACAGAATCAGAACTTTGAGGCTGCGGTATCACAGCTGGCGGCACTCGCCGCTGCGGGAAAAGATTTCGCGGGCATGGACCCGGACTCGGTCACGGCGTTTACCGGCAAGGCGATGGCGTGCCGCAAGAGTGCGGCCGGCTTCAGCAACTGCTGTAAAAGCGGCGGCTGGGGTCAGGATGCCGGACTTGCGCAGTGCAACACCGAGGAAAAGGAAATCGGCACCGGCAAGGAGAAGAAGCTTGTCGTGAAGGTCGGCTCTTACTGCTCGAAGAAAGTGCTCGGAGTCTGCCTGCAGCAAAAAGAGGGCTACTGCGTCTTCGACAGCAAGCTCGCCCGCATCGTGCAGGAGCAGGGACGCCGGGATCAGCTGGGCATCAGCTTCGGCTCGGGCAGCAACCCGGACTGCCGGGGAATAAGGGTGGCTGAGCTGCAGGGCATTAAGTTCGATCATATCGACTTCAGCGACTTTTACGACGACCTGAACAGCAACATTAAGCTGCCCGATCAGGACGCGCTTAACCAGCGCATCACATCCGACATCCAGAACAGCCTTAAATCAGGAGACTGACGTGAGAAAACTCATCAGCCTCACGCTGCTGCTTGCAGTATCGCCGTTGCACGCGGCAGAGGAAACAAAGCCCGATGGCTACAACTACGATCCGGCGGTCGGCTGGTACTGGTACAACGAACCGGTAAAAAAAGGATGAGGAAGAGCAGCCTGCACCACCACCTGCCGCGCCGCAGGAGACGCCCACGCAGAAGATGAAACGCCTGCAGGCGTTTCGCGACAACCTGATGAATGAGGCGATGCTGCACCCCTCTACCGAAAACATCCGGCGCTACAAAATCGTGCAGGACTGGATGGTCAATCAGGCGAGCATGTTTGCATCGCGCTGGGAGAAAGTGCTGCTGGATAACCCGGAGCTGGACTACAGCCTGAAACATCCATTTTACAACGGCACCGCCAACATCCAGTACACCGAGCAGCGGCAGAAGCAGCAGGCCGCCATCCGCTACGTTAACCAGCGCTACGGCGTTTTCTTCTTTTATCGCGGTAACGAGCCACTGGATAACCGTCTCGGCGGGGTAGTGAAGGAGTTCAGCGAGCAGTACGGCCTGACCGTTATCCCTGTAACGGTGGACGGACGCGCCAGCCCGGACCTGCCAGACACCCGGCAGAACGCCGGGCAGGCAGAGAAAATGAAAATCGAACACTTCCCGGCCATTTACCTGGTTGAGCCTCGCACGAAGAAATATCAGCCGCTGGCCTACGGCTTTATCACACAGGACGACCTGGCGCGCCGCATGCTCAACATCGTTACCGACTTCCAGCCCGAGGATTAATCCATGATGTCAAAACTCTTTGCCGTATTGCTGATGCTTACGCCGGTGCTGGCCACGGCCAGCACGATTGATGACATTGCCCGCCTGGAGCAGGCGAAAGAAGGTGCAGACGCACCCGCGCAGCCGGAAAACCGGTCAGCGAAAAGCGCGCCTGCTGCTGACGCGCAACCTGCGCCTGCAAAGCCGGTCTGGTATCACCTGAGCGACGGCCGCCGCGTGGACGTGGGCCACTGGCAGATCGTGCACTTTGTTCGCTCTGACTGCCCGTACTGCCACCGCTTCAATCCGACTCTTAAGTCGGTGTCCGAGCAGACCGGCATCGGTGTATTCGTTTACAGCTTTGACGGCAAGGGCGATGCGGTGTTTCCGAAGGTCATGCCGGTGAATGACGGCATCCTGAAAGACTTCTTCGCGGAGCTGCCGCAGGCGACGCCCACCGACTTCATTATCAACACGCAGTCGCTGGTAACCATCCCGCTGTCGCAGGGGGAAATGAGTGAGGAGGCGCTGAGGCAGCGCCTGGATGAATCGTTCGCGCTGGCCGTGCGTCTGGGGGGTGCTGTGATGACTAAATTTGTGTTAAGTGCAGGCGTGGCCGCTGGCCTGCTGTTCTCCGCTGCGGCGATCGCGGACGTGCAGAACGACATCAACAAATTCTTTAACGACATGGGCGGTGGCGGCGGAAATTACACGCAGGCGGCCGCCTGGCAGGGCCAGTCAGCGGGCTACCTCACAGGCGGAAACCTGTTTATCCGCACGCCGGTGCGCAACATCCAGCTGATCTCGGTCACGCTCCCGGACATTAAGTCGGGCTGCGGCGGCATCGACGCTTATCTCGGCTCGTTCAGCTTCATTAACAGCGACAGCATCAAAATCATGGGTAAGCAGATCCTGAGCAACGCCGCCGGCTACGCCTTTGACCTCGGGCTGGAAACCATCTGCCCGCAGTGTAAGGCGGTTAAGGACTACCTGCAGAAGCTCGCGGCGGATACCAACAACATGAATATTTCCACCTGTCAGGCGGCGCAGTCCATCGTCGGCGGACTGTGGCCAAAAACACAGGCAGCGAGTTCCCAGATTTGCCAGGACCTTGGCACCAAGCACGATGTGTTCTCAGACTGGGCTGCCTCCCGCCAGGGCTGCGGCGTCGGCGGAGAAACTAACAGCGTGTTCGATAAGGCGACCGACGAAGAGAAAAAGCGCATCCCGCGTAACCGCAACCTGACCTGGGACACGTTCACGAAGCTCAACCAGTTTTTCAGCAACGATCGCGCGCTGAAGGAGTTCATTATGTCGATGGTCGGTACGGTGATTTATGACGCAAATGGCAACCCGACGTTCCTGCAGCCGCGCGGAGGCAGCGAGTCGATGTTCAATACGCTACTGAACGGAGGCACCGAGAAAATCTACCGCTGCAACGACAACACAACCTGCCTGTCGCCCACGATCGCGGAGCTCACGCTCTCAGAAGATGAGGGCATGACCGGCCGGGTACGCGACATGCTCAACGACATCTTCGACAAGAGCCGCACCGACACAGCGCTTAACGATAACGAAAAGGCGCTTATCAGCAGCACCCGCGTGCGCATCCTGCGCTACACCATCGACTCCGCGTCGGTGGGCATGGATCAGAGTGTGGTCAGCAGCCTGGCAGAGTACATCGCAGCCGATATGGTGATGTCCTACATCAACGGCCTGATCGACGTAGCCGCGAGCGGGGCAGCAGGTACGCTCGATACCGAAGAAGAGAACAAGCACTTTCGCGAGAACCTGCGTCAGGTGCGCAATGAGCTGAGCCAGCGCGTCGCGCGCATCCAGGTTCAGCAGAACGGGCTGGCCGAGTATGACCGCAGCCTGTCAGAAACGCGCCAGCAGCTCTCGTCATCCGTTTCCGACAGCGTGCTGTCGAACTATCAGTTCGGGGGGTAAGCATGGCGCTTGATATATGGGTGGTCAGCTCCGGTGGCATGATCACAATGGGCCTCAACGCGGTCGCCACGGTGATGGAAAACGGTGGCTGGAAAAGCACAATCTGGGTGGCGGAGATGCTGGGCATTGCCTTCTGCGTGATGACCTACCTGCGCACGCACAGTCTGGGCGCGATGTTTGGCTGGGGAATGACGTTCGTGCTGGTCACCGCGCTGCTGCTGACACCAAAGGTCACGGTGGTGGTCAACGACCTGACCGCCCCGGACACTATCGGGCGCGTCGATAACGTGCCGGCGGGGCTTGCTCTGCCGCTCTATCTGGCTACCGGTGTGGGCTACACGCTCACGACCACCTATGAAGACATCTTTCACTTCCCGGACGAGCGCTCCTACACAAAAACCGGCATGCTCTTCGCGAGTAAGCTGATGCAGGACAGCTTCACCATCGACAGCCGCAACCCGGTGCTGGCTTATAACATGGGTGAGTATGCGAAAAATTGCGTGGTCCCGGACATCATGCTGAACCACAAGTACAGCATGCAGGACGTGATGGAGTCCGAGGACGTGCAGGCGCAGATCTTCGGCAACCCGAGCCCGCTGCGCGCTATCTACTGGCGCGACGCTAACGGCACTACGTTTATGGTCTGCCGGGACGCGGCACCACGCCTGAAAACTCTGCTAACGGCGGAGAGTAACAACACCGGCAGCACGTTCATGGCCCATGCGGCCCGCATGCTGCCGGGCAATAACGCACCGCAGACGGTATACGCCGAACAGCTGGCGGGGTCCTATGAATACTTTCTCGGCAGCAGTAAGTCAGCGCAGGCGATCATGATGCAGAACATTGCCGTGGCGGGCCTGCGTCGCGGGCTGAACAGCTACGTGAAGGGTATGGGCGACACCGCCTCAATGGTGGACATCGCGTCCGAGCAGTCTCTGATGAAGCTGCGCCTGTCGCACGCGGTCAGCTACACCATTGCGACGGAGGTGCTGCCACAGCTGCACACGGTGCTGCTGCTGTTCTGCATCTGCATCTTCCCGGTGATGGTGCTGGCGCTCTATGTGCGGGAAATTGCCTGGTCCGTCATCAAGAGCTATCTGAACTTTATGGGCAGCCTGATGCTGTGGCCAGTGATGTTCGCCATTTTTAACTTTGCGGTGAACTACAGCACGCAGAGCAGCTTTCACGCCACGGGGCCGACGCTCTCCAACATGAACCGCCTGATGGAAACCAGCACCACCACGGCGGGCATCGCCGGATGGCTGATGCTGTCTATTCCGTTCCTTGCGTTCCGCCTGTTCACCGGGCTGGGCCAGAGTTTTGCAAGCCTGAGCTCCAGCCTGGGCAGCGCGCTCAGCAGCGCGTCGGCGGCAGACTCCGGTGCGGTGGCATCGGGGAATGTGAGCGTGGGTAACGTGCAGATGGATAATATCAACGGGCACAAAACGGACCTGAACCGTGCCTACCGCGAGGGGATGACTACGATGCAGCTTGGCAATGGTGCCATGCGAACCATGACGCAGGACGGGCAGACGGTGTATGACGCGTCCGGCGCAACCAGCCGCCTGCCGGTTGATCTACATCTTGACCGCAATCTGGCGAGCGCGGCGCAGCGCTCAGTTCGCGACAGTATGGCGCAGACCGAGATGGCGGCGCAGGGCTACAACCACTCGGTGCAGGAAACGGGCTCGCAGCTTAAGCAGTTCCATGAGCAGTTTGGCAATAGCGACTCGAAAACGCTGTCGGCTTCAACCGGCATGAGCATCACTGATGCGGAGCGCGTAAACAAAATGCAGAACGTGGCGCAGGATTATGCGACCCGCAACCACATCAGCCTGAATGAGGCGTACTCGGAGCTTGAAGATAAATCCCGGAGCGCATCAGTGAATACTGGAGCACGAACACAGGCGGGTATTGATTCAAGTAAATCACTCTGGGGCAAAGCAGGAGAGTGGGTTACAGGTGCTTCGGTCAAAGGGGATGTTCATGGCGGTACAGAATTGACAGGGAGAACTGGTTCAACATCTCAAACTTCTGAGGGAGGACAAAGTGGAAATGATAATTCGCAAACTATCTCCGCTCGCGAGTCGCAGGACTTCAGCCAGGGTATGGATGTGCTGCGTAATTACAGCACGACCTACAATGGACAGCACGTTGATAACAATGCGACCGGCCTGATGAACCAGATCTCTTCTGGCATCACCACCTCTGATAGCAAATATGCGCAGTACACGGCCAGTCAGTCGCATACGCATGAATTGCAGAAAATGGCCTCTGAGACTGAAACGCTCAGCGCAGGCGCACGTGACAACTACACGCAGCAGTTTGTGGAGTGGGCTCAGAAGCGTTCTCCGGGGAATGCCGAAACTATCCTTACTAACACGTCCGATGAAGGCGTTCAGAAGCAGCGCGACGGTCTGGTGCAGGAGTTCTTTGCAGAGAAGCTGCGGGGCCGTATTGACGGAGACTATGCGCGCAACTCAGGAAGCACGGGTGAAGGTATGGGCGCACCGGCGAATACAGCAGGCGCTCAGTTCGGAGGAGCATACGATAGTGCAAATCAGAACATTGATGCAGGTGTAGCCAGAAATAACATACGCACTGGCGTTATCAATGATGTTGAGGAACAGCAGGCTGTAGTTAACAATAAAGCCAGCGACGCAAATGCTACTATTGAAAAAGCTAAAGGTGAAACAGATAGCGGTATAGCGTCACGTATGGGAGAGTATACGTCGAGCGCGAATAACTTTGCGGATGATAAGCGGGCTGCTGATAAGCAACAAGACGACTTATTAGTGAACCCTTTTAAGAATCACACCCATAAAGATTACAAAGGGGATGGTAAGGAGTAGTTAATATGATGACATATGCACAAATTGAAAAGGACTCCAAAGAAATAATAGACTCAATAGGTTCGTCTGATAGAGAGGTGCCTAGTTTTTTTGGGATGTTCAGTAAGGTTAAATATCACTTCATTGCATATTGTGTTCTCGGTGTATTAAGTTATTTTTCGCTACCTCAACCAAAGAATGTTGGATTATGGCTGTTTTTTGTAGCTTTCGGTATCTTCCACTGGCTTGTGATTTTTTCATTTACTGCATCATATGCAAGCCTGTTCAACATGATTAGATCTGACAAGTTAAAAAGTTTAGAGCTAACAAAATTAATATCAGGAAAAGTCAGAGCGTATGGGGTGGTTTGGTTCGTAGCCTTGGTTACATGCGGGCTTGCAGGAGTCCTTACTGAGTGGAGCATACTACCTCTTGTAATCGGTAACTTTGTTGCTACGTTCCTGATCTTCATTGTCTTCAATATGGATATATCACGCTATCAGGTTTCTTCCATTATTGGAGCTGTGAAAGCTGTAAGAAATAAAGCGTAAAACAACTTTTCTAATAAAGTGTTCTCGCCTGATTAAATTCAGGCGAGAGCTTTTGCATCTCTCTCTTAATCAGAATATTTAGAGGAAAAAATGCTAATACACTTAACACCTTCTTTCTTTTTAAATTACTCCAATATCTCTGTTAACTTAATTGATGTCGAAATCCCTGAATTAGGTCTGCACCTTCATGCTGAAAGAGATATTACCGTCCGATTCCCGTCACCTAATAAACGCCTGCATTACGTCTGCCGTAAAAAAAGGACGCAAAGCTATTCACGGTATTCTGCTGAATACGGACACTGACGTGACGGACATAACCGTGATAACCCGCTGGGCCGTTCAGGGTGAGGTGTCCGTGCACCGCGTGCATATGCACATCGTCGGCGATGACGATGCAGTAACGGACGTTATTCACTTGTGGAGCGGCGTTTTCAACACCCCCCTTCCGGGATAAAACCCCGGCTGAGGCCAGAAACTGGATACCGGCATCCTGTCAGCCCCGCCTGACCGTGAACGCTGGCGACAGGCCGTCCGCACGCGAACCGGCTATCTGGCGTCGTGCCGATCCGGCCGGGATTATCCGACAGCAGACCGAATACTATACCGCCGCTACCGTAGAGCCTGAACGCCTGCTTTCTCCTGTGCGTAGCAATAACCGGTTACCGGCACTGGAAGACGCGTTTGACTGCAAAGTACGGGAATGTTCGGACACGCTGCGCGTCCTGTATCCCTTCCCGGGCGTAACCGTTTGCCCACTGACGGAGCATGAGGAGCTTATTGAAAACGACCTGAAAGAGATCGGAAAGCTCGATGCGTTTACTTCGATCATTCAGCCCGTTCTGCAGGAAGTTCGCACGGTGTGTCCGGTGTTTTTCACCAACACGACCAACCTGATGAACTACATCCGAAGATTTTCCACGCGTTTTAGCGCGCTGAGTGACGCCGATCAGCAGTTTGTTGAAGACCAGATTAATCAGCCATTGTTTCAGGTTTCAGTCAGCTGAGACCGCCCGCCGCACAGCCTGACGCGCCCTGCGTCTGGCGGAGGAGGCGGAACATCACGTCAGCCCATCCGGGCACGTTCGCACCGTAAGTAAACCCCGCGCAGCTTTCTGCCTGGCTTTCGCCTGCCCGCAGCCCTGCGCGCCTGTCTCTGTTTCCACATAAAGGACTTTCAATGAGCCTCAACGCCCGCGACTTTACCCAGGGCGGCCAGGTGATGAAATACATGATCGGCATGTTTGTGCAGATCATGAATATCGCCTCCTACTGGGTCGTGCTGTTTTCTGCACTGGTATTTTTCAGTTGGATGCTGCTGCGCCTTACGATGCAGGAGTTCATTCACGGCAGCGCCTACTGGCTGGTTAAGTGGTTTGTCATGCCACTGTCGAAATTCTCTGGCGGTAATTCTAAAAGCGGCTGGACCTTTCATTTCCAGCGGCCGGACGGTGAAGTGGTAGCGTTCAAACACACTGCTCAGCAGGTGATGAATGATCCGTACTTTGTGCAGATGGGTGAGAGCGTTAAAGACGCCGCGTTTTACGGGTGGGGGGATTGCAACGTTCTGCTTTGTTGCATCCATCCTCGCTATTACCTGGTTCCTTGGCAACAAAGGTGCGAAACAGCGTGAGAGCGAGCTTACTGGCGGTCGCATTCTTGCGACAAGCCCTGCTGTCGTAAACCGCCTTCTCAAAAAGGCTGGCGTGATGTCGCCGCTCAGCATCTGCGGTTTGCATATCGTCAAAGACTCAGAGATGCAGAACTTTGGCTTTCACGGCACCGTCGGGTCAGGTAAGAGTACAGCACTGAACGATCTGCTGCGCCAACTGCGCGAGCGCGGTGATCGCGTCATTCTCTATGACAAAGGTAACAACTTTATCCCGACCTTTTTCCGTCAGGATAAAGACAAGATCCTCAATCCATTTGACGTGCGCTGTCCGTTCTGGGACCTGTGGGAAGAGTGCCGGACGGTGGGTGACTTTGAAAACTTCGCCACCTCGCTGTTGCCCGACAGCAGCGGCAGCAGCGATCCGTTCTGGGTCCTCTCAGCCCGTTCGCTGTTTGTGGCCACCGCGCGGCGCATGGCCCGCGAAAAGAACCGCAGCATCGGTGAGCTGCTGAAAAAACTCATGTCCATCAGCCTGGCGGACCTTCGCCAGTTTCTTGAGGGTACGGACGCGGCTAACCTGGTTGACGGCAGTATCGAGAAAACCGCGATGACCATCCGCACCATTCTCACCACCTACGTTCGCTCACTGCGCTACCTGCAGGGACTGGATGAACAGGGCCGACGCCCGTTCAACATTCGCGACTGGCTGCATACCGAGGATGCGAGCGGTGATAACCCGTGGATTTTTATTTCCAGCGACGGCCAGAACCACAATGCGCTGAAGCCGCTTCTGAGCGCGTGGCTCTACATGACCATGTCCGGGATTCTCGGCCTGAAGGCCGACCGCAACCGTCGCATCTGGATCTTCCTGGACGAGCTGCCGTCCCTGCACAAGCTGCCCATTCTGCCGGAGTTCTGCGCCGAGGGCCGTAAGTTCGGTGGCTGTACCGTTGCCGGCCTGCAGAACTTCCCGCAGCTGGAAGAAACATACGGAACCAACTCGGCTAAATCCATCTGGGACCTGCTGAACACCCGCGTCTTCTACCGCGCGCCCAGCGGCTCAATTGCGGACTGGGTACAGAAGGAAATCGGCGAACAGCGCCATAAGAAGTTCAAGGACCAGTACAGCTACGGCATCGACATCATCCGCGACGGCGTGCAGTTCTCCAAAGATGAGATTAACGAGTTCCTGGTCAGCTATTCCGACGTTCAAAGCCTCAATGACCTGGAGTGCTACATCACCCTGCCAGGTGAATGGCCGGTTGTTCGTATGAAGCTGCCCTGGAAGCCCTACAGGGAAATCGCGGAAGGCCGCATCCCCCCGGGACGTCGAAGACGTGTTTGATCCGGATATCGAGGCGACGCTGGCGGGCGAAGCCAGCGACAACCAGGCAGGCCAGATTGTCGGGCGGCTGTTTGGTGATGCGACTGAAGCGGAAACGCCTGCAGATGAGCAGAATGCCGGCAACGCCGGGGATACTGCGGGTGCGGAAAACACAGCGGCATCGGCAGCAGGTGCGACGGCACCCGTCGAAACGGCATCAGGTTCGTCAGCACAGTCAGCGCCGGATGAGGCCGGCGGACGCGTAACAGCACTACCGCCACCCGCAAATCCAGCCGTTCCTGCAGCACCAGCACCAGCGCCAGCCGCCGCGCCTCCTCCCACACAGCCCGCAGCGGAGAATTCTCTGCAGCAGGTGGACATTGTTAAACATCGCGACTTCGACCCTGACGATCGTTTCTGAGGTACATCATGCTGTCAGTCTCTTCAGTCAAAAACGCCGGCAAAGCCGGCGCTTACTACACCAATGAAGATAATTATTACTTCCTCGGGGAGCAGTCCACGGAGTGGTACGGCACAGGCGCAGAAAATCTGGGCCTTGAGGGCCCGGTTAACCGCGATACCTTCGTGGCAGTGCTGGAAGGCCAGCTGCCGGACGGCACCGACATGCGTCGCATGGAAGGTGGTGTCAACAAACACCGCCCGGGCTATGACCTGACCTTCTCCGCCCCTAAAAGCGCGTCTGTGCTCGCACTCGTGACTGGCGACACCTTCCTGGTGGACGCCCATAAAGAGGCGGTACGACGCACGCTGGACGAGGTGGAAAAGCTGGCGACCACGCGCACCATGACCGACGGCATCACTGAAATGGAGAAAACCGGCAACCTGGTGATCGCAACCTTCATGCACGATACCAGCCGCAATCTTGAACCTCAGATGCACACGCACGCCGTTGTCGCCAACGCTACGCTGTCAGAAAACGGCTGGAAAACCCTTTCCACTGACATCAACGGCAAACAGGGTTTTACGGACGTGGTGTGGAACGAGCAGGTCAGCATCGGTGCTCTCTATCGCGGCCATTACCGCTCCATCATTGAACCGGCGGGCTACCAGACGGAAGACACAGGGCCGCGCGGGGAGTGGGATATCACCGGTGTGCCGGTGAAGCCTTTTTCCTCGCGTCGCCAGGACATACTCGATCGGGTCGGCGAAAACGCGACGGCGAAGCAGAAGAGCATGGCCGCGCTGGATTCCCGACAGGCCAAGCACTTTGAAGACCCCGAAACCCTGCGTGAGCATTGGCAGTCGGTGCTGAAGGATACCGGGTTTGATGCGCAGACGTTCAGGGAAGAGCTGGCGGAGCGGCGTCAGCAGCGTGAAGCCGAAAGCGCCGGTCAGGAAAAAAAGCCGCCACGCCGCCGGTGCTGGAGGGCGCAGTGCGCGAGGCTATCGAGCGGCTGTCGTCTAAAAGCGTGCGCGTCACCTACGACGACGTGATGACCAGCGTGCTCAACCACATCCCGGTCGCCCCGGGTGTTTACGGGCAGACCCGCAGCGCCGTCGATAATGCCATCGGGCGCGGCCAGCTGATTGCCGTGGACAAGAACCAGACGCTGTTCACCACCGCAGCCCACGTCCGGGATGAAGCGCGGCTGGCGCAGCTGGCTGCCGGGCTCGCGGAGAAGCGCGGAGGGCTTGTGGCGCCAGCCGGTGAAAAGGGCGTGCTGGCCCAGGTGGCCGACGCGGACCGGGCAGTGTCGCTCATCGATGTACGCGGGGGGCACGCAGTTCGTCAGCGATCTCAACAGCAGCATCATGGGGATGGCCAAAGAGAGCGGGAGGCCGCTTGTTGTTGTGGCGGCCGACGGAGCCGCGCGCAAGCGCCAGCTGGCCACCTTCGGGGACAGGCCCGGGGTAACGCTCATGACTGCCGAAGAGATGACTGCGGCCGAATTGCCGGCGCGACCGCTGGTCCTGATTGCTGAGTCCGAGCGCTTTAACACCTCCGGTATGCACGACGTGCTGAAGACGGCGGCGCAGCACGATAGCACCACGCTGGTTACTGACACGCATGCGCGGCGTACGGCGGGCTTTGCCTCCGAGGTGCTGAGCAGTGCGGGGGTGAAGCAGTTCACCGCCACGCCTAAGACCGAGAACGTGCGCGTGACGATGGTGCAGAAGGACACCGTTGAAGACCGGCTCAGTGTGGCGGCGCGCTACTTCGCACATGAAAAGGCGCAGGGACGGGTTGTGTCGCTGCAGGCGGGCAACGCGCGCACACGCGACCAGCTCACGTCCCGGGCCCGTGAGGTCCTGACCGAAGAGGGACAGCTCGGGCGGGTGCTGGGCGAGGCCACGGTGCGGGTGCGGGTGTGGCTGGACGCGAGCAACCGCAACGACCGCAGCGTGTACCGCGCAGGCATGGTGCTGGAGCAGCACGAGGGGCAGGGTCAGAAGTCAGTGTTCACCATCACGGGGGTCAGCGAGCGTCACAACCTGCTGACCCTGAAAGATGAAAAGGGCCAGACGCAGGGGGTGAGCATCAGCAGCATCGACAGCCATTACCGGCTTTACCGGGAGAAAAAGCTGGAGCTGCGCGAGGGCGAGCAGCTGCGCGCAACGGCCGATATCGGCAGCCGCGCCAGCAGTGGCGAGCGGCTGATCGTCACCGGCGTGAAGGAAGGGCGCTGGCTTTTTAAAGACACCATCACGATGGAAAACTCAAAGGGCGATCGCGTGAAGCTCGACCGTAACGCGCCGCTCTACGCGGACTACGCCTACGCCGAATCTTTTGGCTCCACCCGACGCACAGAGGGAAGCGTGGTGGCGGTGCTGGCAGGCAAGGAGGTAAATGACGCGACCGTGAACATGCTGCGCCGCAGCGGCTCAGACGTGATCGCATTCACCCCGCTGGATGAGGCGACTATCGGCCGCCGGCTTGAGGAAAACCGGCCGGTTGTCAGCGTAACGAAGGGCATTAAGTCGCTATCGGGCGAAAGTGACCTGACCGACGCGCTGCGCGAGCTTGAGTCCCGGAAGATGTCCCAGCCGGAGCGCGCGATGAGGCTGGCCATCGAGAAAGCGACCGGCACCGACGTGACGTTCACGGGCGTCCGGGCGCTGGCCGGGGTGATAAACGCCGACCGCAGCATCACGCCGGCGCGCGCGGAGGAGGAGCTGTCACGGCTGGTGCAGCGCGGCGAGATTCTCGAACTCAGCGCGGAGCAGGGCGCGGCCGGGAAGTACATCTCCCGCGAGAACTTTGAGAACGAGGTGTCTATCCTGCGCCACGTCGCCGAAGGGAAAAACAGCGTTAAGCCGCTGCTGGCTGGCGGCCTGAGCGAGGAGAAGGCCGCGGGACTGACGGAGGGCCAGCGCGAAGCGGGCAACCTCATCCTGACCACCCGCGACCGCTTTACCGCCATCCAGGGCTACGCCGGGGTGGGGAAAACCACGCAGTTTCGCACCGTGGCGGCGGCGCTCGCCGCCGCAGAGGACGCGCCGGACATTCGCGGCCTTGCACCCACGCACCGGGCGGTCAGTGAGCTGTCCGGCGCGGGTATTCCGGCGCAGACCATTGCCAGCTTTCTCAGCGAGAGCAGCCAGTGGCAGGCAGCCGGGCAGGCGCGCGACTTTCGCAACACCGTGTTCGTTATCGACGAATCCTCCATGAACGGCAACGCCCAGATGGCCTCCCTGATGAACGTGATCGCCGAAGGAGGGGGCCGCGCGGTGCTGAGCGGTGACCAGGACCAGCTCAAGTCGCTGGAGTCCGGCGCACCGTTCGCGCTGGCGCTGGAGCGCAGCGCCGCCGACGTGGCGGTGATGAAGGAAATCGTCCGGCAGATCCCGGCGCTGAAGCCTGCCGTAGAGGCTGTCATCGCCGGTAACGTACGGGAGGCGGTGCGCATCTCGGCGGAAACCAGCCCGCAGAGCGTGCCGCGCCAGCCGGGCGCATACGTTCCGGAGAGCAGCGCAATGGACGGCAAGAGCCTGGCGCAGGCAGGGCCTGCAGGCGCAGGCGGGGAGGCCGAAAAACCTGATCTGACCGGCATGATTGCCGACGACTACGCCGGCCGGACGCCGGAGGCGCGTGACAACACGCTTATCGTGGCGGAGCTGAACGCCGACCGCGAGGCTATAAACGACGCGGTTCACGCGCGACTTCAGGATCAGGGCGCGCTGGGTGACGGTGTCACGGTGCCGCTGCTGGTGCGCGTGAATAACAGTAACGCCGATCTGGGCCGTCAGACGTTCTGGGAAGAGCAGGCAGGCAACGTGGTACGCCGGGGCGAGCAGTATTACCGGGTCGGCGAAACCGACGCGGAGAGCGGCGTGGTGCGTATGGCCGGGCTGGACGGTACAGCAGACCGCTGGATCCGACCCGCCGAGTTGCGCAAGGAGGAGGTAGCCGTATTTAAGGAAGTGCAGCGGGAAATCAGCCCCGGCGAAAAAATCCGCCTGACGGCAACGGACCGTGACCGCAACCTGCGCGCCAGCGACATGGGAGTGGTCACCGGCGTAACGGAAGACGGAAAAATCACGCTCGATACCGGTGATCGCCAGCTCTCTTTCGATCCAGCCGGGCAGTACGCCGACCGCCACATGGACTATGGCTATGCCGTAACGACCTACAGCTCACAGGGCGCGTCGGTGAAGTACCTGATTGGCCTGTTTGGTGAGGAGGGTGCACGGAAGATGATGGCCGCACTGGACAGCACCTACGTGCAGCTTTCCAGGGCAAAAGAGCACGTTCAGACCTACTTCGACAACATGTCCGGGTGGGCCAGTCGGGTGGAGAGTAAAAGCGGCCGGCGACAGACGGTGCACGACGTGCTTATGCGTGCGGAGGACGTACGGGCAGGTCGGGAAATACAGGCGTGGGATAAGAGCCTGCCGGTGTCCGGTACACGTCTGGCAGACCGGGTCGATCAGGACCTGACGGCGGACGCACGGTTTATGGCGGGGAAAACGCCGGAGATGCTCTGGCCGGTCATTAACGAGCACGGCCGGCAGCGCGGAAACTGGCACGTTCCGGTGTCGCCCTCAAGCGGGGAGGTAAATTTTTCAGCCGCCCACTATGAAGGGGCCGCGGACGGCAGCCGTATTGTTCTGCAGCGCGGAGAAAAGCACGGAAAGGTGCTGGAAGCCGCGGACGTAGCGGAGGCGCTCCAGCTGATGAAGGACAACCCGGACAGTCCGGTAGTCCTCTCTGCTGACCACAGTGAACGTTCAGGCGATAAAGGCGCTCCTGCAGAAGCAGCAACGGCCACATCGGGCGGTGAGGAGCTGGACCGCCGTGAAGCCGAGGCGCTGGAGAAAGCTGTCAGGGCCGCACATGGAGAGGAGGAGAAAGAGCCGGAACCTGTCGTGCAGGATGACGCGCGAAGCGCCCCGGATGACAGGGAAAGTGAACGCGAGGCGGCGCTGGCGGCGGCGCTTGAAGAGCTGCAGGAAGAGGAGGCATTTGATTACCGCGACTACGACCTGTCGCCGGAGCGGGAGGAGCGCTCCGCAATGATGAACGATGAAGTCAATGTAATGCGCCACGAGCGCAGTGAACCTGAGCCGGAGTTTGGCCATAAACCTCAAAAAACCCTGGAGTAGCCCTATGACATTACTTCTGATTGCGACCACCGTGGCCGTTTCCCTGATGATGCTGGCGGCCTGGATGCCTGAGTTCAGATCAAAAGGCGCACTGCTTCGCCGCTGGAGTAAAGGGGGGCGGAGAGCCTCGCTGCAGTGAAGCTGTGCAGAGCATAGTAGACGCGTTCATTCAGGATTTTTCTGACACACATATTCTGAGCGATGCCGAAACAGCGCGCATCCGGGATATGAAAACCCGCCCGGGCATGATGCCGGTGACCCTGTTGCTGCATCCGCAGCTGGTGACACGGGAAAAAGGACGCTTTGCTCGCGGGCGAAACCTTACCGCCGTGTTTGTGGCTACAGGCATAAGCGCGCTTATCATGCCGCCGCTGGCGGGTATGGCCATGCACAATATGAGCCTGTGGCTGCTGCCCTTTCTGAATACGGCGGTATTTTTTGCCGGCCTTCAGCTGCTGCGTTACGCGTATTCCGACCTGGTCCTGCTGAACGTGCTGGTTGCCGGCAAGGCAGACTGAACAAACGGCCTGCCGCCCTGCGGTTGGCCGGTCCCTCGCGTCCAGGATTGAAAATCCCGCACGCTCACGACCCCCGGAGAACCCTCATGAAAGTCATTCTTGTGCCACTGCTCCTGAGCAGTCTGACGCTACTGTCGCCTGCCGGGCACGCCAGCGGCGCGCCCGGCGTCAGCGTCGGTTTTTCCCCGGAAGGCAGCGCTGAAGCACTGGTGCTCGGCGTCATTGACCGCGCCAAGGCCGAAATCCGGCTTGCCGGCTACAGCTTCACGTCCCCTGATGTGGCGACTGCTCTGGTCAGGGCAAAAGCGCGCGGCGTTGACGTTCGCGTGGTGCTTGATGAAAAGGCGAACCAGAATCGCAAAAGCCAGGTGGCCATAAACGTGCTTACGGCGCGTGACATTCCTGTCCGACTGAATGGCCGGTATGCAGCCCTGCACGACAAATTTATCATTGCCGACGGGCGCACGGTCGAAACCGGCAGCGTCAACTACACCCGCGCGGGCGCCCGGTACAACAGCGAAAACGCGCTGGTCATCGAAGGTATGCCGGAACTTGCCGATCGTTATCTTCAGCACTGGCAATCCCGCTGGGACGCCGGAACAGACTACCGACTGCCGTACTGACAGCCGCAGCTTATCGTCCGTAACGCCGGAGCAGTCAGTTCGCCAGCTGCTGCTCAGGTATCACAAAGAAAGGGCATTACTGATTTGGCTTATGGTATTCTGCGGAAAGTCTTATTTTGCAGCAGGGTACGAGCATGAGCCCCCGTGATTCAGTAACATCAGCCCCCGCAAAGAAACTCACCCGCAGCCGGCAGAATCCCACATCTGACAATGAGCGAGCAAAAGCTTACCAGGCCAGAAAACGGGAAACTCATAAAGAGATAAAAGTCTTTATCAGAGCTGAGATTAAACAGGCGCTGATAAAGCTCTGCGAAGCTGATGGCCTGACGCAGGCAGAGGTTCTTGAACGTCTTATCGAGAACGAAACCGGGCGTAGAAAATAGGATGTGAAGGGTTCACTTTATTGCTGAACGCTTCATCAGGTGATAGATTACGGACAGTTAAGAATTTATGGCTGGCCACGCCGTAAGGTGGCAGGGATCTGAGGCGGTATGACCAAATCAGAAAAGTAAAAACCCCGCTAATCCCTTGAGTTTGGCGACCACAGGATTAACGGGGTTTCAGTATCGTTCTGCACAGGATTATTGCCCTGTGCAGGGAGTATAGATTTATGGCCAGAAAAAGACAATCCGTTCTGGGCTTACTCCGCCTGCGCAATATAAGCGCAGGCAGGCATGTTTAAGCAGATACCCTTCACTACATCATCACGACCTGACAAACGCCACCGTGGCGATCATTCCACTGCCTGCAAATGCTCTAATCCGGAGTGGTTTGCACCGAAAAATTACAGACGTCTTCCCGGTCAGATGGGGCACGCCATGAGCCGGCTTGTAGCCAAAGACAAGCGCACAGGCAAAATGACGCTGCGCCAGCGCATGTCCCGGCATCCCTATTTTGTCCACCTTCGTGATGCTGCAGGCCGGAAACGTGATTTCCGGCCTGAAAAGCAGGCGCTGTATGACGCAATGTGGCCGCTGTGCGTGCAGCGCGCAGATTTGGCCACGTCAGTGGTCACCTTTAACGGCAGCAAACTGGCTGATGAGCTGAGCCCGAAAGATGAAAATGGCGACGTCATTCCGGAAACTCGCGTTGAACCCAGCCGGATATCCCGCCTGTTTGAAGAATGGGAGCGCTACGGCCTGATAGAGCGTCCAGATCTGGAAATGGACCCGGTGACGGGTTACTGCATGCCGCGACATATCGTGCTGACCGATCAGTTCTGGCAGCTGTGCGGCATCGATATGAATAAGTTTCTCGCGGAGCGCAATGAGCGTCTCGCTGCTGAGGCTGATGGCATCATTGATCCAGGCACGCACGCCTCAGTACGCGCCGCCCGCCGCCGCTGGTATGAAAATATGCGCATGGCCACGCTGATAAGCCGTCGCGAAAAAGCTTCAAAGCAGAAGCGCCGCAAGCGCCTGAGTAAACTGCCGCTCGATGACAGGCGTAACGCGATGGCCAAGCTGCTGCGCACGCGTCCGGCTCACGTCTGGCGCAATCTTCCGACTGAAGACTTTGACCGCCTGGTCTGGAAGTGTCTGCGACAGCTGGAGCTGGGGCTCGACTATGAGCCCGTACTCCCTGAAATACCCGATATAGTCCACTGACACGACCTACCTTTTTAACCGCCTTGACTGGCGGTAAAGTCGTTTGTGCCGGGCACTGAACGCCCTTTTCTGCGCCGGCATTTCCTCGGAAATTCACGAATCGTGGCTGCAAAACAGCGTGCCGCTTTTTTTAACCACAGTTACCCGCAATTAATATCCGCAGGTTACAGGCAATCATAATCAGCGCTACGCGCAAAATAGTCCTGACTTACGTCAGAAAGAAATAATCAAAATAACTAATAAGGTTTTCATACCGGCATTTTGCGTGGATAAGTTTAATGCCTTCGCTTGCAGCGGCCGCACGCGACCGCGCCGCTCAGAATCAAAAGACTGAGGTAGCTCCCGCCGACAGACGGCGGGCAGAACACATTAGTTACAACACCCAATGGTAGCACTATTAACCCCGTTCCGGGCAGAACCGTATAACACGTGCCCCTCTCCAGCCAGACCTGAGCCGGACCTGAAACCCGGTTGCCCCCACTGAACAGCCGCCGCCGCCCGGCCCAAAGGGCCGGAACTGCAGTGGCTGATTAATGGGTGTTGTAACTATAGTTTTCGAGTGGCTATAAGTAGTGCTGCGGGTTCTTCCTTTCGTCTGCGACCGTCTAGCTTCTGTGCGCCTAAAAGGCCGCTGCTTCAACGGCGTCTAGCAGGGCATGGTTGGATTTGCGCGATATATTCGTCAGGAAGCGGCTGCGCCGCGCTACCGGCGCCGTTCAGCTGCGGGATAATATGTGGCTACAGTTGGCGCCTCCATCCCGCTATGCGGCATTAGGGGCCTACCAGCCAAAATAGTGGGCAGTTTGGATATCGAAAATTTTTGTACGTTTAGGCTGCCTTTTGACTAGTCGGGCGCATAGCCTAGCTTGTAATTGGGTCAGTGATGGCGACCTGAAGGGGGAGATCTGAAGCAACGCCATACTCAGCATCAGAACGTCCAGGTTAAATGCGACATTTTACACCGGGGTGAAGAGTCCTTGTTTCAGATCAAAAATGCTGCGATTTAAGATCTGCAATCACCACATATAGTCAATAGAATCTCATTAACACACTGCATGTTGATTACTTAACGGCTTTTGAATAAATGGGAATAGCGGATTTCGGGCGTAAAAAAAACCCGACTGGTGAGGCCGGGTTTTTTTTACTTTTCCGGTGCGGAGGTGGTGCTCTGACCGGAGGAGAACGCTCTACATCTAACGTGTTTAATTATATCCCTGGCGCAGTAGATTGCAACTTGTGCCAGTTGCACAGTGCACTACAACGCACTTGAAGGCACTGGACATACTCAGCGGTTTTAGTGGATTGATAGAGGAGGCGCGGTATAATCAGCAGGTTAGCTCTGTATTTCGCTCCTCCTGATTTAAGCCCTGCAACGGGTATGAAGGTTTTGTAAGTCCTGGCTGAAAAACAGGTGGTGCTGTTTCAGTGCTCTGGCAGGAGGAGAACGCTCTACATCTAACAATGAGAGAGCCGCGACCACAGGCAGTGTAAGAGTACGTCGCGGTGTTACTCCTCCGGGAAACTGGAGAAACGCATGATTGATAAAGCAATCATGGTTCTGAAAGCACTTATCGTGCTTCTGGAACTGATCCGTATCTTCTTCTGAAGATAGAGGAAACGTAGATAAGGCCGTGGGTTACCGCCCCACGGCCTTTAACAATTTAGATCCCTGATTTTAGTTTCGATACGGCAGGAAAGCCCTGCTAGCATGCACAGGGGATGAGTAAGATATGTTTTGGTAAAAACTGTAGCTGGCTTTAAATCAGCTATTCAAGACGCACGAAAGCTATTGCTTAATAGGCATTTACGAGTGTTTCAATCAGCTTAGTTTGATTAGCTATCTCTTCCTTAACTCCAGCCATACGCTCGTAAGCATTTCTTGCCTTTTCGTCCCTGGCTTTTTCTATCGTTTGATCATTTCCCATATAGTGTGCTGAATGTTCATTCGCTTTATCGAATTCACGTTCTACCTTGTCTAAATCTTCAATCAACTTCGACAGTTTTTCTTTGGCAGCATCAAGCTCAATCTTTTTTACTATTCATTTGAATTCCTGCATGAAATGAAGTTATGCCTGCTAATGTAAATAAGCTCTTTTAGCATAATTTTAGAGATTGGATTTATCATAGTCTCATTGAGATTTTATGGTGAAGACAAAAGCTGCGTACAGCTTAAAAGAAGCTAAGAGCATAGGCTTAGATGATGTTATCAGACAGCAATTTGTTTATCTCTTTAGCTTTCCCTACCCGAAAATCGAATGCGTGTGTACAGCCTTTAGCAGACAGAACGCGATACAGTTCGTAGATAAGATCCCGGTTAGGCCCTTCGCCAGTCTCAGCCTTTTCTAACGCCAGTGGTGAGGCGCTGACGAACACTACATGGTGCGGGCAATGAAGCTGCAGCACAGCATCAATCATGCCCTGAATCTGGCTGCGCTTATAAGTAGTGTCTTCGTAGTTAAAGATGAACGGCGTTTTCCGGGAGCCCTGTTCGATCAGTACGCGCGCGAAGCCAAGTCGAGTATGCGGGTCACCACTACCTGTTACGTATATTTGAGCTGTTTCCATTCCGACTAAACACTCCATACAAGTTATGTTGATTCATACCCTGAGCTGGGGAGGATCGTAAACGTCATTTTCATGCAGTCAGTTTGATAAAGGCGGTTACTTTCATAAGTAATCTCACTTTCATCCTAGTACAGCGGTTACTTTCATAAGGCAGACCTCAAAGGCGGTCACTTTCATAAATTTTCGCTCTCCAAAACACCATTTGGGCGGTTTTTGTGGAGCACACTGTGTCCCGTAGAGCCTTTCTTATGAAAGCACCCTACCTTACCGGCACTGATTTATGAAAGTACCCTACTCTGCGAGGAGGCCTTATGAAAGTACCCTACCCTGCGCAGCAGCCGTTATGAAAGTGACCGCTATTTTTTGGCTGCTCGTCCAATCGCCTGAAGTTTTGGCGAACGGCTATTGATAACAAACATGATTTCCCTGCCTTTTTTGTACTCAGTGACATCGAGATAACCAATCCTGACTAAGTCAGCCAGGGCGCGCCTGATAATGGCATTCTGATCCTTTATCTGCGATTCAAGAGCAAGGCGCTCACGAAAGCGTTTCATTGAGATATACAAAGGGCCTGCGGGCATACTTTCCAGGTACACATAGAGCGATTGCGCTGCTTCCTTCCTCGCCAGTTCTGAAAGCGCTTTTAAGCCGAGCAAAACCTTATGATCGTAACGATAAAGTTCCCATAGACTACTATCTCCGACAATTTCAACCTGGTCAGTTTCATAGTCAAGAACTGCTCGTTGAACGAGATGGGTCACAAGGGATTTTTTTGAATTTTTACCACGAAATGAGAGAGTTACACTGGAAAGATTAAAGAGAGAGTCATGCAAGCGTGCGCGGGCTCGTCCGTTGATATCCGTGGGTTTTAGACCGCACATTCGGGCGAACTCAGAGAAAGGTAACGTGATTTTTTCGCTGCTATAGCCATACTTTGAAAAGGCAGAAATTACGCCTATCCATGTTTTAAAATCAGTGGACATGCTTAGCTTTGCCCCCTGGATTTTAATATCGGTGTAACCTTCCTGTCTTGCTACTTCCAGACTTGATAGTTCTTCGGAAGCATCGATCAGGAAGTCGCGTTTACCCTTTTCTTTGGGTGCGACAGGTGTGAATACGCTGAGACGAAGTAGCGCGACAGGCTGAACAGATTTGTTGCTGTTTGGCGTCAGTTCATAACTTGTGTTGGACTCTTTTTTTAATGATGCAAAAAGGGCTTTCTATCTCACTGTTTTCCTGAATTTTTTCCATTTATCCACACCGAATGAGTAAATAACACCCAGATTTATGAAAGTAACCGCTTTTGGATTATGAAAGTAACCGCCTAATTTATGAAAGTAAACGCTTTTCTTATGAAAGTAACCGCTAAAATTATGAAAGTGACCGCCTTAAGTGATGTTTTTTATTTAACTATCAATCGGTTATAGAGATGGTGATCTCTATTGATCTCTACTTGATCTCTATATGATCTAAAAGAATTGATCTATCAACTGGATATGTGGATAAAAATTTTCTAACTCCCTTAATTTTAAGCATATTGGAGCTGAAATGGCTTTTCAGAATCCTGCACAAAACTTTGCAGAACAGCGACTGAATCTGGGTGATCTGGTCACGCTATCTCCTCATTCAACGTTCCTTGTGCGTAGCGACAGTAGTTATCCTGAAGCTGGAATTTTGCAGGGCTCAGTTCTGGCCATTGATCGTGCACTTACTCCACAACACAGGCACATCATTGTCGCTGAGGTTGAGGGTGAGCTTGTACTGCGCAGGCTTCTTATAAAACCTGTTCCAGCCCTTCAGGAGCTAAGCGGCGATGAAACCATTACTTTGCTCGATGAAAGTCAGGAACTGCCTGTCTGGGGCGTTGTAGCTTATGCACTTAATGACATTGCAGGATTGGGTTTTAACAATCCGTCTGGTGACTGACACTAATAAGCTATGAGGTTTACTATCTGTTATGAGTGACACTAAGCCGGAGATTAAAGA
>NZ_JAEUWZ010000005.1:0-542610 GCF_016925765.1 Pantoea sp. 1B4 | reverse complement strand
ACCCAGCGCGACCATGCGGGCGCTGCCATCATAGTCTTCCGGCAGCGGGCCAAATCGCTGCTGCGCATAGTCTGCCGAAGCAAAACGAACCGTGGCAGCACCCGCGCGCAGGACAAAAGCGCCTTCGGGACAGGCGAGCACTTTAGCGGCCCCAAACAGGCGGCTATAGACCAGCGCTGAAAGCGCCGGATCCTGCGCGACAATCACAAACTCACTGATATTACGCACGCCATTGGGGTGACGCTGCCATGCCGGCTGCCATACCGCTTCGGGCGTCAGATGCTGGCAAAAAAAGCTGCGGCCATTGGGTACCAGCGAAGGGCGAATCCGTACGGTCCGAAAGTGCGCTTCACTCACCGAACCGTCGGGCAGGGTGACCGGACGGTGAAAGGCCGCTGGCGGATCGCCATCCAGATCCTGCCGTTGCAGATGCTGAAACTCACTCTCTGCATCGCTGCTTTTCCACACCAGACCGCTCAATCCCAGCGGCGATTGCCAGAGATCGGCGCGCTGGCTCCCTTTGCCCGTCTCATAGCCCAGCAGTTCCAGGTAGTTCTCACCAAAAATAGCCAGGTGATTACTCGATCCCAGAGAGTGATGACCCCGTTCAGTGAGCTGAAAGCCGAGCCTTCGGAAGCGCGCGCTGGCGCTGTCGAGCTGGTCGGCCACGTTAATCACAGCATGATCAAGAATCGGTTGTGGAACCTGAACTGACATAGCAGCACTCCTTTTTTTCGTCATTGCGCCGCCACAATCTGCAACGCGCGCGGCACCAGCTGCGTGAAGTAGTCCACCGCCGGGCCAATCAACGCTTCATCAGGATCGAAGGCGGCGTGATGCAGACCAAATTCGCTGGCACTGCCGATGCTGACAAACGCCCCCGGCACCTGCTGCAGATAGAAGGCAAAATCTTCTCCTCCCATCTGCGGCGACTCAGCGTGCTCCGCGAGATAGCCACTCTGTTGGGCAACGTCCAGCGCAACATCCACCCAGCCTGGCGTGTTAATCAGGGCCGGCGGTCCTTCAGTCCACTCCAGTTCGGCGGTCGCACCAAACCCGGCGGCAATACCCTGAATCAGGGATCGCATGCGGTGCGGGATCTGGGCCCGAATTTCGCCGTTGTGGGTGCGCACGGTGCCCTCCAGCTCAACGCTTTGTGGCAGCACGTTCCAGGTATTACCGGCGGTAAAGCGCGTCACGCTCAGCACCACCGTTTCCAGCGAGCTGAACACCCGGCTCGGCAGGGTCTGCAGAGCCGTTACGATATGGCTGGCAATCACAATCGAATCGATGCCCTCCTGCGGTCGTGCGGCATGGGCGCCTTTGCCCTCAATGCGGATAACAAAGCGGTCTACGTTGGCATAAAACGCACCCGCCCGGCTACGCAGTGTGCCCAGCGGCAGGTCGGGCGCGTTGTGCAGGCCGAATATCGCCTGAACGCCTTCCAGCGCACCGGCATCAATCAGCTGACGTGCGCCATTAAAGGTCTCTTCAGCAGGCTGAAACAGAATCCGTACCCGGCCTTGCAGTGTGTCTTCCTGCTGTTTCAGCCGTAACGCCACGCCGAGCATCACGGCGCTGTGAACGTCGTGACCACAGGCGTGCATCACGCCCGGCTGCTGTGATCGCCACGGGCGCTCGGTGGTTTCTTCAATCGGTAATGCATCGATATCCGCGCGCAGGGCGATCAGGGGTTCGCCTTGACCGATTTCAGCCACGACGCCGGTTTTCAGCCCCAGCGGCAACAGCCGGATCCCGGCCTGCTCCAGCCAGCGGGTAATACGTTCCGTGGTGGCAAATTCATGATTCGAAAGTTCCGGATGCTGATGCAGTTCGCGACGCCACTGCACCAGTTGGTCGGTTAAAGGCAAAGTCATGATTATCCCTGTTGTTCCGGCAGAAAAGGTTCGCCCAGCGTCAGCATCAGGCGATTAGCCCAGGCAAAAAAGGCGGTTGATTGAATCAGATCGAGCAGGGCGAGCGTATCCAGACCCTGTTCACGCAGTACAGAGAGCTGGGACTGTGTCGGCTGGGCAGGGGTCAGCGACAGCGCTGCTGAGAATGCGATGATCGCCTGCCAGCGCGCGGTGTGTCCGTGAGATAACACCGCGCCGGGTGCAACATTCAGCAGCTTCTGTACCGCTTCATCCTGCTTTGAGAGCTGGCTGGCTTTACGTGCATGGACTGAGGCGCAGTAAATGCAGCCGTTGACCTTACTTACCACGGTGGCAGCCAGTTCGCGCTCGGCGCGTGGCAGCCCTCCTGCGGTATAAAAAAATGCCTTTATCGGTCAGGGTGCGCTGCTCCAGCAACGGCAGATTGCGCGCCAGCAGGCGAAAATAGTCGGAGTCGGTGTGACCGAATTTTGCCAGTGTCGCCTGCTCTTCCTCGCTGAATTCCGACAGCGGTTTTGCCGGCAGCCAGGGCTCCCAGCCGAGTTCCTGTTGCGTAAACGCGGTCAGGGCAGTTTTGCCGCTGGCGGTATGTAAGGCCTCGTGCCAGTGACCGGCGACTACCGGGGCAACCTCACCCGACGCCTCATCGCCCTGTAAGCTGCGCAGACCCGCCAGCAACCGGCTCTGAAAACTGACAAACGCCACCAGCTGTGCCAGTGTGACAATGCCGCGCAGGCTCCAGCCCGCCTGTTTCAAAGCCTCCAGATGCGCGGGAGCAGCAGTAACCGGCTCAAAGGTCAGGCGATGGGCAAAAGCCTGTGCCGCGTTGATCCGAACACTCCCGGCCAGACTCTCCTGTGGCTGGTAGTGCGCCTGCAGGCCGGGTTGTGCATGCCAGCCGGCAACCTGAGCGGCCAGCAGACGGCGCTCCGCCAGCGGAAAATCTTCATCACCCTGGCTAAACAACAGGGTGTAGCTACCCTGAGCATGTTGTGTGGCGGCGTGACGTGTCTGGCGCGCATGGGCCAGTTCGGAATCGGGATTGATATCTGCCAGTGTGGCGATCAAATCGTCAGGTTGATTCATGAAATTCTCCTGTGAGGTTCGCCAGCGGCACGAAGCGCGGGCGCAAGATGTTGGGCAATCAGTTCAATCGAGCGCAGCGTGTCGGCATGCGAAGGCTCAACCGAATGCACCTGAAATGAGATGTCGGTGACGTGCGCCAGTGTGCTGTCCTGCGCCAGCGAATGCTGCACCTGATCGATGCCGCCAACATGGGCATCAAACTGCGCCAGCAGGTCATCAAAGCGTTCACCGCGTAATTCGCCACGATACTGCGCAGCCTGCTGACGAATTCCCGGTTCAGCTACCTGACGGGCATAGCGGTCAGAATCGGCCACGAATGCGGTACGGGAGGCGAGGATGCGCGGAGTGGTTCCCGCAGGAAGTGCCGCAAGATAGGCATCGATCAGCGGATTCTGCAATGCATCCAGCGGCAGCTCAGGCTGGCCCGCCGGACGCGGCTGGGTGCGGGACAGCATCAGGCCATGGCCGCCCTGAGCGGCACGGATCGCGCCCTCAACCGAGAAGGTGGCGATCCACACCCGTCCGGCAAGCTGCGGCGCGGCGGGATAGAGATGATTATCAGGATGCCCCAGTGAATCCCCGCGCCAGGCGCTGAGCAGCGTATGCAGATGGTCGGCAAAAGCGGCACCGCGCTCGGCAAAGGTCAGACCAAACGGCAAAAACGAATCCGGCGTGCCACCGGAGCCCAGCCCGATCTCCAGCCGCCCATCTGCCAGCAGATCCAGTACTGCGGCATCTTCAGCCACCCGCAGCGCATTTTCCATTGGCAGGGTGATGATGGCGGTGCCGAGCCGGATGGTGCGGGTCTGCGCGGCGACATGCGCCAGGAAGAGCAGTGGCGACGGCAGACCCCCCTCATCCTGATGAAAATGGTGCTGAGCAATCCACGCATTATCAAATCCGCAGCGTTCGGCATGCTGGATCTGTTCGGTGGCCAGCTGGTAGCGCTGTTTCGCCGGCACCTTATCCAGCAGCCGGGTAAAAAATCCGAGACGTCGGCTCATGCTGACTCCTTGTGGGTTAAGGGAATAAGCGGAGGAATGGCAGCCATTAATTCCCGGGTATAAGGATGCTGTGGCGCACTGAAAATCGTGACAACGTCACCTTGCTCTGCGACCTCGCCCGCTTTTAACACCGTGACGCTGTCGGCAATCTGCCGCACCGTCGCCAGGTCGTGCGTGATAAACAGATAGGTCAGACCCAGTTCGGCCTGGAGCTGCTGTAACAGGTCGAGGATTTGCGCCTGCACCGTGACATCCAGCGCCGAGGTCGCCTCATCCAGTACCAGAATCTCCGGCTTGCATATCAGTGCCCGGGCAAGAGCCACACGCTGCCGCTGACCGCCCGAGAGTTCGTGAGGATGACGTGACAGAAGTGAGAGCGGCAGCGCCACCCGCGTGGTCATCGCTTCTACGCGCTCTCGGCGCTGACTACGGCTCAGCCGCTCAAAATTACGCAGTGGCTCTTCGATAATTGCATATAGCGTCTGACGCGGATCGAGAGAGGCAAACGGGTTCTGATAGACAAACTGGATCTTCCGCCGCAGCTGACGCAGCGCCTCGCCGCGTAATCCGTTGACCACGATGCCATCCAGCGTCACCTCGCCGCTGTCGGCGGTTTCAAAACCCATAACGATGCGCGCCAGCGTGGTTTTGCCTGAGCCGGATTCGCCTACCAGTGCATGCGTGGTGCCGCGCGCCACCTGAAAGCTGACCTGGTTCAGCGCCTGCAAACGCTGCTGTTTGCCCAGCGAAAAGCTTTTCATCACGCCGGTTGCCCGGATGGCGGGGGCAGAAAAACGGGCGGTTGCAGATTTAACTCTGGCGGATCGCTGTGGTGCCGCATCATTCAGTAACTGACGGGTATAAGGATGAGCAGGCGCGCTGATAACCTGTTCAGTGCGGCCCGATTCCTGAATCTCGCCGTGACGAAACACGATAATACGATCTGCGCGTTGCGCCGCCAGCGCCAGGTCGTGGGTGACAAACAGCACGGCGGTGCGGGATTCCTGCCGCAGGTTGTCCAGCAGATCGAGAATGCGCTTTTGCACCGTGACATCCAGCGCGCTGGTCGGCTCATCCGCAATAATGATCTCCGGCTGCAGGGCGAGAGCAATGGCGATCAATACCCGCTGCTTCATGCCGCCCGACAGCTGATGCGGATACTGCTTAACCCGTTGTTCCGGATGACTGAGGCCGACGCGAGTCAGCAGGTCAACCACCCGCTGCTGGCGCTGCGCTGACGGTAATTTCAGGTGCAGTCGCAGGATCTCTTCCACCTGTTCGCCGACCGTTTTCACCGGGTTCAGCGAATTACCGGGATCCTGCGGCACCAGACTGATGCGCGCCCCGCGCAGGGTATCGAAGCGCTTTTGCGACCACTGACTGATATCCGCGCCGTTGAGCAGGATTTCGCCCCCTTCTCGGCGGCCATTTTCCGCCATCAGACCCATTATCGCCTGTGCGGTGGTGGTTTTACCGGAGCCGGACTCCCCGACCAGCGCCACCATCTCACCGGGCTGCAGCTCGAAGCTGACGTTATGTACCACCGGCTGCCAACGGTTGCCGCTGCGATAGCTTAGCGTCAGATTGTTGACCGCGAGTAACGGCTGAGCGCTCATCGGCGTCCTCCTGAAAGTTGCTGGCTGATACGGTTGGCTGCGAGCACCACAGCGACTACCACCACACCAGGAAAAGTGGTCAGCCACCAGGCGGTAGCCAGATAATTACGCCCTTCAGCGATTAACAGACCCCATTCCGGCACTGGCGGCGGGGTGCCGTAGCCAAGGAAGCTCAAAGTCGACAGCGCCAGAATCGCCTGACCAAATTGCAGGGCGGCATAGGCGATCACCGGCGTCAGCGCATTGGGCAGAATGTGACGCCACAGCACGCTGAAAAAGCGGCCGCCACTGCCGTAAGCCGCTTCGACATACTCGCTGTGACGGATGCGTACCACTTCGGCGCGTGCCAGTCGGGCGAAGCTGGCGATGGAGGCGATGCCCACCGCTAATGCGGCATTCAGGGTGCCGAAGCCGAGTAAAATCAGCACGCTCAGAGAGAGCAGCAACGCCGGAATCGCCAGCAGGACATCCACTGCGCGCATCACAATTGATTCAGTTTTGCCGCCGATAGCTCCTGCCACCAGACCCAGCGCGGTACCTGCCAGCAGTCCGATCGCCACCGCCATGACGGCGGCGGAGAGCGAATGGGACGCGCCGTAAACGATGCGGGCAAAAAGATCGCGGCCAAGCTGATCGGTGCCGAGCCAGTGTCCGGCCTGCGGTGCGAGTCGCTGTGCACCCGCAATTCCTTCAATCGGGCTGGCCTGGGTAAAGAGGGCCGGGAACAGGGCTGCCAGTACGGCCAGCAGCATGACTGAAACGGCGAGCCACAGGCCCGGCGAAAACTGTAAAGTGCGCCTCTTTGCCGCCACGGGTTGCCGCGCAGCAGCGTAATCAACCAGACTCATGTTGCACCTCGTAACAGCTGTAAGCGCGGGTCAAACAGCGGCATCAGCAGATCCACCAGCAGGTTGATCACCACAAAACCCAGCGCAGAGATCATCACCACCGCCTGCAACACCGCCACATCCTGATTGTTCACCGCCTGCTGCGTCAGCTGTCCCAGACCGCCCAGGCCAAACACCGTTTCGGTGATCAGCGCACCGGCAATCAGTTCTCCCAGCAGCAGGCCCGCCACGGTGAGCACCGGCAGCATGGCGTTGCGCAGGATGTGCCGCCACAGCACAGAGTGCTCGCTGGCTCCTTTGGCGCGCGCCACCGCCACAAAAGGCCGGGTTGAAACCTCATCGATGCTGCGCAACAGAATCTGAGCCAGCGGCGCTGAGATCGGAACGGCGACCGTAATAATGGGCAGAATCAGTCCCTGCCACGGTGAGGGATTGATTACCGGGATCCAGCGCAGCTGGAATGAGAAGAGCTGAATCAGGGCTATGCCGAGCCAGAAGGTCGGCACTGAGATAAACAGCGCGGGCAGTGACTGCAGCAGATTACGCAGGCCGCGCAGGGCAGGCAGCCGCGACAGTGTCGCCAGCACGAATGCCAGCAGTGTCGCCAGCAAAAAGCCGCACAGGGCCAGTCGCAGCGTGCCAGGCAGATTGCTGGTCAGCAGTTCACTGACCGGCACGCCCGCCTGCACCGAATAGCCGAAGTCGCCGTGCAGCATCGCCGCCAGCGTGTGCAGATATTGCTGCCACAGCGGGCTGTCCGCGCCATAGGCCTGACGCATCTCAGCAATCTGCTGCGGACTCAGGCCGAGATCCGGATTCTGAAACTTGATCAGGACCGCATCGCCTGGCAGCACCTGTAGCAGCACAAACGACAGGGTAAACGCGGCCCACAGGACCAATACACCCAGGCCAGCACGTTGCAGCAGATAATGACGCATCCTCACCTCCGATTACTTTTTTCCAGCCAGGCGCCATAGAGTGCCGGACGGCCTACCGCTTCAAAACTGACCCCTTTCAGCCAGGGCGCACCGGCATAGACCTGCGGCTCTTCGAAGATCGGAATCACATAGGCCTGGTCCAGCAGATACCGCTGAACGTCACCGGTCAGCTGTAAACGTTTTGCCGGGTCAACTTCAGCGGAGATGGCGACCAGCAGCTGGTTCAGCTTGTCATCGCGGAAGTTTTTCACTTTGTCGCTGGAGCCGCCTTTCTGCAGCAGGTTGTCGCGGTTAGCCGGGTAGAAGCTGCTTTTGATCACGTCGGGATCGGCGCGGCCGACTTCGGTGACGTTCAGCGGGGTCTTAAGGGGGGTCGAGATTATCCAGCGTTTTGCTGCCGGCATCGCCCGCTTTAACGCTGAGGGCGACGCCCGCCTGGCGCCACTGCTGCGCCACCAGTTGCAGCACCTCTTTGTTTTGCGGCTGTGGCAGTGATTCATAGACGGTTAGCGCCAGTCGCTGGCCTGCTTTTTCACGGATGCCATCGGCACCCGGTTGCCAGCCCGCCTGGTCCAGCAATGCCTTCGCTTTTGTCAGATCAAAAGTGAGTTTGTCCGCCAGATTGACGTAGCCGGCGGCGGTGGTGGCCACGACCGAGGTTGCCTGCGGATAGTTCGGCGAGAAGAGCGTATCAACCACCTGTTTGGCATTGGTGGCGTGCAGCAGCGCCTGACGCACCCGGATATCGCTGACCAGCGGATTATCCGGACGGAAGCTGAGGCTGTCGTTTACGCCACGGGTCGGCGCGGCATAAACCGGGAAGTTCTGATCTTTAGCCTGCTTCTCATCGTAGGCCTGCACCTGACGGATCAGGCCGGCCTGGCCCGCCAGCAGTGCACCGATGCGCACGCTGTCTTCCGGCGTCACGATCACTTTTATCGCATCCAGATTGGCCGGACCTTGCTGCTGAATGTTTTTCGGTCCCCACTGATAATCTTTACGCGCTACCAGATCCACCTCCCGACCGAGCTTCTCATCACTGACCACAAACGGGCCGGAGCCGATAATGTGACGGGCATCGCCCAGCTGATCGAAACTGCGCGCCAGGGTACTCAGCGAGACCAGGCCAGAGCCAATGGTGGCGGTGCCCTGTAAAAATCCGGGCGAGGGTTTTTTGAAATAGAATTTCACCGTCAGCGGGTCGATCACCTCGCTGCGTTCATAGTTATTAATCACTTCCGATACCGGCAGGCGCAGCGCTTTATTTCCCAGCCCGTAGGTATCAAAGTTTTTCGCCACCGCGTTCGCATCTAATGGTGTGCCATCGGAAAAAGTCACGCCAGGCCGTAATTTAAAGGTGTATTCGGTTTTGTCGGCGTTGGTAGTCCAGCTTTCTGCAATCCAGGGTTCAACCTGCAGCGTTTCGGGATTCTGCCAGGTTAATTTATCGGTGATCTGATTGAGAATGCCGCCATTAGGGTAAAAGCCGCCGGCAGGCGGATAGAGGTTGGTATGTGCCTGCTGTTCAAGATAAATCAGCGTACCGCCTTTGACCGGTGCAGCCACCGCGTTAAAGGTCAGAGTCCCGGCAAGTAAAGTAAAAACCAGCGTTTGTGCGCGTGGTTTAAGGGGGAAATAACGTCTTCATGGTGAATTCCTTTGTTATCAATTGCCTCAGCAGGCGGAATCATCATCGAATGACGCAACACACAGATAAAGTAACGATTTGGTCAAAGCTTATCTGAAAAAAATAAATGCGGGATTGGGCGGGATGTAATCTCTTTATTTCAGTTGCAGGATGGCAAATAAATTTCTGCCATCCTGCCGGGTTATATTTTATCAACGGCAAACAGCGGATTAATCAGGGAACGCTATTCCGCGCACAATTTCCGCTGGCCTGCACGCAGAAAAGCGCTGACCAGAACCAGCCACAGCAGACCGCAGATCAGGTTCACCACACTGAAGCCGCCGGTGCCGTAACTAAAATACGCGGTTTTGGCTGCTTCAATGCCCAGCGCAATAATCAGAATACTCACCATGCCGAGCATCGCCGCCACGCTGCCTTTTCCGGCGCTGCTGGAAAAAAGCGTCATGCGATAGAGTCCGGCGCTGACCAGCCCGGCACCGAAGCCGTAGAGGCTAATTCCGGCAGTCAGCCACAGATAGCTTTGCGGATTTAGCACGGTAGCGGTTACTGCGATTGCCAGCCCGCAGACCACCGGCCAGGCACCGAGCCGTAACGGCTGTTCAATGGGCAGACGGCTGGATAAGCGTCCCAGCGTCAGGTTGCCCGCAATCATGGCGGCGAAGACCGGCAGCTGTAATAACGCATAGTCGATGCGGCTGAGTCCCGCATCGTGAATTAAAATCACCGGCGACAATGCGACCCATGCGATGCAGGGCACAGTGACCAGTCCGATGGCCAGCGAGCCGCGCATCACCTGACGATCCTTCAGCAACGCCGCGTAACCGCTGATAATCGATCGCAGCGACAGCGGTTTCTGCCGGTCACCTGCGGTTTCGGGCATCGCAAACCACAGACCTGCCAGCGCCAGCGCCGCAATAGCGCCAATCAGCCAGAACAGGGTGCGCCATTCACCCACGGTAAGAAAAGCCGCGCCCGCCAGCGGACCGGCCAGCGGGGCCAGCAGGGCGACGTTGGCCATCAGCGCCATCATTTTGATGCTGTGCGATTCCGTAAACGCCTCCTGCACCGCCGCGTAGCCTACCGCGCCAATAAAACAGAGGCTGACGCCCTGCAGAAAACGCAGCAGGACGAACTGCTCAATGCTTTGCACCCAGTGCATCGCCACACACGAGAGCATAAAAAAAGGCCACGCCGCTAAGTAGCACCGGACGCCGCCCGATACGGTCAGAGAGGGGGCCAAGCAGCCATTGCAGCATAATGCCACCGGCCAGATAGGCGGTGAGCGAAGTAGAGACCCACTCCGGCCCGACCTTAAATTCCTGAGTCACCAGCAGCATGCCGGGCTGGATCATGTCGTGAGCGATATAGGTAGCGAACTCAAACAACACCAGCGACAGCGGAAAAATCAGATGTCGTCGGGTCAGTTGCGCGACCGGTTCGAAAGAAACCATTACGGATACCTGCGATAAAGCCATTAAAAAAAGCGGCCACCAGGGTGACCGCATAATTTCAGCGTGACGGTGTAACGCTTATCGCCAGCGGGCGATCGGGTTGTTCAGCGTTCCGGCGAACTTGAGGTTCTCAGCGGGATCGGCGAGGTTTATCATCTGCTGGTTATTCGCCAGCTGCAGGCGGTTCAGACAGGAGCGGGTAAACTCCGGCGCGAACATGTCATAGCGCGCGAACTTAGTGGCATGCTCCGGGTGCGCCTGCTGGTAATCCTTCACGCACTGCGCCACCGCCTGCCAGAACTCTTCCTCCGGCAGCGTTCCTGACTGATGCAGAATCGCGCTGATAAAGCGGAAGATGCAGTCAAACACATCGGTGAAGATCGAGAGCAGTTTCAGGTTCTCCGGCACATCCACCGCCAGACGCTGCACGCCTTCCGGCAGCACCGCATCCGGGTTCATCACGGCGATCTCTTCGCCGATATCCTTCATGTATGCACTGACCGGCACGTTGTTCTCCAGCAGCATGATGAGGTTTTCACCGTGCGGCATAAACACCAGGTCATGCTGATAGAAGCAGTGCAGCAGCGGGCTGAGATAGCAGGTCAGGTAGCGTTCTATCCACTGCTTCGCTGGCAAACCAGAATCCGCTATCAGCGCAGGCAGCAATGCCTGCTGATGCTGATCGACGTGCAGGAAAGAGGCCATGGTCATCAGACGCTGGCCGGACTGCAGGCTGGCCGCAGGATTATCCCGCCACAGCGCTGCGAACATCTTTTTTATAGGCGGAGTCGCCTTTGATCGCCTGCTCATAGTAGCGGTTGTGATAGCCGACCGCCGCGACTTCGCGCAGGATGCGGAAATCACAGCGATTCAGCCACGCATCGCCAGCAACCAGTTGTTCCAGCCAGCCGTTTATCGCAGGCGTTGTCGCCATATAGTAGGGGGGACAGTCCGCGCATAAAGCCCATGTTCAGCACCGACAGGGCGGTTTTCACGTAGCGCTTCGCGGGCTGGCTGCGGTTAAAGAAGGTGCGGATCGACTGCTGCGCCTGGTAAGCATCGTCTCCGGTGCCAAGATAAACAATATCGTGACTGGCGATGTCTGCCGCAAACACGGTCAGCAGCTTGTTCTGCCACTGCCACGGATGCACCGGCATCAGGATATATTCCTCAACCGCCAGCCCTTTATTCACCAGCTGCGCAGTAAACTGCTCCAGGGTGGTGTCGCCCAGTTCATCACGCATCAACTGCTCATAGCTCAGCTCGCTGAGGCTGGAGAAATGGGCGTTGCGGCGATGAACCGCGACCCAGATGAGGTGAACGGGCGCGGCGGCCTCGGGCGCATACGCCAGATAATCATGGGCATCGAAGCCAATACGCCCGTTGTTGGCAACAAAGCAGGGATGGCCTTCGGTCATCGCCGCTTCCACCGTCTGGAAATCGGCTGAGACCAGCGCCTGGCTGTCAGGATTATTCTTCTGCAGCTTATAAACGCTGCTGCACAGCGTGCTGCTGATCTCTTCCATGTAGGTCGCCAGCAGTGCCTGTGTAATACCGATCTCCCCCGTTAAACTCCACGATAAACTTCAACGCATCCAGCGGCAGATCACGACCGTTCTCCTGCTTGCGTAGTGAGCCGTCGTCGATTTCCCAGTGATCCAGCGCCAGCCGCGACGCCCGGAAATGGTAGCTCGCTTCACCGCCTGGCACCGCAAGCTGATAGCTGCCGTCGCCCGACTCCTGTGGCGTAATGATTTTCTCATGCGCGAACTCGGCAATCGCTTTCCGGATCAGCATGCGGTTTGCCTGCGCCCATTGGTCGCCCGTCAGATGTGTACCGTTCATCAGCGAAGAGGGGGTGTTCATAGTCTGCGACTCCTGCAGTAACGCGTGTTGATAATCTTCCCGCTGGCAAAAGGCCAGCCAGGCGGTTTTATGACCCATGTCGATGGTGTGCTGATAGCGGAACCCGGCACGCTTATTCAGCACGTGAATCTTCTCATTGCGCACATCTGGCTCTACCACCACGCGGCGCACCTCGGGGCGGCTGAACATGTAGTCCATCACCAGCGTGAAGACCTGCCAGCTGAAGGCTCTGATCGGCTGGCTGGCGGGGGGCAATCAGAATATGCATGCCGTAATCATCGGGTGCGGCAGGATAAAACTTGCCGACCTCATCGTCGCTGGCGCGATAGCACTCAATCAGGCAGACCGGCTGGTCGTTGCAGCAACCAATCAGCGCAGCATGGGGATCGGCTGCAGTCAGCGTCTCATAGAACTCAGCGACCTGATTCAGGCTCTGCTGCTGCATGCCCCAGAAGCGGGCGTAATCGCGGGTGACCCAGCTATGAACCAGCGGCGCATCGCTGGCGAGCATGGGCCTCAGGGTGAACTGGCCTGCGGGGCGGGCGGCGCTGAACAGTGTTTGTGAACTCATCTCAGTGCTCCGATTTAGCCGGGAAGGTCTGGAAGGCAATCTGACGCTCGATCGGGTAGACCTCGCGTCCTGTCAGTTCGCGCAGCAGCACCGAGTTGCGGTAGCAGGCCATGCCGAGATCCGGCGTAACAAAACCGTGGGTGTGCAGTTCGGCGTTCTGCACGAAGATCTGATTGTGATAATCGATGCTGTAGTTGCGCTGCACGTCGTAGCGGCCTTTGTCATCCCAGCGCAGGCGGGCGTTGATGCCCTCTAAAAACATCGGTGGCTGGTAGTGATAGCCGGTCGCCATCACCAGTCCTTCGGTGCGACGGGTGAAGGTGCAATCCTGCTCCTCCTGATGCAGCGTCAGCTCGAACTCTCCCTGTGGCAGCCAGCGCATAGCGGTCAGCGCCGAGTGAGTAAACAGGTTAACGTTCAGATCGCCATCGAGCTGTTTGACATACATCAGGTCATAAATGTCGTTAATCAGGCTGCTGTTGATGCCTTTGTAGAGATTCTTGTGGCGCGCATTCAGTTCGTCCCGGGTGCTGGCGGGCAGCGCGTGGAAATAGTCGACCCACTCCGGCGAGGTCATCTCCAGCGTGAGCTTGGTGTACTCCAGCGGATAGAAGCGCGGCGCGCGGGTGATCCAGTTGAGCTGATAGCCAAAGCGGTCGATATCGGTCAGCAGGTCGTAGTAGATTTCTGCCGCGCTCTGGCCGCTGCCCAGCACGGTGATGGAACGCTTCTGCTGCAGTTCCGCTTTGTTGACCAGATAGTGGCTTGAGTGCGTCAGGCGCTGGCGGTGCGGCTGGCTGCACTCCGGCATCCAGGCTTTAGGCCCGGTGCCGAGGATCAGATGTCGTGCCAGATAGTTCTGTTTCTGACCATTCCGGGTGTCGGTCACCTGGAGTTGATAGACGCCAGCCGCCTCATCGTAGCTGACATACTCAACGTGGCTGTTCCAGCGCAGATTAGAGAGCCGTGAACTGGCCCACTGGCAATACTGATTATACTCTTTGCGCATCAGGAAGAAGTCTTCACGGATATAAAAAGAGTATAATTTCCCCTTTTCCTTCATGTAGTTAAGCAGGCTGTAAGGGCTGGTCGGATCGGCGAGTGTCACCAGATCGGCCATAAACGGCGTCTGCAGATGGGCATTTTCCAGCATCATGCCGGTGTGCCAGTCAAAGCCCGGGTTCTCATCCAGGAAAAGACCGTTCAGTCCCTCAACCGGCTCACTCAGACAGGCCAGACTCAGGTTGAAAGGGCCGATACCGATACCAATAAAATCGTAAACGGAATTATTCATTTCAGAGCTCTCACTGTTTCGCCGCGTTCAGCGCAGACGCACGTACCTGCTCGCGGCCATAGTGCGCGATCAGGCTCAGCACATCTTCGATGTCGGCGATGGTCGTGGTGGGATTTAACAGGGTGAATTTCAGGTACTGACGCCTATCGACTTTGGTTCCGGCAATCACTGCGTTGCCGGAGCGGAAGAGCGCTTTACGGATAGCGGCGTTGATTTCGTCGATCTGTGCGTCGCTGGCGTTTTTGCCGGGCACGTAGCGGAAAATCTGGGTGGTCAGCTCAGGCGCGTGCAGCACTTCGATAGCAGGATGCGCAGTTAACCGCTCATGAGCCGCCTGTGTCAGCTCTATCAGCGTATCGAAAGCGTCACCCAGCGCCGCCGGACCCATCACGCGCAGGGTCAGCCACATTTTCAACGCATCAAATCGGCGGGTGGTCTGAATGCTTTTGTTGACCAGATTCGGTGTGCCTTCCTGCTGGGCACTGAGCGGATTCAGGTAATCTGCATGGTGCGTGACATGCTTCAGGTTGTGGCTGTCCCGCACAAAGAACGCACCGCAGCTGACGGTCTGGAAGAAAGATTTGTGATAATCGACGGTGACGGAATCAGCCCGTTCAATGCCATTCAGGCGTGAGCGATGATTCTCAGAGACAAGCAGCCCACAGCCGTAAGCGGCGTCAACGTGCATCCATAAACCATAATCGTCACAGAGACGGGCAATCTCCGGTAGCGGATCGATGCTGCCAAAGTCCGTGGTGCCGCTGGTGGCAACCACAGCAATCGGGATCAGCCCTTCACTGCGACATTTTTCGATCTCCTGCGCCAGGCACGCTGCATCCATACGGTAGTGGGCGTCGTGATCAACGGCGATAACTGCGTCATAGCCCAGCCCTAAAATCGCCATCGATTTCTGGATGCTGAAGTGGCTGAGTTTTGAGGTAAACACTCGCCATTTCGACGCGGTCTCAGGCAGGCCGCGATGCTTAATCAGATGCCCCGGATGATGTGCCGCGCACCAGCTATCACGCGCCAGCAGCATTGCCATCAGGTTGGATTGGGTGCCACCGCTGGTGAAGATCCCATCAGAACCGGCAGGCAGGCCGATGCGGCCAAGCGTCCAGTCGATCACCTTCTGCTCAATCAGCGTACCGCCTGCGCTCTGATCCCAGGTGTCGACCGAGCTATTCACTGCCGCCATAATCTGCTCAGCCATCAGAGAGGGCAGCACGACCGGGCAGTTCAGGTGCGCCAGATATTTAGGGTGGTGAAACCAGACGGCGTCACGCAGATAGAGCTGACTCAGCTCTGTCAGGGCGTCATCGTTGTTACCCAGCGGACGATCGAGATCGACCTCACTGAATTCCGCCGCCAGTTCATGGGGCAGGATACCGCTGAAAGGCTTCTCAACGCCGGTAACGGTACGGGTCATCAGCGCCAGCACCTCCTGAGTCTGCTGCGACCAGGCCGCCAGTTGCTGATCGTTAAAAATAGCCGTTTCGGCACCGCTGGCATTGGATGCTGGCGCGAGATCCTGTGCCGCCTGAGTGGATGAGCGTAAAAGCATGTTCAGTTCCTGTGCGTTAATACCAGTGACCCTGCCGACGTAAGGTCAGCAGCGTTGGATGTCCGCTCAACAACTCCAGTAAACATAAAACTAACTAACCAGATAAAAACCCTGACCATTAAATGGATTAGTGTTTTCACCTTAAAAAGAGTAAATGCCGCATATTATTTGTGGATTTGGCAGCGTTAAACGCTTTGTTATATGCGGATGAGAGTGTAAATGTTAATCATTATCATTCAAATGTTTTGTTGTTAAATTTTATTTATTAGTATGTCTAATGTTGAAAATGTGATGTTGATCACTTTTCTGGATCGGAATAGTCCTTTTTTTTATGAGGTTTAGCGCCATCAGATGTCAGGTAATTGGGATTGCGATTAGTGGCTATTGGTCAGGGGTGGGCGAAAACGAGTGGTAATAATAATTTTAGTTGGCGCTAAATGAGGCTCATTCTGATTGGTATTCAGGCGGGGCATAAGCGGAGCTGTAAAGCAGGTTACACACAAACAACCAGAAAGCGCTCATTGCCCTTTCTGGTTGCCATTAAGCGTTCTGATTATCCTGCATTTGTTTCTACAGGTGTCTTCTTTTTAGCCGTAAAGTTATAAATCACTAACAAGCCAAAAATGCCGGTGATAATCATGGTGATGGTTCCCTTATCCATAAAGTGAGCCATATTACCCAGCAGGATGCCGGTGACGCCGAAGTCGGTATCCGAGAAGGTGGTGTTGGTCAGCCCTATCTGTCCGAGTACCGGCAGCAGGGCGACAGGCAGGAAGGTAATTAACAGGCCATGAGCAAAGGCACCGCAAATCGCCCCACGCTTGCCGCCGGTCGCATTACCAAACACGCCAGCCGTAGCGCCACAGAAGAAGTGAGGAACCACACCCGGCAGAATCAATACCCAATGCAACTGACCGAGAACAAACAGCCCCACCAGGCCACCGACAAAGCTGGAGATAAAGCCAACCAGCACCGCATTCGGGGCGTAGGGGAAAACAATCGGGCAATCCAGCGCCGGTCTGGCTTCCGGAACCAGTTTTTCTGAAAAGCCTGTAAAGGCAGGGACAATTTCAGCCAGGATTAAGCGCACACCCTGCAGAATGATAAAGACACCCGCCGCGAAGGTAATGGCCTGGATAAAGGAGTAAACAAGGTAGTTCTGACCATTGCTGAAATTAGCCTCTACATATTCTTTACCGGCAGACACCGACAGGATTAAGTAGATAATCATCATCGTCAGAGAGATCGAGATGGTACTGTCACGCAAAAAACTGAGGTTTTTTGGCATGTTCATCTCTTCGGTGGATTTAGATCCTTTGCCTACCAAAGAGCCGATCCAGCCTGATAAGACATAGCCAATTGTCCCGGTATGCGCCAGCGCGACATGGTCGCCACCAATGATCTTACGCATATAGGGCTGGGCGATCGCCGGGAAGGTGGCCATCAGAATGCCCAACAGCAGTGACCCGGTGTAAATAAGCTGAATACCTTCAAAACCAGCAACCGATAAAATAATCGCGATCATACAGGCCATATAGAACGTCACATGCCCTGAGAGGTAGATATATTTCAGTCGGGTGAAGCGAGCGACAACGATGTTGGCGACCATGCCGAAGGCCATGATCATCGTGGTAGGCGCACCATATTTTGCCAGAGCGATAGAGACCATTGCTTCGTTATTAGGAATGATGCCCTGAACATCAAACGCATGTTTGAAAATGTCGCCCAGTGGCGTCAGTGAACCGACCAGAACGGTCGCACCGCCTGCCAGCACCAGGAAGCCCAGAATAGTTTTTACCGTGCCCTTGATAACATCAGGAAACGGCTTCTTCTGCGCAATCAGTCCGAAAAATGCCACCAGTCCGACTAATATAGAGGGCACTTTCAGCACGTCGACGACGAACTGCAAAAGATTTTGAGTAAACATATTAACCTCGAGGGTAAGGTGTTTATCTAATTATTAGCGTCACTTTTTCTCAAAATACTCACGTATTTTCTGCTCCACTTCTTTCAGGTCAATGATGTTATTAATGATGATGACCTTCTGTTCAGGAAGGTTTGCGCTATAAGCAATGTCTTTGGCCATAACAAAAACATCTGCCACATCGGGGGTGACAGAGCCGAGATCCGAATGTTCCACTTCAGCTTCAACACCGATCGTTTTAAGCACTTTCTTGATGTTCATTTCCATCATGAAGCTGCTGCCTAAACCTGAACCACACACCGCCATAATTTTCATATCAAACCTCATTAACTAATGATTAAAAGTCGCGTTTCAACGGGCAGACTAAACGCCTGATAAAATCGTCATGAGCGCTTCTTTGCTGCTCGCATTGAATATCTGCGCCATGATCTCTTCATCGGACAGCACTTCCGCCAGCTGGGAGATCATTTCGATATGGCTATTACTGTCCGGTGCGGCAAACATGAAAATAGCCTTCACCGGATCGTTTTCTTCGGAGTCAAATTTCACTGCTGTACCCAGCAGCACAATCGACAACCCCAGTTTGTGTGCGCCTTGTTCCGGGCGTGCGTGGGGCATGGCAATCTGCGGCGCGATGACAAAAAAAGGGGCCGATCTCCTCTTTTTTGCTGAATAATCGCATCAATATAATCCTGCGATATTGCGCCCTCATTGAGCAGAGGACGTCCCGCAATAACTAACGCTTCCTGCCAGTCAGTCACGCTTTCGACGTACTGGATTTTCTCGTTATTTAACCACTTAGCCAGGTGTGACATCGTCTTACTCCTCCTGTTTAAATGCGCAATAAAATTTAACTAAACGCATAAACCGTGTGGCGTTTGCCTGCTCCCGGTTGCGCATAACCCATCTCATATAAAATTTTCTCAACCGGAACAGGGCCTGTTATGCATTCCGATTTTTCATAAATTTCTGAGTATGTACAGTCAGTTTCACTCAAAACCCCCCGTTATCACTTTTTTAGATAAACTTTCTGTCAGCAGAGCGACACAAAAATCGAATGTAGTAAAAGGTGGTAACTTCCTTATAATTCATGATTTTCATGGGGTTATTAAAAAAAAATATTTTCTCATTGTTCAGATGGGGTTATATTTCACAACGGTAATCACATCTGTACATGTTAAAGGTGTCTAGTCATCCTGATGATGTCTTTCGACGTGTACGGACACAACATGTAAAGTTAAAATATTGCTTATCAGGCTTAACATCAGTGCCAATTTGATAAGTTGATCACATATTCAGCTAGCGGAAGTGGTACTCATCCGGCAATGTCAGGCAGAACTGTACTGACACGGATTAGAGGGAGTCTGTCCTTCACTCAAACGGGAAGAAAGCCAATGGTTGATGGCATTACTGAAAAACAAAAAAGAGGTTGTTGATTACATCCTCAATAAAATTAAGGATGATGGCCTTCGACCCGGAGAGAAACTGGATACCGAAATATCAATTGCCAAAAGCATCGGTATTACTCGCGCAACGGTGCGTGAAGCCACACGCATTCTGGTGGAGCAGCAGAGAATTTACCGGGTTAAAGGGTCGGGTATTTTTGTCGGTTCTACGGAGATGAGTAGCCAGGCGAACCGATATCATGTGCTTTCACCTTTTGATTACCAGGCGCAAAGAAATGGCCATAAAGGTGTAAGAAAAATCATATCGGTTAGCATTATCAAGGTTCCTTCTGCTGATATCGCTCAGGCGCTGCGTATTAAAAACAGCGATCAGATCTATAAAATTTTACGCCTGATGTGTTTCGATGACATCCCGGTGGCTCTGGAACATATTCACCTGCCGGTTAATATGTTTAGCAGCATGGAGTTCAGCAAGCTGGAACTGTCAAAATATGCCTATATTGAAGAAGTTACCGGTAAGAAAGTGCAGCTAAGGGACCAGCATTTAACGGCCGTCAATCTTACGGATACACAGTCGCTTACTCTGCTTAATTTAGCTGAAGGGGATGCTGTCATTCAGCTTAATGAAACCGTTTATCTCGACGACGGCGTTCCCTGTGAAGTGAATGTGGCGCTTATCAACACCCGATTCTTCCCGTTGAAACAAAATTCGCAACGGCCTTAGAAAAATAATCTTGTTTCTGGGCTCAATGCTTTGCTGTGCCCGGATATGACCCTATCAGACAGATTCATGCCCGGTTTACACCTCTCATTACAGTAGAGGATCTTAATTCCGGATAATGTATAAGGTCCTGTAAATCATCTGGCAGTTGCAATGAGTTATCTCTGACTCAATTGCATTCTTCATATGCTTATTTATCTATCTGGCGACCCGTGCTTCAACATCCTGTGAAGAATGTATTTCAATGCCATGAATTCAGGCTGTCTGAATTTCTGCAGTCGCGGCTAACAACAGCTGTCATCTCTCGATACGTAAGACGATTTTCTGCAAACCTTTGCCAGTTCGCCGATTTTACTCACCTGAATATCAGGCAACAAATAGCGTTATACGCAAAATATCTGCCTGATTACCTGTTTCAGAGCCCGTTTTCCCTCTTTCACTTCTCACTGTTCTCCATTATGACGAAATCAATAATGCATAAAACAATATGATGTTTTACCAATGATCGACTGCGCAGCACACTGGTCTGCAACCGGAATAAACAAGGACCAGGTGAATGGCATATCGATTAAGTCTGTTAGATAAAGCGCCCGTGCTGCAGGGTGAATCACCCACCGCGGCGCTGCAGCGCACGCTGCAGATGGCGCAGCGGGCAGAGGAGTGGGGTTATCACCGCTTCTGGCTGGCGGAACATCACAACACCGCGCACCTGGCCAGTCCTTCACCTGAGGTATTGATTGCCTGGATCATTGCCCAGACACGACATATTCGCGTCGGATCGGGCGGGGTGATGTTGCAGCACTACAGTCCTTATAAAGTGGCAGAGAACTTTAATCTGCTCGCTTCGCTGGCGCCGGGCCGCATTGACCTCGGCGTGGGCAAAGCGCCGGGCGGACTTCCACTCTCCACCCATGCGCTGCAACAGGGTGTTGATGCCGCTAAAAAAAGGGAGCTTTGCCGAACAGCTTCAACTGCTGGATAGCTGGCTGAAGCCCGGTCAGGCTGATCCTGACGATGAGGGTTTAGCCGCCACGCCACTGCCGCCACGTCCGGCGAACCGTTTTCTGCTGGGTGCCAGTGAAGAGAGCGCACTGCTGGCCGCCAGTCTGGGCTGGCAGTTTGTCTTTGCCGCTCACCTTAATGGCGACCGCCAGTTGCTGGAGCATGCGCTGAGTACCTACTCCCGCCTGAGCCAGGGTCAGCGCGCCCTGGTGGCCGTGCAGGTGGTGGTAGCCGACTCACCCGCCGGGGCTGACCTGCTGGTAGCCAATCTTCGTCACTATCATGTAGCGGTGAAAGATGGCCCGAGCGTCAACGTCGCCAGTCTGGAACAGGCGGAGCGCTATGTGCGTCAGGGTGGATACCGCGATTATCAGATTGAGCCGCGCACGCCGTCACTTCTGAAAGGCACGGCGGCGCAGGTTCATGCCCAGCTGGACGCGCTGCATCATAATTTTGACATTGATGAGTTTGTTATCGACACGCCGATTACCGAGCCGGTTGCACGTCTGCAGTCACTTGAACTGCTGGCCACGCATCATCTGGTCGCAGCCTGAATCCCCGTCAGTGGAGAGTCATCATGAACCCTGAGTCACAACTGATTGAATGGCGACGCGAACTGCACACCTGGCCGGAGCTGTCGGGTCAGGAATTTGCCACCACCGCGCGACTGCGGGGCTGGTTGCAGGCGGCGGGTATCCGGCTGCTGGACTATCCACTGGAAACCGGCGTGGTGGCAGAAATTGGCAGCGGAGAGACGGTGATCGCGCTGCGCGCCGACATCGATGCGCTGCCGATCCATGAGGCGAGCGGGGTGCGTTTTCACTCCCGCCATCCTGGCGTGATGCACGCCTGCGGTCATGACCTGCACAGCGCGGTGATGCTGGGTGCGGCCTTAAAGCTCAACGCACAAGCCGATCGGTTAGCTGGCCGGGTGCGCATCCTGTTCCAGCCCGCTGAAGAGATAGCGCGCGGCGCGCGTCAGTTTATTGAGGCAGGCGTACTGGATAAGGTGCAGGCTATCTTCGGGATGCACAACGAGCCTTCGCTGCCCGTCGGCACCTTTGCCACCCGCAGCGGGGCGTTCTACGCGAATGCTGACAAATTTATTATTCGCGTTAGCGGCAAAGGCGCACATGCCGCGTATCCGGAGCAGGGTGTCGACAGCATTGTGACGGCCAGCCAGATTATCCAGGCGTTACAGGGACTCACCAGCCGCAGTTTCAGTGCCCTGGACAGTCTGGTACTGAGCATTACCCGCATCGACGGCGGCAAAAGCTGGAATGTATTACCCGGCGGCGTTGAGTTTGGCGGCACGGCCCGAACACACGATTTACAGGTGCGCGCCGAACTGGAACAGCGGGTGCGCACGCTGGTTGAGCACTTCGCCGACGCCAATGGCGCGCAGGCAACCCTGAGCTGGCATCCTGGCCCGCCAGTGCTGATCAACGATGCGCACTGGGCGACCTTCAGCAGCGAAGTAGCGCAGCAGGCGGGCTATCGGGTGCAGACCGCCGATCTCCATCTGCTGGGTGAGGATTTTGCCTTCTATCTGCAACAGGTGCCGGGGGCGTTTGTCAGCATCGGCAGCGCCAGTGACTTTGGTCTGCACCATGCCAGCTTTACCCCGGATGAGGCGCTGATTGCGCCCGCCGCCGACTACTTCGCCCGACTGGCTCGCCAGGCGCTGCAACATCTTAACGCGCGATGTCGGGAAGCCATTCTGAACTGAATTCATCTGCAACCCGCTACAGCACGATGGTTCTGACCACCGTCGTCGGGCATCGCTACGACTAAAAAAGAGAGAGCATCATGACCACAAGACAACTTCGGCTGGGTACCATTCTGCATGGCGCATCGGGAAACATGTCTGCCTGGCGCCATCCGGCGGCGCAGGCCGATGCCAGTATTAATCTGGATTACGCCAAAAAAATCGCCCGCAAGGCGGAGCAGGGCAAACTCGATTTTCTGTTTGTCGCCGACGGGTTGTTTATTAACGAAAAGTCGATCCCGCACTTTCTGAATCGCTTTGAGCCGCTGACGCTGCTCTCGGCGCTGGCGGGCGTCACTGAACATCTGGGGCTGGTCGGCACGGTATCGACCTCTTACAGCGAGCCGTTCACCGTGGCGCGTCAGTTTGCCAGCCTTGATCATCTCAGCGGCGGGCGTGCGGGCTGGAACGTGGTGACGTCACCGCTGGAAGGCTCGGCCAAAAACTTCTCGCGTCAGCAGCACCCGGAGCACGCATTGCGTTACCGCATTGCCGATGAGTATCTGCAGGTGGTGAAAGGATTGTGGGATTCGTGGGAGCAGGATGCTTTTGTGCGTGATAAGACGAGCGGACAATTTTTCGATCCGGCGAAGCTGCACACGCTCGATCATCACGGTGATTTCTTCCAGGTACAGGGGCCGCTGAACATCGCCCGCACGCCGCAGGGTCGTCCGATTATCTTCCAGGCGGGCGCATCCGACGACGGTAAAAAACTGGCGGCGCGTCATGCTGACGCCATCTTCACCCATCAGCCGTCGCGTGAAGAGGCGCAGGCATTTTACCAGGATGTGAAACAGCAACTGGTGGCGAATGGCCGTCAGCCAGACGATTTGCACATCTTCCAGGGTGTCAGCGTGATTGTTGGCGATGATGCAGAGGACGTGGAGCGCCAGTATCAGACCACGGCGGCGCTGGTGTCGATTACCGATGCGCTTAACTACCTCGGGCGTTTCTTCGACCATCACGACTTCTCACAGTATCCGCTGGATCAGCCGTTCCCGGATATCGGTGACATCGGTCAGAACAGCTTCCGCAGCACCACCGACGAGATCAAACGCAAAGCTCAACAGCATGGGCATACCCTGCTTCAGGCCGCGCTGGAAGCGGCAACACCACGCCCGCTGTTTCACGGCACGCCGGAAGAGGTGGCGGATGGCCTGCAGCTCTGGTTTGAAACCCACGCCACTGACGGCTTCATCATTAACGGCGGCACGCCCGATACCTTTGAACGTTTTGTCGACCGCGTGGTGCCGATTCTGCAGGCTCGCGGCCTGACGCGCCGCGACTATCCGGGCAGCACGCTTCGTGACAGCTTCGCCCTGAAACAACCCGTTAATCAGTTCACCTCACAATAAGAGCACAAGCCATGAACAAAACATCGCGTCTTATCGCCCTGCTTATTCTGGCGGCCAGTAGCCATGCGCTGGCTGAAGATACCAGCGTCTCCTATAACGGCCAGCGCGTCAGCCTTGAAGCTAACAAAGCGCCGATCAATACCGTGAAGAATCCGGAGGCGATCGCGCAACTGCCTGCGGGTCATCGTTTTGTGGTGCCGGGTTCCTTTACCGTGGCGGTCGCCGCGCTGAATTCCCCGCCGTTGACGGTGTTTTCCGATGACAATAAAACCCTGCTTGGCAGCGAAGTGGATATTGCCCGGCTGGTGGCTGACAGCCTGGGATTAAAACTCAACGTGGTACCAGCGTCCTGGGAAGACTGGCCGCTGGGTGTGGCCTCGGGCAAGTATGACGCGGCGATCTCCAACATTACCGTGACCAAAGATCGTAAAGAGAAGTTCGACTTCGCCACCTACCGCAAAGATTCACTGGGTTTTTATGTCAAAACCAGCAGCCCGATAAAGTCACTGACCAAAGCAGAAGATATTGCCGGGTTGAGGATCATTGTGGGATCCGGCACCAATCAGGAGGCGATTCTGCTGGCGTGGGATAAAGAGAATCAGGCAAAGGGACTGAAAGCTTTTACGCCGGTTTATACCAAAGATGATGCCGCTCAGACGCTGGCGCTGCAGGCTGGCCGGGCTGATGCCTACTTTGGTCCCAATGTGATTGGTGCCTGGAAAGCGGCACTGACCGGTAAAACCCGTCTGGTCGGCAGCGTCGATGGCGGCTGGCCCAAAGCGGCGCACATTGCCGTTACCGTGAAGAAAGGCAGCGGCCTGGCGGAACCGATCAGCACCGCGCTGAACGGCGTGATCGGCAACGGTGACTATCAGAAGGTGCTGAACCGCTGGGGTGAAGGTGTTGAGAAGATCGATCGTTCTGAAATCAATCCCGCCGGGCTGGGCGACTAAGGAGCTGACCATGAGTGAATCCACTTTTCGCGAAGTTTCACCCGACGCGCCGGAATTGCAACCGATCCTGGGCGGCCTGTTTGGCGAATATTCCGCACGCTATGGCGACTATTTTTCCCGTCGTAACGAGCTGGAACAGGAGCTGACCGAATGGTATCTGCCGCCGCAGGGGCTGTTTATCGTGCTGGAGCGTGACGGCGAGATCATCGCGATGGGCGCTTATAAACCCTATGACCCGCAGACCGCCGAGCTGAAGCGCATCTGGACCCGCAGCGATCTGCGGCGTCAGGGGCTGGCGCTGGTGGTGTTACAGGAGCTGGAGCGTCGCGCCTTACAGGCGGGCTATCAGCGGCTGTTTCTCACCACCGGCTTCCGTCAGCCGGAGGCGGTGCGGCTCTATACCGGTCACGGTTATCAGCCACAGTTCGATCTCAGCGGGGATCTGGAGCGTTATGGCCAGCCGCCGCACGACGGACGACTGCGTTTTATCAAAGTGATCGGCGTCTATAACGTCGCCGCGGCAAGTTAAGAGGTGACCATGAGTAAACATCAACATCTGCAGGTGGTGCCGGCACGCTACCCGGCACGCACCGCAGGGGCTATCGTTGCGCTGTTTATTCTGGCAGGCGTGGTGCAGTCAGTGGCCTTTAATCCGCGCTGGGAATGGAGCGTGTTTGCCCGCTGGTTCTTTGACCCGGTGATCCTGCACGGTCTGGGTCAGACGCTGCTGCTGACGCTGCTGGGTACGATATTCAGTCTGTTTCTGGGCGGTCTGCTGGCGCTGGCACGTCTCTCCTCATCGTGGCTGCTGAGTACACTGGCGTGGGGTTATATCTGGCTGTTCAGATCACTGCCGCTGATTGTGGTACTGATCATTCTTTATAACTTCTCCTATCTCTACGACACCCTGTCTGTCGGCATTCCGTTTACCGGCCTCTCCTGGGGGGCGTATCAGACGATTAACGTGCTGGGGCAGTTTCAGGCAGCCGTTATCGGTCTGACGCTGGTGCAGGCGGCCTACAGCGCGGAAATTATTCGCGGCGGGATCCTCGGCGTCGATCACGGTCAGGTAGAGGCCGCGTCCGCGCTGGGTCTCTCTGCCACACGCCGTACCTTCCGCATCATTCTGCCGCAGGCGCTGCGCGCCATTATTCCCACCGCGTTCAACGAGATCATCAGTCTGGCGAAAGGCACATCCGTGGTTTATGTGCTGGCGATGCCGGAGCTTTTCTACACCATCCAGATGATCTACAACCGCAATCAGGAAGTAATCCCACTGCTGATGGTTGGTGCCGCCTGGTATCTGATTATCACCACCGTGTTGTCCGTGATTCAGTACAACGCCGAACGCTGGATGGCCCGCAGCGTCACCCGTGAACCGCAACCGTCGCGCTGGCGACAATGGCGCAACCGCGTCACGCCACTTCATCCGACCGAGGAGATCAGCCATGTCCGAAGCCATTGATTACCGCACCTCACACACTACCGGTGCCATCAGCATCACCGGCGTCAGTAAACGATTTGGTAAACATAAAGCGCTGGATGATGTATCGCTGTCACTGGCACCGGGGTCCGTCACGGTGATCCTCGGGCCGTCCGGCTCCGGTAAATCCACGCTGCTGCGCACCATCAATCATCTGGAACGGGTCGACGAAGGATTTATTCAGATTGATGGCGACTACATCGGCTATCAGCAGCGCGGCAATAAGCTGTATGAACTGAAAGAGAAGGCGATTCTGCGCCAGCGCATCAACGTCGGCTACGTGTTCCAGAACTTCAACCTGTTCCCACACCTCAGCGTGCTGGATAACCTGATTGAAGCGCCGATTGCCCATCGTCAGTTAACGAAACCGGAAGCGATACAGCGTGCAGGCGAACTGCTGGATATTGTGGGCCTGCGGCATAAAGCCGATGCGTGGCCGCGTCACCTGTCGGGCGGGCAGCAACAGCGCATCGCGATTGCGCGTGCGCTGATGCTCAATCCACGGGTCATGTTGTTCGATGAGCCGACCTCGGCGCTGGATCCTGAACTGGTGGGCGAAGTGCTGGATGTAATTAAAAAGCTGGCGCGTTCCGGCACTACGCTGGTGATTGTGACGCATGAGATCGGCTTTGCCCGGGAAGTGGCGGATAACGTGGTCTTTATGGTGGATGGCCGGATTGTGGAACAGGGCAGCACCACCCAGGTGCTCAATAATCCGCGTCATGAGCGCACCCGCCGTTTTCTGGCGCGCGTGTTATGAGGGCATTAACGTTAACGGTTCTGACGCTGCTTCCGGCGCTGGCCTGTTCTGCGGCTGAGAAGCTCGATGTCCTGCAAAACGAGACGCCGATTCATGCCCCGGCCAATCCGCAGGCTATTGCTCAACTTCCGGACAATTACCGTTTTATCGAACCGGGCACCCTGACGGTCGCTACCTCGGCGACCAACTCGCCGCCGCTGTCGCTGCTGGCGTCTGATAACGTCACGCGGATCGGCAGCGATCCCGATATCGCCCGACTCCTTGCTGATAGCCTGGGGCTGAAACTCAGGCTGGTTCCGGCTTCCTGGGAGGACTGGCCGCTGGGCATCAGCGCCGGACGCTATGATGTTGCGATGTTCAATATTGCCGTGACCGAAGAGCGCAAGAAGAAGTTCGATTTTGCGACGTATCGCGCCGACAACCACGCTTTTGCGGTGAAAAGCGACAGTCATATCAGCAAGATTAATAGTCCGGCGGATATTGCCGGTAAGCGGATTATCGTCGCCTCGGGCACCAATCAGGAGCGTATTTTACTGAGCTGGGATGAGCAGAACCGGGCTAAAGGTTTGCCTGCGGTAACGCCGATTTACCTGACTGATGATGCCTCCGCGACGCTGACGCTACTGTCGGGACGGGCAGATGCGATGTTTGGCCCTCACTCGATGGCGGCCTGGAAAGTGGCGTCACGCGGACAGACAAAGCTGGTTGGCAGCGGACCGTTTCGCGCCTGGGTCGCCGTGACCACCAAAAAGGGCAATGGCCTGGCACCCGCGCTGCAGGCTGCGCTGGATGGCACCATCGCAGGCGGGCAGTATCAGCAGGTGCTGGCACGCTGGGGCGAACAGGATGAGGCCATCACTCAGTCCACGGTGAATCCACCCGGCATTGTTTACTGAGTCTGCAGAACCGGCTCGCCTGCTGCGGCCGGTTCTGCGCACTTCAACCTGATGAGCAAAGAATTGAACTACACTCTCCAGCGTTAGTGATTTATCCTGCCCGCCTGTTTCCGTAAAATCCTCACTGCGTGGCGGAGTAATTGACCTGGAAGCCCCATGAAAATCAGATTCCTTTCTGCCAATGAGCAAAAGCTGGCGGAGGTGCGCAAAATACTCGAACCTGTCGGGGTCGAAGTTCTGCCCATCGCCCGTCGCATCGAAGAAATTCAGACTGAAAACGAACTCGACCTGGTACGCGACAAACTGACCAAAGCCTTTTCGCTGATTGGGCGACCGCTATTTGTAGAGCATACCGGCCTCTATCTGGATGGCCTCAATGGCCTTCCCGCCGGTCTGACCCGCATCTTCTGGAACCGCCTGGACGCTGAGCGCTTTACCGCGCTGGTGCAGGGGCTCGACAGCCAGGCCGTGACGGCCAAAACGGTGCTGGGCTACTGCGATGGCCGCAAAATGTACCAGTTTTCGGGTGAACTGCGCGGCACTATCGCCGCGAAACCTGCCGGAACGCGCGGCTTTCAGTGGGACTGCGTCTTTATTCCCGAAGGCTATGAGCAGACGTTTGCTGAAATGGGCGAACTCAAGAATGAGATCTCGATGCGGCGCATCGCGCTGGATCGCTTCGCCACCTTTTTAAAAACCTCGCGGGGCATGGCATGAAACCTGAACTCAAACGCGCCTATGATTCCGGCAAACTGATTCTGTTTGCCGGTGCCGGTATTTCGCGCAATTTTGGCCTGCCCGAGTGGCATGAACTGATTGCGCATCTTGCTAATGAGCTGGGTTACGATCCAAAAATCTTCAATACCTATGGCACGCACCTGTCGCTGGCGGAGTATTACAAACAGAAAAAAGGTTCGCTTGGCCCGCTGCGCAGCTGGATGGATCGCGAATGGCATCGCCCCGATATTGATGTCCGCTCTTCTGAAATTCATACCATGATTACCCAGGGTAACTTTTCGCGTATCTACACCACCAATTACGATCGCTGGCTGGAAGCGGCGCATGAAGCGCACGGCGTACCCTATTACAAAGTGGCCAACGCCGCGGACCTGGTCTCTCTCACCGAAGATAAGCGTCACATCATCAAGCTGCACGGTGATTTTGATGATGACACCTCAATCGTGCTCGATGAGAGCAGCTATTTTGAACGCCTCTATTTTGATTCGCCGCTCGACATTAAACTGACTCACGATGTGATGGGCAACTCAGTACTGTTTGTCGGCTACAGCATCAGTGATTTCAATATTCGCCTGCTGTTTTACCGTCTGACCAAGATGTGGGGCCGCACCGGGCTGGCAACCGCCCGGCCAAAATCCTACCTGTTCACTAACCGGAACAACCCGGTGGCCAAAGAGGTGCTGGGGCAGTGGGGGGATTGAGGTGATCGTCTCGGAAGAGGACGATCCCCGTAAGGCATTGGCGATGTTTCTTGAAGAGCTGCTGGTGTAGCCGCCGACCCTCGCGGCGGAGAATGTGTCAGGAAAAATGAAAAAAGCCTGTGCCAGGTTAAGGTTAGCCCGTGCACAACCGATAAACTCTATTCTCTGCTGGCAAAGCAGGATCGGCATGATATACTGTATGTATACACAGTACCTGAGGGCGAAAACATGGCTGTTGAAACAAAATTTGTAGTAGTCAGAAAGGGTGAAGAGAAGATGACGTTTGCCAATAAGAAAGAGGCCGATGCCTACGACAAAATGCTCGATATGGCCGAAGCCTTCACCGACTGGCTGTTACAGCATCAACCTGCACTGGATGAATCTCAGGCAGAAACGCTGGGTCTGCTGATTGCAGAGCAGAAAGATGCCGTTCAGCATATTCTGCGCACCAGCAAACTGCCGGAAGCGGCAGCAGCACCCGTCTCTCAGCCAGAAGCTGTCTCAGACGATAGCGCGGATGAGTCGCAGGAAGAGCCTGCTGCAAAGAAAGTACGCGCCGTTAAAGCCGCTTAATCTCAACAGCGCCGGAAGCGAACCTTCCGGCGTAGCTGTTTCTGAATAGCGGTTTGAGCTGTTCTCCTGCTAACTTTTTTTACAGATAATCTTCCTTCCACTCTTTTACCCTGCATAACGGGCTCTGACGCTCAACAGAACGATTTCACACGTTAAGGGCTTTTCGTCGGATAAATCAAAACATTGTGATCAGTGACAAAAGCGTTCAAAGCGGTGTGTTTTTAATCGCTAAATGGCAGTTAATGAACACTGCAGTCCATTAGTCGATTTTTCAGACGACCTTCCTCGCATGACTATCTTCCTCCCATAACGTGAGTTTTCATTCCACTGAGCGTCATACCCCTTTTGCTGCCCGGAACCGCACCCCCGGCTTTAATACTGGTCTCGTCCGGCGGGTATCGCCACACGCAGGATGCCTGGGTGACTGAACTCAACACGGTAGTCACTTTTTAAGTTAATAAGAGGATTTCGATCGCTGTCACGCTTTTTGCCCTGACAGATTGAGGTCACGACGAAAACTGATAGAGTTCCCGAACTGGATTGTTACTGCTTAGGCAGGCAAAACCTGACTTCTGGCCTCTGTCGGATGTCAGGTTTTTTTTGTTTCTGGGGTTCCGATGAAAATCGCCAAAATTCTTAATAACAACGTGGTGATGGTTCAGGATGAGCAGGGACGCGAACAGGTCGTGATGGGGCGTGGACTGGCTTTCCAGAAGCGCATCGGTGACAGTCTCAACGCTGCGCACATTGAGAAGGTATTTGCGCTGCAAAGTGATCTGCTGGTACGTCGTCTGGAGGAGTTGTTACACCAGATCCCTGCAGAAGTGATGACCACCTGCGACCGCATTATTGATCTGGCAACACAACGTCTGGGGACATTGCAGGAGAGCCTGTATATCACGTTGACCGACCACTGCTACTTTGCCATTGAAAGGCAGAAAAAAGGTCTGGCAATTAAAAATGTGTTGCTGTGGGATATCAAACGCCTCTACCCCAAAGAGTTCGAACTGGGTCAGGAGGCCAGGGCTATCATTTCCCGTCGTCTGAATGTCGAACTGGCGGAGGATGAAGCCGGATTTATCGCGCTACATCTGGTGACGGCGCAGCTCAATAATGAAATGCCGGAAGTGATGCATGTCACCCGGGTTATGCAGGAGATTCTGCAACTGGTGAAGTATCAACTGCAGCTGGAGTACATCGAATCGTCGCTGAGTTACCAGCGTTTTGTCACTCATCTGAAGTTTTTTGCTCAGCGGATGCTGACGCGTACCGTGGTGGACGATGACGATGTATCGCTGCATACAGCAGTAAAAGATAACTATCCCAAAGCCTGGAAATGTGCGGTGAAAATCGCGCAGCATCTGCAACAAAGCTATCAGCGTGATCTGACCGCAGAAGAGATCATGTTTCTCGCCATTAACATCGAACGGGTGAGAAAAGAGGGGCAATAAGCTCCATAAACCGGATTGTTACTGCTTTACGCAGGCAAAACCTGAGCGCGGCCTCTGAAAGGAGGACGTTCTCAGGTTTTTTTCATTTTTGGCTCAGTTAACTGATGTCCGCAGGCATCGGTTGTAAGGAAATCGAGATGGAATATCACACGCTGGCGCAGGATATCCTCAGCCATATTGGTGGCCGGGAGAACATCGTAACTCTGGTTCATTGTGCCACCCGGTTACGCTTCAAACTGAAAGACAACCATAAAGCCGACGCTGAAGGGCTAAAGAAAAATCCGGGCGTTATTATGGTCGTTGAAAGCGGCGGGCAGTTTCAGGTGGTGATTGGCAACCACGTTCATGATGTCTGGCAGGCTGTGCGTAGTGAAGCGGGGCTGGCTGATGAGCTTTCTGCAGCAACAGAAGGGGAAAAGACCGGGGGTAATGTTTTCAACCATCTGATCGACATTGTGTCAGGCATTTTTACCCCGTTTATCGGCATTCTCGCCGCCTCAGGGATCCTAAAAGGTTTACTGGCGCTGGCCGTGGTCTGTGGCTGGCTTTCTGTTGAAAGTGGAACGTATAAAATCTGGTTTGCAGCCAGTGATGCCCTGTTTTTCTTCTTTCCTCTGGTGCTGGGCTACACCGCCGGGAAGAAATTTGGCGGCAATCCATTTATTACCATGGTGATTGGCGGGGCGCTGACCCACCCGACGATGATTGCAGCTTTTAATGCCAGCCAGCAGTCCGGTGAAATGACGGACGCGTTTCTCGGCATCCCTGTAACCTGGTTTAATTACAGTGCGTCGGTTATCCCGATTATTCTCGCTGCATGGGTTAGTTGCTGGCTGGAAAAACAGAGCAGCCGGCGACTTCCCGCCTCCATGAAAAACTTCTTTGCGCCACTGATCTGTCTGAGCGTCACCGTGCCGCTGACCTTCCTGGTGATTGGCCCACTGGCCACGGGCTTAAGTCAGATACTGGCAAACGGTTACCAGTGGATTTATGCGCTGGCACCCTGGCTGGCTGGTGCCGCCCTGGGCGCGTTGTGGCAGGTCTGTGTGATTTTTGGTTTGCACTGGGGACTGGTGCCACTGATGATCAACAATCTTGCCGTACTGGGGCATGACTCAATGCTGCCCATGCTGTTGCCTGCTGTCATGGGCCAGGTTGGCGCGGTGCTGGGGGTGTTTCTGCGCAGTCGGGATGCACGACAGAAGATGCTGGCGGGTTCATCCGTGACCGCAGGGATCTTTGGTATCACTGAACCGGCTGTCTATGGCGTTAATCTGCCGCTGCGCCGTCCCTTTATCTTTGGCTGCGTGGCGGGCGCTATTGGCGGTTCCATTGTCGGCCTCAGCAGCACCCACGTTTATTTATTTGGTTTTGCCAACATCTTTACCATCGCACAGATGATCCCACCTGGCGGTGTGGATTCCACGTTATGGGGCGGTATTGCCGGGACGCTACTCGCGCTGATACTGGGTTGCGGCATGACGCTGGTAGCGGGCATGCCCCGAAACACGGCGCCAGACGCAGCGCTCCCGATTACCCCTGGCGAAGATGACATTCTGTCACCGATGACGGGCACCGTTCTGGGGCTTGGTCAGATTCCCGATCCAACCTTCGCCAGTGGCCTGCTGGGACAGGGTGTGGCCATCATCCCTTCCGACAACAAAGTGATTGCGCCTTTTGCGGGTGAGGTGGCCTCCCTGTTTCAGACCCGACACGCCATAGGGCTGCTGAGTCACAGCGGGATTGAGCTGTTGATCCATGTGGGTATCGATACCGTCAGGCTCGACGGCAAACCTTTCACGGCACATGTAAAAGTGGGCGACACATTCAGCGCCGGCGATCTGCTGCTGGAGTTCGATCGTCAGGCCATTCTCGATGCCGGATATGACCTGGCAACACCGATCATTATCACTAACAGCGATGAGTATCCTGAGGTGATGACTGTGGCAGGGACCGCGGTCACTGCAGGTACGCCTTTACTCAGCGTCACTCGTCAATAAAAGGAGAACAGGATGAAAACTTTCCCGGATTCATTTTTATGGGGCGGTGCTGTTGCCGCTAATCAGGTTGAAGGCGCATGGCGGGAAGAGGGCAAAGGCCTCTCAACCTCTGACGTTCAGCCACAGGGAATTTTTGGCCCGGTATCGGAGCGCGTTGAGGGCAGCCAAAGCCTCAAAGACATCGCGATCGACTTTTACCACCGCTACCCGGACGATATCAGGCTGTTTGCAGAGATGGGGTTCAGCTGTCTGCGGGTTTCAATCGCATGGACGCGCATCTTCCCGAACGGTGATGAGCAACAACCCAACGAGGCCGGTCTGGCCTTTTATGACCGGCTATTCGACGAGCTGGCCGCACACCACATCACCCCAATTGTTACATTGTCACATTATGAGATGCCCTGGCACCTGGTGAAGCAGTATGGTGGCTGGGGTAACCGCCAGGTGATTGGCTTCTTTGAGCATTATGCCCGTACGGTGTTTGCCCGCTACCAGAATAAAGTCAGACTCTGGCTGACCTTTAACGAAATTAACATGTCGCTTCACGCGCCGATGACCGGTGTGGGTCTGCCGGAAACCAGCAGCAAAGCTGAGGTGTATCAGGCGATTCATCATCAACTGGTCGCCAGTGCGCTGGCGGTGAAAGCCTGTCGCGAGATTAACCCGGACGCCAGCATTGGCAATATGCTGCTGGGCGGGCTGGTCTATCCACTCAGTTGTAGGCCTGATGATGTGCTGGAAGCGCTGCAGGAGAACTGGAAATGGCAATTTTTTGGCGATGTTCAGTGCCGTGGTGTTTATCCGGGCTATATGTTGCGGTTCTTTCGTGAGAATAATATTCAGCTGGATATCACGGATACCGATCGTCAGATACTCCAGTCGACCGTCGATTTTATCTCGTTCAGCTATTACATGTCCGGCTGCGTGACCGCCGATGAAGCACTGAATCAGCAGATGCGGGGTAACATTCTGAGTATGGTGCCAAATCCTCACCTGCAGAGTTCTGAATGGGGCTGGCAGATTGACCCGGTGGGCTTGCGGACCTTACTGAATCTGCTGTGGGATCGTTATCAGAAGCCGCTTTTTATTGTTGAGAACGGACTGGGCGCCAAAGACATACCGGATGCAACGGGCGTCGTGCAGGATGATTATCGCATCAGCTACCTCAACGATCATCTGGTTCAGGTGCGTGAGGCCATTGACGATGGCGTGGAGGTCATGGGTTATACCAGCTGGGGGCCAATCGATCTTGTCAGCGCATCAAAAGCCGAATTGTCTAAGCGTTACGGTTTTATTTATGTTGACCGCGATGATACCGGGGAAGGTTCGCTGGCCCGCAGCCGGAAGAAAAGCTTTTACTGGTATAAAGAGGTCATTGCGACCAACGGGGCTTCACTTAAAGAGTAATTCCCGCACTCAGGAGTAGATCACAACGATCGCGATGTACTCCCGGTTAGCAGTTAAAACAGCCTGGCTCAGGGCGTCTCGCGGGAGTTAACCTGATAGCGGGTACTCCTGCCTCCGCCTTCGAGCCGGTAAAGGCAGCCTTTTTCAACCAGATCGGCCAGATGACGGGTCGCGGTGGCTTTACTCACTTTGGCGACCTTCTGATACTGGCTGGCGCTGATCCCCAGTTCGAAACCCTGCTCGCCGCCATCCAGCAGCCGGTTCAGCACTTTCACCTGTTCCGGACTCAATCCCATTCCCTGATGCCGCAGCCAGAAACGCGCTTTCATCTGAGTGCGATCGATGACGTTCATCGCCTGTTGCAGACTCTCATCCAGGATATCAAGAAACCACACCAGCCAGTGAGTGATATCCAGGCCGCCTTTCTGCGTCTGCTCAAGGATGCGGTAATAACCGGCACGCTGAGTCAGAATGGCGGGTGACATGGCATACAGCCGGATGCTCTGACTGTCGGCCTGCGCCAGCGCCAGATCGGTTAACGCACGCGTGATACGACCATTACCATCATCAAAAGGGTGCAGGGTGACAAACCAGAGGTGGCAGATGGCGGCGCGCAGCAACGGGTCCAGCATCACATCATGCTGACTGCTGTTGAACCACTCAATAAACTGCGCCAGCTGCGGCTCCAGTCCCTGTCGCGGCGGCGCTTCAAAATGCACCGTGGGACGATCGATGCGACCTGAGATGACCTGCATCGGCTCACTGCCGCGCAGTGTGCCGACGCTCAGGCGCTGCACCGTCCACTCATCGGCCGGGAAAAGCCAGCGATGCCACTGACAGAGACGCTCAGGCGTCAGCGGCTGGCTGCGGTTGTTGATGGCATCGAGCATCATGGCAGCCAGGCCTTCTGAACGATCGGAGACCGGATAGGGCTGCTCTTCCGTCACGCCTAACCGCCGCGCCAGCGATGAGCGGACCGATTGCACGTTGACCCGCTCCTCTTCAATCGCGGAAGAGGAGAGGATATTGCTGAGCAGGGTATCCAGCGTCTGGGTTTCACTGTCTGAATGCAGGCTGGCACGGCCCAGCAGCAATCCGCGCTGCTGCTGCAGATGGCGCAGGCGCGGTAACAGCACGGCGTCCTGCCACTGAAAATGGGGCCAGTCCGGCTGTTGCCAGATCCAGGTAACGCTCATAATCGGCTCACGCTAAGGGTGGATGAGCCGAATAAAGGAGGTTATTCGGCTCACAGAATGAGTCGATAATAGCGAATATTTGGCTCACAGGCTAATCACGTGGAATTAAGGGCAAAAAAAAGGACCCGAAGGTCCTGTTTGCTTAGCGGGAGAACTGCATAAAGGTGTCTGAATAGTAGTGAACGATCCAGGCGACATACGCCAGCCAGACAACCATCCCAACAGCTAATCCTGATTTACCGATCATTGTTCTATCTCCACTGCGATAAGGGGGGCTACAGCAACTGTTGACATAAACTGACAGTAATGGCGGGCACCAGTATTGTTGCAGATCAAAAAAAGGCCGTTCATTCGCAGCGCCATAATCCCTTTGCGATCAACTTCCCGTAATCACGCGCTGTGAGACCCCCATCACGGCGGGGAAATGGCCATTAAAGTTCAAAAAAACGCCGCCGATAGATGATCTCAGGAGCACCATAACTACAAGGAGGTATTGAGCCAGGTAAATTTCAGGGGAAGCACTATGGTCAGTCAGTTAACACATAAGAAAAGAATGAGTACCCGTGCGCAGATGCTAATCATGGGTGGTTTAACGATAGTGCTGGGATTTACCGTGACTATTGGGGTTCTCAGCTGGCAGTCAGGTAAAGAACAGAAAGACCTGGCCGAACAGTATCTGCAGCAGATTGCGCAGAGCCGTGCCTTACAGGTGCAGCAGGAATTGAGCCATGCCCGTGATGTCGCGAGTCACCTTGGACAAAGTCTGATTGCCTTGCCCCACGTTGGTATTACCGATCGCAAAGCGGCCGATAAGGTGATGGAGTATGCGCTGCGTGCTAACCCTGACTATCTGTCGATGTCAGTGATATTTGAACAGAATGCGTTTGATGGCCGTGATACCGAGTTCGCTTCACAGCCGGGTCAGGCACCGCAGGGCCGTTATGCCTTTTTTGTCGATCGTGACGCGTCAGGTAATTACTCGATGCATCCGCTGCTCTCCTATCTGACACCGGGTCAGGGTGATTACTATCTGATCCCGCAAAAAACACAAAAAGATACGCTCACAGAACCCTATAGCTATGCCTATAACGGCGTACCGACGTTGCTCACCTCCGTCGCCGCCGCGATTATCGATCAGGGCACCTTAAAGGCGATCGTTACCTCTGACATTTCACTGGCATCACTGCAACAGAAAGTGAATCAGATCAAACCCTGGCAGGGAAGCGGTTATGCGCTGCTGCTTTCTAACGGCGGGAATGTGGTCTCTTCGCCGGTGAAAGATGAAGCCGGGAAGCCCTGGAAAGGCGAAAAAGAGGGTTTTACGTCAAAAGTCGTCCAGCGATTTGATGCCGTGCTGGGTGAAGACGCTTTAGTCACCTGGCAGCCGGTGATGATAGGTAACAGCGACAAACCCTGGTATCTGGGCGTGGTTGCACCGGTCAGTCAGGTGATGGCCGCCTCAAACCGGCAGCTGATGTGGGCGGTGATCCTGATGGTCGTGAGCGTTCTGCTGGTCGGGACGGTGCTGGGCATGCTGTTCAGCCGTAAAGTGTTGCGTCCGATTGGTGGCGAGCCGGCTGAAGCGGCGCATATTGCGCTGGCCGTCGCCGATGGCAAGCTGGATAACGCGATTGTGGTGAAAAACGGCGATCGCAGCAGCCTCTTTTTCGCCCTGGATACCATGCAAAGCCAGCTCCGGCAGATTGTCGGGCAGATTAAAGATTCCAGTGAATCAGTACGCCAGGGGGCGGGTGAAATTGCCAGCGGAAACCTCAATCTGGCGTCACGCACCGAACAACAGGCCGCCGCGCTGGAGCAGACCGCAGCCAGCATGGAGCAGATCAGCGCCACGATTCGCCTGAATGCCGATAACGCGCAGCAGGCGACCAGCCTGACTGAAAACGCTACCCACATCGCCAGTCGTGGTGCCTCGCTGGTGGGTGAAGTGGTGCAGACCATGGCGCAGATCGATGACAGTTCGAAAAAGATCGGCGACATTACAACCATGATCAACAGCATTGCCTTCCAGACCAATATTCTGGCGCTGAACGCGGCGGTGGAGGCTGCACGTGCCGGTGAGCAGGGACGCGGTTTTGCGGTGGTGGCTTCTGAAGTGCGTAATCTGGCCCAGCGCAGCGCGAACGCGGTGAAAGAGATCGGCGCACTGATTGAAGAGTCGAGCGTGCGGGTCGAGAGCGGCGTCCGGCTGGTAAACGATGCCGGTAAAACCATGCAGGAGATGATGCAGGCGGTGAATTCGGTGCAGGGGATTATCGGTGAGATTGTTACAGCATCAAGCGAACAGGCGCGTGGCATCAGCCAGGTAACGATTGCCGTCAATGAAATGGATGGCGTCACCCAGCAGAATGCCGCGCTGGTGCAGCAGATGTCGGCTGCGGCCAGTTCGCTGGAGGATCAGGCGCAGTGCTGTCACAGACGGTAGAGCAGTTTCATCTGGCGTAAGCAGGCGTATGTTTCCTGATCCAGACTCTGCTTCACAAAATAAAAAACTCGCCGCTGGCGTAATGCTGATCAGTTAAGATTAGATTTGTAAAGGCTGTCACGGTTAAACGTGACAGCCTTTTTTCCGGGCGAGCGAGCCGCAGTGCGGGCCAGCGCACCTCTGCTGCTGCCGGGCCGTCCTCGCGCCGCTCACGCGGTACCTTCGGCTTTGACGTCGTGCCGACGAACCGTTCGGGGATCGGCCCTCCCTGGCCGGCCCCGACCTGTCCACGCTTCCCGGCGTGGACTTCTGGCCCACCGTCACGCCTCAGCGCTGCGGATAGCCCTTTCAGCAGCAGAGGCGCTCAGGCCTTCACTCTCGTGCCCTTTTTTTAACAATACACACTGAAGTTTCAGAGCAGGCCAGCCCCTGCCCGGCACCAGACTGCGTTATCACCTGTCGCTTAACTGACTGACATTACCGCTGGCGGGTTTATTTTTATCACTGCTCCGTCAGCCGCACACCGCTGCTGGCATCAAACAAGTGCATTTTATCCGGATTAACGGTCACCGGCAGCGTGCCGCCAGGCACGGCATCGCTGCGGCCGGTCAGTTGCATATGCAGCGGGAAACCCTGCCAGTTCAGATGTAACAGGGTCGATTCGCCGGTGATCTCAACAATATTGACCGCCGCGGGTTGCCCGCTGGCATCAAAAATCAGATCGTGGGGTCGTACGCCAAGCGTGACCGGCTGATCGGCCTGCTGCTGTGCCGCACTGTGCCAGCGACGCGGCAACGGCAGCCACTGCTCGCCACAGCAGACGCCAGGCAGGCCATCGCGTGTCTGGAAACGGGCATCCAGCAGATTCATCGGCGGTGACCCGATAAACCGCGCCACGAAGGTGTTAACCGGGCGGTCATAAATCGCCAGCGGTGCACCCTGTTGCACAATGACCCCTTCTTTCATCACCACAATCTGATCCGCCAGCGTCATCGCCTCGACCTGATCGTGGGTAACATAGACCATGGTGGTTTTGAAACGCTGATGCAGCGACTTAATCTCGGCCCGCAACTCCATGCGTAACTGCGCATCAAGATTAGAAAGCGGCTCATCAAACAGAAACACCTGCGGATTGCGCACCATGGCGCGGCCCATCGCCACGCGCTGCCGCTGTCCACCCGACAACGCTCTTGGATAACGCTGCAGCAGCTGATCGATGCCGAGAATGCCGGCAATGCGGGCGATTTTGCTTTTTTGCTCCTCGCGCTTCACCTTTTTCACCTGCATGTGAAACGCCAGATTCTCCGCGACGGTGAGATGCGGATAGAGCGCATAGCTCTGAAACACCATGGCGATATCCCGGTCAGCAGGATCGAGATCGTTAATCTGTTTTTTATCCAGCATGATCGCCCCGTCAGAGACGGTATCCAGACCGGCAAGCAGCCGCAGCAGGGTTGATTTGCCGCAGCCGGAGGGGCCAACCAGCACAGTAAAGCTGCCATCAGGGATGGTTAAATCCAGCGGGTGCAGCACGCTCTGTTTACCGTAGCGCTTCGCTACCTGTACAAGTTCAACACTGGCCATGGTCAGCGCACCTCATTTGATAGTTGGAGTTGTTGCCAGCTGGGATAGCGGCGCGGAGAGCTGCTTATCGCCTGTGATGCCACTTCAATGCCCCAGCGCAGCGCCGTGTGCGATGGCTGGTGATAGAGCAGTGCAGTAAGAAAACCGGCATTAAAACTGTCACCGGCTCCAATGGTATCTACCACCGTTACCGGCTGGGCAGCAGCATACTGCACAGAGGCGGCAGACCAGAGACGTGCGCCCTCTGCGCCACACTTAATCACACAGCCGCCGCGACCACTGAGCCGGGCTGCCAGCTGTTTACCGCTTTCATCCAGCAGTTCTGCGCCCGATAAGCCCAGCGCTTCCACCTCATTCAGCAGCAGCCAGTCACAGTCCGCTAACCAGTTGCCAATCTGTAAGCGAAGCGCATCGCTCCAGCCCGCAGGCGGCCAGCCGGTATCCACGGCGACACAGAAGCCACGCTGTTGCAGCGCGGCCAGCAGCGCCGGGTAGTGATCATAGAGTTCCAGACAGAGAAAGGTGCCGCACAGCAGTACGATGTCGCCCGACGTCGCCTGCGACGGCAACTGGGCCAGCACATCGTCCGCGGTCAGCACGGTAATATGGCCGTGATTGCTGAGAAACGAGCGTTCGTTATCGGGATGGGTCACGCCTACCGTCAGCGAGGTTTCACAGGCATAGCGCGGCCAGTATGCAGCGCTATGAGGAAAGTGACTGGCGAGCCAGTGACTGAAGCCATCGTCGCCCTGATTGGCAATGGCCCGATGCGGCACCTGCATCGCCTCCAGCGCCAGCGCACAGTTACCTGCGGACCCGCCGGGACGTAACTCGCTGTGCTGCAGCATCACTTCCGTGCCGCGCTGCGGCCAGTCGCTGAGCGTACTCATGATTAAATCAACATTTATATTGCCCACCACATAGAGGGTGGGCGTGAGGGTAGTGACCATAATTATCCCTTACTTCCGCCGCTGGTGAGACCGCTGACCAGCGTCTTCTGCAACCAGATGGCAATAAACAGTGGCGGCACCGAAGCCAGAATGCCGATTGCCGCGATAAGCCCGTCATCGGTCGCGCGTCCGGCGGTAAAACCGGCAATCGCGACCGGCAGGGTCTGTGCCGAAATATTGCTGGTGAACAGCAGCGCGTAGAAAAACTCATCCCAGGCGAGCAGCCAGCCGAACAGCGCGGCAGCGCCCAGCACCGGCTTTGCCAGCGGCAGCGTAATGCGCAGCAGAACCTGCCAGAAGCGCAGGCCATCAAGCCGTGCTGCCTGTTCGATATCACGTGGCAGTGAGTCGAACTGGTTCTTCAGCATCCAGGTCAGAAACGGCAGGATCAGCGAACAGTAGACCATCACCAGGCCGGGACGGGTGTTGAGCAGCCCCAGTTGTTGCAGCAGAAAGTAGAGCGGCAGCACAAACGCCACGGGCGGCACCATATAGATTGCCAGAGCGCCGGAAAGCCAGGCATCACGACCACTGTAGCGTGAGAAGCTGAACGCCGCGGGTATCGCCAGCAGCAGCGAGATCGCTGTGGCCACCGTCGCCACCAGCAAACTGTTGCCCAGCGCGTGCAGAAAAACGTTGCCGGGCTGATTCGGTGCCAGCGAAACCAGCCCCTGATAGCGGCTGAAATCCCACTGACGCGGCAGCCACTCCAGCGGCACGCGGGAGAGATCGCTGGCAGAACTGACGCTCATCAGAAACAGCCAGCCCATCGGGGCCAGGATGCTGACGGCGACCAGCAGCGCAGCCCCGTAACGCAGGACCCGTCGCAGTTTAGTTTTCATAAGCGGTACTCCGGCGGCGCTGATGCCATAACATCAGCAGATAGAGCGTGATCAGAAGGGCGCACATCAGGGTCATCAGTATCGCGTAGGCGGCACCGCTGCCGGCACGCAGATAGCTGAACGACTCCTGATAAACGAAAAAGCTCAGGGTTTTGGTGCTGTCCACCGGGCCGCCGCGCGTCATCACGTAGATGATGTCGAAGATTTTAAAGGCATCGATGGTGCGTAACACCAGCGCGACGCCGAGCGGTGCAACAATCGCCGGGAAGGTAATCGCCCGGAAACGCCGCCAGGCGGAGGCACCGTCCAGTCGTGCCGCTTCAAACAGATCCTCGGGGATCGACTGCAGCGCCGCCAGCACCAGCAGGGTGACCAGCGGATAGTTTTTCCAGATATCCGCAAACATCACCGCATTGAGCGCCGCCTCCGGCGATCCCAGCCAGCTGCGATAACCGTCAATGATACCGAGCTGGCTGAGCAGGGCATTGATACTGCCGTAATCAGGGTTGAAGTTGAGCCGCCACATCATGGCGTTGACGATGGTCGGCAGCGCCCACGGCAGAATCACCAGCACCCGCAAAACGTTGCGCCCGATGAATTTCTGATTCAGCAGCAGCGCCACCAGCACGCCGATAATCCCTTCAACGGTGACAGACACAAGGGTGAAATAGAGTGTGCGCCAGATCGACGCCCGAAAGTCGGGATCGCTAAGCGCATAGAGATAGTTTTCCAGCCCAATCCAGGCAGGCGTTTCACCACTGCCAATCAGCGCAGCATCGGTAAAGCTGAGCCAGATGGTACGCAGCAGAGGCCAGGCGGTTAACAGCAGCATCACCAGCAACATGGGTGCCAGCAGCACCCATGCCTGACGCTGTTCGCGTTGACGCAAACTCAGCATCATAACTCCTTAACGCAGCCGGGCGGCGCTTTTATCAACCGTCGCCATCGCGTCCTGCGCCGGGGCTTTACCCAGCAACACCTGCTGTAACTGCTGTTGCAGCTGGTTCGACAGACGGGAATAGTCAGCGGTCTCCGGACGTGACAGCATCACGTTTAGCGATTTGTCCGCCGCGGCAATCAGGCTTTCCTGATCCTTTTTCACTGCTTCATCCTGATAAGAGGATTTCCAGATCGGCAGGCTGAGCTTCGCATACTGGTTTTGTACCGGCTGTGAGGTCATGTACTGAATGTACTGCCAGGCCTCGTTGGCATGGGTGCTGCCCTTAGTGATCCCCAGCCCCATTGAGCCGTTTACCGCCCCCACTTTTCCTGGCGCATCGCCGGGCGCAGGCATGATCCCAACGTCGCCCGCCACTTTGCTCTGCTTCGGATCGTTCGCCATGTTGTACATGTAGGTCCAGTTCAGCGCGAAAGCCGCATCGCCATTAGAAAACGATTTACGTACATCCTCTTCCAGATATTCACGCGACGCCGGGTTACTCAGGCCCTCATCAAGCGAGCTTTTCATCAGGTTAAGCGCCTTGAGTGAAGCCGGGCTGGAGAAGTTAAGCTTGCCGTTCTGATAGAACTGACCACCAAAGCCTGAAACAAGTGTGGTGTAGTCACACACCAGTGCCTCAGCCTGGGACCAGCTCCAGACCAGCGGCCAGGTGACAATCTTTTTATCCTTGATGATCTTCGCGTCATCCAGCACCTGCTGCCAGGTCTGTGGCGGCGTGGTGATGCCCGCTTTAGCCAGCATCGCTTTGTTGTAGTAAAGGTATTTGGTGTCGAGAATCCACGGCATACCCAGCGTTTTGCCTTTGTAAACCACGGTGTTCATCGCGCCCGGGAAGACCTTCTCTTTATCCTCTGGCGTAATGCGTGCGCTGACATCCTGCAGCAGATCGAAACGGGCGAATTCCGCTGGCCAGATGGCATCGAACAGCACCACATCATAGCCATTGCCGCCCGCGCCACGCGCTGCCACAATCTTGTCGTGCAGCGCCTCATAAGGAACAAACTCCAGATTGACGGTGACATCCGGGTGCTGCTTCTGAAAATTTTGCGTCATCGCGCGGATATCATTTTCGCTGTAAGCCGCCTGGGTCATAAACAGGGCATTGATCTGGCTGGCCGCCGCCGCGCTGCCTGCGCTTAACATCAGTAAGGCGGCAAAACCGGCTTTTAGTTGGGGTGTGTAACGCTGTGACATGGTCTTCTCCACTGTGCAGCAACAGGCTGTCGGTTAATTAAATCAATTTGATTGATTTAATCGGGGGCGTAATTTTGGTCAGTGGGTGAACTGACCTGTCTGAATCTAAGCAAACGGCGTGCCACAGTGCCGGAGGGCATAGCAACAAAGCCGTAACAACGCTGAAACTCAGACTGCGCTTTTATGGCAAAATTGCCTATCCTGATGCGCGAGAATTGCGTGCAGCATCAAAGATATTGTTTGCCCGAATGCATTCGGAGACCAATACTGTCGGGTCCCGCTGAAATGGAAAACAACATGAAAACCTCGGGTACCAACCTTGAACATGCGCGGGCGCACAACCGGCGTGTGGTGATTGAAGCTATTCGTCTGCACGGTGAACTGACCCGTGCCGAACTGGCCCGCATGACGGCGCTGACGCCGCAGACCGTCTCGAATATCGTGGCGGAACTGGAGCAGGCCGAACTGCTGACCAGCCGCCAGCCGCGCCGCAGCGGGCGTGGTCAGCCCTCAATTCCGGTTACGCTCAATCCCACCAGTGCCTGGTCGATCGGCATCCATCTTGATCACCAGACGCTGCTGCTGGTTCTGGTCGATCTCAGCGGCGAAGTGCGTTTCCGCCGCCTCGTTCTGGTGCAAAAGCCCCAGCCTGCTGCCACCCTGGCGTGCATTGCCAGCGTGCTGGAGGAGATGCGCGCCTTCCTGGGTACTCAGTGGCAGAAAGTGCTGGGGATTGGCGTGGTGATGCCAGGGCCTTTTGGTGTGGAGGGCATTTCATCAGTGGGGCCGACCACGCTGAACGGCTGGGAGCAGGTCGATATCGAGGCTGAACTCGCCACCATTAGCGGTCTGCCGGTGACGCTGGAAAATGATGCTACGGTCGCCGCCATAGGCGAACGCTTTCACGGCACAGCGCGCCACCTGAACTCCTTTATCTATCTCTATATCGGCACCGGCCTGGGCGCGGGGATCTTCACCGATGGTCATATCTATACCGGCCACGCCCATAATGCGGGCGAAATCGGACACATTGTGGTCGAGCCGGGCGGTCGCGACTGCTACTGCGGAAATCAGGGCTGTCTGGAGCGTTACGTCTCGCTGCAGGCCGCTTATGAATTCTGCGGTCTCGATCCAATGCGGGCGCTGCCCGAAGATCTGTTACAGATTGAACCCGCGCGTTTTACCGCATGGATTGAGAATGTGACGACGCCGTTACGTCAGGCGATCAATATTCTGGAGTCGGTGTTTGATGCTGAGGCGGTAATTATTGGCGGGATGATGCCTGCGCCGTTGCTGGAGCAGATGGTGCAGCGATTGCCGCCGCTTTATCAGTCGGTGCGCGGACGCTATCTTAACGATATGCGACTAAAAATTGGCATGACCGGCAGCGATACAGCCGCTCTCGGCGCCGCCGCTTTACCGATTTTCGATGAATTTAATCCGAAGTTTCAGGTGCTGATGAAGTAGTCAGGGAAAAGGGCGCTGCTGCAGGCAACAGCGCCACAGGCATTAACCCGGGTAGATACCGCGATCTTTACGCGCCATCAGAATACGCTCACAGGCCACGATATAGGCCGCGGTACGCAGCGAGCAATCTTTCTCCTTCGACTTTTCCCAGACGTGTACCATCGCTTCCGTCATGATTTTGTCTGAGCGACGATTGATCTCATCTTCGCTCCAGAAGAAGCTGGCCATGTCCTGAACCCACTCGAAGTAGCTGACGGTCACGCCACCGGCATTACAGACCACGTCCGGCACCACGATAATGCCGCGGGTGGCCAGCATGTCATCGGCATCCGGATAGGTCGGGCCGTTTGCGCCTTCCAGCACGATTTTGCAACTCAGGACTTCAGCACGCTCACGGGTAATCTGACCTTCCAGTGCCGCCGGGATCAGAATATCCATCCCTGTGGTCCAGAACGCCTCTTTATCAATGCTCTGCGCACCAGGGAAACCGGCAATCTGCTTATTGGCGATCTGCCATTCGGTCAGGGCAGCCATGTTGATGCCATCGGCATTAAACAGCGTCGCGGTGTGATCCTGAATCACTACCACACGAGCACCCGCCTCATCAAACAGGCGTGCCGCTTCGCTGCCGACGTTACCGAAGCCCTGGACCGCAACGCGTGCGCCTTCAATTTCAATACCTGCACGGCGTGCCACTTCGCGTCCCGTAATAAACACGCCGCGACCGGTGGCTTTTTCACGCCCCAGTGAACCGCCCAGATGAATCGGTTTGCCCGTGACAACGCCGGTAATCGTTGTACCGTGGTTCATGGAGTAGGTATCCATCATCCACGCCATCACTTTGCTGTTGGTCCCGACGTCTGGCGCAGGAATATCTTTTTTGCGGCCCGATGATGATGCCGATCTCGCTGGTGTAACGGCGGGTCAGTCGCTCAAGTTCACCGTCGGACAGTTTGAACGGATCAACGCGGATGCCGCCTTTAGCGCCGCCATAAGGCAGGTTAACCGCCGCACATTTGATGGTCATCCATGCGGAGAGCGCCATCACTTCATTAAGGTCGACATCCGGATGGTAGCGAATACCGCCTTTTCCTGGGCCGCGCGAAAGGTTGTGCTGAACGCGATAGCCTTCGAAATGGCGAATTGAGCCATCATCCATCTGGAGAGGAATATCAACAATCAACGCACGTTTTGGATGACGCAAAGTATCTATCCAACGTGAAAGATCGCCCAGATAGGGCGCAACCCGGTCGATTTGCTGTAAATAGGTGGACCAGGCAGATGTGCTGCTTTCAGACGCATAAGATAACTTATCCATAAAAAACCTTTCTTAATGAAGTTATTTATTGTGTGGAGCCGTGGATGGAGAGCGCATTGCATTGCGCCGACATAATCTAACACTACTGAAACAAATAAGATGTGGCATCAGCCATGACACAACGCAGTAATGCCCTGTTTTGGGGCAGGGTAAGTGAATAGATTAGTATTGCTGGCCCCTTACAGACGAATAAAGATGCGCGTGGAGTGCGTAATTTCTGCATAGGACAGGAAATATCGCTATCTTTCAAATCTTTGAGGGCGTTCAAAAAGTTAAATAATTGATCGTAACCATGTTGACTTTACTGCACCAATTAAGTGCATGAGAATAAGTAATCAAAGGATTACATAAAGTAATGGATTGGACGTTAATAGCGCAGGCTAATCAGGTATTTAGAAAGGAGAGAGGGTCAGGGCTGGGGAAGGGAGAATAACGGGCCAGCGCAGTGGCTGGCCAGAATGAGTTTTACTGATGCAGAGCCTGCTCGGCTTCTTTCAGTTCCTGGCGAGCGTCAGCCAGTTTATCTTCGCGCTTCTGGATCTTGCTGGCGCTGCGGCCTTCTGCTTTCGCTTTAGCCAGTTCCTGTTCGCGTTCCTGTACCTTCAACTTTTTCTCTGCCACTTTTTCCTGACGCTGCTTTAGCAGACTGCTTTCGGTACAGTTCTGATTTACTTCGCTAAGCGCTTTTTCAAGGCCGGCAACCTGATGGGTATTATTGTGCTGGCGGGCAAAAGAGAGCTGGGTCTCAATCTCCTGCTTTTTGGCTGCACAACCGGTCAGGCCAGAGGCCGCGTGAGCAGCAGTAAAAGTGAGTGGTAACAGGAGAAGGCTGAAGGTCAGTAAGGTCTTTTTCATCTTAGTCTCGTCAATGAGTCAGGGTTGTGGCACCAGTATACGGAACCACCTTAAGAGATTCTTAACGAAAAAAATTATTTACTGGCGCGGAAAAACAGGGGTAAAGAAGGCGCTGCCTGCTGTCAGGCAGCGCTGGAGGCGTTGGATTGGGCAAATTGCAGGTTACAATCAGGTCCACTGAGCATTACCGGATGGCCATCCAGACTCTGCTGTTCAAAATAGTCCTGCATCTGCTGGCTGATGCCGGCACCACACCACATCACATGATGCTGATGAAGGTCGGTTTTAACGGCTGGCAGCCCGGTTGCACGCGAGTCAACCTCGACATTAAAGCCCATCGCAGTAAGACGAATGGCTTCAAGCCAGATTTCGGTTTTATCAAGTACGCTCACCGCTTCCAGAAACAGAGGAATAGAAGATTCGTTGCGCGCTGAGGCGCGCATGACTTTATCCGCCTGTTGCTGCACGGTTTGCTCAAAACGGTTGAGGCGACGTGACGCTCCCCGACGGAGATCGGCGTAAAGCCAGGCGCTCAGCGGCCGCAGCAGATTAATGACGAAATCATCACCGCTATAATGGCTGGACATCGTGTGCATCTGGCGTGAAAGCGACAGCGGTGTGCCAAATTCCAGTTGCCAGAGCAGGTCGCCTTTGCGCGCCGCCCAGCCATAGGTGGTGACCGTCGAAGCAGCCTGCTGACCTTGCCAGATTTCGTCGAGCGTCGCGCCAGTCGCTGTTAAGCCAACCAGGGTCTGGATTTCACTGAGGTGATGATCACTCCAGCGTTCCTGATACTGCTGCGGCGTCAGTAATCCCTGCTTCATCCAGCTCTTCAGGTTAGCGGGATGGGTGCCGGTTATGGCGCAAACAGTATCGGTGGTATAAGAATGCATATCGTGCCCTCTGTAGAGGGGGAAGGCCGCCGGGATTAACCGGGGATGAACCACCACTATGAACCTTATAACAGTCAATTAATAGAGGCAGAGTTAAGGCAAATCGGCGCTATGTGCCTGTGACGCTACGCTTATTCGTTGTTATTCTCCGATTAAATTTATGCTGATCAGCAGGTTAAAAGCGCTGCGATCAGGCAATAAAAATACTGTGTATTTATTCAGTAAATATTCTTTACGCAAATATACCGGGAAATCGGTACTTTTAAGCCTATTTTAAGAGCATGCCGACTCTTATCCCCCCTTACATCCTCCCGCTAAATTGCTAAAATAGCGGGTTCTGATGATCAGGAGAAAGAGTGCCCAATGCGTTATCGTTTTAGTCTCGCCGTTGTAACGGTTGCTGCTGTACTGACTGGCTGTGCAAAACATGCCGCCAGCGATGCGCCAGATGAATTTGCTGCTGGCCCGACGCAGATTGATGTCTCACACATCAAGACCCGCGCAGATGATGGCTCCAGTGTATTCCTGACTGTAGATGGTAAAGACGCCGGCAGATTGCCTAACGGCGAAAGCATGCTGCTGCATGTTCCGGCCGGAAAACACCAGGTCGGTGGCTATGTACCCACTCTGTTTGGTATGGGTCGGGTGACCATTGCACCGGTAGAAGTGACCACGTCACCGGAAGATGTTAAAAAAAGTGGCTTATACGGTCACACGCAACAAAGCGACCTTTGTTGAGAACAAGGACGAGCAGGGCTGAGTGGATGACGGCGGAGAGCTGCGCTCTCCGCTGGAAGGGCTGGCACTATAATCCCAGTTCGCTCAGTGAAGCATGGTCGTCAGGGCGTCGGCCCTGCGGCCAGTGAAACAGCCGCTGTTCTTCACTGATTTTCAGATCGTTGATGCTGGCATAACGCTGCTGCATTAAACCCTGCTCATCAAAGGCCCAGTTCTCGTTGCCATATGAGCGATACCACTGCCGTTGCTCGTCATGCCATTCATAGGCGAACCGCACCGCAATCCGGTTCTGGTCAAAACTCCACAACTCTTTAATCAGCCGATACTGCTGCTCCCGCTGCCATTTTTGCTGAAGGAAGGCGATGATTTCTGCCCGGCCGGTCAGAAAGGTATCGCGATTGCGCCATTTACTGTCCGCTGAATAGGCCAGAGCGACTCGCTCCGCATCCCGGCTATTCCAGCCATCCTCAGCCAGCCGGACTTTTTCAATCGCCTGTGCAGCCAGGGTAAATGGCGGTAGAGGCGGACGTGTATTTTCCAACTTTCTCTCCTTAACAGCGCAGGCAAACGCATTGTCAGCATTCGTTACAGTCGTATCAGAGTTCCAGGGCGTGAATCTGGCAGACGGCACGCGCCGCTTCCTGACCTTTTTTCAAGAAATGCTGAGTATAGAAGTCGATAAACTCGGCCGATGGCTGGAAATTATGCGGCGTGAGTGACACCGAGAAGACCGGCACATTGGTTGCCAGCTGCGCCTGCATCAGACCACTTACTACAGCCTGCGCGACGAAATCATGGCGATAGATGCCGCCATCCACCACCAGTGCTGCACAGACAATCGCATCGTAGTTGCCGGTCTGCGCCAGGCGTTGCGCCAGCAGCGGCATTTCAAAAGCGCCCGGAACATCCCATGTCTTAATCTCATATGAGGTACCGCGGCTTTCCAGTTCCTGTTCGAATCCTGTCAGAACCTGAGAAACGATTTCGCTGTGCCAGTTAGCTTTAATAAAGGCGACTTTCAACGGCTGCATGACTTACTCCAGTAAAAGGTGACATTCAGTGGTAACGGGCCAGATTTCGCCCCTGCACCCCGAATCAAAATAGTGAGCCCGGCAGGCCAGTAACCTGCTGACAGCCTTCACTATACTGTAATGTAAAGAGTCTGTGTCCATCATTGTGATTATATGTAAATAACTGAGCGATGGATTACCCGCTTATGCTGCCGCAAAAGTCCGCAACGCCTCCTGCAAGGCATTCAGCACGCACTCTTCAGCCCGCCAAACCGCCTCACACCCTGTTGTTTGCGTAACAGCTTCCAGTTACGTTATTGCTTAAATAAAATACTGGATATTTGAACAGTTGTTTGTATAATTAATCGACTGCCCGCCGGGTATTGGTAGCGTTAGCGAGGGGTGAACCCATGATGATTTCAACTGAAAGCCTCAAATCTCTGGAACAATCGGTCACAATGAGCAGTCGTGAACTGGCTCAGATGACCGGTATTACACACGGAGAAGTGAAGCGGTTAATCAAAAGTCTGGAGACGGCTCAGCGTCTCTCCCAGCCGCTCAGCGTGAATGAGTATGAGCGGGAAGGGGAAGTGCGTCAGGAGTACCGTCTGTGCAAGCGTGACTCGCTGCTGGCCGTGGCACGCCTGTCGCCAGGCTTCACTGCAGAAGTGCTGGATCGCTGGCAGGACCGCGAGAAGACGACCCATCTGCCTGACTTTACCAATCCGGCTGAAGCCGCTCGCGCCTGGGCTGAGCAGTTTGAACAGCGTCAGGCGGCGGAGCAGCAGCTGGCTCTCTCGGCACCCAAGGCGGCGTTCTTTGATAACTTCGTTGAGGTTGATGACTCGCTGGGCTTTCGGCAGCTCTGCAAAATGCTGAAAGTGAAAGAACCGGAGTTTCGCCAGTTTCTGCTGGAGCGCAACATCATGTATCGCGCAAAAGGCACCCTGACGCCGCAGCACTACCATATGCAGGCCGGCTACTTTACGCTGCATACCGGCACGGGCGAAAATCAGCACGCTTTCTCTCAGGCACGTTTTACGTCTAAAGGGGTGAAATGGGTCGCCAGTCTGTGGGCAGGGCACCTCTCTGCTCAGCCAAAAGGCGCAGCTGCGTAACCGTTCCTGTGATCTTGCGGGCTGGCGCGGATGTATAAGTGCTGGCAGATGTGCAGGTAGTAGATGTGCAGAAAAGTGCAGATATAAAAAAAGGCCGCAACAAAGTGCGGCCTTTTTTTGATCGTTAATGATCGATTATCGGGCAACTCACCAGCCTTTAATCGCATCACCCTTGTAAACTTCTTCGGCTTTGGCCGCCACCTCCGGTGACTGCAGCGCTGACTTCAGCTTCTGAATTTTATCGCTGTCTTTATTATCTTCTCGTGAAACCAGCGCATTGACGTAAGGCGATGAGGCACTTTCCATAAATAAGCCATCGCGGTGCGCTGATAATCCAGCCTGAGCCGAGAAATTAGTATTAATGATCGACAGGGTCACGTTGGGATCGTCTAAGGTGCGGGTCAGCTGTGGGGTGTCCACTTCAACCAGCTTCAGATTTTTTGGATTTTCGATGATATCCAGTGAGGTCGGTAAATACCCCACATCCGGTTTAAGTTTAATCAGACCCTGCGCCTGCAGCAGCAGCAGGCTGCGTCCCAGCGTGGTGGCTTCGTTAGAGATGGTAATAGTGGCACCATTCTGCAGCTCACTGATGTTCTTGATTTTGCGCGAATAGGCAGCAATCGGGAAGACGAACGTTTTACCCACTACCGCAAACTTATAGCCGCGCTCTTTAGACTGTGATTCCAGATAAGGCAGGCTCTGGAAGGCGTTAGCATCAACTTCTTTGTTATTCAGCGCTTCATTTGGCAGCACATAGTCATTGAAGTTAAGCACTTCGACATCGAGCTTGTATTTATCTTTCGCCACCTGCTTTACCACCTGCCAGATTGCTTCATCAGGCCCGGTATTAATCGCAACTTTAACTTTGTTATCGTCATCTTTTGAGCAGGCGGATAATAGTAGAACAGAACTGGCGAGTAATGCCGTAAACAGACCTTTCATTATCAGAAATCCCTCAGGTGGTTGATGGCTTCAAAGATAATACAGAACTCACAGGTTGCGTACTGACTGAGGAATATATCTTATAACCACAACGCAAATATTGAACATTAATTAATCAGTAATTCAGCCAGTCCGCTAATGGCCGGTTTTCATTCCTCTGTTCGCTGGCGGAAAATTCCTGTTAACAGGCTTATTAAAACGCAGGCGGGCATCAACACAGTTTTCTTCTAAGCTTACTTATCGGTCACTACTGGCATTCTATTGATTATCAACAGGGATTAACCATGTCGAAGCAAGATAACGAAATTAACGCGGTTGAAGTGATGCGCAGCAGCCAGGCCTGGAACGGTGACGTTCTCGAGGCCTATCCCACCGGCGAACCTGAGCTGACCGTTATGCGGCTCTCGCTACCTGCCCATACGTCATTGCCCTGGCATACCCATCCAATGCCGAATGCGGCGTTTATTCTTTCCGGCACCCTGATTGTTGAGGATAAAGAGAGCGGCGAACAGCGCACCTTCCATGCGGGTGAAGCCCTCAATGAGACGGTCAACAGCGCGCATCGCGGTTACACACTGGATGAGCCAGCCGAACTGGTGATTACCTATGCCGGTGTAAAGGGGCAGGAACTGACCGAGCCACTACCGGGCGAGCCGGAAGAGTTTTAAACGCACTTACTTCATGACGCATCACGGTAGTGTCGCCCGCTGCCGTTTAAAAACCCTGCTCAGACTTGATTCGGATCAGTAAAGGGTGCGCCTGCACAGACCAGGATTAAACGCTCTCTGCTTCATCCACACCAATTAAAAAGGAATTTTCATGGATAAGAATGTTGCTCTGCTGCTTGCCCCAGGCTTTGAAGAAGCTGAGGCTATTATCACTCTCGACATCCTCTCACGCCTGGGCGTTCAGGTTACAACCCTGGCCTGTCAGCCCTATCGCGAAGTGAACAGTTATCATCATGTGAAGGTTGTCGCCGATGAGCTGCTGGAGGCGAATCGGGAGCGATTATTTGATGCGGTGATTGTGCCAGGTGGTCCTGACGGCAGCAAAAATCTGGCGGCAAATGCGGCAGTGATAGATTTTATTCGCCGCCATGATGAGGCGGGCCGCCTGGTCTGCCCAATCTGCTCCGCAGCGGCCAGAGTGCTGGCGCCACAGGGTCTTCTAAGGGGGGCGTCGCTATGTCAGTTCCGGCACCTCGTCAGAAGGTGTTACCGATGGCGTTTACGTTAATGCCTCGGTAGTGAAAGATGGCAATTTGCTGAGTGGACAGGATCTGGGCGCGGCGTTTGATTTCGCCTTCGCGATCGCTTTTATCCTGACTGGCGAGGCTGATAGTGCTACCGAGCAGGCTGAACATATCAGTCACAAGCTTAAGGTGGATTTCGCTAAGCTTTAATGAGCGGTGTTTCGCGCCCTTAAAGCGACATGCTGACAGGGCGCAAAGTCATCCGCGACAGAAAAGGCATTTACTCCCCGCCAAACCCCGCTTCCCGCAGTACCTTTTTTTGCCTGCTCCGCTTCTAAAAAATCCGCCAGCCGACGCGCCTCTGGCGTAATGACTGCACAGGCGTATCGCGCAACAGAATTGAAAGCCGCAGGGATATCAACGACTGTCAGCCCGGCAATCTGGCTCAGGGCAGCCCGATGGCTGGCATAACCGATAAACAGATCCGCCTGATCCTCCAGGATAATCCATTCTGCCGCCAGCCTGCCTGCGGGAATCGGTCCAGAGTCGCGCCCACCCACCAGTGCCTTTGCGCGCTGGCGCACCGCTTCACCGGCTTTGCCCATCCGGGTGAAAAGGGCCTGCGCGTAGTCGCCAGAGGGATCGGCTGTGGGTGTAGAGGTTGCGATCCGCAGTGTGTCGCGGGTCAGTAACTGATACCAGTCGTCTCCCGCCTGTAGCCGATCGCTGCGAACCGTGATGCAGAGTTTATTAGTCGTGAACGGTATGACTGCCAGCGCTCGCCCAGCGTTCAGCAATTTTTGCGGATGCTCCTCACTGGCTGAAGCAAAGAGATCGCAGGGCTCACCGGCTTCAATCCGTTCGCGAAGCAGACCGGCGGGGCCAAACCGGGTTTCAACTGGCTCAGGAAAGTACGCCATCAGCGCGGGCCAGACCGCTTTCAGGCTGCCCGCCGCCAGTACGCGCATCACTCTGTTCCCTGATAAGCGGTGCGATAGAAGCGCTGATACCACTTATTGGCCAGCTTATTCATGTCCACATCCTGAAATTTCTGTGGATAGAGTTTTTTCGCCATCCACAATTCGCCAATCCCCATCGCTTCCGGCATTGGATAACCCCATGCTTTGGCGTAGTCCGGCATCAGCCAGACGCGATGATTTTTTACTGCGTCTATAGCCTGCCACTGCGGTGAACTGTTGATTTCATTCACGACGGAGGGATAGCGAGCCTGCACAAAAATCACCTGCGGATCCCAGGCGATTATCTGCTCCATCGACACGGTTTTGAATCCCTTTACGGTCGCTGCGGCGACGTTGACCGCGCCCGCATGCAGCATCATCAGGCCGGTATATTTCCCTGATCCGTAGGTGGTCAGTCCCGGGTTCGCCATATAGGCGCGAATGCGTTTCTCCGCCGGAACATCCTTCAGGCGATCGCTGACGATTTTGTGGCCCTGATCGGTGGCCGTAATCAGGGCTTTTGCTTCTGCCGGTTTATTGACGATCTCGCCGATAAGCGTAATCCCTTCACGCAGTCCTTTGTCATAGGCCATTTCCTCATCGCGGATAGAGGGGTTCATTTTTGCCTTTTCACCCGGCTCGTCATGACGCAGTGAGATAGCCACCACCGGAATGCCCAGCGCGGTAATGCTGTCGATCATCTCCTGCGGTGCATAGTTGGTTACAAACACCACCTGCGGATGCAGCGCCAGCAGTTTTTCGGGATCAACATGCGTCAGATCCCCCCAGTGTCGCTTTCTGATTCAGCTCAGGAGCCAGGCGGGCATAGCTGTCGCCAAGTTGCTGCTTCCAGTTCGCCATCACACCGACGATTTTATCGGTCGCGTTCATCTGCACCAGCAGGTTAAGCGTCTGATGCTGAAGCACCACAATACGATCAACACGGTCAGGAATCGTGACCTGACGGCCTGTCTGATCGGTTATCTGGCGCGATGCCTGGGAAAAGAGCGGAAGGAGTATCAGTAAACCGAGTGTGCATGCCTGCCAGAAGCGCTTCATTAACTATCCTCAAAATACGTTATGCATTGGATTATATAGCGATAAGTGATGGGCGTCACGGTCCGGGTCTGCATTCCGGCATAGATGTGAGTACGAAAAGAGACTGACTGAGGGTTCTGATATCTCTTGCCTGTCCGGCACTGATAATGTGCAACGCCCGTTACTGACTCACCATCCCGGTGCCTTCTGGATTATGCTCTCTCTATTTCTCTGATTTTACGTAAGTTAATTTCTGGCACGCCATTTGCTGAAGTCTGAACAGTAAGCAGCGTTCGACACAATTGATAGCAAATAGCTGGCTAGGGTTCCGGTTCACGCAGGTGAATGTCTGGTCCGAGAGCTGGCGACCTCTGCGAGGTTACACGGCGGGACAAAAGCCCGGGAGACAGCGGCACCAAATGGTGTCTTGCGCTGCTCCCGTTTTTTTGTGCCAACCAGAGGTCAACCATGAAAAAATCACCCCTCCTGACGCTTATTCTGTCGCTGACGCTGCTGGTCAGCGCGCCATCTTTCGCCGCGGTCAAAAAAGAGTTCAATATCTGCTGGACCATCTATGCGGGCTGGATGCCATGGGGCACCATCAGCAACGAGAAAATCATCGATAAATGGGCCAGCAAATACGGCATCAAAATTCATATCACCCAGCTCAATGACTATATCGAGTCGATCAACCAGTACACCGCGGGTCAGTTCGACGGCTGCACCATGACCAACATGGATGCGCTGACCATACCTGCGGCGGGCGGCATTGATTCCACAGCGCTGATCACCGGCAGCTTCTCCGACGGCAATGACGGAGTGGTGCTGAAAGGCGCAAATAAAAAACTCAGCGACCTGAAAGGGATGTCTGTCTATCTTCCTGCGCTGTCGGTTTCGCACTACCTGCTGGTTCGCGGTCTGGAGAAGGCCGGTTTACATGAAAAAGACGTTAAGGTCGTGAACACCTCCGATGCCGATATCGTCTCCGCCTTTGGTACCAGCGGCGTGCAGGCGGCGGTTGCCTGGAATCCACAGCTTTCAGTGATCAAGAAAACCCCGCAAACCACAGAGGTGTTCAGCTCTTCGGCCGTGCCGGGCGAACTGATTGACATGATGGTGGTGAACACCGAGACCCTGAAAGATAACCCCGCGCTGGGTAAGGCACTGACCGGGGCCTGGTTTGAGATGATGGCGAAAATGCAGGCCGGAGATGCGCAGGCGCTGAGCGCGATGGCTGCCGATTCCGGTGCTGACCTCGCCGGATACAAGGCGCAGCTGAAAACCACCCACCTGTTCTGGACCCCAGCCGAAACCCAGACATTTGTTTCTTCCCCCCGATCTGGCGAAAACCATGCAGCGCGTCGCCGCGTTCTCCTTTGATAAGGGATTACTGGGCGAGGGTGCACAAAGCGCTGACTTCATCGGTATGAGCTTCCCTGGCAACATCACCGTCGGTGATACAGCGAACATCAAACTGCGCTTTGACGACAGCTATCTGAAGATGGCCGCTGCGGGCAAGCTGTAATCACCGATCTCAGGAGTATTTGCCATGCGCCACATCAACCGCTATCCCCGGCAGGGAATGCGCCTGACGCTGATGCTATTACCTTTTGTGCTGCTGATCGCCGTCTGGTTTATCAGTTCGGCGGTGCGTCTTGAAGCCAACCCACACGACAAACTGCTGCCCGGCCTGTCACAGATGATCGCCGCCATTGATCGGATGGCCTTCACGCCGGACAAGCGCAGCGGCGAATATCTGCTGTGGGCGGATACGTGGATTAGCTTAAGCCGTCTGCTGACTGGCCTGGCGATCTCTTCACTGATTGGTCTCTGCATCGGTGTTGCTGCGGGCGTCTTCCCGATGAGTCGCGCGGCGCTGTCACCCTTTATGACCGTGGTGTCGATGATCCCACCGCTGGCGCTCCTGCCGATGCTGTTTATCGTCTTCGGGCTGGATGAGCTGTCAAAAGTGATGCTGATTGTTATCGGGATTACGCCGATGCTGGCGCGCGACCTTGAACATCGGGCGCGGGAAATCCCCGCAGAGCTGTTTATCAAAGCACAAACTCTGGGGGCGAACAGCTGGACGGTGGTGCTGCGGGTTGTGCTGCCGCAGCTCTTGTCGCGGCTGATCACCTCGCTGCGCCTGTTGCTGGGATCCGCATGGCTCTTTCTGATCTCCGCCGAAGCCATTTCCGCAACCGCCGGACTGGGCTATCGCATTTTCCTGGTTCGTCGCTATATGGCGATGGATGTGATCATTCCCTATGTCATCTGGATAACGCTGCTGGCGTGGCTGATGGATCTCGCGCTGCGTCAATTGCACAAAGCCTTTTTCCCCTGGGCGGAAGGAGGCCGGGAATGAGTTTTATCGATATCAAAAATATCTGGCAGGAGTATGGCGACCACGTGGTGCTGGAACGCATCAATCTGCAGGTCAAAGAAGGTGAATTCTGCTCGCTGGTGGGGGCGTCCGGCTGTGGTAAGTCGACGTTTTTACGCCTGCTGCTGGGTCAGGAAAAGCCGACACGGGGATCGATCACGCTGGATGGCGAACAGCTGCGCGCGGAACCCGATCGCAGCCGTGGCGTGGTGTTTCAGCGTTATTCGGTTTTTCCTCATCTCAACGTGCTGGATAACGTCGCCATTGGCCTCGAACTTCCGGCTTCACCGTTTACTGGCCGGCTGTTTGGCACCCGAAAACGCCATGCCCGTGAGCAGGCAAAACAGATGCTGGAGAAAGTCGGGCTGGGCCATTCGCTCGATAAATATCCGGCGCAGCTTTCGGGCGGGATGCAGCAGCGGCTGGCCATTGCGCAGGCTTTTGTGATGCAGCCGCGCGTACTGCTGCTGGATGAGCCCTTCGGCGCGCTGGACCCCGGCATCCGCAAAGATATGCATGCGCTGCTGCTCCAGCTCTGGAGCGAAACCCGCATGACGGTGTTTATGGTCACTCACGACCTTGCCGAAGGCTTCAATCTTGGCACCCGGCTGCTGGTTTTCGACAAAGTGCGCATCGATCCTCAGGCCCCCAATGCCTGGGGCGCGCGTATCACTTACGACATCCCGCTTAATGAAACGCGGCTGTCGCAGCTGGCAACCCGCAACAAAAACAACATTTATCCCCTCAAGGAGACCGCTCAATGACCGCTCTTTTTCATTCAGCTCCGAGCCTGCGCGAAGAGCAGCTGCCTGGCGGAGGGCACACCTCGCTGATTTTGCGCAAAGGGCAAATCCTGCGCCTGACCGACATCGAGGGTGGCGCTAACGTCAGCATGATGATGCTCAATCCCCACGAGAAAAGTGAACGCCTGAATCTTCCGGATACCCTGAAAGGCCAGCATACGGCTCACCTGACTACCGGGCACTGTTTCTACTCCGACATGGGACGCGTACTGGCCGCGATTGTGGCGGATAGCTGCGGCTGGCACGACCCGTTTGGCGGCGTACTCAACGCGGCGGAAACGCACGATAAGTATGGAGCCGGACGCTATCAGGAGCTGCGCAACGGCTTCTACCGCAACGGCACAGATAATCTGCTGGTTGAGATGGGCAAATGGGATCTGGGTCTGGAAGATCTGCTGATGGTCGTCAACTTTTTCAGCAAGGTCACGGTTGATGAGAAGGGCCGCTTCCGGTTTAGCGCGGGCAACAGCCGCGCCGGCGATTTCACTGAACTGTACGCACCCATGGACGTGCTGATGGTGCTGACCGCGCTGCCACATCCGCAGGATCCCGCCGCTGACTATCTCCCGCGACCGGTTCAGCTGAGCTGGTATCAGGCCGACGATATGCAGGCCGTCAGCGAAGCGATGGTCACGCGTGGTGAAAACCAGCGCGCGCTTCATAACACCCAACTTTTTGCCCTGTAAGGAGGCTGCGATGACCCTTATTAACTCTGATCGTCGTCCTGAAGATGCCGTCTATCGCCACGTGATACCGGCAGGCGAGCCGTGGCTGTTCGAAGTGAAAAAAGGGCAGACGCTGCGCCTGCTCGACCTCGAAGGGAATCAGGCAATTGATACCCTGTTCTATAACAGCGATAACCCGCGGGAACGCTACGATCCTCAGCGCACGCTGCGTCGTCAGGGAAACGTCTATCTGACCACCGGCAGCGTGCTCTATTCGAATCTCGGCAATCCGCTGCTGACTATCGTTGCCGACACCTGCGGCCGTCACGATACCCTGGGCGGAGCCTGCTCGCAGGAGAGCAACACCGTGCGCTATGCCCAGGATAAGCGCTACATGCACAGCTGTCGGGATAACTTTCTCTGCGCCTGCCTGCACGATGGCCGCCTTCACAAACGTGATATCGGTGCCAACATCAATTTTTTCATGAACGTTCCGGTCACGCCAGAAGGCGGTCTGACCTTTGAAGATGGGCTATCGGCACCCGGCAAATACGTTGAGCTGGTAGCCGAATGCAATGTGATGGTGCTGATCTCCAACTGCCCGCAGCTGAATAACCCCTGTAACGGCTGGAACCCGACGCCCGCCGAAGTGCTGGTGTGGAACTGAGTCAGCGTTGCCATGGCGACAAGCGGGACTGAGTTTCTCAGCCTTTTGCGTCAGACCTCTCAACACACCACCGGTGTACGCCTGTTACGTGCCGGTCAGCCCCGGGGACGGCCCCAGGGAATATCGAATTTTGCGGGACGACCCGCATCCCTGAGAGTTCGCTTATGTTTGATACCTTACTGATTGCTAATCGCGGTGCTATCGCCTGTCGCATCCTGCGCACGCTGCGTGCCATGCAGGTGAAAGGGGTCGCCGTTTACTCCGAAGCCGATCTGAGCAGTTTACATATCCGCGAGGCGGATGTGGCGCTAAGCCTTGGCGAAGGCCCGGCTGCACAAACCTATCTGGTGACGGAAAAGATCATCGCCGCCGCGCAGCAGAGCGGGGCGAAAGCGATTCATCCTGGCTACGGTTTCCTTTCGGAAAACGCCGCCTTTGCTGAGGCGTGCGAGGCTGCCGGTCTGATTTTTGTCGGCCCCACACCGCAGCAGTTGCGGACTTTTGGCCTGAAACACACGGCCCGCGCGCTGGCGGAAGCCGAAGGGGTGCCGTTGCTGGAAGGCAGTGAACTGCTGGCAGATATCAGTGAAGCCCGCCGCGCCGCAGAGAGGGTCGGCTATCCGGTAATGCTCAAAAGCACCGCGGGCGGTGGTGGCATCGGTATGCGCGTCTGTCGTGATGCGAATGCGCTGTCAGAGGCGTTTGAAACGGTCCAGCGCCTCGGCCAGAACAACTTCAGCGATGCCGGGGTATTTCTCGAAAAATATATCGAACGCGCCCGTCATCTTGAAGTGCAGATTTTCGGTGACGGCAAGGGCGAGGTAATCGCGCTGGGCGTACGCGACTGCTCGGTACAGCGGCGTAACCAGAAAGTGATCGAAGAGACGCCAGCGCCGAATCTGCCAGCAGGTATGGCGGAGGCTTTATGCGCGGCGGCTATCGCGCTGGGAAAAGCGGTGAACTATCGCAGCGCCGGAACGGTTGAGTTTGTCTATGACAGCGGGGCGCAGCAGTTCTATTTTCTTGAAGTGAATACCCGGCTGCAGGTTGAACATGGCGTCACGGAGCAGGTGTGGGGCGTTGACCTGGTGCAGTGGATGATTGAGCTGGCAGCAGGCGATCTTCCTCCGCTTCATGCGTTAGCCGCCGCGCTGAATCCTCAGGGCCATGCCGTGCAGGCGCGAATTTATGCGGAAGATCCGGGGCGTCAGTTCCAGCCTTCGCCAGGGCTGTTAACCCAGGTCCTCTTTCCGGCAGCCGACGGTAAAACCCTGCGTATTGACCGCTGGGTGGAAGCGGGGTGCGAAGTCCCGCCATTCTTCGACCCGATGCTGGCAAAAGTTATCACCTGGCGCCCCACTCGCGAGGAAGCCATCGCCACCCTGGCACAGGCGCTGGCGGAGACACGTTTCTATGGCGTAGAAACCAATCGCCTCTATCTGTTGCAGATTCTGGCCTTCTCGCCCTTCACGGCTGGCGAACCCTGGACCCGCTGCCTGGAGCAGCTCGCCTATCAGGCGGCAACGGTTGAAGTGGTGAGTGCCGGAACCCAGACCAGCGTTCAGGATTATCCCGGACGTCTGGGATACTGGGCGGTGGGCGTGCCGCCGTCGGGGCCGATGGATGATCGCGCACTGCGTCTGGGCAACCGTCTGCTGGGCAATGAGGAGGGTGACGCCGCGCTGGAAATCACCCTGAATGGACCCACCCTGAAATTTAACACTGAGATTCAGGCGGTGATCTCTGGCGCGCCGCTCACTGTCACACTGGATGGCGTCGGGCAGTCAATGAATTCTGTTTTTACCATTCCGGCCGGGGCAACGCTGAAGCTGGGCGCGATAAGTGGCGCGGGCGTCAGAAGTTATCTCTGTCTGAGCGGCGGTATTCAGGTGCCGGACTATTTAGGCAGCAAAAGCACCTTCACCCTTGGTCAGTTTGGCGGACATGCCGGACGGGCACTGCGTAGCGGTGATGTGCTGCATCTCGCTCCGCGTTCTGCGAGCGCAACCGGATCGGAACTGCCCGTCGGACTGCACACAGAGCTTGCCACGGTGCGCACGCTGCGCGTCATTTATGGTCCGCACGGTGCGCCTGAGTTTTTTGCGCCGGAGTATATCGAGACGTTTTTTGCCACAGAATGGGAAGTGCATTTTAACTCCAGCCGCACCGGCGTTCGCCTGATCGGGCCAAAGCCAATCTGGACCCGCGACAGCGGCGGTGAAGCAGGGCTGCACCCCTCAAACATCCATGACAACCCGTACGCGATCGGCGCGGTCGATTTTACCGGTGATATGCCGGTGATTCTGGGGCCGGATGGCCCGAGCCTTGGCGGGTTCGTCTGCCCGGTGACGGTAATCGAGGCGGACCTCTGGCAACTGGGACAGCTCAAAGCCGGTGACAAAGTGCAGTTTGTCGCGGTGGATATTCCTACCGCCCGCCGACTGGCAGAGGGCCGACGCACCGAGCTGACCACGCTCCAGCCACAGGAAACAGACTGGCAGCCTGCGCCGCTGATTTCGCCCATCGTGATGATCTGCGGCGCAGCGGATAAACGCCTGGTGGCGCGCCTCTCTGGTGATACGCATCTGCTGCTGGAGGCTGGCGAGCCGGAACTGGATCTGGTGTTACGTTTTCGCATTCATGCGTTGATGCAGGCGCTGGAAGCGCAATCCCGCAACGGCATTATTGATATCACGCCGGGGATCCGCTCGCTGCAAATCCACTTTCAGCCGGAGACGCTGACGCCCGACGTGCTGCTGATGTGGGTGCGCGTTGAGTGGGAGAGGGTCTGCATGAGTGATGACCTTCAGGTTCCCACACGCGTGGTGCATCTGCCGCTCTCCTGGGACGATCCGGCCTGTCAGAAGGCCATCGAAAAATATATGACCACCGTGCGGCAGGATGCGCCGTGGTGCCCGAGTAATCTTGAATTTATCCGCCGTATAAACGATCTGCCGGATGAGCAGGCTGTCTGGAACACGGTCTTTGAAGCCAGCTATCTGGTGATGGGGCTGGGCGATGTCTACCTCGGCGCGCCGGTCGCCACGCCGCTGGATCCCCGTCATCGGCTGGTGACGACAAAATATAATCCGGCCCGCACCTGGACGGCGGAAAACTCGGTTGGCATCGGCGGTGCCTATCTGTGTGTGTATGGCATGGAGGGGCCAGGCGGCTATCAGTTTGTCGGCCGCACGCTGCAGATGTGGAACCGGTATCATGAAGTCGCTGATTTTGGCGGTAAACCCTGGCTGCTGCGCTTTTTCGATCAGATCCGTTTTTATCCGGTTTCAGCCAGTGAGCTGTTGCAGATTCGCCGCGATTTTCCCCTCGGTCGCTATCCGCTGCGCATTGAGCACAGCACGCTGCGGCTGGCGGAATATCAGGATTTCCTCGCCCGTGAAGCGCAGAGCATCGGTCTGTTTCGCCATCACCAGCAAGCCGCGTTCCATGCGGAACGTGACCGCTGGATCGCCAGCGGACAGGCCCATTTTGACAGTCAGGAAAGTGTGGCCGATGAAGGCGGCGACGCGCCGCTGCAGCCAGGCGATCAGGGGGTTGAAAGCCCGGTTTCCGGCAATTTATGGCAGGTGCAGGCGACGGCGGGCAGCCGGGTGAAGGAAGGGGATACACTGGTGGTGCTGGAGTCGATGAAGATGGAGATCCCGCTTCTGGCGCCGTGCGACGGCATTGTTCAGCAGGTCAGCGTGCAGCCAGGCAGCGCTGTACGTGCAGGGCAACGCGTGGCGGTGATTGTTGAGGATAATGCGGAGGGATGATGACACCTGATCGCCTGGTGGCGCAGTGATAATCTGACCCTGTGCCCGCTGATGGTTCCAGACTGGCGGACGCAGGCGAGTCCGATCACGGCGAAGGGCTATTCGCAGCTCGCGCCCAGTTGGCTTAACCAGCTGATCATCGCCTCACTGCCTGGCTGGCTCAGGGTGCGTTGCGGCCAGACAAGGTAATAGGGTTTGCTCAGCGGCAGGCAAAGATCATCCACTACCACCAGATCGCCCCGTGCCAGTTCCGCCGCGATAAGGCGTCGCTGCCCCAGCAGCACACCAGCTCCCGCGACAGCCGCATCAATCGCCAGCGAGGTCAGATTAAAGCTGAACGCGGGCTGCGGCAGAGGTTCGTCCATGCCTTTAGCCTGAAACCAGCTTCGCCAGTCCGGCAGAAAACGGCCTTCATTACCCCAGTCGAGGTGGATCAGCGGCGCCTGGCTTAAGATCGTTTCCGGCGTAAAGCGATGTAACAGAGCAGGACTGGCCACCGGCAGCACGTCATCATGAAACAACTTCAGCTTATCTGACTGCGGGTAACGATCCTCACCAAAGCAGATCACAAAATCGGCGGGCATCGCGGTGAAATCGACCTGAGAATGCGTACCGTGTAACGAGAGATCGATATTCGGGCAATGGTCGCGCCAGCTCGCCAGCTGGGGCAACAGCCATTTGGACGCCAGCGCCGGCAATGTGTAAACCGTGAGTTTTGGCGCGCTGGCCGCATGGCGGATGTTTTGCTGACCGAGATGCAGAATATCAAAGGCCTCGGTGACATAGCGCAGATACTCTTTTCCGGTTTCGGTCAGCATCACGCCGCTCTGCGTACGTAAAAACAGGGCACTGCCGAGTTGCTCCTCCAGCTGGCGAATCTGCTGACTGACTGCCGCCGGGGTTAAGGCCAGTTGAGCGGCCGCTTTTGCCAGGCTGCCCAGTTCGGCAGCCACTTTAAATGACTGTATGACGCTGATCTTTGGCAACCTTGGCAATTGGGCAGGCATTAACACTTCCTTATCAGGGCATTAAGTTTTTATCGTTACGCAGCGTTGCAGGCGACCGGTAGAGTAACATCACACCTGCTCATCATGAGAATTGTTGCTATGTCTGGTTCCCTTGTCCGTCTCGATCTTCATCCACTGGCCGATCATGGCTGGCGTCAACGTTGTCGTGAGCAGTTAAACCAGTCCGGCGCGCTGGTACTGCGTCAGTTTTTAAAACCATACGCTTTAGAGGCGATCATCGAAGAGGGCAATGCACAACGTCACCAGGCTTATCACACCCGCAGTATGCACAATGTCTATCTGATGAAACCTGATGACGCTTTCAGTGCTGAGCATCCGCGTAACAGAGATGTGATCAGCACCAAAGGCTGCATCACTGATGATGTTATCGCTGCCGACTCGCCGCTGCGTCAGCTTTATAATGATGAGTTGTTCAAACATTTCCTGTGCGATGTACTGGGTGAAAAAGCGCTCTATCCCTATGCTGACCCGCTTTCCTCGATCAACCTGCACTATGCATCACACGGCCAGGAGCTGGGCTGGCACTTCGACAACTCCTCATTTGCCATCACCTTACTGGTACAGAAACCGCTGGCGGGCGGCGTGTTTCAGTATGTGAAAGATCTGCGGGATGCCGATGCCGGTGAGATGAACTTTGCCGGTGTCGACGCAGTGCTGGAAGAACGCCAGACCGTTGACGCGCTGGAGATAGATGCCGGGGATCTGGTACTTTTTCGTGGCCGTAATTCCCTGCACCGTGTGACCCCAACTGAAGGCGAGGTCACCCGGATGCTGGCCGTGCTGGCTTACAATACGCAGCCGGATATTGCGTTGTCAGAAACCGCGCGTATGACCTTTTACGGCAGACTATGACATCATGGCGTGTCTGCAAGGGCACGCCAGCCGCGCAGAAAGATTTGCTGCGTGCGGAAAGCCACCAATGCACGCCAGTCCGCATCTTCTGGCCAGAACCCCTCGACCAGTTGTTGCTTTATCACCTGGCCGCCCGCACTGGCAGGGTCGCCATAGAGGTGCAGCCAGTGATCTTCACGCACCCGCTGATGCATATCCTGACCCTCGTAAGTCCCGCATTCCACCACCAGAGGCAAAATCCGGGTGTCAGCCAGTGACGTCAGCAGATAGTGCGACAGATAGCCGGTTGCCGTTGCTGTGATTCCAGTTACACTGTCACGTCCGGCACCAGTAAACAATAAGGTCAGCCACTCACCGTAAATGACTTTGCCCCAGTCATGCGCCGGATAACGCTGCTCCGCAATAGAGAGCAGCATCGGATGCCCCCATGCGCCAGCCCCGGTATGAAGGTCAAAGCTGATGATGGTTTTCGCCACAGAGAGATGCTGGTCAACGATCGCCGCCATCGTAAGGTGTGACCAGCAGGGCTTCTTACCGCCGAAAAAAAAGCCGTCAGCAAAACTATACTGTCCGGCTTCTGTGACACGTTTAACCGCCTGCCAGCCTGCGCCCTCGAGTGCGTCGGCCAGTTGCCGATCGGCGCTTGCACGGTCGCCATGATAAATACCGTGCCACTGTGCATAATCCGGGTTAGCAGGAGGTGGCTGACTGAAATCGATAAAGTTACGGTTCAGATCAATATTGTCTTCGTTCACGCGCCGTAAATGCGCCGCGCCCCATGGATTGAGCAGATGAATCAGCAACAGCGCGGTATCAGCGGGCAACGCTTTTTCATCCAGGGTCTCGAGCCAGGCTATCTGGCAATCGGAACCATAATAGCCTTCAACGCCGTGAGTGCCGGAAACGACCAGCATCAGACGTGATGCGCTGGCCGGTCCTATCCGTGCCACGTCTGTATACAGAGCTTCTCCCAGAGGACCAGGCAGAGGATGCGGATAAGAGGTCGTTTCAGCACCTTTGCTCTGCGCCGCTGCCATAAACCGCGCGCGCTGAACGTGGTATTCGGGCAACGCCATAGTCTTCAAACTCCTGCGATTCTTCACGTTGTGCGGATCAGGGATAAACATTGAATTTAAAATATTTTTTGGTGAGCTGGTCATAAGTCCCGTTTTTATGCATCTCCGCCAGTGCCGCATTAATCATCTTCAGGTTTGCCTCATCTCCTTTGCGTAGCGCGATACCCACGCCATCACCAAAAATCACTTTATCCACCAGGGTCCCTTTGATGGCGTACGGCTTGCCTTCGGCTGAGGTCAGGAATCCCTGTTCAGCAGAGACCGCATTGGCCAGGCTGCCATCAAGACGCCCGGCGACCAGATCCGGATAAACTTCCATCTGGTTAGGATAGGAGATGACTTTAACGCCCTCCGGCTCCCATTTGGTTTTGGCATAGGTTTCCTGGATGGTGCCCTGTGCCACACCGATCGTCTTACCGCGCAATGAGGCAACATCGGTCGTCAGCGTGCTGGCAGCCGGTGCCAGTAAAGCACTGGGCGTGTTGTACAACATATCGCTGAAAGCCACCTGCTGACGACGCTTATCGGTCATCGACATCGCTGACAGGATGGCATCAAATTTCTTTGCCTGAAGGGCAGGGATGCTGCTATCAAAACCCATTTGCACCCACTGGCACTTCACCTTTGCCTGAGCGCAGATGGCATTGCCCAGATCAACATCAAAGCCCTGCAATGATCCATCAGCCGCCTTGAATTCAAACGGCGGGAACGTAGGGTCAACGCCAAAGCGCAGGGTCTGCTGCGCCAGTGCCGCGTGACTAACTGTTGTGAGCGAAAACAGTAATGCAAGGGATAAGCTCTTTTTCATGTTTTAATTCCCGGATGCAAATGAATTTAAGCGCGACATTCAAATTTAATAACATGCGACCTGTTTTCCTGCCAGCGAATAAACCGCAATCATCCAGATTAAAATCTTATGTTATTAAGGTACTGTGCGAATTATTTATACGGCGTTAATTTTTACTTAATACTGTGCATCAAATGACTGAGCCATACCAGGGTGTGGCGCAGGTCCGGGCCTGAAGCCGCAGGCGCTGGGGATGGGATAACAAGACAAGCCCCAGCGCCAGTTTTTAGATTATCGCGCAGCAGTGATTTATCATGACAGGGAATTAAGTAATGCGCCTGCGTTAAACTGAATTGTCATTAGCCAGACAGTAAATATTTACCTTCCCGCCCTGCATAAAATAAAGTTTATGGGATTTAAATCAGTTGAGATAAATTAACGCTTAGCCCATCAGAATAATGTGATGGATACGCCTATTTTCTGCTGGAGTGCGCCAAACGTTCATGCAGGAAATCTATAAACGCGCGTACTTTTTCTGGCACATGACGAGTATTAGGGTAGAGCGCGTAAATTCCCTGACGGGGGAATTGATGATCGGGCAGTAGCCGTACTAATCCACCTTTTTCAATCTCATCCTGTACCAGCCAGGCGGGCAGAATCGCCACGCCAGCACCGGCTAAAGCAAAAGCGAGCAAAGAAGAGGCACTGTCAGCCGTGATCATGGCAGGCTGAAATGCGCTCATCAGCACAGACTCACCTTCGGGCGTGGTCACCTGCCAGCTGAGTGGCGTCGATAAACGGCTATGCGCAATCCATTTTGCTGACGCGAGATGTGAAAGATCCCGGATAGACGCTTCATTCAGGCTGTTGAGATAACAAGGTGCAGCGACCGCCAGGATATCAAACTGATCGATAAGGCGGGCGTGATGACTGGAATCGGCAAGATGCCCAAGTCGTATCGCCACATCGAAGCGGCCGGCAATCAGGTCGTCATTTTTTGATGAAGAGACGTGATGTATGCGTAACTGCGGGTGTTGGGCTGCAAAGTCAGCAAGGGCAGGGACGATAACACGAGCGCCATATTCCAGAGTGGTTGTAATCCGGAGTGTCCCGCTTAATCCAGCGTGATCACTTCTCACATCCTCTAATACGCTTTCCGCATCCTGTAGAAGCTGAAGGCAACGATGATAAAATCTTTCACCCGTATCCGTGGCTGAAACGCGTCTGGTGCTCCTGATGAGTAACGAGACACCCAGCTCCTCTTCGAGATGTTTAATATTGAAACTCACAACGGCTTTAGTTAACCCGAGTGTCTGAGCTGCACCTGTGAAACTGCCTGCCTCGACTACCGCGACAAAGATCCCCAGCCGTTGCATATTGATCATCCTGAACTCCGTTAACGACATCTCATTGTCAAAATATCTTTGACAGTGTAACAACAGAAAGTGAATTTATCCCGATAATTTAAGCACCTATACTGCGCGCCTTACGTTGATCTGTCTGGGAAAAAAATGAGCTATCGTGTGCGCGTAGCCAGTGTCTATTTGCTGGGATTTTTTATTGATCTGGTCAACATGTTTATCGCCAATGTTGCTTATCCAGAGATTGGCAGACATTTTGATGCCCCCCGTTAGCCAGCTGGCATGGATCAGTAATGGCTACATCTTAGGCCTGACGTTGGTCATACCGCTCAGTAGCTGGCTGGTACGGCGCATGGGCGCAAAACGTCTGTTCATGCTCTCACTGCTTATTTTCATTGCGGGCACCTGTGGTGTGGGGGCATCAGCGACAGTTTCTCAGCTCATCGCCTTCCGATGGATACAGGGCATCGGCGGCGGACTGTTGATACCCATCGGTCAGACGATGACCTATGCGTTATACAGGAGCAGTGAACGTGCGAAGTTATCGTCAGTCGTGATGTTAATTGCATTGCTGGCACCCGCCTTGTCGCCAGCTATTGGTGGAATAGTGGTTGAGAGCCTTAGCTGGCGCTGGGTTTTTCTTGTGAGCCTGCCGCTCGCGGTTGCGGCATTGCTGCTGGCGGGATGCTGGCTCAAAGCAGACAAACCGGCGAACTCATCTGACCCGCTGGACCTGGTGGGTTTAGTCAGTGGTTGTACCGCGCTCACGCTGATCCTTCTCGGGCTGACTTACCTGGGCGATGCTGACAGGCTTTATCAGGGGGGCGATGATGCTGCTTGCTGGCATCCTTACTCTGGCGGGCTATGTGTGGGACGCACTTCGAAAAAGCCATCCACTCATTAACCTGCATCTGATAAAGGATCCGCTCTTACAAACAGCAATGCTGATCTATCAGTTTATACCAGGCGTGTTCACCGGCGTCAGTATGATCACTATGCTATACCTGCAATATCAATTAAGTATGCATGCCAGCATTGTCGGTGCGCTCATGCTGCCATGGTCTCTGGCTTCCTTTGCGGCAATTAGTCTGACAGGTAAGAAGTTCAACCTCTGGGGACCACGCCCGCTATTTATCACCGGCTGTCTGTTTCAGGCGCTGGGTATTGGCCTGCTGGCGCTGACTGGCCAGACATCGGACACCTTAGTCTTTGTACTTGCTTTCGCCTTGATGGGATTTGGCGGCAGCCTGTGCAGCAGCACGGCTCAGAGTTCTGCTTTTATTCACATCACCGACAGCGAACTTGCTGATGCCAGCGGACTCTGGAATATCAATCGCCAGCTCAGTTTTTGTCTCGGCGTTACGCTGGTCAGCCTGCTGTTCAACCTGATTGCGAATAGCGGCATGCCTGAAGAACACGCTTATCACCTCTGTTTTGTTATAGCGGCATTCAGCGCTGTGATTCCGCTTCTGTGCTGTTTACGCATTTCAAATCAGAAGGTTATTTCTATGCTTAAAGGGGACCAAAAATGAACCGTTATTTTAAGGAAGTACTGGACGCCCACGAATTGATTCGCAACTGGCTGGGTAACAAAGAAGCACATGATGAGGTATGTGAGGAACTTTTAGCGCGTTTTAGTCCTGCATATTCTATGGTGACACCGGGCGGTGCCTTACTGGATTTCACGACACTAAATGGTTTTTTCCGCACTCAGCGCGGTGCACGTCCGGGTTTAGCGATTGATATCTGCGACATGCAGATGGTTGCTGAGAGTGAAGGAAACGCCACTGTGGTATATAAGGAGTTGCAGCAGCTTCCGGGCCAGGATGCCACGCTGCGGTTTTCTACGGTTGTGTTCGAGATAAATGATGCTGGCAAGGTTTTGTGGCGACATCTGCACGAGACTTCATTGCCGCAGTGATAGAGGCTGACGATTCGCAGTGTGTCAGGGCGCGACGGGTTGAGAGCAACAGCGTGCAGGCTGAACCGCGTTTCTTAAACCAGCGATGCTCGCCGCTGTCTATGCTGAACCGATCGCCGTGAGAGCTACAGTGGTGGTGAGGCGACGGCTTTATTGATCGTGAAAATTCCGCACCAGAGGCCGTCATACTCATACAAGGGGCTTCAGCAGGTTGTCTGAAGCGCCCGGATAAGGTTAGATTAGAGCTTTAGCCTCTATGTTACCTCCTTACCTTAAGTGCGCATAATCTATCTTATGTTAAATTAACACTGACGAAGTCATCCCCTCTTATCCTGTCTGCTGCTAATCAGTTTGATAGTGCTGAAATAGTGGCGAAATCTCGCTTTATGGAAGCACCAGCTCCGCATTTGACGCCCCCTGTCAAACAAGACAACCCGCAGGCAATTGTGTAATCATTCAGGAAATTTGCTGCTCTGGTTCTGCACCCATGCTCTCAGTGCCTTTTCCTGTCATTACACTTCTTTCTCTGCTGTTGCTGATGGCAACAATCTATTCCGGAAAACAACGTAACAACGGCACGCTGCGTTTTCTTTCTGCCTGCATCGTTCTTATTTCGATTAATACGATCCGCTGGGAGTATGACTCTGAGATTTTGAGAAATGTGCAGAGTGTGTTGGCAATGCTTTTACCTGCCATTGCATGGCACAGTTTCGTCCCGCTAAGTGAAGAAAGACGTAAACATGACTTACTGATTTTGCTTGTACCCGCAATAGTATCGCTAGTGATCAGGCTGGTATGGGCACCTGCTACTGACTTCATCCTCAGTATGCTTTATTTCAGCTATGGATTCGCCCTGCTAAGAAAAGCAGTGATTAGTGGAAAACCTATAAGGCTCAATACTCTGGGCGCAATAGCTCAGCATCCTACTTTGACTTTTTTCGCAGGCGGCTTTCTGTGTCTCTCCGCGCTGACAGACGTTCTCATTGCAACTGACTTTGGTATCAGCGGTGGAAAACATGCCACTTCGATCATCCTCATCACTCAACTTGCGCTCTTGCCCATTGTCGGCACGATTATTTTCGGCTTTTTAAACTCATCCCAGCGCTTTGAACCTGTTATCGGGCAAAAAAACAGACAAGATCGATGATCAAGCTCCAGCGGCAGATATGACTGAGTTATATATGATGCTCGAAAAACAGGTCCATGAAACAGAGCTCTACCTGAATCCCGATTTGACGCTTGCTCTACTGGCAAGGAAAACCGGCATACCCGCCCGTAATTTCTCTGCAGCCGTTAACTCGGTTAAACAGTGTAATGTATCGCAGTGGATCAATGGTTTCAGGGTTGAACGGGCAAAAGAGCTACTGCTTAACACTTCTTTGCCCGTTACTCATATCATGCTGGAGTGCGGATTCATGACTAAGTCTAATTTCAATCGTGAATTCCAGCGCCTTTCAGGCCTCTCCCCTAGTCTATTTCGTCAGCAGGCGCGTGATAACTCAATGCAGAATCCAGAAAAAGTGTGATTTTAGTCGTTATCAGTTGATGTAGTTCTGATCGGCTAGCACCCTTGTCGTCCTGACAAACAATGCCATCGCCCGGCGTTTCATCGTCAATAAGTTTCTCTGCACCTGGTTTACATAACTGCATAAAACTGAAATGAGTCGCCCCCCTTGATGATACTGAATTGTCGCAATGATCCGCGCATTTTATCAGCAAGATACTCAGATTCCTCAGAAGCAGGCAACTGACCCAGCTTGTCATTACTGGCCGCGAGAATAAGTACGGGTATGTTAATTTTGCTCAGGCTAGCAGGGGTAAAACCTGGCGCTAATCCAGCATCAAGTGACACGACGGCTTTGATTCTTGTATCAAGATTGTCAGATGACAAAAGTTTATGCGCAGTAACGTCATCTATTCCAAGTTTGGTCGTCAGCTTACAGTCACCGCGAAGGACATGCTGCTGACAGTCATTCAGGAACAACGAAGGATCAAAACGCGCTCCAGCCAGCGACATGACTGTCCAGCCTCCAAGAGAATGCCCAATAGCCGCAATGCGCTTATCATCTACTGTGCCAGATAAGTCAGAAGATCGACCGACGAAATCAATTACCCGGGATATTTCACCAGGACGACGCCATAGTTTTCTGGCGTCTTCAGGATTCTGATTAAAGATTGTCGTACCGGGGTGATCAGGCGCAGCCACAATGTATCCCTGAGCGGCCAACGCTGCAGCAAGCCAGGAAAGATTTTTCCAGCTTCCATTAAATCCATGTGAAATCACTACAAGTGGATGCGTTCCCGAAACGGGTGTGGCGTTACGGATAATCTCAACGCCGACAAAAGCGACATTTTCTCCAACAGTTTCACTTACTCCATTCTGAATCGCCGGGTACCACACCGCTACTTTCAGAGGATCTCCCTTGGTGTCTGACACTGTCATCTGGCGAAAACCCGGGGATGCCTGGACCTGCCAGCAGTAAAGTAATACCGATGCTGCTATTAACACTGTTCTGAACATCATTGATGCCTTGCTGTGATAAATGAAGACATATTTGTAATCTGCCACAACGTACGAATGCGTCCTCTTACACGATCCAGGTCTTCAAATTTGCAAAATCAGTGATTATTTATCCGTCTGCTTCAGTTTTATGGTGCCGCTCACGACCAGCAATATCCATGGCGCGGCAGCCTGTAAGTCATAAAATCCGTTCTCAAATCTAAAAAAAATCCCGACACGCGACTTCACGTCATCGGGATTTCATTCATTCCAGTTACTCTTTCGCTATTGGCGTCTCGCTTACATCAATCTTCGTTTCACCCTGAATGCCCTTAATGCGTTTCTCAACGTCATTAACCTGCTCGCTGCTGTGCAGCAAGGTGTAAGTCAGATCAAATGCCGTACTGGCACCCGGTTGCAGCTGCTTCACGCGTTTTTGTTCACGTTCAATGGTGACCGGATAGGCGTAACTGGTACCAGGTTCGATACCGGTCACGTAGCCCTGTTTCAGGGTGTCGGTATTTTTCCATAAGGTCAGCATCGGGAGTTGACGCGTATCGAACTGAATGGATGCGCCGCTGTTGCCCGCTTTATTTATCACCGCAGCGACGGTCTGATGATTGCTGTCTGAAAGCGGCTTGATGTTGAACACCATCTCATCGAAGTCTTTGGTCGGACCTTTATAGTTCTGCCACTCTTTTAACCCGGCTTTCGCGTAGTCATTGAACGGGCTGATGCCGGACATCGGCGCCAGGAAGCGTGCGCCCTCTTCCAGAATAGGTTTGCCGAAGTTGCTGTGATAGATGATCTGGTAATCGTGCGGATAGTCGGCATGGTTGGTTAACACATCATGCAGGCTGAAACTGTTGCTGCCTGGCACGTAACGCAGCTCGGTCATGGTCTGCAAATCAGCTTTCTTAAAGGTGCTCTCTTTAATCAGGCCGCGAATACGAATTTCGTGTGGTGCCGCATCAGCCACTTCAACTTCCAGCTGAGAAACCGGCGTATTCCCTGCTTTACCGTGCAGCGTATAGATTCGGCCTTCATCGGTGATCGGATGGCCGGTCCATTCGTAGCCGCAACGCACCATCATCTCGTTGAAACCATCCAGCCAGCCCAGACCGTTGCGGCTCTCAAGATTGATGTAGGCAGGATTGACGACCTCTTTAACTGGTGAATCCCAGCCCATGCGGGTGCCAAAGCCTTCAACACGCAGTAAGTTCATGCCACGTGTCGGGCTTAGCGTAATCGTCAGGCCATCCTCACTGCGGATCGTCAGAATTTTACTGCCTTCCTGCTTGCCGCCATGCAGGACTTTCTGCTCGATGCTGAACGGTTTGCCCTGAAACTTCAGCTCACTGCTGGAAATCTTCCAGTTTCCTTGCTCAGTGCCCTGTTCAGCACTCGTCAGCACCCAGGTTTTCGCCGCTGCAGAGCCTGAAACCAGCACTGCCAGTACCGTTAACGCCAGTTTAATCTTCATAAGTCATCCCATTGGCTGAATCGTTTTTTCATTCCGTAAGGGAAATTTACTTAATGGGACTGAAGATAAACGTGATGATGCTCACCTGTTGGGAAAAGGCAGTGAGTTAGACCTATTATTGTGGGCCAAATCACAGTGATTACGGCCAGAGAGGAATAACTACATCGAATCGGGTGAAATTTGCTGACATTAGCTTTATACGATTCAGCTCAAAATGAAGGATCTGATAAAGGATGGCTGGTGAAGCACCATAAAAAAAAACATAAAAAAAATTCCTCAACTGCGCAACTTTTTCCATTTTTAAACGAACCTGTTATCAGGGACGTCAGACAACTCCGTCTGTTCGTCAATGGAGAGAGTAAAGCCAATGAAAAACACCCTGAAAACCCTGGCCGTCGCTACGCTGCTGGCACTGAGCGTTCCGGCAACATCTGCTTTTGCAGCGTTACAGGTCGGTGAAAAAGCGCCGGACTTTAAACTGGAAGCCGCGCTGGCCGGTAAATCGACCACCTTCTCATTGCAACAGGCGCTGCAGAAAGGCCCGGTTGTCCTCTACTTCTTCCCTGCTGCTTTCAGTGCAGGCTGTACGCTGGAAGCACACGATTTTGCTGAAGCGACCGATGAATTTAAAAAGCAGGGTGCGACAGTCATTGGCGTGACGGCGGGCAATACCGATCAGATTGCGAAATTCTCGCAGCTTGAATGCCGTGACAAATTCACCGTCGCAGCCGATCCCGGTGCCAAAGTGGCTGCAGAGTATAAGAGCACCATGGAGATGAAAGGTCAGAAGCTTTCAGACCGTACCTCATACGTGATTGCGCCCGATGGCAAAATCCTGCTGAGCTTCACCGATAAAAATCCTGATACGCACATCCAGAAAGCGATGGATGCCGTTAAAAAATACCGTCAGGCCAATCCGGCATAACTTCATCTTCAGAGCAGGTACATCATGCTGACTGCGATTGCAGCCGCCTTCCTGGGCGGCATTATTCTGAACCTCATGCCCTGCGTGTTTCCGGTGATCTCGCTGAAAGCACTGAGCCTGATCCGCCATCACGAATCACCTTCCCACGCCAGAGCCGAAGGGCTGGCCTTTCTGCTGGGCGTAGTCGTGACGATGGTCGCTCTGACCGCGGTTCTGTTGCTGGCCAGGGCGGGCGGTGCATCGGTGGGCTGGGGATTCCAGCTGCAATCGCCGCTGGTCATCGCCGCGCTGATTCTGGTGATGCTTGGGTCGGCACTGAACCTGCTCGGTCTGTTTGAAGTAGGATTATCGGTACAGCGGGTTGGCGAAGTGGGAGGCGATCGCGGTGGTTTAGTCGGTTCAGCTCTGACTGGTGCGCTGGCCATCATTGTCGCGACTCCCTGCAGCGCGCCCTTTATGGCCAGCGCGGTAGGCTATGCGCTTACCCAGCCTCCGCTAATCAGTCTGGTGATCTTTATTTCACTGGCGCTGGGCTTTGCTGCGCCCTTCACTCTCATCTCATTCTTCCCGGTGCTGGCGCGGATTTTGCCAAAGCCGGGTGCCTGGATGATTACGTTAAAGCAGGGGCTGGCGTTTCCCATGCTGGGCGCGGTGGGCTGGCTGATCTGGGTACTTGAACGCCAGGCGGGATCGGCGGCGCTGGCTGCCATTCTGGCCTGCTGTTTACTGTTTAGTTTCGCCGCCTGGCTGTATGGCATGGCGCAGAAACGCCGTATGATGGGACAGCGTCATTGGGTGCTGCATGTGGCGACCGCATTCTTCCTGGCGCTGGTCGTGGTGCCGTTACTGAACCTGAACAGGTTTGCCGAAGCTCCGGCTGAAACGGCAACCGCCTCACAGGCTGCCGCCGCTGTGGCGTGGTCGCCTCAGAACGTTGATGCCATCAAAGGTCAGGGCAAGCCAATACTGGTGAACTTTACCGCATCATGGTGTATTACCTGCCAGGTTAACGATCGTACTTCACTTTCAACGCAGGCGGTAAAAGCGGCGATGGCGCGAACCAACACCATTTATATGGTCGCGGATTCCACCAAATACAATCCCGATGTTGAACAGGCGCTGAGCGATTTCGGGCGCGGTGGATTACCGCTCTACGTGGTTTATCCGGCTGACGGCGGTAAACCTGAGGTGCTGCCACAGGTGCTGACGCCTGGCATTGTGATTTCAGCGCTAAATCAGGCAACAGAAAAAGGAAATAAATCCTGAGATTACTGATGAAACGATTGCCTGGCGCGTGGCCAAGGCGCGGCGACAGCGTGCTGAACTGCTGATGATCGATGCCAGAAACTGATCAACGCGCACAGCAGTGGCCAGCATTAATGGCCCGGGCGCAGGCGGGTGACAGAGCTGCCTATAACCAGTTACTGAAAGCGATGGTTCCGGCCATCCGGGCATTGGTATGCAAAAAAATCCGTGATGAGGGACTGGTTGAGGATGTCATTCAGGAGACATTGCTGGCGATCCATCGGGTGCGGCATACCTACGATCCGCAGCGTCCGATACTCCCCTGGGTTGCTGCCATCGCCTCTGCCCGCGCCATTGATGCGCTGCGCCATCGCGGCCGTCGCCAGGAAGTACAGGATGAGGAAGAGCTGCAACGACAACCCGCTGCAAGTGCAGAGTCCTCAGCCGATACGGATATCCTCTCCGGTTATCTGGATAACCTTCCGCAGCGCCAGCGGGAGATCGTCGAATCCGTGCATCTGCGTGAGCAGAGCCTGGCGCAGGCAGCAGCTGAAACTAATCAGTCGCTCTCTGCGGTTAAATCTCTGTTGCATCGCGCAATGGTCAACCTTCGTAAATATGGACGGGGTCATCATGAGAAATCATGACCAGTTAATTAATCAGCTCAGCGCGTCTGCCCAGCCGGTGCAGCGCGTCTGGCCCACCGCCTGGCGCGTCGCGGGCTGGATTGCGCTTGCCCTGCCCTGTGGCGCGCTGACCAGCTGGGCATTTCACAGCCGTTTCACTGACTGGTCGCAGCCTGGCGCGTTTTTTGCGCTTGTTGCCCTGCTGCTGTCACTCATCATCGCGGGCAGCACGCTGGCGGCAGCCTTTACGCTGAGTATTGCAGGCAGAAAACCCATCAGTCTGCGCTGGCCGCTGCTGATGGCGATGATGTGGCTGGTGCTGAATCTGATCAATATGTCATCTTCAGCACCGCCATCGGGCGCGAACCGGTTGGGTGAAGGGATGCACTGCTATCTGTTTATGCTGTCGGCCAGTGTCCCGATGATGCTGATGTCCGTGTTCGCCCTGCAGCGCACCCGATCCCTCTATCCGGCGCGCAGTCTGGCGCTGAGCGGCTGCGGCAGTGCGTTTACCTCATCGATGCTGCTGTCGTTGTGCCACGATACCCATCTGCACGCCATCGATTTTTCTATGCATCTGGCTGCGGGCATCACCATCGTGGCGCTGACGGTGCTGGCAGGCCGCCGCTGGGTCAGGCTGGGAGAGTAATGGCACGCCGCTTCCGTTCCTCCTGAAGATGACTCCGCGCCCCGTTCAATGAAATTCTGTCAGGAGCGCGGATTGGGTAATTTTATGCATTCTCCCCCGCGCGGCTACGGCCCAGATCCAGGGTCAGAGAGACCGCACCGACAACCAGCATCAGCGCCATAATCAGTGAAAACGAGAAAGCGAGATGTGTGTAATGCGCCACGTAGCCAATCACGGCTGGCCCGCTCAGGACCCCCCAGATAGCCCAGAGTAGTAATGGCAGGCACGGCGACCGCCTGCGGCATCACCGTCTGACGTCCGGCGGCGGAGAACATTACCGGCACGATATTGGCGCAGCCTGCGCCGACCAGGGTGTAGCCCAGCAACGCCATCGGCCAGGAGGCGATAAAGGTCACCATCGCCATGCCAGCGGCGGCAATCAGTGCGCCGCCCAGCACAACCGGTAAACGTCCCAGCGATGAGATAATCCGATCCCCGGTCAGACGCGCCACGGTCATCGCAATGGCAAAGCAGGTATAGCCCAGTCCGCCCAGTGACGCCGGAATGGCCCGGACATCGGTCAGATAGACAGCACTCCAGTCCAGCACGGTGCCTTCGGTCAGGAAGACGGCAAAGCAGATGATGCCGATAATCAGTACGCTGCCGCGCGGAACAGCAAATACCGGGCCTTCAGCGGGGTTCGCGTAGGTCAGTAAGCCCGGTGCGCTGACCAGCGTCATGATAATCACCGCCACAACTGCCAGCAAACAGCCGGTCAGCACGCTAAAACCCATCGCCAGTAGCAGCGTCATAAAGCCCGCCCCGGCAATGCCGCCCACGCTGTACATGCCGTGAAAGCCTGACATGACTGGCTTTTCCGCCTGCTTCTCCACCAGAATCGCCTGGATGTTCATGGCGCAGTCGGTTACTCCGATGCCGACGCCAAAAACCAGCAACGCCAGCGCCAGCAACAGCGGGTCGCTGAGCACCGACAGCCATGGCGTACTGATGATGACCAGCGCGACAGCGACCAGAATCACCCGGCGGCAGCCAAAGCGGCTGGTCAGCCAGCCCGTCACCGGCATCGCAATCAGCGCGCCGACGCCAAGACAAAGCAGCAAGGTGCCGAGTTGCGCCTCATTAACGCCGGTATTGCCGCGGGCGAAGGGCACAATCACCGCCCAGGTCGCGGTTATAAATCCGGCTATAAAAAAGATGGTGCGTGTTGCCAGCGTGGAAGAGACGTTATTAGCCATTGCATTCCTTTCAGGGATGTCGGGGAGAGCTGACAGGACCGAGAGATCGCTATTGACTCCCTGCCCGGCAGTGAACGATTATGCTCACTATAGCTCGATTGTGAATATTTTGAGGTTTAGATGCTCGATTATGCAGCTTTCCCGCAGCAGCGACAAGCGCTGATTCGTGAGATATTGCAGGACAAAGGACGGGTGGTCTGCGCTGACCTTGCAAGGCAATTGGCCGTGTCAGAGCACACTATCCGCCGCGATCTCCATGAACTCAGTAAAGAGGGTTTATGTAAAAAAGGTCTATGGCGGTGCGGTGTTACAGCTTCAGGAGGCGGGCAGCTTTGTCAGCCGGAAAGCTCACGATCACGCAGCAAAAGCCCTGATCGCGCAGCGCTGTGCCAGCCTGGTGAAAGCCAATAGCTGCATCTTTATTGATGCCGGTACAACCAATCTGGCGCTGGCACAGGCGCTATCACCAGATTTGAATATCACCGTCGTCACCAATGCACCCGATATTGCTGCGCTACTGATCAACCATCCTGCTGCGGAGGTGATTATGCTGGGCGGGCAGATACAGAAGAGCACCGGCGGCGCGGTCGGGCAAACCGCGATCAACCAGATCCAGGGGATTCTGTTTGATCAGGCGTTTATTGGCGGCTGTGCCATGAGTCCGGAGGCCGGTCTGACCGGTTTTAACTATGCGGATTGCGAATTCAAGAAAGTTGCCATGGCGCAAAGCAATCAGGTCATTGTCGGGCTGACAGCGGATAAAATCCCTGCCGTAGCGCGATTCAGCGTGGCGAAATGCCGTGAAATCTCAACGCTCGTCGTGGAAGAGAAGCTTGATAAAGAACTGCTTGAGGCGTTTGAAGCGGAAGAGATGACGCTTATTACTGTCTGATACGGGGTGATTAAATAAATCATGTCGCAGACGAACCCGATCAACGCACCCTGCCCTGGCTGTACTAAGAGTCGACAAATCCGCACCCGATGCTGCCAAATCTCAGGCTTTGGCGTAGGCTGAAAGCTGGTTGGTTTCACTACACAGGAGATCACGATGCAAAATGAAATGACAGCACAATGCCACTGTGGCGCGGTGGCGTACCGGGTGACGCTGAAGGATGGATTTAATACGGTGCGTCGCTGCAACTGCTCGTTTTGCCGGATGCGCGGCGCGGTGGTGGTATTTGCGACAAAAGTGGAGCTGACCCGGGGCGAAGCGCAGCTCACCGAATATCGATTCAACAGCAAAGAGGTGGGCCACTACTTCTGTTCCGTTTGCGGCATTTACACCTTTCATCAGAGCCGCTCACAGCCCGATCAGTTCGGAGTGAATGTGGCCTGCCTTGAGGGGGGTTTCGCCGTTTGATTTCACCGATGTCCCGGTCTCCGATGGGATCAATCATCCAAAAGATGGCGGCGCGGGCGGTGTAGCCGGTCATCTGATCTACACCCCCCACGCAATCCTGAACGATCGCAGGCTGAACTACTCCCGTGTGGGCTTGCCACTGAAGCGGGTAATCGGCTTCTGCTCTTCACGGTCGATCTGCTGTGAGAAGACTTCAAGCGCCGCGAAGATGGGGCGCAGTCCGCGCCACAGATCCTCATCATTGAGTAACCGGATAATGCCGCGGATGCCCGGCGCGGCTTTTTCCTGACGGGCCTCATCGCGCGCCGGTTTAACGGCCATCGCGGCATCGCGAACCGCCAACAGCAGATGATTAAACCGTTCTGGCGGCACGCTGCCCAGCGTCATCATCAGTAGCGAGAGATTCTGCAGTGCGTTCTGCGTACCCGGCTGATTAAGGCCTGAGACCAGAATTTTCCCCACCTCGCTGTTTGATTTAACCAGATCGTTCGCCAGCCGCAGAAAACCGTGCTGGTGAAGATTTTCGATTAGCTCATCCATCGCCTCCCGGGCGGTCGGCTCGGTAGGTGTCGGCGGGACCTGATATTTCATCCGTTCTGCCATTAGAATTTCTCCGGTTTTTCGACATGTTCAGGCGGTTCCCGATAGCCAGCCTGCTGCCATTTTTGCTCTATCGGCAGGTGATCCAGCGGCGTACGACTGCCGTGACGGAAGTTGTGTAGTGGCACCGGATTGGGCTGCGACCGGCGATCAACGCGCTTCATGTTTACGGCAATCTCTTTATAAGCCGGTGTGTTGACGTCGGGATCGTGATGTTCGCCGGTCAGTGCGTTGACGCCATCTTTGCCATGATGAATCGGCATAAACAGAACGTTGCCTGCCACACGCTCAGTGATCACAACAGGCACATCCAGCGATCCGCGCCGCGAGGTAATGCGTACCCACTCTCCTTCGTTCAGCGCGCGCTCGGCGGCCAGCTCCGGTGAGATCTCAACAAAGGCATTAGGCGACAGCGACATCATGCGGCCACCCTGCCCGGTCTGATTCATCGACTGGAAATGCTCCAGCATCCGGCCATTATTCAGCAGCAGATTATACTGTGAATCCTCCTGCTCGGCGGGCGGCTGCCAGCTCAGCGGATAGAGTCGCGCTTTGCCATCCGGGAAATTAAACCGTTCCGTGTAGAGTCGCGGCGTGCTTTCGCCTGCGGCGCTGACGGGCCAGAGCTGGGACTGCCAGCCGACCAGCTGCTCATAGCTGACACCCGCGAAAATCTCTGCGATGCCTGCGGCTTCCGCCATAATCGCGCCTGGGTTCGGGTAATGCCACGGATGACCGAGACGGGCGGCGAGATCGGTAAAGATCTCCCAGTCGGGACGACTATCACCCAGCGGTTTCATGGCGGGTGAAAAGTGCTGGATCCGCCGCTCGGTGTTCACAAAGGTGCCCTCTTTCTCCACGCTGGGCGCACCGGGCAGCACCACATCGGCAAATTCGGCAGTGCGTGACATGAAAATGTCCTGTACGACCATAAATTCCAGCTTGCTGAAGGCGGCATGCACCGAAGTGGCATCGGCATCCGCAAACGCCGTCTCTTCACCGGTGATATACATCGCACGAATTTTGCCTTCACCGGCCTGCTGCACCATTTTGAAATTATCAGCACCAGGCTGATCGGAAAGCGCTTCAGGCGAGACGCCCCAGGCGCGCGCCCATTTTTCGCGCACCGCTGGGTCAGTGACTTTTTCATAGCCGGGATAGAGATTACTGAGGCAGCCAAAGTCGCTGGCGCCCTGTACGTTGTTGTGTCCGCGCATCGGATAACCGCCGGTGCCAGGCCGGCCATAGTTGCCGGTGACCAGCAGCAGGTTCGACAGTGCCGTACTGGTGTCTGCCCCGTGGCTGTGCTGGGTAATTCCCATCGCCCACAACACACAGGCACTGCCCGCCTGGCCGATCATTTCCGCTGCTTCAATCAGTTCTGATTCACTCAGTCCACATGTCTCACTGGCAAAGGCCAGCGTAAAGGGAGCGAGTGAGGCGCGGTACTCATCAACCTGGTTGACCCGCTGGGCCAGAAAAGCCTCATCCGCATAACCGTGATCGAACATATATTTTGCCATCGCCGAGGCCCAGACCAGGTCGGTACCGGGCCGGATACGCAGATAACAGTCAGCACGTTCCGCCATTTCATGACGGCGCGGATCAACGACCAGCAGTTTCTGACCGCGATGTTTGTGGCTCTGTTTGATGTGAGAAGCAATGACCGGATGGTTCTCGGCCAGGTTGCTGCCGACCAGCACAATCAAATCGGTCTGTTGCAGATCCTCAATCGTCCCGGCATCTCCGCCGTAGCCCACCGTGCGGAACAGCCCTTCTGTGGCCGGGTTCTGACAATAGCGCGAGGAGTTATCAACGTTGTTGGTGCCAAAAATTAAACGGGCGATTTTTTGGGTCAGATAGGCTTCTTCATTGCTGGCCTTGCTGGAGCCGATAAAGCCAATCGCATCGCCTCCATAATTCTGAGCGATACCCTGTAAACCTTCGGCTACCCGCTGCAAAGCTTCATCCCAGCTGGCGGGCCGGAAACGACCATGCTCGCGGATCAACGGCGTAGTCAGGCGCTCCGGGCTGTTGACGAAGTCCCAGCCGAACTTACCTTTAACGCAGGTCGAGATGCCGTTGGCTGGGGCTTCGGCGACCGGCTGAACTTTCAGGATGTGGCGGTCACGGGTCCAGATTTCAAAGCTGCAGCCCACGCCGCAATAGGTGCAAACAGTTTTGGTGCGTTTAATCTCAGACTGGCGCAGCGCCACATCGATTTTCGAAACGCCTGTAATCGGCTCCATGCCAATGCTGTTTTCCAGCGTTTTAACAAAGTCGATCAGCGGACGCTTCAGCCCTTCATCCATCGTGGTAAAGGGGCCTGCGTCTGGCTGCATGGTTTTTTCCAGCAGCGCATTGCACGGGCAAACTGTGACGCAATGTCCGCAGCTTACACAGCTGGAACCGGCGATTTCCGTTCCGCCATCCCAGAGCACGCGAGGATGTGCCTGGGTGTAGTCAATCGAAAGTGTTTCGTTAACCTCGACATTCTGGCACGCCTCGACACAGCGACCGCATAAGATGCACTGGTCAGGATCGTAGGTGTAAAACGGATTGGAATGATCTTTTGCGTAGGGCTTGGGCTCATGAGGATAGTACTGAATCGGAATGTGCATATCTGCCACGGCATTATGCAGCGTGCAGTCACCGGTGTTGTGCTCACAGACGGTACAGTAAAGCTCATGACGATTGAGCAGCCGATCCATTCCCTCCTGCTGCGCGGCCTTAAGCGCACTGCCTTCACTCTGCACCTCCAGCCCCTCTTCAGTGCGGAGCGTGCAGCCGCGAACCCGCTCGCCGTTGGCATCTACCCAGCAGACATCACAACTTTGCAGCGGCGGCAACGCCGGGTGGTAACAGACATGAGGTAGTTTTTTCCCTTGAGCATCCAGAAAATCGATTAGCGGTTGATCAGCTAACCCTTTTAACCGTTCACCATTGTAGATAATGGTGCAGTAATGTTGACTCATATAAGCCTCATGACGACATTGCGACGAGCTACCGAATGGAAAATCTCCCTCTATTTAAAGGGTTGCTTCACAAGCTTAGTGAGGATTAGCAGCCACGCCATGAATACCGCTACGCTTATCAAGGTTACTCGCTGACAGGTAAGGCTTTTTTAAATGTAATGACTTCTTACCGGCTAAAAACGGGTCAGGTTTTACCCGGCTGATCGTCAGAATCTGGCACAGAGGCTTCGCGTTGATAAGCATTGGTCGCACAATGGTGAAGTTGAGGGTTAATAATCAAACATAATGTATGTTGTAACTATATAATCAACTGGCTTTTTTCGCTATAAGACGCAGGGTAATGATCGGCACGCTTATCAATCCGTCGTTTTTCCCTCAGTGAATTAATTATCAGGTCCGCCGCGAGTTGATAGACTACTCCCAAATTAATTACGTACCGCCACTAACTTATTCCAGTACATATCAGGCTGAAACGATTTAATCTGGATAACGGGTTTATGGATTATTTTAGCTATTAAACGGGACTATTCTCCTGCCCGTGAGTGAGCGAACAATTTATGGCATAGCTATGTCGATCAAATGACAGTTATCAGCATTGACGGCCAGAACAGTGGCGCTCCACCCCAGAGTTGACGCTCACATTTTAGTCATACCTATCAGCCATTTATCTTAATTTTAACAAGCTGATAATTATAAGATGATAATGATAACTGTTATGGTAATATCCTGTTAACCCTGCCCGACACTTTCTCATCAGGGCCTCTTTACGCGTCATGCTTAATTAAATTATCAGTAAATACCTGGCTGAAATGAGGTCCCTATGAATCCCATCGTTTATATCGTTGACGACGACGCTGCTGTGACTGCTGCACTGCGTAATCTGCTCACTGCCGACGATTACACGGTTATCTCTTTTTCATCGGCTGATGATTTCCTGGCTCACGCTTTTACTCCCCTTCCCTGTTGCCTGATTCTGGATATTAATCTGCCTGGTGCAGATGGATTTGATGTTGCACAGGCATTGATCGATCGTGGCTACGCCATTCCCACTATTTTCTTAACCGGCTTCGGGACTATTCCGGTCACGGTGCGGGCGATGAAAACCGGTGCTTATGAGTTTCTGACTAAACCTGTCGATCCCGATCGTATTTTGCAGGCGGTTTCAGAAGCCTTACAGATCGCCGGGCAGAATATGGCCTCTTCCGAGGAGCGAAGGGAGATACTGGAGCGACATCAGACCCTGACACCGCGTGAAAGCGAGGTCATGCTGCTGGCGATTAGCGGCCTGCTGAATAAGCAGATCGCCGCCGAAATGGGCGTCAGTGAGATCACAGCTAAAGTTCACAAGCGGCGGGTGATGGAGAAAATGAAGGCGCGGTCGCTCACCGATCTGGTGCGGGCGGCAGAGCGGCTCAATATTGATCATACCCGACGCCGCTAAGGCCAGGCAGACACCTGGCCTCAATACGATTATCCCAGTGGCAGAGTGAACCAGAAACGGCTGCCGCCTTCCGCCCGGTTCTCCGCGCCTAACTCACCACAATGCTTTTTGATGATCCCTTTGCTGATGGTTAATCCCATGCCCATGCCACTTTTCTTCGTGGTGTAAAACGACTCAAAAATCCGTTCACGCACGCCATCCGGCAAGCCGCAACCACTGTCCAGCACCTCAAAACGCAGCGTGTCCGGCGTCGGGTTCTCTGACGTCAGCCGCAAAAGCGCCGCGCGCGGTAAATCGTCGGACATGGCATCGATGGCATTGATTACCAGATTCAGCAGCACCTGCTGAATCTGAACGCGGTCGCAATAGATATCCGCCTTTCCGGCCCTCAGTTTCAGCTCCAGCGAAATTCCGCGTCGCTCCAGCTCCACCCGGGAGAGCGCCAGAATATCGCGGGCGATCAGATGGAGGTTTTCCGAGGCAAAGCTTGATTCATGATTGCGGGTCAGCGCCTGCAGGCCACGAATTATCTCTCCGGCACGTTTTCCCTCTTTGATAATTTCATCCAGACTGCTGCTGGCATTTTCCAGCATCACCGGTTCACGCTTTAACCAGCGCAGGCTGGCACCGGCATTGGCCACGATCGACATTAGTGGCTGGTTAATTTCGTGCGCGATTGAGGCAGTCAGTTGCCCGACTGTGGTGGCGCGGGTTACACGGGCCAGATCCGCCTGGGCCATGCGCGCGGCATCTTCTGCCTGGCGCTGCAAGGTGATATCGGAAATGGTGCCGAAGTACTCTTTCACCTCGGGGAAGTTTTCTACCGGCTCTCCGATACCTTTGATATAACGGCATTCCCCATCCGGCCTGAGCACACGGAACTCAGCCTGCATACTACGTCCCTGACTGACGCTGTGGGTCACCAGTTCGCTGATGCACTCATAATCATCGGGATGAACGCGGGTCAGAAAATCTGCCATCGACAACCCTTTTTTGATGGGCTGGCAGGCCCAGAATACGGCCATACTCTTCAGACACCATCATCATGTCCTCTGCCACTTCCCAGCGCCAGGTGCCGGTATGGCTGATCTTCTCGCCGAGCATCAGCGAGGTTTTGCTGGCGCGTAGCTGCTTCTCAACCCGTCGCCGATGGTTGTTCTCCTCCAGCAGTTCAGCGTAGAGGCGCGCCGTCTCCAGCGAAACTGCCGCCTGAGCACTCAACGTTTTAACAATGTGGGAGTGCTCAGCCGTGAACGCATCGGGCATCAGGCGATTCTCCAGATAGAGCACCCCAACCATATTGGCCTGCCTGAACATAGGAACACATAACACCGCAGCGCCCGAGGCCACCAGGTAAGGATCCTGACTGAACGGACTGAACTCTTCCGGCTTGCCAGTACGTATCTCCTGACCGGTACGGATCACCGCGGCCAGTACCGATAGCGGCAGGTCAGTTGCGACGGGGCGCTCTTTGACAATCTGCACCCGCACGCCATCAGCCGTGCTTTCTGCCCAGGCCTGCGTTTCCGGAAGCGTACCATCCAGAATCCGGATAAGCCGACAGCGCTGGGCACCGGCCCGCTCCAGCAGGATGCGCATCAGGGTATGAATCAACCGATCAAGGTTGATCTCCTCCGTCAGGGCGCGCACGGCGGTCAGCACACTCTCAAGGTCGTAGAACGAGGCATCCTGCGTAAAGGGAATGGTCGCCACCGCGCTGTTTTGCATCGGCGTGGTCAGATGCGGATAGTGCTGCTCAAGCTGGCGCACCATCGCCAGCGCGCCCCAGCTCTCCCAGCTTCTCATCGACGCTTTAACGTAGGCATCGGCGGCGGTATCTAGCTGTAATGCTTTGCAGTAGCGGCCAGCCAGCTGATTCGCCAGCGCATGGATGTGCAGATATCCCCCCCCTGGCGGGAGAGACAGATCGCATTTTCATACTGCTTCAGCGCCTCACCCGTGTTGCCCTCAAGACGCGCACATTCTGCCCTGAGCAGGGCATATTTATCAGCAAAGAGTCCGGGATTGAGGTCGGCCCAGCCCGCAAATTTGTCCAGATCGCAGCGCAGCGTGTTGCTGTCAGCCGCACCGGGCTGCAGGCTCAGCGATAGTGCGCTGTAAAAATGCATATCCATCAGGTAGATGTAAGCGGGCACTGCGCTGGTCAGCGGACGAATTTCTGCAAAACAGCGCAGCGCCTCCCGGTATTCTGCCGCAAAGAAATGCGCCATTCCCCGATACAACCCCGCCCAGAACAGCACCATCGCTTTTGGGCCAGAGATCACGCCCGGCTCGCTGCCCGCCACCATCGGCAAAGCCCCATCGCGATCGCCTGCCCTGAACCCGTTGCTGTTCCGCAGTTGCATCACCAGCTGCTTCTGCATGACCAGCACGTTCTCAACATCGGGATAAAAGGTTTTGCGGGTAAAAGCGAGTCCGCGCTCAATGGAGGTCATGACCGACTCCAGGTGATCGCCGCGTGTCAGCGTGTTCATGATCTGATGACGCAACGAGAGGCAGGCAAAGGATCGGTCACCGTGCATCACCGCGACGCGAAAACTTTCACGGGCACTCTCTACGGCCACATCCAGCGGCTGCGTCCAGATCCCCAGTTGATCCAGAGGCAGCAGCGTGCGGGCTTTATAGCGGGTAAAGTCATACCGCTCCACCAGCTCACGGGCCACCCGACCACAGGCATAGCCAAAATGCCAGGCCTGATAGCGTTCGCTGATCAGCACGCTGAACCAGGCGAGACCAAACGCAGAAGCACCGGTCACGCCGTGATCCAGCGTCATCTCCAGCATCCGGCAGACCAGCAACAGATGCAGCTGCGGGCAGTCGTAGGCGGAGACAAAGATGGTGCTGGCCATCAGGTTCAGCACCGACTCAGTTTCCTGATCGGTGTTGCGTGGCAGGTGGGAAAAAGCCGCTTGCGGAGAATCGCCGATCCGCGCCCTGATCGCCTGCCAGGCGGCGTCAATCTCCGCGTCGTCCGGATCACGCCTGAGATGCACACCAAAGACAGCCAGCCAGGCGAGCGCAGTTTCCAGCGCCAGATGGTTGTCGGACTGACGCATATGAATTTCAGCAGAGAGACAGGCTGCCATCGATTTTTCACTGAGCGTGCCTGGCTCACTCAGCAGTCGGGTACAGAGCTTTTGCGCGGTCGTGAGATTACCGTGCAGAAATTCGCACTCCGCCTCATCGATGCCCAGCATAAAGTCATTGCCGGTCACCATCCGCTGGCTGAGTTGCTGGGCGCTGCGCAGATAGCGCAGCGCAGAGAGATAATCTCCGGCACGTTTCGCTCCCTGCGCAGCACGTAAACAGAGGGGATAATAGCGTTCACGATCTGCGACACTTAGCGGCAGTTCAGCAATCATGCCGATGTGATAAGCCGCGCGGAACAGCGTCTCACTGTAATCGGCATTTACAACCGCGGCCGACAGCCATGCCGCCGCCTGCTGATGAAGAGAGTGTTGCTGCAGGAGGTCGAGCAGTAAAAACGCTGCGTTATGCACGCGGTCGTGGGTAAAGGCGTAGTTCCCGCCAGTCAGGGTTATAAAACGGCCGCTGACGGCAGGCTCAAGCTGCTGCTGAATCCGCGATACGGATGTCGCGTTGATATGACTTAACAGCGACAGTTCACCGCTGGCCCCCAGACAGGCCAGCGAACCCAGCAGCTGACGTGTTGCCTCCGGCATCCGCGCCAGCTGATTTAATACCAGCGTCGCCACATTGTCGGTGTACTGACGCGCAATCAGCGCCTGGCTGTCGTAATGCCACTTCAGCGGGTTCTGACGATAGACAATCACCCCATCATCCACCGCCTGACGGAAGAACTCCTGCATCGAGAGCGGATTACCGCCGGTTTTCTCAAAGATAATCTGTGCCAGCTCACGATTGCCGCCGGGACGGGTGTGCAGCATTCCCGCCAGCCAGCGGGTGATGCTTTTAACGCTGAGCGGCTGCGGCGTCAGCGCCACGACACGTGCCGCTGATGCTCTGAGGCGCAGCAGAAACCCGGCAATCATCGGACAGGGCATCGACTCACCCTCCCGGAAGGCGAGCACCAGCATAAAAGGCAGATGCTCATTACGGGTAATCAGATTTTCCAGCAGTTGCAGCGTGGCATTGTCTGCCCAGTGAACATCATCAATCAGCATCACCAGCGGACGGCCCGGCGTGGCAAAGGCTTGGATAAGCGCAGACGCCATCTGATTAAACTGCTCGCGGGCGTCCGGAGCATGGCGCACCACCGGCTGCACTGTCCGGATATTCAGCAGCTGTTTTAGTTCAGGCACCAGTTCAATGGCTAAATCGGTATAGCCACCCAGCAAGCGCAACAGGCGAACCCGCCATTTGCTTAGCTCCAGGGCTGACAATCCCAGCAGATAAAGCGTGACTGTGCGAAACGCTGAGGCGACGGCGGAATAAGGTGCGGCAGGCGAATGTTGATCGGCCTTGCTGGCGGCCAGCAGAATCTGTCGGTGCTGCAGGGTTTTCAGGGCGGAAGCGATAATGGCGGACTTACCCGAGCCGGGCGCACCGCTCAGCATCACCAGGCTCTGCGTGCCGGTACGGTTGACCGCATCCAGCGTCGTCAGCAGCACGCGAGCCTGCGGATGTTGCGTGAACAGGGTCTCGGGCCGGAAACTGTTGCTGAACCGCTCCTGCAGACCGGGCGTGAACGGCGCAATGGTGTTTTCTGCGGTCAGCGTCGCCTGACAGCGGCGTAAATCAGCCATCAGCCCCTGCACGGTCTGATACCCGTCAGCAGGTGACTTTGCCAGCAGACGCAGCAGAATCACAGAGAGCATCGGCGGCACATCCTCTCTGACCTGTCCGGCTGGCCGGGGTGCACTGGCGATGTGATGATGAATCCACTCCGCCTCCCCCCGCATCCGGTGAGCCAAACGGCAACTTACCGGTGAGATATTCATACAGCACGACACCCAGACTGTAGAGATCGCTGAGGCTACTGACCGGATGCGGCGTGCGGCCGGTATGTTCAGGTGACATATAGGCCAGCGTACCGCCAGAGACGCGCAGGCTGTTTTTTTCCGCCGATTGCGCTGCCAGCGAGGCGAGACCAAACCCGCCCAGCCGGAACCGGCCATCATCACTGATAAAAAAATGGCCCGGCTTGATATCCCCATGCACGATGCCCTGATGATGCGCCTGGCCGAGCGTGTAGCAAAAGCTGCAATGCAACCTGCAGGAAGTCAGCGATTTTATCGGGAGGGGTCGCGAGGTTATTCACCAGGCTGCGAAACGGAAACGTGGGGTAGATCAGCGCATAGCGGTTGAGGTAACGGGTGGTGCCCGTCGCGGTGATGGCCCAGCGGGGCGAAAGATAAGCAGCCAGCGCTCGCTCATTTTTCAACCGCTGCGTCGCCTGAAACGTGACGTCGTCACTCTGTCCGGTGGCGATTATCAGTGACTCACCTGAGTGACGGCGCGCCAGCATCCAGAGCAGACAGCCATCCTGCGCCAGCGGCGTCAGCGTGTCGAAATCTTCAATCGCGATCCCTGCGTCGTCACTCTCCTGAAAATTAACCGAAAGCATGCTCATCAGCGCACCTTTCCCTGAGATAACTCGCAACGGATCAGTGTCAGCAGCGTATCAACATCAATCGGCTTTCGCAAAAAAGTCACGGCACCCAAGGCAATGGCATACCACAGGGTGGTCTCTTCCAGATCTGCTGAGATAAAAATCACCGGTGGCAGACCTGCCCGCTGTTTCAAAATAGTGAACAGCTCAAAGCCGGACATGCCCTTGAGTCCGACATCAATGATCAGCATGCCCACCTCTGAAAGCGCATCGTCATCGCTCAGCAGCGCCTCACCTGACTCAAATAGTCGGGTCGAATAGCCGTCTGAATGCAACAGATTGCTGAGTCCACTGCGGACCGCGCGTTCATCGTCCACAATGACAATACGCTGTGACAGCGCCATGCAGTTATCCTCTGAAACGCCTCATCGTACGGCACGCGAGGACTTAAGGGTGGTCATCGCCATCGGGTGGCGGTGTCCCACTGATTTTTGGCACACACTCATGGCGAAACCACTTCAGCGTCACCGGCTGACGGCGGAACAGACGCGTAACCAGCGGAATCAACTGCTCACCCACCAGCATGCCAAACAGCCCCACTAAAGCAATAACCGGCGGTGCCGGAGAGTTCACGTTGATCAGGGCATAGATTACCCCGGCAAGCAGCCCCACCGTGAGAGAAATAATGTAGGATTTCAACATGTTCAGCTTACCCGCGAAACAGGTGTAACAAACGGCGCATCGGATTGCTGCAGGGTGGTCGCATGCTCTGCGGGCAAGACTGCGTGCACCAGCGCCCCACCCAGCAACATCCCCAGCAACCCCACCAGCGCAATCGCGGGCGGAGCCGGTGAACGCACCTTTAGCAGGCCGTAAAGCAGGCCAATCAATACCCCTGCAGCCAGAGAAAGCAGTAAAGGATTCATAACCGGACTCCTGTTATGCCTGCTGACCGGCAGAAGAAAGCCGATCAGCAGGACGTCCCTTAGCGGACCGGTGCGTGAACCGGTGCCAGGGTACGGTGTTCACTTTTCTGACGTGACGGCGCTTTGTGTACCATGGTGTAGGCATAATCCACACCAATGCCATAGGCACCTGAATGCTCTTTGGCGATGTTCATCACCGCATCGTAAGTGTCACGGTTGGCCCAGTCACGCTGCCACTCCAGCATGACCTGCTGCCAGGTGACCGGCACCACACCCGCCTGAATCATGCGCTGCATCGCGTAGTCGTGCGCTTCTTTGGTGGTGCCGCCTGACGCATCCGCCACCATATAAATCTCGTAATCCCCTTCCAGCATTGCGCACAGCGCAAAGCTGTTGTTACACACTTCCGTTCAGAGACCGGACACCACCACTTTTTTCTTGCCGTTCGCGGCCAGCGCATCACGCACTTTCTGGTCATCCCAGGAGTTCATTGAGCTGCGCTCCAGAATGTCCTGACCCGGAAACACATCCAGCAGTTCAGGATAGGTGTGGCCCGAGAAGCTTTCGGTTTCGACAGTGGTAATGATGGTGGGGATATTGAAGACTTTCGCCGCCTTCGCCAGCGCAACGGTGTTGTTTTTCAGCACCTGGCGGTCAATCGACTGCACGCCAAAGGCCATCTGCGGCTGCTGGTCGATGAAAATAATCTGGCTGTTATGTGGCGTGAGGACTTCAAGCTTAGCGTTGGACATGCGTTCACCCATAGAGGTTATGTAACGGAATTTTCGCCAATTGGCGCGGAGCAAAAGGACGGTCAGTGCAGGTTTAACGTCCTGCTGCTGGCTGTCTGGTCGCAGTGTAGGGCGACGGGCGAAGGCAAACTATTATCTCTGCGTATAACTATACGAAGGTATAGGTATCCCTCTGTATAACTAGACGACGCATTAACCCGCTCACCATAATCCGGCTTATTCGTGCCCTGTTATCTGCGGCACTTCCTGTCCCGCACTACGTCGGACAACCCCGTTGAGGAGGATCTATGGTTACGCTGGGTAAAGCAGAACTGATACTGACCCATGGCAAATTTCATACTGTTGACCGCAGCAATCCGGTGGCAGAAGCGGTTGCGATTCGTGATGGCAAATTCGTTGCGGTAGGCACACTGGCAGAGGCAATGGAGTATCACTGCGACGGCACCAAAGTGATCGATCTGAGAGGTCACACCGCCGTACCGGGCCTGAACGATTCCCACCTGCACCTGATACGTGGTGGTCTGAACTACAACCTTGAGCTGCGCTGGGAAGGGGTGCCGTCGGTTGCCGATGCGCTGCGAATGCTGAAAGAGCAGGCGCTGCGCACGCCGTCACCGCAGTGGGTGCGTGTGGTAGGCGGCTGGACCGAGTTCCAGTTTGCCGAGCGCCGGATGCCGACGCTGGATGAGATCAACGAAGCGGCCCCCGACACGCCAGTTTTCGTGCTGCATCTTTATGACCGCGCCCTGCTCAACCGCGCAGCGCTGAAAGTCGTCGGCTACACCAAAGAGACACCGAACCCGCCGGGTGGCGAAATCCAGCGCGACAGCAACGGCAATCCCACCGGCCTGCTGATCGCTCGTCCCAATGCGATGATCCTCTACGCAACCCTGGCCAAAGGACCGAAACTGCCGCTGGAACAGCAGGTCAACTCGACCCGTCAGTTTATGCGCGAGCTGAATCGACTGGGTCTGACCAGCGCCATTGATGCGGGCGGCGGCTTCCAGAACTATCCCGAAGATTACGAAGTGATCGCTGAACTGCATCAGAAAAAGCAGATGACGCTGCGTATCGCCTACAACCTCTTCACTCAGCGTCCGGGTCATGAACTGGAAGATTTTGAGAAGTGGACAGATATGCTGACGCCAGGTCAGGGCAGCGACTATTTCCGTCACAACGGCGCAGGCGAAATGCTGGTGTTCTCGGCCGCCGACTTCGAAGATTTTCTGGAGCCACGTCCGGACTTAGCGCCTGGCATGGAGGATGAACTGGAGCGCGTGGTGCGTCATCTGGTGGAACATCGCTGGCCTTTCCGGCTGCATGCAACCTATGACGAGTCGATCAGCCGGATGCTGGATGTCTTTGAGAAGGTCAACCGCGATATCCCGTTTAATGGTCTGCACTGGTTCTTTGACCACGCGGAAACCGTTACTCAGCGCAATATCGATCGTATCAAAGAACTGGGCGGTGGCATTGCGGTGCAGCATCGCATGGCATTCCAGGGCGAATACTTTGCCGAACGCTACGGCATTGAAGCCACCCGCCATACACCGCCGGTTCAGAAAATGCTGGAAACCGGCGTCCCGGTCGGACTCGGCACCGATGCAACCCGCGTCGCCAGTTAGAACCCCTGGACCGCGCTCTACTGGCTGGTTTCCGGTCGCACCGTAGGCGGCATGCAGATGTATGACGTCAATGCCCGCCTTGACCGTGAAACGGCGCTGATGCTCTGGACACAGGGCAGCGCATGGTTCTCCAGTGAACAAAATAAAAAAAGGTCGGATTCAGGTAGGTCTTCTGGCGGATCTGGCCGTGCTGAGCAAAGACTTCTTCAGCGTGCCGGAAGAGGAAATTAAAGGCATTGAGTCAGTGCTGACGGTGGTGGATGGCAATATTGTCTATGCCGCCGGATCGTTCAGCGCGGATGCGCCGCCCGCTATTCCGGTTCTGCCTGAGTGGTCGCCGGTGGTGAATGTGCCAGGTCACTATCGGAGCGCTCCGCCGGTTGCGCAGAGCCGTGCGGGTATGATGCCCGCTGTGCACCACTGCAGCGGCCCCTGCGGTGTTCATCGCCACTCGCATGAGATCGCCCGTGGTTCCAGCGTTCCGGTTGCCGAAGATAACGCCTTCTGGGGCGCGCTCGGCTGCAGCTGCTTCGCGTTTTAATCATGAATAACGCTATCACTCAATCGCCCCGCATCAACGCGGGGCTGTTCTTCCTGCGCCTGACCGGCAGCCTGCTGCTGTTACAGGTGCATGGACTGCCGAAAATTCTGCATTTCAGCGAAGAACTGACGCGTATAGAAGACCCGTTTGGTCTGGGACCGATGATGAGCCTGCTGCCAGCGATAGTGGCAGAAGTCATCTGCCCGATCTTTATTATTCTCGGCTGGGGTACCCGGATTGCCTGCCTGCCGATCATCGCGGTGCTGCTGGTCGCGATGCTGGTGGTACACCCTGGCTGGTCACTGGCGGAAGGCCAGTTCGGCTGGCTGCTGCTGATTATCTTTACCACGCTGGCGCTGACCGGGCCTGGCGGCTGGCGAATCGGCGCGGTGAAACATCAGGGGGTTCGTCATGGCGCAGGTTAATGATATCCACCAGCTGGAGCAGGAGCAGCCTGAGGTCCAGGCCGCTGGCGAGATTTCGCCGTTACAGCCGCTACGCAGGCCGGTGTTCCGCATGCTGTGGATCGCCACCGTCGTCTCCAATATCGGTTCATGGATGAACGATGTGGGTGTGAACTGGAGCATGCTGACGCTGAGTGCCGATCCGCTGGCCGTGGCGCTGGTGCAGGCGGCCAGCAGCCTGCCGATGTTCCTGTTCGCGCTGCCATCAGGCGTGATGGCGGATATCGTTGACCGCCGCAAATATCTGCTGTTTTCCCAGCTATGGACCTTTATCGCCGCCTGTGGACTGACGGTGCTCGCCTGGACCGGCCATGTCACTCCCGAGGTGCTGCTGGTGGCAGCCTTCTTGCTGAGCGCCGGTGCCGCCATGAGTTCACCGCCCTTTCAGGCGGTAGTGCCGGATCTGGTGTCGAAACCGGAGCTGGGTGCGGCCATTGCCCTTAACTCACTCGGTATTAATATCAGTCGTGCCATCGGCCCGGCGCTGGGTGGCCTGATCCTCTCGTTCACTGGTCCCTGGATGGTCTTCCTGCTCAATGCGCTCTCAGTGCTGGGCGTCACCTGGGTGCTCTGGCGCTGGAAGGCGGAGCCGAGCGTGCAGCGCCTCCCGCCTGAGCACTTCTTTCCGGCGGTGCGTGCCGGACTGCGCTACGTTCACGCGGCACCGGTGTTGCGTAATGTGCTGGTGCGAACCTTTGCCTTCTTCCTGTTTGGCAGTGCGGGCTGGGCATTGCTGCCGCTGGTGGCGCGTCGTGAACTCGGCCTGGGCCCTGGCGGCTACGGCATCATGCTGGCCTGTATCGGTGTCGGCGCGATTACCGGCGCGGTGCTGCTGCCGCGCCTGCGTCGTCGCCTGAGCTCCGATCGCCTGATGGTACTCGCCAGTCTTGTTTTCGCCCTGACCATGCTGGCGCTGGCTTTTGTACGCCACTTCTGGCTACTGAATGCGTTTGAATTTTTTACCGGATTTGCCTGGATTGCCGTGCTCTCGACGCTGAATCTCGGCGCACAGCGCAGCGCCGCGAAATGGGTAAAAGCCCGCGCGCTGGCGGTCTATCTGACGGTATTCTTCGGCTCCATGACCGCTGGCAGCGCACTCTGGGGACAGCTCGCCTCGCACTTCAGCATTCCGCTGTCGCTCTGCATCGCCGCACTGGGCATGGTGCTGGCCAGCAGCACCGTCTGGCGCTGGCGTCTCGACCAGGATCCCGACCTCAATCTCGATATGATTGGTGATGGCGTTAACGCGCCCGCACTGGATATTCGTCACGAACGCGGCCCGGTGATGGTGAATTACGAATACCGGATTACTATTGATGATACACATGCCTTTACCGTCTGCATGCAGGATATGCGGCGGGTCAGGCGTCGCGGTGGCGCCATCAACTGGTCACTGTATGAAGATATTCTGCAGCCTGGCATTTTCGTTGAGACGTTTGTCGTCGGCTCCTGGGTCGAGCATCTGCGTCAGAAAGAGCGCTACACCATCAACGACAAAAAGATAGAGCGACGGGTTTTCGCTTTTCATCAGGGTGAACATTCACCCGAGGTTCGCTATCTGGTGGCGCCAGCGTGACTGGCACACCATCTTTTCATCCATCACGACATACAGAGGGCAATACCATGAGCACCTTTAAAACGACCGACGGCACACAGATCTACTTTAAAGACTGGGGCACCGGTAAGCCGGTTCTGTTCAGCCACGGCTGGCCGCTGGATGCCGATATGTGGGACAGCCAGATGAACTTCCTGGCGGAGCACGGTTATCGGGTTATCGCCTTTGACCGTCGTGGATTTGGTCGTTCTGATCAGCCCTGGACCGGTAATAACTACGATACCTTTGCTTCTGACATCAACGATTTAATCACCCATCTCGACCTGCAGAATGTGACGCTGGTGGGTTTCTCAATGGGTGGCGGCGACGTCACACGCTATATCGGCAGCTATGGCAGCGATCGCGTCGCGGCACTGGTGCTGCTGGGTGCCGTCACGCCAATCTTTGGCAAAACGGCAGACTACCCGCAGGGTGTCGATATGTCGGTGTTTGAAGGGATTCGTGATGGCCTGCTTAAGGATCGCGCGCAGTTTATCAAAGAATTCGCTACGCCGTTTTATGGTACCAATGCCGGACAGACCATTTCTGATGGCGTCATGACGCAGACGCTGAACATCGCGCTGCTCGCTTCGCTGAAGAGCACCGTTGATTGCGTCACCGCTTTCGCTGAGACCGATTTCCGTGCTGACGTAGCGAAAGTGAATGTGCCGACGCTGGTGATTCATGGCAGCAACGACCAGATCGTTCCGTTTGAATCCACCGGCAAAGTGGCGGCGGAGATGATTGAGGGTGCTGAACTCAAGGTTTATGACAATGCGCCGCACGGTTTTGCGGTGACGCATCAGGATCAACTGAATCAGGATCTGCTGGCGTTTCTTAACGCACAGTGATGCAAAAAAAACTGCGCGGTGACAGCCGCGCAGTTTTCATTTTAACGGGTTGGATGATTCACTTCGTTGGGACGCAGATCGAATAACAACACCTCCGCTCCTTCACCGTGACTGAACGACAGCGTTTTCTCATTGCGAACCCGCGCACCGTCTCCGGCACTAAATTGCAGGCCATTTACCCTGACACTGCCGCGCGCCACATGAATATACGCATAGCGGTCGTCCGGCAGAGTGATTGTCTGCTGCTCATCCCCCTGGAACAGTCCCGCATAGATGCGAATATCCTGGCGCACCCGCAATGCCCCGTTTTCACCTTCCGGCGAAATAATCAGTCGCAGATTACCGCGTTTATCCGCTTCGCTAACGGAGACCTGCTGGTAGCCTGGCGGACTATTTTTCTCTGCCGGCACCACCCAGATTTGCAGAAAGTGAACACCCTCGGTACCCGAGTGGTTGAACTCACTGTGAGTCACACCGCTACCGGCACTCATCAGCTGCACATCCCCGGGAACAATCACAGAGCCGGTGCCCATGGAGTCTTTATGCTCCAGCGCGCCCTCCAGGACATAGGAGATAATCTCCATGTTGCTGTGAGGATGGGCGCCAAAACCGCGACCTTTGGCTACCCGATCATCATTGATCACCAGCAGATCTGAAAAGCCCGCCTGCTTTGGATCCCAGTAATTTGCAAAAGAGAAGGTGTGACGTGAATTCAGCCAGCCGTGATCGCCCACGCCGCGTTGCTCTGACAATCTTTGCTCAATCATATTCTGCCCCTTCGTTGATTCGGGAAGTGCGAATGCCCTTCGATGGAAACAGCATATAAGTAAACCAGGTAGTCACACAATGGCGTGAACTGGCAATGACTGTCGCGTTTTAGTAGACAATAAAGACGAGGTTATAGCGGGGCCAGGTTTTGCGGATTAATCCTTCAGCTACTGGCTCGCACCACCAGCTCTCCCTGCATGATCACACATTGTGGCGGAGAGTCTGGCCGGATGATTTTTTGCAGCACCAGCTCACAGGCACGACGGCCAATCTCCCTGGAGGGCTGAGCCAGAGTCGTCAGCGGCGGCGATACCATGTCGGCCAGTTCACTGCCGTCAAATCCCACCACGGCAATGTCCTGAGGTATCCGCAGACCCGCCTGCTGTATCGCCGCCATGGCACCCGCTGCCAGCGTATCGGAAACCGCAAACACGGCGTCAGGTCGTGTCTCGCCCGCCAGCAGCTGATTCATCGCTGCTTTTCCGGCGCTGAAGCTTAACTCACTGGCGTAAGCGATGGCCTGCCATGCCAGTTGTTGCTCTTTAAGTTGATATGCGTAGCCCTGCTGACGCAGGCGGGCATATCGGTAGCGGAGGTCGTGATTGATCAGCGCAATGCGCTGACATCCCTGTCCGGCCAGATAGTGCACCACTGACTGCGCAGCGACGTCATCATCAATCCCGACGCAGGAGATCTGGCCATTATCATCATGTTCGGCGCACTGAACCCAGGGAGCCTTGCCTATCAGCTGGCTAAGCTCCGGCAGCTTGCTGAAAGCATCCATGGTGATAATGCCATCCACCATCTTGCCGGATAGCAGTTGCAGGCTGGATCGCGAACGGGCAATATCCGCGCCCGAGTTACACAACAGGATGCGATAGCCATTTTTCTCCGCCTGCTCCTCAATGCCTTTGACCACCTCTGCGCAGAATGGGTTAGAGATATCGGAAACCAGAACCAGAATCATCGAGCTGCGCGCCGTACGCAGCTGGCGCGCCAGCAGGTTAGGCTGATAGTTGCTCTCTTCGATTGCCTCAAGGACTTTCTGCCGGTTAGCCGGTTTTACGCTGTCGCTGTTATTCAACACACGGGAAACGGTGGCAACCGAAACACCCGCCATCCGGGCGATTTTCTGAATAGACATAGCGATCCCTCTGTTTTTAACTCACCCGCAGAAAACCTTTGAATCCATGCCGCCTCAGACGTCGCGATCCAGACCCAGCTGATGGCGCACCGCAGGGGCGTTCTCTGCTAAAGCAAAATCATCAAAAGCGCGGTCAGCCACCGGGATAATATGCCGGCGGATGAATTCTGCCCCTTCACGCGCCCCGGTCTCGCCATCCTTCAGACAGCACTCCCACTCCAGCACCGCCCAGCCGTCATAGTCGTACTGGGCCAGTTTGCTGAAAATGCGGCTGAAGTCGATCTGGCCATCGCCCGGCGAGCGAAAGCGGCCTGCGCGCGCCAGCCACGGCTGATAACCGCCATATACTCCGCTGCGTCCATTTAACTGGTACTCCGCATCCTTAACGTGAAAGGCTTTGATACGCGGATGATAGAGGTCGATGAACTGCAGATAGTCGATGTGTTGCAGAAGAAGATGGCTGGGATCGAACAGGATATTGCAGCGCGGGTGGTGATTCACCTCTGACAAAAAGCGCTCAAACGTGACACCGTCATGCAGGTCTTCGCCGGGATGTATCTCATAGCAGAGGTCCACACCGTGATGGTCAAAACTATCCAGCACCGGCAGCCAGCGGCGCGCCAGCTCAGCAAACGCCTCATCAAACAGGGCTTCGTGGTGTGGCGGCCAGGGATAGAACCAGGGCCAGGCGAGCGAGCCGGAAAAGGTGGCATGTGCGCGCAGGCCGAGTTTTTCAGAAGCAGCAGCCGCACGCTTCAGCGTAGCGATGGCCCAGTCGGTGCGCCGGGCGGGATCGCCTCGCAGCGCGGCAGGCGCAAAATTATCAAAAGCGAGATCGTATGCCGGGTTCACGGCAACCAGTTGCCCTTCCAGATGCGTTGAAAGCTCACTGATCTCCAGCCCGAAACCGGCCAGTGTTCCCCGCACCTCGTCGCAGTAAGTCTGGCTGACCGCTGCCTGCTTAAGGTCGAAAATAGCGGGCTGGTGGCAGGGGATCTGAAGTGCCCGGTATCCCAGCCCGGCGGCCCACTCCGCCAGCCCCGCCAGTGAGTTAAAAGGCGGCTGGGTGGCAATGAACTGAGACAGGAAGATGCCGGGTCCCTTAACTGTTTTCATCTGTGACTCCTGAGTTCAGTTACCGCTTAATCACGGTATTTGAATGAGAAGAAGAAAATAATCGCAATCACCGCAGCCGCCACGGCAGGGATCCACCAGAATATCGCCCAGCTCTCTGGGCTGGCGTTACCCGCCACCAGCTGATTGTAGAGCGCACCGGAGATTTGCGATCCCAGCAGCATGCCGATACCGTAGGTGAACATCACCACCATGCTCTGCGCCTGCCCCTTGACCTTTTCACCGGCGATCCGATCGGTGTAGATGAATCCCACCACAAAGAAGAAGTCATAGCAGACGCCATGCAGCAGAATGCCCAGATAAATCAGCGTGCGCGTCTCATCACTCATGCCCAGCGCAAACAGTGCATAGCGGACAAACCACGCTGTCATGCCAATCAGCAGCATGACTTTTACGCCAAGACGGCGAAACAGCAGTGGAATGATCAGCATGAAAACAATTTCAGACATCTGACCCAGTGACATCAGGGTGCTCACTTCCCGGATACCGGCATCCGCCAGCCAGGAGGCGGTAAAAGCGTAGTAGGTGCCGAGCGGAATAGAGATCAGGGTGGCACATACAGCGAAGACCAGGAAATGACGCAGTCGCAGCAGTGCGAAGGCATCGGCGCAGAAGAGATCGCGAACTTTTAACGGCAATCCTTTGGCCGGAGCCGGCGTATGTGGCAGCGTCAGGCTGTAGATCGCCAGCAGTACCGAACAGAGCGCCGCCAGCTGGAACACTGCCACGCTGTCAGCAATGCCCGTTACACCGATAAAGATCCCCGCCACGATCCAGCCGATGGTGCCGAAAACTCTGACAATGGGAAAGCTTTTCTCGCTGCTGGCGAGGCTGTGAAAGGCGATGTTATTTGAAAGCGCCAGCGTCGGCATAAAGCAGAGCGTATAGCCAAATAACAGTGCGATCAGCTGCGCCCCGTTCTCCGCGATTAGCGCCTGGGGCACGAACCAGAGAATCGCTGCGCCCGCCAGGTTCATCACCGCCATTACTTTCTGCGAGGGAAAAAAGCGATCCACAAGCATGCCGAGCACAAACGGCGAGAGAATTGAGGCGATGGGCCCGGCCGAAAACGCATCCCCAATCAGCAACGGCATGTTGTGACGAGTCATTACCAGCCCCAGCGTCACCGACCAGCTGCCCCAGATAAAGAACTGCATAAACATCATCAGAGAGAGGCGCGGCACCAGCAGCTTATGCTGCATCTGCTGGCCTGCTCTCTCCTGCACTGTTGCAATCATGGGAACCTCACGAATAAGTAATCGATTACATTCTGATTGCTCACAACGTAAACGAATGCAGCCCTCGGTTCCTTCGCCGCGATCACAAATTATTAACTCTGCGTTATCACTCTGTAAATAACAAGGCGATGCCGGGCGGGCCGATCAGCGACTGGCATTAACTATCCGCGCTTTACGGAAGCGGTAACGCTCATACAGCACCGAGTAAAGGCCGCCTGCCACCACCAGAATCGCACCCATCACCGTGGTGGAGGTTGGCAGATTGCCGAGCAGCAGATAACCCACCGCCACTGACCAGATTAAGGTGGTGTAGTCGAACGGGGCCAGCAACGACGCTTCAGCATAGCGCAGGCTCAGAGTCATCAGAATCTGAGTAATACCGCCCAGCAGCCCACATCCCACCAGTAACGCCAGCTGATTGCCATGCGGCACTTTCCAGCCGCCTGGCAGCGTGACCAGCGACGTTAAGGCCGTGGTGATAGCGAACCAGAAAGCGATGGCGCCCGGCTTCTCTTTGCCGTTAAGAAAGCGGATCTGCACCAGCGCACAGGCCGTACAGAAGGCTGCCATCAACGCCAGCAGAATACCCGCCGATGCAGAAAGGGAAAATGTTGCCTGGCGTGTCAGTGTGAGATGCCCGGAGAACATCACCAGAATGCCACTGAAACCGGTAAAGACCGCGACCCAGCGATGGTGACGCACTTTTTCGCGCAGAAATAGCGCCGCCAGCAGCACGGTAAACAGCGGCGCGGCATAGTTGATAGCCGTGGCGTCGGTCAGAGAAATGTAGAGCAGCGACAGATAACTGAAATAAAGTCCACCGGTTCCGGCCAGCCCGCGCACAAAATGCCCCCCGAATATTGCGGGTGCGAATGCCGTCCAGCACGCTGCCCTGCAAGCTCAGCCAGATTAACAGCGGCACCAGTGCCAGCAGCGAGCGAAAAAATATTACTTCGCCGACCGGTATCGCCCCATCGAGTTCTTTTACACAGGCCAGCATCAGCGTGCTACTTAATGCAGCGGTGATCTTCATCGCTATGCCAGCGGAAGCGTTCATACGGATTTTGTTCTCTTAAAGGGAAAATAAGCAGGGGAATCAGCACACTCCTTATCCATATTGTCATAATGTCGTACACCAATCTGCCGCGATTACTCTGCAGACGGCATTTTATCTTTTTTTGCCGCAGCATCACGGCATGAAGAGGCATGTAGTCCCGTTTCCCGGCTGGTACACTCTGCCTTCTGCCCTGCTTTATGGGCCTCTTCTCTTAAGGAACGGGAGTCACCGATGTCCACGCTGCGTTTACTGTTATCTGAATCCAACGATCCCTGGTTTAACCTGGCGGTAGAAGAGTGCATTTTCCGCCAGATGCCGGCCACCCAGCGGGTGCTGTTTTTGTGGCGTAATGCGGAAACGGTGGTGATCGGGCGGGCACAGAATCCGTGGAAAGAGTGCAATACCCGACGCATGGCGGAAGATGGCATCCGGCTGGCACGTCGCAGCAGCGGCGGTGGCGCGGTGTTTCACGATCTCGGCAATTGCTGTTTTACCTTTATGGCCGGCAAGCCGGAGTATGATAAAAGCGTCTCGACTGAGATCATCCTGCGCGCACTGACTTCGCTTGGCGTACCCGCGGAGGCCTCTGGCCGTAATGACTTAGTGGTGAACACCGCTGACGGGCTGCGCAAAATATCCGGTTCAGCCTACCGTGAAACGCCGGATCGCGGTTTCCATCACGGCACTATTCTGATGGATGCCGACCTCTCCCGCCTGGCGGATTACCTTAATCCGGATGTGAAGAAATTGCAGGCGAAGGGGATTACCTCAGTGCGCGCCAGAGTGACCAATCTGGCGGAATTAACGCCGGGTATCAGCTATCAGGCGATCTGCTCCGCGGTGACGGACGCATTTTTCAACTATTACGGTGAGCGCTGTGAGCCAGAGAGGATCTCTCCCGACGCCCTGCCCGATCTGCCGGGTTTCAGAGAGCAGTTCGCAAAGCAGAGTAGCTGGGAGTGGAATTTCGGTCAGGCACCCGATTTCTCGCATCTGCTGGACCAGCGTTTTGTCTGGGGCGGTGTGGAGATTCATTTCGATGTAGAACGCGGCGTGATCAGCCGCTGTCAGATCTTCAGCGACAGCCTTAACCCTGCGCCGCTGGAAGCGCTGGCGCAGCGGTTGCAGGGTGTGACCTATCGGCCCGATGCCCTTGAACCGGTGCTGAATCAGCTTATTGCGGATTTTCCGGAGCAACGCGCGGAGCTGACAGAATTGCAGCAGTGGCTGGTCGCCAGCGTGCGCTGAACATTTTTTTACTGGCCTGCGCCGATATCTGGCGCGGGCAAAAAACATCGCGTAAGCATCAGGCAAATCATAAACGCAAAAAACCCGCACAAGGCGGGTTTTAATTAATTATCAATATCAGGCTTATCTGCTGAGGCTATTGCCATCACGCGTTGATAAGCACTATTGATAATTAAGGCTTACATAGGGACAACGTTTGCCGCTGAAGGACCTTTAGCGCCGTTTTCAATAGTGAATTCGACCTGCTGACCTTCGTCCAGAGTTTTATAATCGTTGCTCTGAATTGCAGAGAAATGTACGAATACATCTTTGCTGCCATCCTGAGGAGAGATAAAACCGAAACCTTTACCAGCGTCAAACCATTTTACTAAACCAGTCATTTTATTAGACATCGATAATTCCTTAATTTATGAGCCACAAAGTGGCGAAGATGGCCTGTCTTTCAGAAGGTAACTTACCAGGCTTTTAGGAGGAGACTCATGAATAAGGGTATCTTGTGATATCGCTTGCACTGAGGACTGCTTTACTAAAACTGCTTTGATAAGGTCTGTGTTCCAAACCGATGACGCTATTAAGCCACGCCTCACCGACATTAGCAAACATTATTTTAATTTACTTTTAACATCCAGACGTCCGGAGCGCCCTTGTTGATTTTCCGAGCATTTTGAAATATCAGGGCTGACAGAATGATAATTTTCGCTGAACGGTCAGAGAGTAAATAATAATGCGGTTAATCATTGCTGAAAAATAATACGGCGGCCATGTAGCAATAAAGCGCAGCGATAAACAGTATCGCTGCGCCCTGCTTTACTCATATCAGGCCAGTTGAGTCTGCTGACGGGCAGCATGACGCGCCGTGAGCACAAAGACCATAAGACCGGCCACGCCCAGCGCAACACCCACCCACGCTGTTGAGATCCAGCCATAGCCCAGCGACACCGTCAGGCCCCCAAGATACGCGCCCATCGCATTGGCAATGTTCAACGCCGAGTGATTCATCGCAGCCGCCAGGGTTTGCGACTCATTGGCGACATCCATCAGGCGAATCTGCAATGACGGCAGCAACACTGAGCAGGTGCCGATCAGGAACGTAGCCAGCAGGCCAGTTGCCACATGCTGAACCAGCACCGGGAAGGCCAGCATCACCAGCACGTTCCATAACAGCGTCCAGCCAATAATATTCAGCACCGGGCCATCAGCCAGACGGCCACCCACCAGATTACCGATGATCATTCCCAGCCCAAACGCCACCATCGCCCAGGGGATCAGCGAGGGGGGAGATGCCAGCAATGTTAATCAGCGTCGGCGCGATATAACTGAAGATAGCGAACATCCCGCCAAATCCTACCGCCCCCACCAGCAGGGTCAGCAGCACCTGCGCGTTTTTCAGCGCGCCCAGTTCCCGCAGCGGATGCGCATCCACATCGCCAGGCGTGTAAGGAACATAGCGGCCAATCAGCAGGCAGGTCAGCAGTCCGATTGCGCCCACAAAGGTGAACACCACGTGCCAGCTAAATAACTGCCCTATCCAGGAGCCCAGCGGTACACCAATCAGGGTCGCTACCGTCAGTCCCAGCATCAGTGACGCCAGCGCGCGGCCACGACGTTCAATCGGCACCAGCGAAGCGGCCACCAGCGACGCCACACCAAAGTAGGCGCCATGAGGCAGCCCGGTCAGAAAACGCGCCACGAGCAGGCCGTGATAGCTGTCGGCCATCGCGCTGGCAACATTACCGATACTGAACAGCGCCATCAGGATCAGCAGCAGCGATTTACGTGCCATTCGCGCCGCCAGCACCGCAATAAACGGCGCACCGACCACCACGCCCATCGCGTAACTGGCAATGGCGTTGCCCGCCTGCGGCTCGGTAATCGCAAGGGAGCGTGAAACATCTGGCAGCAGGCCCATCATGATGAACTCACCGGTACCGATGCCAAAGCCGCCCAGCGCGAGGGCCAGTAATGCCCAGCGGACAAAACCGGCATCGTCGGTTTTATGATTTTTTCTTAACAAAATTGATTCCCAATGGCCAGAACTGAAAAAACTGAAGTGAGGCGGAGAGAGAAAGCAGAGCGTGTTCCCGTCCGGTTGAAGCGGGCAGACTATAAAAAGTCAGGCTGCGCTTAGCAACCCATTTATGTGATCTGGCGCACAGTGAAGGCTGCGGTAACATGGGTCTTTATCCGTGCAACTCTGGCGCATAGCGACCTGTTTAAGATCACAATCCGGAAAGCTACGCAGGCCTGAGTCGTGAATCTCTGTTTAACTGACCTCTCAGCGCTTCTTTTGCATAACAGGAATCAGCAGATGACGACCAGAGTTATCCTTCTTACCGGTGCCAGCGGGCGAATCGGGCGCACTTTCTTTGCGGCCAGCCAGAACAACTACCGTTTTATCCTGACCGATTTACGTGAGCCGGATTACGCGATACCCGCACCCCATCGTTTTATTGTGGCGGATCTGTCACAACCTGGTGAAGCGGAGAAATTACTGGCTGAAGAGCCTGTCGATACCGTCATCCACCTCGCCGGTATCCCGGATGCGCAGGCCAGTTTCGACGATCTGCTGCCCGCCAATATTCTCTCTACGACCTGGATACTCAAGGCAGCAGCTGAGCACCGCTGTCGTCGTCTGGTCTTTGCCAGCAGTGCGCAGACCATTGAGGGCTACCCGGCGGATGTCCAGATACATCCCGGCATGGCCGTCTCTCCTGCGAATCTGTATGGGGTCACCAAATGTTATGGTGAAGCACTTTGCGCCTTCTATGCCAGCCAGCACGGGTTGAGCTGTGTGGCATTAAGAATCGGGGCGTTTGAACCTGCACTGGATAACAGCCTGCATAATGCGAGGGATTACAGCGCATGGCTGAGTCCGGAAGATGCCGTCAGATTGGTGACTGGCGCTGTCGAGGCAGAGAAGATCACCTTCTTTATTGGCTACGGCATTTCCGATAACCGCTTTAAGCGCTTTGATCTGACACAGACGCGAGAAGTGCTGGGCTATACGCCATCTGATAACGCATTCAGAGCATTTGCGCCAGGTGAGCTGGATTATTAGCCCCTCCCCCTGAGCCGTGATCGCTTTCGGTCCCGAGTCGGCTCGTTATTCTTCACCTCCGTTGCCGCCGGTCCCTCCGGCGGCTGCTTGAGCCCTCAACTGAGACAACGCCCAAAAGAAGGCAGCGCATGAATCGGCCAAATCAGTGCGTGCCGGTATTTACCCGGCGACCTATGTCTTTCAACTGGGAATATTTTTCCAGCAGCTGTGGGCCATCATCCAGGCTCATGGCAAACATCCACATATAGGTCATCACCGAATAGATGTGACCCGCATTGGTCCCGCCACGGTTCGACATTACCGCAATGGTGACAGCAAATAGCAGCGCTGCCACGCTACCGATGGCCAGATAACCCCAGGCTTCCCGATCGGAGAGACGGATCCGCAGGCTGGCCAGCACGCCATAATGACGGTCCAGTGACGCAGCGTTAGCGTTGCTGACAAAGCTCACCTCTTTCTCCAGCCGGTTATTCAGACGACCAAACAGCATATCGTTTTTGCGGGTAAATCCCGGCAGGAAACAGGCGAAGAACAACAGGATCGCCAGACAGCCCGCGCCGGTCCAGAACTCGATAGCCAGCAGCATCACCGCGGCGCCGGTCATAGAGGCCAGCGAGGTAATCAGCACCGGCAGATGTTTCTCAAAAAAGTCGACAAACTCGCGTGACAAGGCCACCCGCGCGGCAATGGTGGATGCGCTCTGGTTTTCGCTACGCTGTGCCACAATCACCGGCACGGCCAGCCCGGCGTAAATACGGGCAAAGGTGCGGGTATCGACGCTGCGTCGTGCCGCTCCGATGGCCCACATGGTAAACACCATCACCGCATAGAGCACCGCATGCCAGGTCCTGCCGGAGAGAATCGCATTAATAGCGAAGCCCGCCAGCAGCGGATAGAGGAGATACATGACATTTTCCGTCACCACCAGCAGCAGCGTGAGGAACAGCTTGCGGCTATGGCGACGGCCGAGCATTTTTAATGTCAGAATAGCGCTGCGGGGTTTTGCTACCGGCAGGATCGTTTTTGAGGAATGCATAGTTTCTGTTTCTGATATCATGAGTCTTGAGCGGTTGCTCAAGAACGAAAAGCAGTCTATTTGAGCAGTTGCTCAAAGTCAACGTGACACTCATTGAGAGAGAGATGAAAGAGTCAGCTGAAGCACTGAGAACCAAAATCCTGGATGCCGCGATAGTGTTATTTATCGAGAAAGGGATCGAAAAAGTGACCACTCGGGAACTCACTGAGTCGGTGGGCATTTCACGCAGTCATATTTATCACTATTTCAGCAACTGGCAGACGCTCTGCCTGGCAGCGCTTGAACGCTTTATGCACGTGGATTTAGAAAATTTTGCTGACTCCCTGACTCTACTCACACCCCGCCAGAGGTTGCTGACGCTGTTCGAAAGTCATCTGCCGAGCGCACCGGATGCAACCTGGCAACTTTATGCTTCATTCTGGCAGATGGCTGCGCATCACGAAGCCTATGCCGCGCTGGCAGAACAAATGACGGCAGCGTGGCAGGCGCTGGTGGAGGAGATAATTCGTGACGGCGTCACAGATGGAACGCTGCGTTGTGCCGATATACCGCGCACCGCCCGGCAAATCAGTGCGATGCTTAACGGCTATGCCGATTTGCTGACCATCAATCCGTCGGAGAAAAAGGCAAGCGAAGGGATGGCTGACTTAACGCAGTTTATTGATCATCTCCTGTCATAACGTGGATCTGACGCGTTATAAAGGCTTTAACAACGCGAGATTTTAATTAAATGTTAATAAAAGGTTTATTATTTTAATTGGTCTGCACTTTTAACCCGCTATAAATGCGGCTTCTTCAGTCAAACTGACTTATGCTTTTTCCCTCTGAAAAAGCTCCTTTTTTGATAGCGTTTTGCCCCGGAAACAGCTATTTACACAGATTATTATCATTGACTTAGCACGCTCCGCGCCGGGTAAGCTGGTGTTTTTACGCCACTTATTAACCACGGACTAGCGAAGCGGCAATAATGTATACGTTCACAAACTCACCAAATGATTGATTCCTATAGCAAAGAATCTGTTATCTGCCGATAAAATTAAACATTGAGTCGGACCTTAAAAACACCTATATTGGCCGCGCTTAAAACACATACCCCCATTTAAATACATTTATTCAACTGCGACGCTACGCCCGTCCCGGTTGTAGGAGAGATATGATGACGGATAAAGTCCGTATTGATAGTTTGAATGCACAGAACTTAAACGCAACCAATGAAACCTATTTAGCCCGTCAGGCTGAATTTGAATCAAACGTTCGAAGTTATCCTCGCAAATTGCCGTTCGCGATTGCGAAAGCACAGGGTGTCTGGATCACAGACGTCGAGAATAATCAGTATCTCGACTGTCTTGCAGGTGCCGGAACGCTGGCATTGGGTCATAACCATCCAGACGTTCTGCAGAGCATTCAAAATGTCATTACCAGCGGCTTGCCGTTACATACTCTTGATTTAACCACGCCGTTAAAAGATGCGTTCTCTGAGTATCTGCTCTCGTTATTACCGGGTCAGGGCAAAGAGTACTGCCTGCAGTTTACCGGCCCGTCGGGCGCGGATGCCGTTGAAGCGGCGCTGAAACTGGCGAAAAAACACACCGGTCGTTCCGGCATCATCAGCTTCTCTGGTGCGTATCACGGCATGACCCACGGCGCGCTGTCGGTCACCGGCAACCTGTCACCGAAAGAAGCCGTCGACGGCTTGATGCCGGAAGTGCAGTTCATGCCTTATCCGCACCTCTACCGCTGCCCGCTGGGCATTGGCGGTGAAGCGGGCGTGAAAGCGCTGACCTACTACTTCGAAAACCTGATCAACGACGTTGAGAGCGGCGTTCGTAAACCGGCAGCCGTCATTCTGGAAGCAGTTCAGGGCGAAGGCGGTGTTAACCCGGCTCCGGCTGAGTGGCTGCAGCGCATCCGTAAAGTGACCAAAGAGCATGGCATTCTGCTGATCATCGACGAAGTGCAGGCGGGCATTGCCCGTACCGGTAAATTCTTCGCCTTTGAGCACGCCGGTATTGAGCCGGACATCATCGTGATGTCAAAAGCGGTCGGCGGCGGTCTGCCACTGGCGGTACTGGGCATTAAGAAAGAGTTCGACGCCTGGTCTCCTGGCCACCACACCGGCACCTTCCGTGGCAACCAGCTCGCAATGGCGACCGGCCTGACTACGCTGAAACTGCTGAAAGATAACAACATCGCTGACAAAGTTGCTGCACAGGGCGAATGGCTGAAAGGCAAACTGGGCGAGCTGCAGCAGCGCTACCCGGTAATCGGCAACGTGCGTGGTCTGGGACTGATGATCGGCATTGAGCTGGTGAAACCTGACGAAGCCGCTGATCACATGGGCAGCTTCCCGGCAGACGGCGAGCTCTCCGCGCTGGTACAGAAAAAATGTTTTGAGAACGGCCTGATTCTGGAGCGTGGCGGACGTCACGGCAGCGTATTACGTCTGCTGCCTTCCCTGCTGATCACAGATGCAGAACTGGACGTGTTTATGGATAAATTTGAAAACGCCCTGCTGTCAGCTGGCGTGAAACCAGTTTGAGTGGAGTGAATGCAATGTCCCGGTTAAACCCGATTCTGGCGGCCTCAGCACAAAGTACCGAGGCCTACCAGCAGGCGATTGCCCAGAGTAGCGCGGCCGTCGTGAAGTGGCTGGAACAACCTGAGATGTATCAGGGAAAAACCGTCGCAGAGCTGCGCGAGCGCATTAAGCTGGACTTCAATCCTCAGGGCCTGGGCAACCAGGCAGCTATTGAACGCGCCATTGAGTACTTCCTCAAAGACAGCCTGTCGGTTCATCACCCGCAGTGTGTGGCGCATCTGCACTGCCCGAGCCTGGTTATCAGCCAGGCGGCGGAAGTGCTGATTAACGCTACCAACCAGAGTATGGATTCGTGGGACCAGGCACCTTCAGCCACCCTGATTGAGATGAAGCTGATTGAGTGGCTGCGTACCCAGGTCGGTTATCAGCCCGGCGACGCGGGTGTCTTCACCAGCGGCGGCACCCAGAGCAACCTGATGGGTCTGATGCTGGCGCGTGACGCCTGGTTTGCCCGCCAGGGTCATTCTGTTCAGCAGGATGGTTTAACCGGCGATCTGAAGAAGATTAAAGTCTTCTGTTCAGAGAATGCGCACTTCTCGGTTCAGAAGAACATGGCGCTGCTGGGTCTGGGCTATCAATCCGTGACGCAGGTGAAATGCGATCGCTTTGCCCGCATGGATATGGATGACCTGCGCCACAAGCTGGCAGCCTCCAAAGCCAACGGTGAAAACATTCTGGCGATTGTTGCCACGGCGGGTACTACCGATGCCGGTGCGATCGATCCCCTGCGCGAAATCGCGGCGCTGGCGGCCGAAGAGAACATCTGGGTGCACGTTGATGCGGCCTGGGGCGGCGCGCTGCTGCTCTCTGAAAAGTATCGTGACTATCTGGATGGCATTGAGCTGGTAGATTCCATTACCCTGGATTTCCATAAGCAGTTCTTCCAGACCATCAGCTGTGGTGCTTTCCTGCTGAAGGAAGCACGCCACTATGAGCTGATGCGCTACCAGGCGGCCTATCTGAACTCTGAGTTTGATGAAGCGCAGGGTGTGCCGAATCTGGTATCCAAATCGCTTCAGACCACCCGCCGTTTCGATGCACTGAAACTGTGGATGGGCCTGGAAGCGCTGGGTCAGAAACAGTATGCCGAAATCATCGATCACGGTGTGACACTGGCGCAGCAGGTTGCACAGTACGTTGATGAGCAGCCTGCGCTGGAGCTGGTGATGAAACCGCAACTGGCCAGCGTGCTGTTCCGCTATCGTCCGGCGCATCTGGCGCACTTCAGCAGTGCAGATATCGCGCTGCTGAATCAGCGTATCGGTGATGCCCTGCTGGAATCGGGCCGCGCCAACGTTGGCGTGACCGAGTTCGATGGCGTGACCTGCCTGAAGATGACCCTGCTGAATCCGACAGTGACGCTGGAGGATATCAAAGTGTTGCTGACATTGGTGGAAACCACGGCACAGCAGCTGGTGTAAATACTGGAAATAGTGGCGTTAAGGTCACTATCAGAGGCGCCTCAGGGCGCCTTTTCTTTTTCTGTGTTTATCCCTTTCATTCATCGGTGAGGCCACAGCGCCTGTGCGCTGGTTTGCCGGACATCTTTGCCTCTGCCCCTTTTGTGTAGCCCCTAGCCGATCTTGTATTGACTCACCCATTCAGCACAAAACTCCAGATACGCGAGTGTGATGGCTGAAGGATGTTTGTGCCGGACATAGACCAGATGTAAGGGCATCGAGTGAGTCGGATAATCAGGCAGCAGTCGCACCAGCTTCCCGCTCTCCACATCAGGTTTAACTAAAAAATCAAACAACAGCGATACCCCGGCACCGCTCAGTGCATAGTGGCGCAGGCCCTGCGTATTGTTGGAGGAAAAAAACGGCTCAAACTTTACCTTCTCGTCTCCGGATACCCACTCAAAGGAACCACTGTTAAGCCCTTCCCAGCTGGCTATCGGATACGTCGCCAGCGCCGCCAGCGTCTGCGGATGTCCAAAGCGTTCAGCCAGTTCAGGCGTGGCAACAAACCATGCCTCGACATTCATAACCGGTTTCGCAATTACATCCTCGGTATGCAACTCGCCCAGCCTGAGTGCCACGTCAATGCCATCTTCAAACAGATCCACCACTCTTTCCCCTGAGTGGCAAAACACTTTGATATCAGGATAGCGTTGCTGAAACGCATGCAGTAACTCCCACCAGATAGTGAAGTCAGGCGGCACCGATATTCGCAGTTTGCCCGCCAGTTTGTGCGCAGACCTGACCGTTTTGGTGGCCTCTTCCAGCAATTCCAGGCCAGGTCGCGATTGCTCAAAGAACTGTTGTCCTTTGTAGGTCGGCCTGACCCCTTTCTTTGATCGCTCCAGTAACTGCACACCCAGTGCCCGCTCCAGCTCGTTCACTTTCCGCACCAGCGTAGAGATGGGGATAGCCGTTCTCTCACTTGCCGCTGAAAAGCTGCCTGCCTGAACGACTGCAATAAAGAGTTTTGTCGCGTTGAGATCCATTATCTTTCCATATCTGGCAAACACGTACCCAATTCTGACCGTTTACTTCTTATTTTCAACTATTAAACTCCCTGTTTTGGCTAAGAGAATAAAAATAAAACGGCCCGTAAAAAAATTCTTATTTCTAACGAATAAGTCTGGCTACACAGTATCCGGATAAGGAAAAACTATGAAAAACCGTGTGACAGAAATTCTGAATATTCGCTATCCCATTATTCAGGCACCCATGTACTTTCTGACCAATGCAACGTTTGTTGCCGCAGTATCAAACGCAGGCGGATTAGGCATAATTGGCCCCAACGCCGGGCAGGATACATTGCCAGACTCTCGTTTCATGGCGCTGGAGCGCATGCGTGAGCAAATCAGAAAAACCAAACAGCTGACCGATAAACCTTTTGGGGCAACCCTGATCAATGGGCCGGATATGAGTTTCTGGCGGCCCACCGCTGAAATGTTTGTTGAAGAGAAGGTAGAGGTCGTTTTAGTTAATGAAGTGCTTGATGCCGAAATATTCGATTTTCTGAAACAACATCGCATCAAAATCCTTTATCGTGCGCTGACGCCTGACGTAGCGAATTCTCAGCAGGCTGAAAAGCTTGGCGCCGATATCATTGTCGCCACCGGATTTGATGAAGGCGGCACCGTGCCATCACGCATTATCGGAACGTTCAGCATCGTGCCTATGATCGCTGACAGTGTGAAAATTCCGGTGCTGGCGGCAGGCGGCATTGGGGATGTGCGTGGCGTGCGTGCAGCCATGGCGTTAGGTGCAGAAGGCGTCTGGATAGGCAGCCTGTTTTTAACCGCGCAGGAGAACCCGGCGGATGAGAAGGTTAAGCAGCTGATTGTTTCATCGAGCGCAGAAGATTTGCTACTTTTCCGCACCCTGCCCGCTTATTACCGGACATTGCCCACGCCGCTCAGCCCCAGGCTGGCAGAACTTGATGCGCAGGGCGCTGACCGTGAAACCCTGTTCACTGCAATGAATGGCTACCACTCTTTATGGCAGGCGATGCGACTGGGCAATCTTGACAAAGGCGTTGTTTCGACAGGCACTGGCATCTCGATGATCAAATCGGTGCGAACCGTTGCAGCCATCGTCGCCGATCTGGCACAAGATTTTATCACTCAGCCGGAGAAACAGAAATCTGACGACACCGTTCTCAGTCTGTAATCTGTTTAAAGTTAGTGATGTGACCGCCACCAGCGGGATCCGGTTGTCGGATGAGTCCCGACCGGGTCCCGCGTGCTGCCCGCAGTGTTCAGTTGTGGGCCGTTATTCAGCTTATCCTCTTCACAGCCTGAAGCCATACAGGTTCAACCCTTTTCAGTCAAACAGATACAAGATAAATTAACAGATTTTATTCCCTCATTTAGATTTCGTTTATTTCTGAATTTGCATGACGCCTTTATTTCAGCAGAGTCTGGAAAACCGTATCGCGATCAATAAATAAAGATTTTATTTCAGCCATAATTAATAAAAACTTATGTTAAGTCACTGATAACAGTGAATAACATATTACAGATAAGAATAGTTTAATTTCACAGGAATTAACGCTTATGCTCCTGCGTAAAATAGTTATCATTCTTCTCGGTATGATTATGGCTGCTGTCATCATTATTGCCGACAACCATGCTCATAAAGTTAATTGCCGCGATCAGGTTTTCAGTTTGCCATCATCGCAAAGTGAATGACCTTGTCTGAATCCTTCTCTCCAGCATCCTCTTTGTCTTCAGACCTGTTGACGGTGTTGATGAAGCGTGAAGACCAGAAACTTTGATCCGGCTGAATCGCTTACGGGATAAAACCCTGTTACATCGGCCTGAACAGAGCGGCACGTTACGCCGGTGATATTACAGTTGCATTCCTGATAAGCAGGCTGGTTTGTTGCCCTTCCCGGCAGACCTGCCAAAGAAGGCTGCATGCCACTTCAGCAGCCTGTATTTCCCGCTCAGCTCGCTTACCGACACTTAGCGCGACGGTGGCTCATCCAGTAGCCGCAGATGATCATCTTTGTTCAGGGTCATCAACGCAACAATACTGACCAGCGCAGTCGCCATCACATACCAGGCGGGGATATCGGGATTACCGGTCTGTTTAATCAACCCGGTGATGATCAATCCGGCACAGCCGGAAAACACCGCGTTAGAAAGCGAATAGGCCAGACCCAGTCCGGTATAACGCACCCGCGTCGGGAACATCTCTGACAGCATCGCAGGTCCCGGTCCGGCCAGCAACCCGACCACTCCGCCCGCGATAAACACCACCAGCGCTTTCAGCAGCAGCCCGGTGCTCTCTGCCTGAAGTATGTTAAGCAGCGGCAGAGAGAGCACCAGCAGCAATACCGCCGCCGTCACCATCACCGCACGGCGGCCAATCCTGTCACTCAGCATGCCGGCCGGGATGATGGTGGCAGCAAAGCCCAGGTTCGATATCACCGCAATCAGCAACGCCTGGTTAAAACCGGTGTGCAGCGATGCCTGCAGGTACGTCGGCATAATCACCAGCCAGGTGTAACCGGCCGCCGACCAGACCATCAGCCGACAGATACCGAGCAGGATCGTTTTCAGCGTATCGCCAAGGCTGGCGTCAACTTTTGCAACGGGTTTTGCCTGCTGCTGAATAAACGCCGGGGTCTCCTCCATCTGAACCCGCAGCCAGAGCGCGATGACACCCAGCGGCAGAGCAATGAAGAACGGAATGCGCCAGCCCCAGCTCAGCATCTGCTCAGGCGACAGCAGCAGCGAGAGCAGCGCCACGATGCCCGCGCCTGCCAGCAATCCCAGCGCCACAGTAAAAGATTGCCACGATCCATAAAGGCCCCGCTTACCGCGCGGTGCAAACTCGGTCATCAGTGATACCGCCCCGCCATACTCACCCCCCGCGAACAGCCCCTGCAGAATACGCAGACCGGTCACGATCAGTGGCGCCAGGATGCCCAGATGGGCATAGGTCGGCACCAGGCCGATAGCCGCCGTCGCCAGCGTCATCATGATCAACACAAATATCAGCGTGGGTTTGCGCCCGATACGGTCACCCATCCGGCCGAAAATGATTGCTCCGAGTGGACGGAAGAAAAAGGCGATGGCGAATGACGCATAGGTCAGCAGAAGCCCGGTCAGCGCTGACTCCCCTTCCAGCCGGAAAAAGTTCTGCGCTATTACGGTGGCAAGAAAGCCATAGACGGCAAACTCATACCATTCAATGAAATTACCTACCGAACCGGCTATCAGAGCACGTTTACGGCTGGCGGAGCTGAGCAGATTATCGACGGGCACAGACATGGCAGGGGATCCTTTTTTGAGCATCATCAGTCGCTTATGATTAGCACAATCGCCGCACGCCTGCGCACTCTTCTGCCTGTCACGTTAACTCAGACACAGAAATCTGCGCTTAACGCGCCACGGCACGCCCTTTTTCACCTTCACGCCTTGCACAACGGCTTTACGATTGTCAGGATGTGCGGCATTGAATGAATCAGGCGGATAGATGATGAACGCACAAACCTCAAAAGATCCTCTGCATGGCGTAACGCTGGAGATGCAGATAAACAGTTTAGTCGCGCAGTATGGCTGGGCGGAGCTGGGAAAACGGATCAACATTAACTGCTTTAAAAGCGATCCGAGTGTTAAATCAAGCCTGAAGTTTTTGCGGCGCACGCCCTGGGCGCGGGCTGAAGTCGAAGCGCTTTATCTCGCCGCGTTAAAAGAGGAACCGGCCTCCCGCGAAGAAGAGTCTGAAGAGGCGGATCAAGCACCCGCAGAAGATCCCTGGGGCAACTGGCGCGGTAACCAGCCGGAGTAACGGGCAGACAACGCGGCAATAAAAAAAGCCCGCGCAGGATAACCTGTGCGGGCTTTTTTTACGTCAGGTCGCTGTTACAGCGCCATGTCGTGCTTCGCTGAAGGCGCCGCCTGCTCTGGCTGTGCTGCTGGCGCCTCGGCTGCTTTGCCATCCATGTTGATAACCGGCGGCGTGGTCAGCTGCAGAGTTGCAGCGGTGTCATTCCATACCTGCTGGAGCATCGGCACATTGTCATTCAGTTTCTGACCGTAGCCTGGGATCATCTTGTGGATTTTGGCCTGCCATTCCGCTGACTTAAACTCTTCCGGGAACAGTTTCTGCATCACGCTTAACGCGATAGGCGCAGCGGTCGATGCACCAGGAGAAGCACCCAGCAGTGCCGCCACGGTTTTCTGCTGATCGGTCACAATTTCTGTACCCAGTTTCAGCACGCCACCTTTGTCAGCATCTTTCTTGATGATCTGTACGCGCTGACCGGCCTGAATCAGTTTCCAGTCCTCTTTCTTCGCGTCCGGGTAGTACTCTTTCAGCGCTTCGAAGCGATCTTCTTCTGTCAGCATCACCTGGCCAACCAGGTATTTCACCAGGTCGAAGTTATCCATACCTACATCGGTCATTGGCACGATGTTATGGGTAGTGGTGGTGCTCAGCAGGTCAAACAGTGAACCATTTTTCAGGAACTTGGTTGAGAAGGTCGCAAACGGTCCAAACAGCACGACGCGTTTGCCATCCAGATAACGGGTATCCAGATGCGGAACGGACATCGGTGGTGCACCGGTAGACGCCTGACCGTAGACTTTCGCCAGGTGACGATCGGCAATCGCCTTGTTTTCGGTTACCAGGAATGAACCACCCACCGGGAAGCCTGCATAGTTTTCCGCTTCCGGGATGCCGGTTTTCTGCAGTAATTTCAGCGCGCCGCCGCCAGCACCAATAAAGACATATTTCGCGTCAACTGCACGCTCGTTGCCGTTTTTGGCATCTTTAATGGTGACGTGCCACGAGTTATCACCGTTACGTTTGAAATCGGTGACTTCAGACGAGGTTTCCAGACGGAAGTTGTCATTCTTCTTCAGGCTGCCGATTAGCTGACGGGTAATTTCACCGTAGTTTACGTCGGTGCCAACTGGCGTCCAGGTTGCGGCCACTTTCTGCTGGGGATCACGACCTTCCATCACCAGCGGTGCCCACTGCTCGATCTGCTTGTGATCGGTAGAGAACTTCATGCCCTGGAACAGCGCGGTTTTCTGTAACGCCGCATAGCGTTTAGTCAGGAAGTCGACGTTGTCGCCCCAGACGAAGCTCATATGTGGCGTTGAGTTGATGAAAGAGCGCGGATCGTGCATCACGCCCTCTTTGACCTGCGAACTCCAGAACTGGCGTGAAACCATGAAAGCTTCGTTGATTTCCAACGCTTTCGTCACGTCGATCGAGCCATCTTTACGCTCAGGCGTATAGTTCAGCTCCATATTGGCAGAGTGACCGGTACCGGCGTTGTTCCAGCCGTTAGAGGATTCCAGTGCCACACCATCCAGCTTCTCAACCATGATCTGTTTCCAGCCAGGCTGCAGCTCTTCCAGCATGGTGCCCATTGAGGCGCTCATGATGCCGCCACCAATTAACAGGACGTCGGTTTTTTCTGGTGAAGTTTCAGCATGCAGTGCTGAAGAAACTAACAAGGCCGCGAGGGAAAGAGTGGGAATAACTTTCTTTGAATTCATCATTTTAATCTACAGCTCAGACGGTACTGGTTAAAAAAAGTCCTTAAAGTTTAAAATAATGTTATTTGTGAGTTAATGTGAAAATAGTTATAAAATTAAAAATAGCAATTTAGCCTTAATTTAATTACAAAAGGCTTACCGAATTGCTCACATATTTTAACCACACATTAAGGGTGTCCTTTGAATTATACAATCCCCTAACACAAATATTGTTCTCCGGCGATTGCCCGCGCGCAGACCGCTAAAACTGTACTGATGCGGTCAGTTAGCGTATGTTTCCGGGCGATCTCCCACCCGTGCTGAACGCCAATGACAAGCCAACCACAGAACCGACATGCCGTGACTAAACGACCCATGAAACTCAGTACCCTGACCACCCTGATGATGACCGCGGTTATCGTCACCGTGCTGCTCGCTGTCCATCTGCTCTATTTTGTGCAGATCGATAACTTTGCTCAGTCGCATCTTAAAGATAAGGCGATGGCAGTGGCACGCACTCTGGCAGACAGCCCTGAAGTGCAGCGTGGGTTACTGTTACCGGACGGCAGCAGCCAGATTCAGCCACTGGCTGAAGCCGCGCGCAAACGCAACGGCCTGCTGTTTGTGGTGGTGACGGATATGCGTGGCATTCGCTTTTCACACCCGAACGCGGCGGTGATTGGCAAACATTTTGTCGGCAACGATATCTATCCGGCCCTCAGCGGGCGGGAAAATGTGGCGGTAAATCACGGCGTGCTGGTAGAGGCACTGCGGGTATTTACCCCGGTTTATAACGCAGATCATCAGCAGATTGGTGTGGTGGCGATCGGCATTGCGCTGAATGATGTGGCGGCGCAGATTGCCAAAAGCCGCTGGAACATTGTCTGGACTGTCTTATTTGGCGGCCTGGTGGGTCTGCTGGGGATTCTTATTCTGGTCAGGCGCCTGAAGAGCATATTGCTCGGGCTGGAGCCGCATGAAATCTCCAGCCTGTTCGAGCAGCGTCAGGCGATCCTCAATTCTATTAAAGAGGGTGTGATTGCGGTAGATGATGAGTCACGCGTCAGCCTGATTAACCACGCGGCGCAGCAGCTGCTGCATGAGACCACCCGCAAGATGCCATTAAGCGGCGATCTGATTGCTGAAGAGAGCGTAATGCACCGCCATCAGCAGGATGCGCTGCATGCGGGCAAAGCCTGGCACGATCAGGAGCTGACGCTGGGTAATCGCATCCTGATCAGCAATACCGTGCCGGTTCGCAGTCGTGACCGCATTATCGGCGCGGTGACCACCTTCAGGGACAAGACCGAAATCAGCCAGCTGATGCAGCGTCTGGACGGCATGGTAAACTATGTAGACGCGTTACGTGAACGGTCCCATGAGTTCATGAACAAGCTGCATGTCATTCTGGGCCTGCTGCATATGAAAAACTATGCGCAGATGGAAGAGTACATCCTGAAAACCGCCAACGCCTATCAGACGGAGATTGGTTCGCTACTGCAAAAGATCAAATCGCCCATCATTGCGGGTTTCCTGCTCAGCAAAATCAACCGGGTGACCGATGAAGGCCATCAGCTGATTATCGATGAGGCGAGTTTTCTGCCCGACTGCGGCAGCGAGGAGCAGAGCGCGGTACTGATTACGGTGCTGGGCAATTTAATTGAAAATGCGCTTGAGGCGCTGGATCCGGAAACCGAAGGGGAAATCCACCTCATGCTGCATTATCAGAATGGCTGGTTAGCCTGTGAAGTGAGTGATGACGGACCCGGGATCGACGGTACGCAGCTCAGCGCCATTTTTGAGCGTGGCGTCTCGTCAAAAGGCGAAGATCGCGGTGTCGGATTGTTTCTGGTTAAGCAGCAGACCGAAAGCCTGGGCGGCAGTGTCAGTGTCGAGTCGGAACCGGGTGTATTCACCCAATTCTTAGTACAACTTCCGTGGGAGAGAGGAATGATTACCCAATGATCAATGTGTTAGTTGTCGATGATGACGCCATGGTAGCCGAGCTGAATCGCTGTTATATCGGGCAGATCCCAGGCTTTACCTGCTGCGGCACCGCCTCAACCTTACAGCAGGCCAAAGAGCGGCTGGCGCAGGCCGAACCTCAGGTTGATCTGATCCTGCTGGATATCTATATGCAGCAGGAGAACGGTCTCGACCTGTTGCCGGAACTGCGCAGCGCAGGACGTCCGGTTGACGTGATTATTATCTCGTCAGCAGCAGATGCCGCCACCATCAAAACCTCACTCAACTACGGTGTGGTGGATTATCTGATCAAGCCTTTCCAGTTTGCCCGCTTTGAAGAGGCACTGACTGGCTGGCGACAGAAAAAATCGCTGATGGATAATCATCAGTTCTATCAGCAGTCGGACGTTGATCAGCTGTTGCATGGCAATCCGCCGGGGGCCAGCGAGCAGAAGCGACTGCCGAAAGGATTAACACCGCAGACGCTGCGCACGCTGTGTCTGTGGATCGACGCCCATCCGGGTACCGAATTCTCCACCGACGAACTGGCAACCGAGGTGAATATCTCTCGCGTCTCCTGCCGCAAGTACCTGATCTGGCTGGCGCAGATTAATATTCTGTTCACCAGCATTCATTATGGGGTCACGGGCCGTCCGGTTTATCGCTATCGCCTGCAGCCGGAGTATCACACTTTGCTCAAACAATATTGTCAGTGAACCAGCCGGTAATCGGTGTCCAGTAACTGAAAAGAAAAGTGACGTTGTGACGAGCAGATCACCTGCCTGTCACGGGTCACAAATATCGCTTCAATGCCCGGTTGCTCCGCCAGGCAGGCAATGCCCTGTTCAACGCCGAGGCCATAAAGCAGTGTGGTGTAGATGTCGCCATCCAGTGAACGGTCAGAGATCACAGTGACGCTCAGCAGGTCGTTATCCAGCGGATAACCGCTACGCGGGTCGAGGATATGGTGATAACAGACGCCATCCAGCTCGAAATAACGCTCATAGATACCGGATGTCACCACCGAGCGATTATCCACCCCGATCACCCCGATCAGCTCATCGGCCTCACCAAACGGTTTTTTCAGGCCGATTGCCCAGCCCGCCTCTTCTGGCGGCGCACCCACCGTCTGCACATTTCCCCCCAGATTAATCAGCGCACTGCTGACCTGCTGCTGGCGCAAAAAAGCCTGCACAACATCGGCGATATAGCCTTTGGCGATGGCGCCCAGGTCGATCTCCATCCCCGGCCGGGCCAGCATGACACTGCGGCTTGCGTCATCAAGAATAACGTCATGCGGATTCGTCAGCGCCATGCGCGCCTGAAGTTCTGTCTCTGATGGAACACGGTGGCCCTGAAAGCCGATTTTCCAGCACTTCACCAGCGGGCCAATAGCCAGATTAAACAGGCTGTCGGGCAGCAGGCTCACCGCATGCGCGCAGGCGATCAGGTCAAACACCGGCTGACTCACGACCACCGGATGCTGCCCTGCCGCGTGATTAATCGCCATCACCTCAGACGCCGCGCGGTTAACCGTGAAGAGATTCTCCTGCTGTTTAATCAGGCGGAAGACCTGTCCGGCCAGGGTCTGATTATCGTCGAAGAGTTTGAGCAGGATGGGTGAACCCATTAAGACAGCGGAGTAAGCATAGACACGCGCATCAGTTAACATAGGCGACTCTGCTTTAAAGAGAAAAGAACGGCATCCGCAGAGCGCGGATGCCGGAGACGACCCTTAACGTCGGGCGTAAGCGGCGGCGTTACCACCGGCCAGAATGCCGAAGATAATGATATCGGCGACTGCGTTACCGCCGATACGGTTAGCACCGTGGATGCCACCAACGACCTCGCCACAGGCCCAGGCGCCGTTAATCACCTGTTTCTGGCTGTCCAGCACCGCAGTGGTGGTGTCGATGGTGACGCCGCCCATGGTGTGGTGTACGCCCGGTGCAACACGAATCGCGTAGAACGGTGCTTCACTCAGAGGATGACGCAGCGCGGTCTGACGACCGAAGTCTTCATCTTTCTGCATGATAACGAAGTTGTTGTAACGGGCCAGCGTGGCTTCCAGCGTATGATGCTCACTCATGTTGAGTTTCACCGCCAGTTCTGCCACGGTTGGCGCGCTGACCACAAAGCCTTTGGCGATATATTCGTCAGCCGCTTTGTTATTCATCCGCACCTGCTCGTCAAACACAATCCAGGCACTCTTCTCTGGCAAGGCGATAATCTGCGCCGAGACTTTATCGCGGGTTTCCATTTCGTTGTAGAAGCGCTCACCCGCCTGACTGACCAGGATAGCACCGCCGCCACGAATGGATTCGGAGACCAGATAAGAGGTGGTCTGTTCAACCGTTGGGTGAATCTGGATTTCGCCCATATCCACGGTACCGGCACCAATTTTTTCCAGCATGGCAATACCGCTGCCGGTGGCGCCTTTGTGGTTGGTGGTAACAAAGCCATCGAGTTCAGGGCGATATTTCACTACCAGTTCACGGTTCGCACTGAATCCGCCGGTCGCCACAATCACGCTTTTCGCGTTCAGGATACGGCTGTCGTTGTACTCATCGACCACTCTCACACCCGCTACCGCGCCGTTCTCATAGAGGATTTCTGAGACTGAGGTTTCCAGCAGGACTTCGATGTTGCGGCTGTTGATGTTTTTAACCAGACCGCTGATCAGGAAGCCACCCACCGCTGAACGATCCGCCGGACGGTGGGTACGATCGATGCTCATCCCGCCGGTGATGGTGATGTCGTTAAGCTCAATGCCGTGATTCGCCAGCCACTCAATCGCCTCCGGAGCCAGCTCTACAAACTCACGCAGCAGCACCGGATTATTTTTGAACTGACCACCTTTCAGCGTCTCTTCGTAGAACAGCTCTTTGCTGTCTTCGATGCCTTTGAGTTTCTGGAAACGGGTTTCCGCGGCGTTCATGCCCACTGAGGCTTTAATGGTGTTACCGCCGATGGTCGGCATCTTCTCGATGATGACCACGCGCGCACCTTCATCGTGCGCCTGAATCGCCGCCGCAAGACCGGCGCCGCCGCTGCCCACAATCACCACATCGTAATTCTGCGGTGCGTTAGGGTTGCCGCCCTCTTCAATCACATGCTCTTTGCTGGAGGTGGTCAGCGCGCGTGAAACCGCTTTTTTCAGCGCCTCACTCTGGGTAGTCGCACCGGTAATCGCATCGACGTGCGGGCTGTTGGCCACCAGGATGCGGCTACGCAGGCTTTCAAAGGTAGTGGTGAAGTCCACATCCAGGGTGTCATCCGGCACCAGCGAGATGTCGGTGATACGGTCAGTATCCAGCGTGACGTTGATTTTCAGTTTCAGCGCTTCGGCTTCGACTTTTTCCTGATAGACGCCCGCTTTGTATTTACGGCCCGATTCACTCATGTCGCGGATCATCGCATCGACCAGGGAGAAGCGCCACAGCGGTTCCGGGATCTGCAGCTCTTCGCGTTTGTTGCTGTCGATGTAGAGATCGAGGTGTTCGTTATTAATGATGCGGTCAGCCCAGTTCGGGTAAGCGATGCAGGCTTTACCAATCGCCACCAGATCGTAGCCTTTCTCCAGCGCCAGTTCGGCATCGGCTTTATTGACGACGCCACCAACGCCAATCACCGGCACTTTTGCCAGCACAGGCGAACGCATCGCGACGAACTTCTCAATCAGCGGCGTCGGATCCTGGGTATCAACAATTGACGGACGCAGCAGCTGGCCTACCGAGAAATGGACGTAATCGAGTCCGCGCGCCGCCAGTTTTTCCAGCAGATAGAGCGTGTCGTCAAAGCGAATGCCGGGCACTTCGATCTCTTCCGGGGAGAAGCGATAGCCGATGATGAAAGAGTTATGGGCGAAGCGCTCAGCCATCTTGTGGGTGATTTCCAGCACTTCCAGCGGGAAGCGTGCACGGTTATCGCGGCTGCCGCCCCACTTGTCATCGCGCTGGTTAGAGTTCGGCGAATAGAACTGCTGAATCAGGTAGGTGTTAGCACCATGAATTTCGACGCCATCGAAACCGGCCTTGATAGCGCGGTTCACCGCATCACCAAATTTGGTGATCATGGTTTCGACTTCTTCGGCGCTCAGCGCCAGGGGTTTGGTTGCCCCTTCACGCGGTGCCGCGATGGCGCTTGGCGCAACCGGCGTTTTGCCACCAATCAGCTCCGGTTCCACCATACGGCCGCCGTGATAGATCTGCAAAATGGCCGTAGAGCCTTCAGATTTAATCGCGTCCGCAATGCGTTTCAGACCAGGGATTTTGTTGTCGCTGTCGATAGCAATGGCACCCGGAAATGCCGGGCCACGGTTGTCAATGAAGCAGCATTCAACGATCACGGTTCCGATGCTGCCTGCACGTGCGCGATAGTACTCGACCAGCTCACTGGTGACCGTACCGTCATAAAAGCCGGTACAGGTGGTCATCGGTGCCATTACCAGTCGGTTTTTCAACACAGCGCCATTAGGCAGGGTCAGTGGATTAAGGATAGGTGTGAGAGATTTCATTGCGATAAACTCCAAGATTTAAAAGTCTGGAAATTTTTTTAGCGGACGCAAATTATCGCTTAATTAAGTGGTCCGATGTCATGAGACTAATATACCCTTTTCTTTGCTTTCATAAGCGATAAATTTACTTTTTTTAACTTTTAAATGATTTAGAGTTTTTATTTGCCGAATGCATAAAGTGAAGTTATATTAATTGTTAACCATGGGTAACCAAAAATCAACCATTCGTTTACATAAAAAATAAATCGTTTATCATCATGCAGTTAAAGCAAGGCATTCAGTTTGCGTGAGCTGCTGATTTGTCGACCAGCTTCACAGAACTGTCAAAATGTCGATGCCGTAAATATAAATAAAAAATAAATGTTAAAAATGGGGAATAATGAATTAATTTCTTTGATCTGGATCAAAATCTATATTTGCAAAAATCGCATCATATTTACATGGATTTAAAAATGCAGCTCAATAGCTAAGCAGTCGATTAAAAAATCAGTGCATCGCGGTTTATTCACACTATTAAGAATAAGAAAGAAAGTCATCAGTGAAGGTCCGGGGCGCAAATCGCATTCTTCTTAACTTGCAGATAAAATACTATGAAACCACTCTCAGCTGTAACTGAACCCCCAAAAGTCGCACCTGCGGCGCCGGGTAAAAAGAAAGCTATCATGCTTGCTCTGCCGGTGCTCGTTGCCGTGTTGCTGTTGCTGGTGCCCACACCAGCCGGACTCGAACCCTACGCCTGGCACTTCTTCGCCATCTTCGTCGGCGTGATTGTCGGATTGATCTTTGAACCCCTGCCAGGCGCGGTGATCGGCCTGACCGGCGTGGTAGTCATCGCGCTGTTCAGCCAGTTTCTGCTCTTCAGCCCGGCTGAACTGGCTAACCCGAAATTCAAAGTCGCCAGTGAGTCGTTCAAATGGGCGGTAAGTGGGTTCGGCAACTCCACGGTCTGGCTGATCTTCGGTGCCTTTATGTTCGCCGCAGGTTATGACAAAACGCAGTTTGGTCGCCGCCTGGCCCTGATTCTGGTGAAGTATCTGGGTCGCCGCAGTCTGACGCTGGGTTATGCCATTACCTTTGCTGACCTGCTTCTTGCGCCCTTTACGCCGTCAAACACCGCGCGCAGTGGCGGTACCATCTACCCGATTATTGCCAACCTGCCGCCGCTTTACGGCTCTAAACCTAACGACCCGAGCGCCCGTAAAATCGGTTCCTATCTGATGTGGGTAGCGATTACCGCGGCCTGTATTACCAGCTCCATGTTCCTCTCTGCGCTGGCACCCAACCTGCTGGCACTGGCACTGGTAAAAAGCATCGTCGGTTTTGATATCTCATGGGGCATGTGGTTCCTGGCCTTCCTGCCGCTGGGTGTGCTGCTGATTCTGACCATGCCGCTGCTGGCTTACTGGTTCTACCCACCTGAAGTTAAAATCAATGATGAAGTGCCGAAATGGGCCATCGCTGAACTGGAAAAACTGGGCAGACTGACCCGCAATGAAATCCTGCTGCTGGTGTTTGTAGTCTGTGCACTGCTGATGTGGATTTTCGCCACCTCGTGGATCGAACCTGCCATGGCGGCGCTGCTGGTAGTCGTTCTGATGTTGTGGACCGGCGTACTGACCTGGAATGACATCACCAGTAATAAACCGGCCTGGAACACCTTTGCCTGGTTCGCCACCCTGGTGGCACTGGCCGATGGTCTGGCCCGCGTTGGCTTTATTACCTGGTTAGGTAAAGAGGGTGGCATGCTGCTGCAGGGTTATGACCCACAGGTTTCGGCCGTGGTGCTGTTAATCGCCTTCTTCCTGCTGCACTACCTGTTTGCCAGTACCACCGCACACACCACCGCGCTGTTACCGGCCATGCTGACCATTGCAGCCTCCATTCCGGGCATCAATATGCCGGTCTTCTGCCTGATGTTGTGTACCTCTCTGGGTGTGATGGGCATCATCACGCCATACGGCACCGGCCCAAGCCCGATTTACTACGGCAGCGGTTATCTGCCTACCAAAGACTACTGGCGTCTGGGAACCATCTTCGGTGCCATCTTCTTAGGCTCCATGATGCTGATTGCCTATCCGTGGATGGTGTGGTTGTTCTGACGGATACAACATGCAGATCAACGCGTTATAAGATACCATTCCTGCACTTCCCCACCGCACCCGCGGTGGGGAAGCATAATAAACAATTAATTCGCCTATGATGTTGCGCCCCGCAGCCTGTCCGCGGAGGTTCAGCCGGTCATTAAGTGAGAAAAAATGTCGAACAAGCCTTTTGTCTATCAGAACCCTTTCCCGCTGTCCCACGAAGATACCGAATACTATCTGCTGAGTCGTGAGCATGTCTCCGTCTCCGAGTTTGAGGGTCAGGAGATCCTTAAAGTCGATCCTCAGGCGCTGACGTTACTGAGCCAGCAGGCGTTCCACGACGCCTCTTTTATGCTGCGTCCGGCCCACCAGCAGCAGGTCGCCTCCATCCTTGATGACCCGGAAGCCAGCGACAATGATAAATATGTCGCCCTGCAGTTTTTAAGAAACTCTGAAATTGCCGCCAAAGGCGTGCTGCCAACCTGTCAGGATACCGGCACCGCGATCATCATGGGCAAAAAAGGGCCAGCGCGTCTGGACCGGCGGCGGTGATGAAGCTGCGCTGTCACAGGGTATCTACAACACCTATATCGAAGATAACCTGCGCTATTCGCAGAATGCCGCTCTGGATATGTATAAAGAGGTGAATACCGGCACTAACCTGCCAGCGCAGATCGACCTCTACAGCGTGGATGGCGATGAGTACAAGTTCCTCTGTATCGCTAAAGGTGGCGGTTCCGCCAATAAAACCTATCTCTATCAGGAAACCAAAGCGCTGCTGAGCCCGGGCAAGCTGAAAAATTACCTGGTGGATAAGATGCGTACCCTCGGCACCGCAGCCTGTCCGCCCTACCATATTGCGTTTGTCATCGGCGGCACCTCGGCAGAAAGCACCCTGAAAACCGTGAAGCTCGCCTCAACTCACTATTACGACGGGCTGCCCACTGAAGGCAACGAGCACGGTCAGGCGTTCCGCGACGTTCAGCTGGAGCAGGAACTGCTGGAAGCGGCGCAGCAGCTCGGTCTGGGTGCGCAGTTTGGCGGCAAATATTTTGCACATGATATCCGCGTGGTGCGTCTGCCACGTCACGGCGCCTCCTGCCCGATCGGCATGGGCGTCTCCTGCTCGGCTGACCGTAACATCAAAGCGAAGATTAACCGTGAAGGTATCTGGATTGAGAAACTGGAAGCCAACCCAGGCCGCCTGATCCCGGAAGCACTGCGTCAGCAGGGCGAAGGTGAAGCGTTGCAGGTTGATCTCAACCGCCCAATGGAAGAGATTCTGGCGCAACTGTCCGCTTATCCGGTTTCAACCCGCCTGTCACTGACCGGCACTATTATCGTGGCGCGCGATATTGCACATGCAAAACTCAAAGAGCGCATCGATAACGGCGATGGATTACCGCAGTACATCAAAGATCATCCGGTCTATTACGCTGGCCCGGCGAAGACGCCTGAAGGTTATGCTTCTGGTTCACTCGGCCCGACCACTGCCGGTCGTATGGATTCCTACGTGGATCTGCTGCAGGCGCACGGCGGAAGTAAGATCATGCTGGCCAAGGGCAATCGCAGCCAGCAGGTGACGGATGCCTGTCATAAACATGGCGGCTTCTATCTCGGCAGCATTGGTGGTCCGGCAGCGGTGCTGGCGCAGCAGAGCATCAAAAGTCTGGAATGCGTGGAGTATCCCGAGCTGGGAATGGAAGCAATCTGGAAAATCGAGGTGGAGAACTTCCCTGCCTTTATTCTGGTCGATGACAAAGGTAACGATTTCTTCCAGCACATTGAGCGCGCGCACTGCGCGAAATGCGTTAAGTAGCATATGCGTTAAGAAAGAAAAAAGCCCCGACTTCGGGGCTTTTATTTGTTACGCATTCAGGCGTATTGGCTGTGATAACGAGCCTTTTTTTAGCCCCGCAGCAATCGCTGCAACGCCACATCAATCTGCACATCACCTTTGGTGAGTTCGATGATCTGATACTTAATTGCCGGATTTTCAATCAGGCCGACCAGTGTCGCCGCCACATCTTCGCGCGGGATCTCACCATACGGAATCGCCAGATCGGCATGAACCTGACCGGTACCGGCTTCATCGGTCAGCGTACCCGGTCGCAGGATCACCCACTCCAGCTTACTCGCCACCAGCTCCGCATCCGCCAGACGCTTCACCCGCATGTAATTCTCAAATCCCTCTGAGGGAGTTTTACCGCGGCCCGCATCCGGGAAAGCGGAAACCAGCATAAAGCGTGATACCCCCGCCTGTTCTGCTGCGGCAACCGCCAGCTTCAGCCCTTCTCCGTCAATGGCATTTGTCAGCTCGATCCCGGCACCGCCCGCACCCGCCGTGAAGACAGCCACATCGTGACCGGTCATCAGATCTGCCAGTGCCGTCACGCTCAGCTGCTGAATATCGCCAGCCACCGGTTTAGCACCAGCGGCCTGCAGCGTCTCTGCCTGCTCCGGTTTGCGGTGCAGCGCCGTCACTGTATGGCCTTTACTGCTCAGTTGACGAGTCAGCTTTTGGCCCACTTTGCCCGCTGCGCCGATAATGAAACATGTCGCCATAGGATCCAATCCTCCATTTACTGATTGAGTGCCAGAGTATAGCTATCAGTCAGAAACAAAACAGGCGCCTGATGCGGCGCCTGATGGGTTATTGCGGGATCACTTTTTCCGCTTTCAGCTTATCAAACAGCTGAATAAAGGAGTCGAGCGTGCTGCGATAACCGGTGAAGCCCGCTTTGCGGCTCTTACTCATATCAGTAAAGGCTTCCATCGGACGTCCCAGGTCGGCATCGGTATGCCACCAGGAAGCCAGTCTGGTGACATCCGATTCACGCAACTGATGCTGATCTGCAATCGTCTGCCATGCACTGGCGGCTTCCTGCATGCGATCTTCCAGCGGCATCATCTGCGCCGGGTATTCTGCTGCTTCAATGCCGAAATAGTCAGCCAGTTTTGGCCACATCCAGTTCCAGCGGAACACATCGCCGTTTACCGCATTGAAATCCTGATTAGCGGCATTAGGTGAGGTCGCCGCCCAGTGCAGCTGCTCAGCCAGCAGGCCCGCATCGGTCATATCAACGACACCGTTCCACTGCTCGGGTGAGCCAGGGAAGATAAACGGCCAGCCTTTCTCTTTACACAGCGTTGCGTAGACCGCCAGCGTCTGACCCATATTCATCGCATTGCCCACGGCATAACCGATGATGGTGTGCGGGCGATGCACACTCCAGCGGTAGTCATACTTCTCTGCACCAGCGAACACTTCATCTTCCTGCGCGTAGTAGAAGTTATCGACTGGCTGACGGCCCTGCTCTTCACGGAACGGCGTGACTGGCACAGCGCCTTTGCCGTAAGCTTCAAACGGCCCCAGGTAGTGCTTCAGTCCGGTTACCAGCGCCACGTGCGAACCCTGTAAGCGGTCGCCGAGTGCTTCAATCACATTTCGCACCATGCCGCCGTTAACGCGGATATTCTCTTTTTCATTTTCCTGACGCGCCCAGACGCTAAAGAACAGCGCATCCGGTTTCACTGTTTTCAGCGCGTCACGGACGGCATCCGCATCGGTCAGATCGGCCGTCAGGCTGGTGACACCTTCAGGTATCGCGCCACGTCCGCGTGACAGACCGCTGACCTGCCAGCCTTCCTTCTGTAATTTATCTGCCAGTCCGCGACCAATAACGCCACTGATGCCCACAATCAAAGCGTGCTTTTTCATTTGATTTCTCCTCATTTTGCGTAATGCTAAGCCTAATAGAGAATTCAGTTCTTATCTCTGGCATTTATTCACAGCATTCTCAACCTGAGTTCATTAATCGATGCACGATCATCGCCTCAAAGATATTCTGCCGTTTGTTGCCAGCGTAGAGTGTGGCAGTTTTACCGCCGCTGCGGAGCGTCTGCACGTGACCGGGTCGGCGATCAGTAAAAGCGTCAGCCGCCTGGAGACGCGATTAGGCTCGCGACTGCTGGAGCGCACCACACGGAGCCTGCACCTCACCGACGCGGGCAGCGCCTATTACCAGACCTGCCTGCGTATTCTGGAGGATCTGGCCGAAGCCGAAGCGGTACTGGCGGCACAGCGAACGATTCCTTCCGGTCGCCTGCGCCTGGCGGTGCCCACCACCTATGGCCGCCTCAATGTGATGCCGCTGCTGATGCCCTTTTGTCAGCAACACCCGGAACTGGCACTGAGCCTGAGTTTTTCTGACCGCTTCGTTGACCTGTTTGAAGAGGGCGTGGATGTGGCGGTACGGATCGGCGGCGCGCCCGACCTGCCTGCTTCGCTGGGCTGGCGTAATATGGGCCGCGAGCAGATGCAGTTCTGTGCCTCACCCGCTTATCTGGCACGTGAAGGACGACCTGAAGATGAGGCGGCGCTGCTGAACCACCGCGCCATCCTTTATGAGCGTGTAGACGGCAGCACCAAACCCTGGCTGTTCACCACCGAAGATGGTCAGCCGCACTGGCGCGAGGTGCCGTACCGGCTGGCACTGGGCGACGTTGATGCCCAGCTGCAGGCTGTCATCGCCGGGCTGGGCGTGGCACAAATGCCCTCGTGGCTGATTCAGCATGCCGTGAAACAGGGCGACCTGGAGATAATTTTGCCGCAGTTGCAGCCCGAGGGGCTGACGCTGAGCGTGGTGTGGCCACGCCGTAAACAGTTCCTGCCTAAGGTCGATGCGCTGTTATCGGCGCTCACCGCGCTGGAAATCCGCTAACCCGCCCTGCTATCTGTTTATCGCGGTTGGGATGTTTCATCCTGACCGCGATCATTTACTCTTTCCAGCCGCTGATTTCCCGCTGTTCCGCCCTGCCTGAACCGCCGGTAACTTATCAACCTCACCTATAACCCGCTTAAATTTAATGTTTTTATTTTTGCTCTGATGGAATCCCATCAAAATAAAAATGGTGGAAGGGTTGAGCTCACATAATGAAAACTAAGTTTCAAATATAATTTAACCCGAAATAAAAATATCAGTAGGGTGATGTCTTCTTCATGTTCTGACGTTTTGTCTTTGCCGTTATTACCAGGAGTATTCATGGAAAAAGAACTTTATATCTCGTCGAACCCGGCATCCGGTCCAAATAGCACCACCCGCACCGAGCCTTTTGTGAAGATTATTGCGCTGGTCGCCACCCTGGGTGGATTGCTGTTTGGTTATGACACCGGTGTAGTCTCAGGCGCATTACTGTTTATGCGCGGCGATTTGCATCTCACCCCCTTTACTACCGGGCTGGTCACCAGCTCCCTGCTGTTTGGTGCAGCCTTCGGCGCGCTGGCAGCCGGTCATCTGGCGGATGGCCTCGGCAGACGACGCATTATCATTGCGCTGGCGCTTATCTTCGCTTTTGGCGCTGTCGGCTCGGCGCTGGCGCCTGATGTCACCTGGATGATCGCTTCTCGCCTGTTCCTGGGCTTTGCCGTGGGGGGGTGCTGCCGCGACCGTGCCGGTCTACATCGCAGAAATCGCCCCCGCCAATAAACGTGGCCAGCTGGTCACACTGCAGGAACTGATGATCGTCAGCGGTCAGCTGCTGGCGTACATCTCCAACGCCACCTTTAACGATATCTGGGGCGGCGAAAATACCTGGCGCTGGATGCTGGCGCTGTCGATTGTCCCCGCTGTTCTGCTCTGGATCGGCATGATTTTTATGCCTGAAACCCCGCGCTGGCACGTAATGAAAGGCCGCAGTCAGGCAGCGCGCGAGGTCCTGGAAAAAACCCGTGCCGCCGAAGATGTCGAGTGGGAGCTGGAAGAGATTGAGGAAACCATTGAAGAGAACCGTCAGCGTGGCAAAGGCCGCCTGCGCGATCTCGCCACACCCTGGCTGATGAAAATCTTCCTGCTGGGCGTGGGTATTGCCGCAATCCAGCAGTTGACCGGGGTGAATACCATTATGTATTACGCCCCCACCATGCTGACCGCCGCCGGACTGAGCAACGATGCCGCGCTGTTCGCCACCATCGCCAATGGCGTGATTTCAGTGGTGATGACGCTGGCGGGCATCTGGTTAATCGGCAAAGTGGGACGCCGTCCGCTGGTGTTAATCGGACAGATGGGCTGCACCTGCTGCCTGTTCTTTATCGGACTGGTCTGCTGGCTGATGCCGGAATACCTCAACGGCACGGTCAACCTGCTGCGGGCTTATCTGGTGCTGGCGGGGATGCTGATGTTTCTCTGCTTCCAGCAGGGCGCATTGTCACCCGTTACCTGGCTGCTGCTGTCGGAAATCTTTCCCGCACGGATGCGTGGCATCTGTATGGGTGGCGCAGTCTTCTCGCTGTGGATCGCCAATTTCGCCATCTCCATGGCCTTCCCGCTGTTATTAGCCGCATTTGGTCTGTCCGGAGCCTTCTTTATATTCGCGGCTATCGGCATCGGCGGTTCTGTTTTTGTTGTGAAGTTTATTCCCGAGACCCGGGGAAGAAGTCTTGAGCAGGTCGAGCACTATTTCTATGCGCTTTATAACGGCAACGGCAAAAAATAGTGCCTGAAACGTCTGTATTGAATAATCCACGGCCCGCGTCATTACGCTGACTACCCGATTGCTATTAACACTGTACCCCTACATTCAAGGAAATTGTTATGAGCCTGAATATTCCCAACGCGCGCTTTTGCATCAACCGTAAAATTGCGCCCAGCCTCACCCTTCCGCAGTTTTTTAAACTGGTCAGCCAGCTCGGTATCCATAATGTCGAACTGCGTAATGATATGCCCAGCGGCCGCGTCACCGACGATCTCAGCGGCGACGAGGTAAAAGCCCTGGCGCGTGAGTCAGGCATCCGGATTGTCACCATTAATGCGCTCTATCCCTTTAATCAGCTGAATGAAGAGGTGCTGCAACGCACCCGCCAGCTGTTAAGTGATGCGCAGGCGGTCGGCGCTGAATCGCTGGTGCTCTGCCCGCTTAATGACGGCACGCCGATCAGCGCTGCCGACACCGTAAGCGCGCTGAAAACCCTGGCCCCGCTGTTCGCTGAGGCAGGTATTCAGGGGCTGGTGGAACCGCTGGGCTTCCCGCAAAGCTCGCTGCGTTCAGCAACTCAGGCTCAGACGCTGATCCATGAAGCGGGTGTGCCATTCAGATTGCTGATCGATACCTTCCATCATCATCTGTTTGAAGATGCGGAACAGACTTTCGAACAGGAGATCGATATTCAGCAGATCGGTCTGGTTCACCTTTCCGGCGTCACCGACCCGCGCCCGGTTAATCAGCTAACCGACGAAGAACGCATCATGCTCAGCGCGGACGACCGCTTGCGCAGCAAGCAGCAGGTCGAGCGACTGGAGAAAATGGGTTACACCGGCCTTTACGCCTTTGAGCCGTTCTCCTCAGTGATGAACAGCTGGCAGGAAGCGGACATTGCCCGCGAAATTCGCGACAGCATCCAGCTGTTAAACCACTCAGCTTAAGGAATTATCATGACTATTAATATTGGCGTCATCGGCACCGGCGCAATCGGTCGCGAACACATCCGCCGTTGCAGCACCGTGTTACAGAATGCGCGCGTGGTGGCGCTTAACGATATCAACCGTGAAAACTGCCAGCAAATCGTTAACGAGCTGACGCCGGAAGCGCGTATTTATGACAATGCTATCGATCTGATTAACGATCCGCAGGTCAATGCGGTGCTGGTCACCTCCTGGGGCCCGACGCATGAAGCCTTTGTGCTGGCCTGCATTGAGGCGGGTAAAGCGGTGTTCTGCGAAAAACCGCTGGCGGTCACCGCGCAGGGCTGCATGAACATTGTGGAAGCAGAAATTAAGGCAGGACGTCAGCTGGTGCAGGTCGGGTTTATGCGCCCTTATGACAGCGGCTATCGCGCGCTAAAAGCGGTGATCGACAGCGGCGAAATTGGCGAGCCTTTGATGCTGCACTGCGCACACCGCAACCCGGAAGTGGGCGACAGCTACACCACCGACATGGCGATCACCGACACCCTGATCCACGAACTCGATGTGCTGCGCTGGCTGCTGGATGATGATTATGCCAGCGTGCAGGTGATCTTCCCGCGTAAAACCCGTAAGGCGTCGTCACATCTGCGCGATCCGCAAATCGTGCTGCTTGAGACGACCAAAGGGGCGCGCATTGATGTCGAAATCTTCGTGAACTGTGAATATGGTTACGACATTCAGTGTGAAGTGGTGGGTGAAAGCGGCATTGCTCGTCTGCCGGAGCCAGTCTCTGTGCAGCTACGCAGCGCGGCTAAGCTCTCCACCACCATTCTGACTGACTGGAAAAAGCGTTTTATCGATGCGTATGACGTGGAGTTGCAGGCATTTATCAACAACGTCATCAGCGGTGAGATGACCGGTCCCTCCGCCTGGGATGGTTACGCCGCCGCGGTGGCCGCTGATGCCTGCGTCGCGGCCCAGACTTCCGGTGAAATTGTGCCGGTCAGTATGCCAGCAAGACCGGCGTTTTATCGCTGATAGCAACACTGCACGGCGGGTTCCGCCGTGCATTTTCCTCTGCGTTTCATCTTTTCCAGCGGCTCTTCACGCATCATCGGTAACCGGATAAAGCCCCCAGGCAGGATATTGAGTCATACCGGCCTGAGCGTGCAGCACTGCTCACTGCTCACTCATTATCACGGCGCAGTAATCACAATTGCCACACGCCGATTTTGCGCGCGTCCCTGTGCACTGTTGTTACTGGTAACCGGTGCACTCATGCCTAATCCACGTGTGATAATATTTTCGCGCGGTATAGCAGCCCCTTCCGCCCACTGTGACGCGACTGCGTTAGCTCTTTTTAGCGACAGCTGTTGGTTATAATCCGGTTTGCCGTAATTATCGGTGTGCCCGTCAATTCGCACATGCTTAATACCGGTCGACGCCAGGTTTTTTGCCATCCCCTGAATGTTACTTTTGCTGGAGGGTGTAAGTTCTGACTCGTTTACACCAAACAGGATCTTGTCTGATAAGCCTAATCCCCAGCCTTCCATATTTTGAGTGAATCCCGCACGCTTCATCGCTGCGATCTGCGCCTCAGTAAAACGTTCTTTAGACTGACAACCGACCAGCGCCAAAATAAGCAGCATCAGGGAAATATTTTTTTTCATCTTTAAGCCTTATTTGTTCGCTTATTTTTGTACATATTCATGTCAGCGCGTTCGAGAATAGACTCAACCGTATCGCCGTGTTGTGACCAGGCGTAGCCAATGGTAACCGAGGTATTTATCGGCGTACCTTCTGCAAGGATGATTTTTTCCATGATGAGGTCATGGATGTCCTGCATGAGTTGCTGTAATTGCTCCTCACTGACCTGACTGCTCACCAGCATGGCAAATTCATCCCCACCTAAACGGGCGACTAAATCCTGTTCAGATGCCAGTGATAGCAGGCGTGCTGCTATCGCTTTTAATACCTCATCCCCGGCGGCATGGCCCCAGTTATCATTGATACTTTTAAAGCGATCGCCATCAAGAAAGAGTAAGGCAAAACGCTCCTCAGCATATTGCTGGTCGAGAAGCCGGGAAAGGTGAGCAGCAAAGGCGCTGCGGTTTGCAAGACCGGTTAACGGGTCCTCCAGCGCTTTGGCTGCCAGCGAGCGATTATCACGCATAAGCGAAGCCTTTAGCGATTGCATTTCCCTCAGCAACGAATTGAGATCATCTGAAAATAGCTGAAACTCACTCGTCGTGCTCTCCGGTATACGCAAGGAAAAATCACCGGAATGAATCACATAGTGAATCGAGCTGGTAATGTTGCGCAGTGTAGCGAGCATACCCCGATGCAGAAATTCACTCAGCAAAAGGGAGATAATCAGGACACATAGCATACCGCTGGTCAGAATCATGAAGGAGTATCGAATGAAACTCACCGCGCCGGTCACGGTGCCTTCCAGCGTTAATGTACCGACAGCAACGTCAGAGTGAATGATACTGACGTTAAGCGGTTTAAGATAAATCCACTCACGTAATAACCGCGAATACCAGCCCGTCTGCTCCTGCTGAGCATGCCAGTTGACCAGAACAATTTGATCTTTAGTGACCAGTTTCGCAGACGCGTACATCCCTTCATTGCCGAGCCGTGCAATTTTATTGTGCGCATCGTAACTGTCGGAAAAAACGGTCGCAGCGGTTAGCGTGGTGCTGAGGGTTGCGCCGATTAATTCAAGGTTTCGCTTCTCGTAATTTTTAATGAATAGCAGCGACGTCGAAGAGAGCAACAGCCAGCACAACAGTAATATCACCGCAGCGTTGATGGTGCTTATTTTTCGCAGTTTATTGCGTATCGATGATTTGTCATTTCTTAATTTATCGAATTTCATTTTATTCGCTTCTCTCGCGGGACAGCAAAAGCACGTCCGGACTCACCCTGACACCGCTTCTGGCAAGCGAATCAAGGTTAACGGAAAAAAGCGTGTGGCCCGGATGAAAAATCAGGCAAAACGCGGCGCCCCGCGTGCAATCCGCATTGTTCTCCGCGAGTGTAAGAACGGCTCTGCCCTTAAACTGCTGAATAAGGTCCACCTGCTGTTGTGACGTCTGATCGCCGAAATAGACGGCGTCGCATCTGTGCGACGGCAGGTCGCCTGCGCTGGCAAGATAAACAACGGTGAATGTGGCTGCCGCCGAGGAGGCAGAGTCCGGCAAGGAGAGATGCCGGGCTGAAGAAAAAATACATAATTGAGGCGGTTGTTTTAAGCCCGTCCACTGGGTGAAGCTAATAATACCACTGACGATATCATTGGCTTTGTCATCTTTTATTTCGGCACTGGCAATATGAGGAATAAGCAGCAGCAAAATAAGTCCCGTATAAACGAGTTTGCAGATGTGGCGTATGAAAAGCAGCACATCGACGTCATGATGAATTTGATATTTATCGATCATACTGCGTTCCCAAAAATTCTACGCATGGCAGGACGCCTTAATAAGCGCGGAAATATTAGCATAGCGGTGATTAAATTTGTACTTCTGGTTTGGTTTGCCACATACCCTGTTGTTGTACTTTTATCTGGCGTAAGAATCACTGTGCTATCAGTCAAAATAAGGTTTTAAAATTTCTTCGGTCCAGTGCATAAAGGCTCTGACACGCCGCGACAGATTTCGTCGGTGTGCGACAACAAAAGAGGCACTAAGCGGCTCAGGACGCAGATTGGGAAGGACTTCAACCAGCGCACCGCGCTCAATATAGGGCGCCAGTGTTGAGTAACCGCCCTGGATCAAGCCCAGCCCGGCCAGTCCCGCCTCATGATAGGCCGGTACGCTGTTGACCCTTATGGCGCCGGGTAACATCAGCAATTGATAGCCGTCATCCGCCGGATACTCCCAGCCATCTGGCTTCGAACCAAAGCTCCGCTGGTAATGAACCATCTGGTGGCCCTGACTGAGAAGGTCATCAATTGTCTGCGGTACCCCGAAGCGCGCCAGATAGCCCGGACTGGCTGCATTGATCATGCGCAGCTGCCCCAGCGGGCGAGCAATAAGCGTGTCATCAACGATTGGCCCCAGACGGATGACACAATCAAATCCTTCATGAACTAAATCAACGCGCCGATCGGTACTTGAAAGCTCGATCTCCAGTTCAGGGTGTGCCTCCAGCAACTGCGGCAGCGCGGGGATTACCACGCATTGTGCCAGCACGGCAGGCATATCAACGCGTATCCGGCCCCGCAGTGACATCCCCTCGTGAGAGAACATGGACTGTAATTCTTCGGCTTCCGATAACAGATCGCGGGCGCGTGAGTAAAAAGCCCGTCCATCTTCCGTTAACTGCACTGTTCGCGTGGTGCGATGCAGAAGCGTCGCGCCTGTCTCCCTTTCGAGTTCGCGCACCACTAATGAGGCGCGTCCTTTCTGAATTCCCAGGCTTTCAGCTGCCTGAGTAAAACTCTTCATTTCCGCCACGCGTGCAAAAATAATCAGCGCCTCAAGGTTTTTCATTCATTGTTCTCCTTCAGAGTAACAGTGCGTTATTTCTTACGTTATTTATCACCATATTAATGGGTAATAGACTGCTTTCACACCGCGGATATTACAGAACGCGATCTGAACGTTATGAAGGTGAACCGTCTCTCTGAAAGGCTCAACGCCGTTGCGAACTGCCATGCAGGTTTGTGTACATAAGCACTGGTTCAGATCCCCGCATCATTCAGATCACTGTCGGTTCCGCGACAAACATGACCCAAGGTATCGGGAAGAACTCAGTGAAAAGGTTGTTACTCACCACTCAGTCCGTTGACCCGAAGGAAGATTTGAAAACTTAACCCCCATTCCGGATTTGGTTAACGCCAGTCGCGCTGCCTTACGCTGGATTTCACCCCCCTGTCAGGAAGGAAAAGAGAAATGAACAAAGGTTATTTAATCGCTCACGTGACCGTATCGGACCCTGTCGCATACGCTGACTATGCCAGAGCTGCAAGCGAAGCCATGCAGGCGTTTAATCCGAAGATCGTTGCCTGGTCAGGGCAGTATGAAAATCTGGAGGGAGAGGCGCATGAACGGCATGTGGTATTTGAGTTCGAATCTTTTGCCGAAGCCAAAGGTTTTTATGAAAGCCCTGCGTATCAGGCTGCCAGGCTGTTGCGTGCAGGGGCTGCGCACGGGACGTTTGTGCTGGTTGAAGGGGCCAGCCTTTAAACACTTCACCGTCATGTGCCGATGCAGACTCCAGCGAACCTGGGGCCCGCAGGATGTCACCAGTATGCTCAGTGGTGCCGGGATTTACCCGAGAAAGTGACAAGGGATATTCTGGTAATTGACGCTACCTGACCACCGTGCCGGTTAGGTAGCGTGTAACAGGCAAGGGGGTGGCTGTGTCTGACTTTATGACTTCCGCAGATCGCTTCCATCCTCTTCTGCTTTCATTAAAGCAACACGGATGAGGTTTTTCTTACAGACGCTCACTTTCGGGGCAGGCGCAGGCCAAAGATATTGTGCCCGTTCTCATGCCGGTAGTAAGCACTTCCGCCATGTAAAGCGGCGATGGCGCGTACCAGCGACAGTCCCAGCCCGCTTCCGACCGTATGACGGACGTTATCGCCCCGCCAGAAGCGTTCAAATAATTTTTCAGGCTCCTCCAGCGCTTCGCACGCGTTCAACACCTCAATCTCAACGTAGTCAGCGTGATGACAGGTACTGACCTGAATCGTGCCTTTTTCTGGCGAATAACGAATGGCGTTGATCAGCAGGTTACTCATCGCACGCTGGAACAGCATTTTATCCGCGGTGAGGCTGCCTGCGGCGCTCAGCTCAATGGCCTTCTCCTGCTCTTCCGCAACCGGTTCAAGAAAGTCGATCAGCGATTCCAGCGCGTCCTGCAGCAGGAAGTCCTGTTTATTGAGTCTGATATTGTGGTGCGTGGCGCGAGCCAGGAAGAGAATGTTTTCAGTGAGACGCGACAGACTCTCAAGCTCTTCAATGTTGCCTTCGAGCAGCGTCTGATATTCAGCGGCTGAGCGTTCATGACCCAGCGCGACCTGATTCTGGCCCAGTAACACATTAATGGGCGTGCGGATTTCGTGGGCCAGATCGTCGGCAAACTGGGTCAGACGGATAAAGTCCGTGGATAAGCGCTGACGCATAGCGTTAAGTGCATTGCCAATCGGTAGCAGCTCCTGCGGGATAGCCTGAAGCGGCACGGGCTGATTTAACCGGTCACTGGCCGTTTCTGCCACGATCTTACTTAACCGGCCGATCGCCCTTAGCCCTCTGCGAATCAACAGCGGACTGACTGCGGCGCACAGCAATATGGCCGCCAGTGAAACCAGAATGCTTTGCTGGCGATAACGCTCCAGCATCAGTGCTCGCTCCCGCGCGACCCGGGCAAGCGTAATAGTTACCGGCCCGAGCGAGGAGTTTGCCTGCAGGCTTAACGCCGACGCTTCCGTCTTATCCGCATTGATCCAGCGGTGCAGCTGTTTCTCACTGGGTGGCGTACTGACCGGCGTGGGCGAGATCGCGGGCAACGTTATCCCGGTATGATTAATACTGACGTTTTGCTCATGCTGCGAGCGGATGCTGAGAATGTCCTGATGGATATCGACCATCCGATTGAAGTAGAGCGGCAGCGAGCTGGGATGGGCACCATCTTCAAGCAGTTGTCTTAACTGCGCCGCCCGATTAATCAGCGTTTGATCGTCCCGCCAGACCAGTTCACTGCGTAACGCTTTATACAGAATCAGGCTGATGCCGCCACAGGCCATCGCCATGATCAGCGTAAAAATTGCCGTCAGCCGCAGCGTCAGAGAAGGGCTAGTCACCCTCGCCTCCTTTTTCTGACAGGCAATATCCCATGCCCCTTACCGTAGTGATGAGCTTTTTAGGAAAGGGGTCGTCGACTTTACGGCGCAGGCGGCGGATAGCAACATCGACGATATTGGTTTCACTGTCGAAATTAACGCCCCATATTTCGCTGGCCAGCAGCGTCCGCGGCAGAATCTCACCGTGACGGCTGGCGAGCAGCCATAACAGCATGAACTCTTTGCGCGTCAGTGCAAGAGTGACACCGTCACGCACAACCTGAAAGCGCGCTGAGTCCAGCACCAGATCGCCCACCCGTAGTACGCTACTGTGCGGCTGCTGCTGCCGTAGCTGATTTCTTACCCGAGCAAGCAACTCCGCAAAAGAGAACGGCTTAACCAGGTAATCATTGGCCCCCCAGTTCCAGCCCTTTCACCCGATCATCCACCGAGTCTCTGGCGGTCAGGCAAATCACCGGAATCTGACTAGCGGTACGCAGGGTTTTCAGCACCTGCCACCCATCCATTCCCGGCAGCATAATATCCAGTATCACCAGGCTGTAGGGATGTGACAGCCCGAGATGCAGACCATCCCGTCCATCTGCAGCGTAATCCACGATATAGCCCGCTTCTTCCAGCCCCTTACGCACCCAGGCGCTCGCCTTCTGGTTATCTTCGATCAGTAATAGTTTCATCGGCGCAGTTTGCCATGAAATTTATGACCGCCCCAGCGTTTCAGCGCCAGATGACAATATGGTCATCTTTCTGACAGGCAGAACGAACAACCGTACAGGTATAACAGCGGGGTGATTAACACCGGAGTATTAAAAAATGAAAAAGAGTCTCACTGCCCTGGCCCTCACTACGCTGCTTGCCGTTCCCGCGGTCACCTTCGCGGCCAGTAAAAATCCGCTGAGCGTTCACGTGCTGAACCAGCAGACCGGGCTGCCGGCCTCAGAGGTTGAGGTAATGCTTGAGCAGAAACAGGGAGAAAGCTGGAAAGTACTGAATACCGCCAATACTAATCAGCAGGGTCGGATTGATGCCCTTTGGCCAGCAAAGCCCTTTGAGGCGGGAGACTATCGGGTGATTTTTAAAACCGGTCACTATTTTGCGGCACATCAACAGCAGAGTTTCTTCCCCGAAATCCCGGTGGAGTTCCATATCACCAATACCACGACCACCTATCACATTCCGTTGCTGCTGAGCCAGTACGGATATTCCACCTATCGCGGGAGCTGAAATAAATGAAACGTTTACTGCTGGCATTGATGCTGACTACCGGACCTGCCGTGGCGCTCGCTGCTGAGCCAGCCTCCGTCTATGACATGACGCAGGCGCTGAGTAATCAACTGGCAACGGAGGCCTTGTCCGCCTGCCATAATATGAATCGTCAAGGCGTAGTCGCCGTGGTAGATCGGGGTGGAAATCTGGTCACGCTGATGCGGGATGACAACGTGGGGCCGCACAACACTCAGGCGGCATGGCGTAAAGCGTTTACTGCGCTCTCCACCAAAACGCCAACCAGACAACTGACCATAAAGGCGCAATCCTCACCGGAAAGCGTCAACCTGAATACGGTTAATGAGCTATTGCTGCTTGGCGGCGGCGTGCCGGTGCAATATCGCGGCCAGTGGATCGGCGCTATCGGCATGGCGGGCACCGGCGGCGCGGAATCCGACGATCAATGTGGGACCGAAGCGATTAACAAAGTGCTGGGTAACAGCAAGCAACAGTAATCATGATGAATGCGCGGCGGGTATATTCCTGCCAGACACGGGGAATAAACTGTTCCCCGTGTTGTTTAAATAAGTCGCTGCAAGAACGGCTGCTTTGTGCCAGGAGCGGACATCAGTTCCAATTAATATAGTCAGCGCAATGCCTTTGAGAAACAGACAGCTTCTGCCCTGCCTATATATGGGCCGTAATTCTCGATAGGGACATAACCATTTTTCATGTAGAAATTTACTGCACGATAGTTGATGTGTCGGGTTTCCAGCCTAATTTCGATATATCCCATCTCTTTTGCAGATTTTTCAAGAAAAGTGAGTAAAGCACCGCCAATCCCTGACGCACTTCGGTCTGAAAACATCCTTTTAATCTCGGCTATATTTTTGGTTAATGGCCGTATAGCACCACATCCCACAGCTTTGCCTTGAGAATTCTTTGCTAATGCCCATAAAGCATTGTCATCACTCATTGCTTCGACGGTGAAATTGCTTTTGCCGTTATCACCAGTAATAGCGGCAAGTTCTGCTGATAGAGCTTCGACTAAGCGACGGGACTCTGAAGAAAATGGATCTGATTTTTCTACTGTTATCATGGTTATATCCTGCAGGATAAATGTGACCAACTTAAAGCATCCTGTTAAGGAAAGCATCAGCCTAAAACGGGTGATGGGACAACAATTATTCAAACCATCCTTTGGATGTCATGTCCGCTCCTCGCTCATACGGGACACTCATAATCACATCTCCTAACCCAATGGAGATTGAACATGACAACATCCCCCCTGGAACAAAAGCCGCATTATCGGCCAGAAACGGCCTCTTCAGATCTTTCATATCTGGGGGGATTCGTATCCGTCTTGAGCGGGAAGGAAAAGTCCGCGATTTGGCTCTGTTTAACATGGCTCTGAACAGTAAACTTCGGGGCTGTGATCTGGTTAAGTTGAAATTTTCTGATGTGGCCTATGGACACACTGTTTCGGGCAGAGCGACTGTGATGCAGCAAAAAACGGTCAGCCCTGTCCAGTTTGAACTGACGAAGGGAACCAGAGAGGTTGTAGCCGCATGGATCAAAATGGCTCATCTACGCAGTAGCGACTATCTTTCTCAGTCCCGTATTAGTTCATCAAGACACATTTCAACCAGACAATATAATCGTATTTTTCATGGATGGATTGAGAAGCTGGGTCTTGATGAAACGCTCTACAGTACGCATTCCATGCGCAGAACCAAGCCATATCTGATCCTTAAAAAAACGAAAAATCTTCGTGTGATCCAGTTACTTTTGGGTCACAAAAAACTCGAAAGCACAGTACGTTACCTGGGCATCGAAGTAGATGATGCCCTGGAGATATCAGAGTCGATTGAAGTCTAACTTGTCAGGGCTGCAACAGCAGCGCTGTGCCAAAAGCGGACAAAATTTATTGGGATATTATGGACGCTGGTTCAGCCAGTGCATTGAGATGAACATCACACTGGGGGCCAAAGCATTTTATCTGCTGGCAGTCAGGCTTACCGCTGAGGCAATTGTGATAAACGTGCATGTTATGCAGTCTGACATTAAAGACGGTGTCCATATGGATACCGTAATCGGCATTGTCATGCACCTCCAGATCGCTCATATAAACGTTGATCAGGTGCGAACCACGAATGCCGTGCCCGCGTGGGCTGGCATAATAACCTCCGCTGTTTTTTCCGGTCTGGATTAGACGAACATCTGCGACGCGGCGAAGGTAGATATTGTGAAAATAGTCCTTCTCAGTGTTGCCATTGTTATGCAACTTCAGATCCGTCGCCGTGACATGGCTGGCGCCTTTGATATGGATCCCATCGCTGCTGTTCTCCACCTCAACGTTCTGAAGAGTAATATCATTACAGCCGGTTTTTTCACCGGCGGTCGGGTCTCCGCTGCAGTTAAAAAAAGAGACCAATCTGATTATTCCTCAAATCCTGACTGTCAGACCGTTGGTCAATGGTGCCGACCAGTTTCACATCCTTTATCGTGACGTGGCTGGCGGCAGTGGTATAGAGAAGCGGCGCATTAATGGTGCTCCTCACCGCAGGACTCCAGGTGATAACCGTACCCGGCCCCGTGCCTTGAAGTGCCACATTGCTGCTCAGCAACAGGCTGCTGGCCTGAAACCAGGTACCTTTACCGAGCAGTACCGTGCCGCCACCGGCGACCTGCTTAATGCATTCAGACAGTTTTTGTGAAGATGAACACGCCACCGTGCCAGCAGCAACTGCAGCGGGGAGGTAACATGCCAGCATGAAACCAGCGATAAAACTGACATTGCGTAAAAGGGCTTTCAAAGTAATTTTGCTCACAGTTAACTTAAGAACAGAGGGAGAGGTCAACACTGACAAAGATCATCTCAGAAGGAGCCGGATCCCCAGATACCCCATCACCAGCCCACTCGCTTTATCCAGCCGGGATTTGTATTTCATATAGGTGAGACGTGGCTTTTCAGCCGATAACAGCCATGCCACCAGGCCATACCAGGCTGCATCAATGAAGAACGCCATACCGGGCAACAAAAGATAAAGATAGGGCGAGATATGCTGACTGAGCAGCGCAGCAAAAATACTGCCAAATACAATTGCTGTATTCGGATTACTGAGCTGAGTCGCCATACCGGTAATAAACGCGCGGCCCGGACGGTGTGCGTTTTCGCCTCCCAGGCTCAGATCCAGGCTGTCGCCCGTTCTGAAAAGCATGCCACAGCCAAGCCAGAGAAGGTAAACCCCACCGGCGGTTTTAAGCACGGCATACAGCCAGGGAACCAGCTCCAGCAGAGAGTGCAGCCCGGCCAGCGCAATAACTGAGAAAATCATGCATCCCACGCCCATGCCTGCGGCGGCGGAGAGCGCACTGAGGCGAGATGAGACGACGGCAGTACGTACTATCATGATGAAGCTTGGTCCGGGACTCATGGCGCCTACCAGGATAGCGCCGGCTATCGTCAGAAGGGCGGCTGGCGATTCAGTCATAGTGTTACCTGCACTGTTAGTTTCAGAATTGCCTCTTTTGAGCTGGATAATCTGCGCAAAAGACGATCATTGACGGCTCTGGTTGTAACGCCCGGCCAGTTTGTCCAGGAATGTGAACAGAGCCTGGTTCATCTCCCGGTAATCATGTGCACGCAGTTGTGCAGGCGTATGGACAAAGCGGTATTCACCCGCCCGGCCCAGATCCTTTTCGGAGTGGGCAATCAGCAGTTCGACTACTTCCGGTGTCAGCTCCATGTGGCACTGGAAACCGAACACCAGATCGCTGTAGGCGACGATCTGACGCGGGCACCCTTCACTGTGGGCGATGACCGTGGCATCAGGCGTCAGCCCAGGCATATCGTTATGCCAGTGACCGACCTCAAGCGTGTGTCCGAAATGTGAAAACAGCTCATGCTGTTGCCCTGCCTGCGTCAGAGAGACAGGAAACTTGCCGATCTCTTTTTCCGGGCTGTGTGCAAAAGAAGCACCGAGCGCCTCACCAATGAGCTGGGAACCCAGGCAGATGCCAATAACGGCTTTACCTGCGCGCACAGCGGATGCGATGACCGCCTGCTCAGCCTTTGCATCAAAATGCGGGCACTCTTCAGGGGTGGTTGCCGGGTCCTGTGGACCGCCCATAACAATCAAAAAATCGATGTCATCCACGCTGGACGGTAGAGCCTCACCTTCATAAACTCGTGAATAGGTGACGTGATTACCTTTGCCTATGGCCCAGGACTCATAAGCGCCGGGAGCCTCAAAACTTTCATGGATGATGAAATGCACGTGCATTTAAATATGCTCCTGTAATGCTTATGTTAACCTTAATTTTTCAAGTTTCACCCTGTCGGGATGTTATGAATCGGGTGAGTCCAACTAAGATAACTGCAGGAACTAAATTTGAAATGCCAGGTAGCATAGATAAAGCGCCAAGACATGATGAAGCGACGGGATGGTCTAGCACCGCCATCAGCTATCAACGCGGAGAGACCGATCCTCCTCATCATCATATTGAAGGACAGCTGTTATTTGCTACCAGGGGCGTTATGTTGGTCGAAACAGAGGGCAATCGTTGGGTGATCCCCCCCTCAGCGGGCATTATGGCTACCGCCTCTGCAGATTCACAGCTACAATCTGCTATCCCACACCGACTTACGGGCCATTTATTTCAGTAGCAGTCTTATCGAAGAATGCCTGAATTTTACTAAGAGTCGCCAGGTGCATGTGATTACAGCCACCGCACTGGTGAAAGAGCTGATAGCCGGGCTTTTCAATGCCGACTACACTGGACCGAGCCAGCGTAAAATGGCGCTGTTAATTTTAGAAATTCTCAGTGAGGCAAAGCCTTTGACCGCGGAGCTACCTATGCCGCATGATGAGCGCTTAAACAGGGCAACCAAAGAGTTACTGGTCAGTCACCGCTGGGAAGCGTCTCTAAGCGATCTGGCCCATATTGCCAATATGTCTGAACGCACCTTCTCGCGAATGTTTATTAAGGATACGGGCTTCAGCTTCAGAACCTGGAAGCAAAGAGCAAGAATTTGTGCGTCATTAGATCTCCTCGCCAATGGCATCTCAATTAAGCAGGTCTCCTACCAACTGGGTTTCTCATGTCCGGCTGCATTTACCGCTGCATTTCGTTCCATTCTGGAATTAACACCACGCAATTTTCTTCTTTAGCACACGGCCAATGTCCGCTTATCGCTCATAGCGGACTATGTCCCGCAAGCATGTCTGATTTGTGCCAGAAGCGGACATTTTTGAGTGACTCAACAACTTCATGGTGCCTGACAGACGCTGGAGAACAGGCTGCGGAAAGTTATCCGGACATGCTATACGTACGCTGGAATCAGTATCGCAGTGGCCTGAAGTTTTAAGGATTGACGCTGTCGGATACTGCGAGCCGTATATCCTATCCGGAAGTGGTCAGGTTTACATTTCCAGCCCAAAAGCAGCCCGTAAATCACTTACTCAATTCTGATAAACCATGACATAAGTGCTACTAAGTTAATAAATGCTTTTTTTAGTGATGCGGGAGAGAATAGGTTAGTTGTTCATTCACTTTATGAAGAGAAATTAATATGCCGGTTTTACATACAAATTATGGTGATATTAATTATCATGATATTGGCACGGGTGACACGACTCTGTTCCTCATGCCTGGCTGGTGCCAACCAAAAACCGTTTTTAAAGATTTCTCTGAGCAGGCCGCCGTCTTTTTCCGCGTTGTCACTATAGACTGGCGTGGTCATGGAAAATCATCGACCAACGGTCAGGATGTTGACGGTGAGGCGTTATTATCAGATGCTTTAGCACTAATTAAACATCTTGGCTTAACACGGATAGTGCCTGTTTCCGTTGCTCATGCCAGTTGGGTATCTATTGATTTGGTGGAAAGTTTAAGAAATCGCATACCTGCAGTCATATTTCTTGATTGGATCATGAATCAGCCGGAGCCTGGATTTTTCGACTCGGTCAGAGACATGCAGAATGAAGACAGCTGGCAAGATGCACGGGATGCCCTTTACGAATATTGGCTGGCAGAAAGCGACTCTCCAGTCATGATCCATCATCTAAAAACTGAGATGGCTGAATCCAGCTATCAGCTTTGGCGACTTGCTGGTCAGGTCATTGCTGATGCATACCATAAATATGGTTCGCCACTCCTGCGTCTCGAACAGCTCAGAAATCCCCCCTAAGGCTTCTCACATCTATTCCCTGGACAGAAGCGACAAGTACCTGGCTTTACAACAACGTTTCTCAAGGAAACATAATTTCTTTGAAGTGAAACGGTTAGAGACGGCCAGAACTCATCTGGCCGTACTTGAAAGGCCGGCGGATGTGCTGGAGGAGATCCTGAAATTGCTTTGAACGTTTTTGTAGTTTTTATCCAGTTGCAGTAAAGAAGCTATCAGGCTACTTATCAAGCAACTGACTAACATCCTGTGCTCATAGCGAACCCTGCATCTACGTTCGGCTGCTTCGTGCCAGAAGCGGAACCAGATGAGAGCTATAGAAGATCAACTATCACGTTGCTTTTCTAACCGGATGAAAGTGCCATCCAGATTTGCTTTATTACCCCAGCCGAGTTGCATGTAAAATTTTGCCGCACGGCTGTTTTCTTCGGTTTCCAGCCAGGCAATTTCGTGATGTCTGAATAACTCCTGTTCCGCAAGCATAGTGAGTCTGCGACCTATACCTCTGCTTTCGTATTCAGGAAGAACAAAAAAGACCATAAAGACAGCCTTTATCCGTTAAGATCATTGAAAAACCAATAATTTCGTCGTTATCACAGGCAACCCATGCGCAATGGTCGTTTTTGATCATATCGCCCACGACGCTTTCGGTGATCCCTATTCTTCGCATTTCTTCGCGGCTCAGATGATTCTCCGTAACAGATGTTCGGACTGAGAAAATTCCATCAACATCAGAAAATTGTGCTGGCCTTATATTTATACTCATAAGACTTACTCCATGTATGACAAAGATAAATTCTGATGATAATGCAGCCATATCCTCTAAGGAGCCACAGAACCGTCAATGAGATGACAACTATTTATGTTCCGCTCCTCACTCTTAGCTAACCGTGTGCCAGCGCCAGACAACTCTATGCCCGGAGCAGCCCCTCACAAAGTTGATACATTTCACGGGACGAACTCAGTCAAAATCACGGTTAAACCCGTTGTGGTTAAGAGGCAGTTCTTTGCTCAGCGGGTTATTGAGAAAATGCAGGAGTAGTAAAAACTCATGCCTCAAATGTGTATTATAAGGCGCTGCACCGCGGAATCTTTAAAAAAAGATATTTTCTTTGGCTATTGGTAAAAACGCTTTCTTAAATTATTTAGTTTAAATTTTGAGACATATTGATGCCGGTAATATGAAAGCCATTCTTCTGATACAGTGCTTTGGCTGAGGCATTATTCGGCGCTACCCTAAGTCCGACTTCATCGATGTTCATTATTTTTAGCAATCTTTTCATTTCGCATAAGGCCAGACCACCGAATCCACGGCCGCGCCAGTCAGGATAAATGTAGAAATCACTTATCCAGGCTGATGACCCGGTGATCGACAACCAGAGGATGCCAATAACTTCCTCTGGTTCATCAGGCTCTTGGATACACCACAGCTGATTAGCCGGGGTCACAACGCCCTTTGTTAACACTGTATCAATAGATTCTATGGCTTTGATTCGTGCTTTTTCGGAAAGATATCCGCGATTTTTTTGCAGATCCTGCGAATATTCATGGATGAAAAGAGAACGATAATTTTTGAATTCTTCTTCATTCATATTCCTGAGAGTAATCACACTATCTTCCTGATGAGGTAGTTATGTGTTGAAGATATCACCTGGAAACTGTTTTTCAAGCTTCTCTGTTAAGGAATATTTTCTCTGCACGCATGAATCACCACTGAGAATGGTGATATTTCAGAATAGCGAGTAAAACGGCACTTACTGATTATTGCTAAGCTCCGCTTTTTGCCATAGCGCCTGTTAACCAGCTTCATAAGTTAACCAGCCCCTTTGCCATCACACTCAGTCAGCAGGCCCGGAACGCTGCGCGGTCCGGGGATGTTAAGCTGTTCGATCGAGATGTCCTGACATTTTAAAATGTCACTGAAATGGTCAGTTTTGCGTTCCTTCAGCTGATGATGAGACTCTGACCCGGAATGCAATAACCAGCGCGGCAGTAAGCATGATACAGGCTGCAGTAATGAATACCCCCGTCACCCCGTTGAGGCCATATATCAGGCCACCTATTGCTGCACCCGCGGCAATGGAGGATTGGACGGCGGCGACCACCATACCCCCTGCGCTCTCGGCCTCATCGGGAAGAGTCCGGGCGACCCAACCTGACCAAGCCACCGGTATGCCACCAAATGCCAGCCCCCCACAGCATGACCAGCGCCGTAAGCCCGGCGATTGATAACGGCAGAGTGATCATACCCAGTGCCGCAGCTCCTACCAGAGCAGGCATAATAATCAGCGTAAAACGCAGGCTGCGTTCCATCAGCCACCCTGCCGACAGTGTCCCGATAAAGTTAGCAATGCCAAACACCAGCAGTATTAACGCCAGCCCTTTTGCGTCTATGTGTGCGAGTCCTTCCAGCGCCGGCCGTATATAGGTAAACAGCGCATACTGGCCGGTGTGTGCAAGCACGCACCCCAGCATGCCCACGCTCACGCCCGGCCTCTGGAGCAGAGAAAATACGGATGCCGTCCTGGTCCTGACTACCGGCGGCATTCCGGGCAGCGTCAGCCACTGAAAAATGAAAGAGAGTGCACCAACCGCAGCAGCGGCAATAAATGCGCTACGCCAGCCAGACATCTCGCCCAGATAACTTCCCAGCGGTACGGCAACAACAGTACCTACCGCAATTCCACTGAAAATGATCGACAGCGCCCGCGGTACCAGCCTCTCCGGCACTAACCTCATCGCTACCGCCGCTGCCATACTCCAGAATCCACCCAACGCGATACCCAGCAGGATGCGCATTGCCAGCAGCATGACAATACCTGAAGAGAGCGCCACGAGCAGATTTGAGAAGATCATAAGGGCGGTAAAGCTCAACAACACGACGCGCCGGTCCAGCGCACGCGTTAATCGCGGTATCAGTAATCCGGCAAATAACGCAATCACCGCCGTCACTGTTACGGCCTGTCCTGCAAGAGATTCTGACACACCCAAATCCCGTGCAATAGGCGTTAATAAGCTGGCAGGCAGGTACTCTGCGGTGAGCAGGCCAAAAACACCCATGGTTAACGAAAAAACCGCAAGCCAGGCTGGCTGGATTTTCTCATCTCTTTGCACTCTTTCTTTGTGAACCCTGATAGAAGTTTCATCCGTCATTTCTAAGTCTCCTGGAAAGTCGTTTCAGGAGAAGAAGTCTATTCAGGCGCAGCTGGATGATCTATGCTCTAAAACCCTCACTTTTTTTACCCAAAACCCGAAAAGGCATATGACTTCATCCTTCGCTCTGTCATCAGAACTCATCAGCGAGCTGCTTTCCGGTCTACGGCTATACGGCGTGCGATATCAGCGTATCCAGACGGGAGATACGTTTGGCCTGAACTTCGCAAGCAGGCCCGGTCATGCTTATCTGCACTACGTCGCTGTAGGGGGAGATGGTGCTTCATAGTGCAAACGGCGAAGTTCTTACGCTTTCAGCCGGAGAGGCTGTATTTCTTCCCCACGGCGAACGGCATCAGCTTTTGTCAGCAACAGCCGCCGACGTGCTGGATATCGACAATATTGAAACGGCACCACTCGATGAAAAAGTGAGTGGGATTGATACCTGCCCGAGTACTCAGGAAACGCCAGGTGCTGTGCTGTTTTTTGGTTGTATGAAAATCGATCTGGGAAGCATGCAGCGGCTGGCGGATGTGCTGCCTGAAATTATGCATGCCGATGCAAAGGGGATTCAGTGGCCGGGACTCATGCATATCCTTGATGCGATGAAGCGTGAGATATGCTCCGGACGCGTGGGCTATGCAGGTATTCTCGCCAGGCTTGCCGATGTGGCTGGAGCGATGTTTATCAGAGGATGGGTGGAAGATGGTTGCGGCAATAGCGCTGGTCTGGCTGCAGCACTGCGCGATCCGCGTCTGGCTCAGGCCATCCTGGCGATTCATCGCGAACCGGGCCGGGACTGGAGCGTGGCAGAACTCGCCGCCGAATCGCATATATCCCGCTCCGCATTCGCCGAAAGGTTTCAGACCACTATCGGCGTCCCACCGCTACGGTATGTAACGGAAGTAAAGATGCATCTCGCTGTCCGCTGGCTGTCGTCAGAAAACATCACCGTCGACATCGCATCGCAACGGTTAGGATACTCCTCTCAGGCTGCTTTCAGCCGGGCTTTTAAGCGTGTAACGGGCAAGTCTCCAGGCGCGGTTCGTTTCCTTAGCTAATGGGTTTTATCCCTAGCGGGGATAGCAGTAATCGCAACGTAGCCTGACTTCCTTTGTGCTCCAGCAAAGGCAGCATTAAATAAATAAATCACATTAAAAACAGTGTCCGTTTCTGGCATATAGCGGTCATCAGCCCGATGACAGTTTACTTTGTGACAGGAGCGGACGTTCACATTAACTGTAGGCACACACTGTTATGTAAAATGTGAGCACTGAGCACACCCCGAAGGAGAAGAGGCTGGGGTTATGTCACAGGAGTCGGCAGAGGCCGGGCGGGAACTGGATGGTTGGGTGGTGCCGGATAAGCTGCCATCACTCAGGCTGACACTATGCCATGTCTTTTAAGGAAGATCGGGACTTGCAGGGACCGGTAAAAACGACTGATATGACTTCACCGGCTTTGCAGTTCAGGCCTGGCAACCCGGTGTCTCCGCATTGCCTTGCTGTCTGCTTAGTCTGTGTTTATGAGGTCGCCGGGGTCATCAACCTCCGGCAAACTACGTTAACTGCATAGGGATAACTCTTTAGCTCCACTCATTCCGGGAGAACCATCATGTCCTCCCTCATTCCCGCCACTGCCACCCTGCCCGCCGACGCCGCCAGGACACGCATCGGCTCCGTTTGTGCCGTCATTTTCGCCATCTCCGCCATTTGAATTGGAGCCTGGGTCAGCATTACCGCCGTTACCTCCGTTCAGACGGCCTGTACCGGGCACGCCGTCTTTACCCTTTTCTCCATCAGGCGAACTGCCGTTCCCATCCTGTCCGTTCTGGCTCTCACAGGCAGACAGCTGAGTAGTGTCCTGCGGGTGTGTCTGACTGAATACCGGTAGGGAAAGGAGCAGCCCTGCAGATAGTGGAAAAAAATCAGCGTGTTGTGTAGCTTTGACATAGAAGTTTCATCCTTTATTTAATGGCCGCCCTGGCCTCAGGGGCGGTCATCTCGCGTTACCGCAGGCCGCCGCTATGTCTATGTGGGGTTTATGACGCCAGCCGATAGTGCGACTGCACCAGACCCGAAGGGAAGCTGCGGCTTGATAGCAGTGTCAAATCGATATCCTGATGCAGGGAGCCGAACAGGGATTTTCCCGAACCAAGCAGGACAGGAACGGTAGTGATAACGATATCGGCGACCAGTCCTTCATGCAGGAACGACTGTATCACCTGCCCGCCATCGATATAGATGCGATGTGCGTTCTGTGCTGCCAGGTCATTGATCACCTCCTTTGGAGTACGGCGGGTGAACTGCACTTTGCCTTTTAATGCCTCGGGCACCGGGGTATCGGCTAGCTGTCGGGAAAGCACCAGCACGGGCTGATCATAAGGCCACACATCAAAGGTCAGCACCTTCTCATAGCTCCCCCCGGCCCATAACAATCCAATCTTTATCCGCGATGAATGCGGCATAGCCATGATCTTCTGTCGGATCCGCGCGCTGCAACAGCCAGTCTATATCGCCATCCTGTCGGGCGATGTAACCATCAAGGCTAACTGCGATGAAAACGTGTGTGGTGATCATCAGGTGCTCCGTATTGAGGCTGCATATTTCAGGCTGAGTTTAGTGATACTGGCGATATAGCCCTTAAAAGGGCCTTTACCCTTTCATCCTTACCGGGAATGTCCCTATGAGTAGTCAGGAGTAGTTATGCGCTTCCCATTGATACAGACCGCCTGTTTCGATGGTGTGCTGACATGCGGCAAAGCGGGCTAAAGCCGCCCTGTAAACGCCTGTCGTCAGACATATCCCATCATTTTCAGCAGCGACTGCACCTGATTCATCGCTTCGCTGCGATGGGTGACGCCCAGCTTCTGATAGAGATTACGGATGTGGGTTTTGATGGTGGTGGAGGCCACCGCCAGCTCACCGGCGATTTGATCGTTGCTGTAGCCCGAATAGATCAATCCCAGCACCTGCCATTCACGCTGCGTCAGCGGACTGGTTCGGATCAGCTCCGGCACGTCAGGATGGTTAAGCAACCGGCTGACAAAGCCTTCATCGAAATGAGCGAACTTGTGACGGTGATATTTGTTGATCTCCAGCAGGATGCGCCGGGCGCGGTGGCTGTCCAGTTCATTCAGGGTATTAAGCTGGATCAATTGCCGCAACTGCTGCGCCATCATCTCGCCTTCAATCACGAAATGGCTGATAAAACCGGTGCTGCGCGCCAGTTTCAGCGCCTCTATCAGGACACGCTGCGCCTCCGCTTTGCGGTCGGTCTGCCAGTAGATCTGATTCAGCAGCAGCAGATTACGGTTTAAATCGCTCATCAGGCGCAGGGCACGGGCATTCTCATTCAGCTCCTCCAGCACCACTTCCGCCTGGCTGACATCACCCAGTAGGATCTGCGCGCGGGCGATGTTCCGCCATTGTCCCTGCAGAAAATGGTTATTGGCAAAGGCAGGTTTAGGCGTCTGCCGCATCCAGTCACGGGCGTTCTGGCTGTCGCCGGTCAACTGCCAGTAAATGACCCGGACTTTGTCGGCATTGGCTATCCAGTCGCTGTGCCAGTTGCCATTGTTCAGCAGGTTTTCCAGCCGGTTCAGGTAGCTGCGGGCGTTATCCAGATTGCCGCGTGCCAGTGAGCACTGCACCAGCAATCCCAGACACTGAATCTGCTGCTGCGGCTGGAAACCGTTCAGTACTTTGATGCCTTCCCGGGCCGCCTGCTCCGCCTCTTCCAGTCGTCCCCAGGCCCACAGCAACTGAGCGCGGATGCGCAGCAGAAACTCATGCAGCGGGAACTGCGCCAGATGCTGTTCGTCGACCAGCACAAAGGCGCGGCTCTGGATCTCATAGGCTGCCTGCAAAAAGCCCTGAGCAAACAGAATCTCGCTCTGCTGAATCAGGCTCCAGAGGGCGTAGTGCCACACTTCATCGCGCCGCGCCATCTGTTCGGTCTGCCGCATCAGTTTGAGTGAATCATCCAGCTCGCCTTTGCAGTGCATCACTTCACCATGCACTGAGGTTGCCACAATGCGGCTGTAGTGACGGCTCGCTGGCAGGGTATCGAGCGCCACTTTCGCCAGCCGCTCCGCTTCATCGGTATTGCCATCGTTAATCGCCACCTGGGCGCGCAACGCATTAAATTCACCGCGCAGTGCTGCGTCGATCTCGCAGCGGCTGGCCTGTTCAAAACGCGCCAGCAGACTGTCGACTTCGGAGAAGCGATGCTGACTCTGCATCAGCCAGGCCTGCAGCAGCACCAGCATTGGATTTTCCAGCATCATCTCCCACGGCAGTGCTTTCAGGGAGTTCTCCAGCAGCGGCAGTTCGCTCTGATTAAACAGCGTCCACGCGTGCTTCAGCAGCACGTCCCGCAGCATAGTGGCGTCGCCAGAGGCGAGCGCATGATGAATCGCCTCGCCGGGAAAGCCCTGCGCCATCCAGCTCTCTGCCGCAGCCCGATGCAGCGCAGGCAGCTCCGCCGCCAGTTCCCACTGACAGCGCTGACGCAGGAAGTTACCAAACAGCGGATGGTAACTGAACCAGCAGCCGGAGTCGTCCATGCGCTGCAGAAACAGACCCTGACGCTCAATCTCTTCCAGCCGCATCTGGCCGTTCTCTTCGCGGGTGACACAGGCGATCAGTTCATCGTTCATTGAACGCAGCAGCGCGGTTTTCAGTAAGAAATGGCGGGTAGGCAGATCGACGTTATCCAGAACTTCTTCAACCAGATAATCGGAGAGGTGGCTGGCATTAATGCCAGAGAGACGCCGGGCGGAATGCTGAGCCGAACTGGCACCCTGTCGCGCCGACAGCACGATCAGTTGCAGCGCCGTAGCCCAGCCCGCTACATCATCACAGAGTCGGCTGCTCTCTTCGCTTTCCAGCGGGGCCGCCAGTCTGCAGTCAAAAAACTGTCGCGCCTCCTGGTGGGTAAAAGCCAGCTGCTGGCTGCCCAGCTCAATCAGTTGCTCACGCACCCGCAGGTTGGCGATACCGAGTTGCGGCAGGTTACGTGACATCAAAATCAGCGTCAGATTTTCAGGCTGATGGCGCAGGAAAAAGCGCATCGCGTCGTGGATCACCGGATTGGTAATCAGATGGTAGTCATCAACGATCAGCCACAGAGGCTGCTGCCACTCCACCAGCTCTATAAAGAGCTGAGAAAACAGGGCATTGAGATTCACATACTGCCGCTTCTGGGCCAGCAGCTCACTACGCGGACAGCCACCGTGGGTGGCCTGTTGCAGTGCAGCGATCAGGTAATCGGCAAAACGCTCCGGCTGATTATCGCCCTCATCTAAAGAAACCCACCCCAGATCGCTTTTCCCTGCCGCCCACTGCGACACCAGTGTGGTTTTACCGTAGCCCGCCGGACTGGTGACCAGCACCAGCCGATAGTTACCGGCAGCGGTGAGTTTTTGCAGCAATCTCTCCCGAATCACAGTGCCTTCAAGACGCACCGGGCGGCTGAGTTTAGCGGGTATTAACATGGGCGCGCGTTTCTCCATTTGTCGAGCGCATCATTATTTTACGCTTCGTAATTATTCCTTACACAGGTTCAGCATTTCGTCAGATGAATGCAAGCAAACCCATTAACTAATCTTTACAAAAGCGTGTGCTATCACACTCCTTCAACGATTTCGGATTAGCCTCATCCTCTCCACCCTCCCCATCCTCCTCCGCTAATTCTTTGCAGGAGGATGAGCGAGGGTTTCCGCGCGGGCAGACTGTCGCCACATTGATCCATTTTCCGTTTTACAGGACATCAACCATGACACAGCCCGATTTCAACCCGATTCAGTTCAATGCTGCCCTGACCCGTCAGTGGCAGCGTTTTGGCCTGCGCGATGCGCAGGAGATGACCACGACACAGTGGTGGCAGGCACTCAGCGGTGCGCTGGCCGATATGCTGGCCGCGCAGCCTGCTCTTCCGGACCCAACAGAACTGCGCCATGTTAACTATCTGTCGATGGAGTTTTTGATTGGTCGCCTGACCGGCAACAACCTGCTGAACCTGGGCTGGTATGACGCGGTCAATGAGGCCCTGGCCGCCTGGAATATCTCACTCACTGATGTGCTGGAAACCGAAACGGATCCGGCGCTGGGTAATGGCGGCCTGGGTCGTCTAGCAGCCTGTTTCCTGGATTCCATGGCGAATGTGGGTCAGCCCGCTACGGGCTACGGTCTGAACTATCAGTACGGTCTGTTCCGGCAGCGCTTCGAACAGGGCGCGCAGATTGAAAGCCCCGATGACTGGCAGCGCGACCGCTATCCGTGGTTTAACCACAACGCCGCGCTTAACGTGCGGGTCGGACTGGGCGGTAAAGTGGTGACGGTTGCGGGTCAGCCACAGTGGCAACCGGCGTTTGAACTGCTCGGCGAAGCCTGGGATCTGCCGGTGGTCGGTTATCAGAATGGTATCAGCCAGCCACTGCGTCTATGGCAGGCGAAACATGCCCAGCCGTTTAACCTGAGTCGCTTCAACGACGGCGACTTTCTGCGCGCGGAGCAACAGGGTATTGATGCTGAAAAACTGACCAAGGTGCTCTACCCCAATGACAATCATCAGAACGGTAAAAAAACTGCGTCTGATGCAGCAATATTTTCAGTGCGCCTGCGCGCTGGCTGACATTCTGCGTCGCCATCATCGGGCCGGACGCAGCATCGAAACCCTGGCCGATCATGAAGTGATCCAGCTTAATGACACCCATCCGACGCTGGCCATCCCGGAGCTGATGCGTCTGCTGCTGGATGAGCATCAGCTGAGCTGGGATCGCGCCTGGCAGATCACACAGCACACTTTTGCCTACACCAATCACACCCTGATGCCGGAAGCGCTGGAGTGCTGGGATGTGCGTCTGGTGCGCAGTCTGCTGCCGCGCCATATGATGATCATCAATACCCTGAACGCGCAGCTAAAAACGGCTGTCACGGCGCGCTGGCCAGACGATGAAGCGAAGTGGGCCAGACTGGCGCTGGTGCATAATAACCAGCTGCGGATGGCGAACCTCTGCGTGACCAGCGGGTTCGCGGTCAACGGTGTGGCAGCGCTGCACTCGAAACTGGTGGTGCAGGATCTCTTCCCGGAATATCACCAGATGTGGCCAGAGAAATTTCACAACGTGACCAACGGCATTACGCCGCGCCGCTGGATCAATCAGTGCAACCCGGCGCTGAGTGCCCTGATCACCCGGACATTGCAAAAATCCTGGCTAAACGATCTCGATGCCTTGCAGGGGCTCGAAGCCTTTGCGGATGACGCCGCCTTCTGCGCGGAATATCGCGCCATCAAGCAGCAGAACAAAGTCGCGCTGGCGCACTGGGTGAAACAGCGGACCGGCATTGAGATTGACCCTACCGCGCTGTTTGACGTGCAGATCAAAAGACTGCATGAGTACAAACGCCAGCATCTGAGCCTGCTGCACATCATTGCGCTGTGGCAGACGCTGGTCACCGATCCGCAGGCTAACCGGACGCCGCGCGTGGTGCTGTTTGGTGCCAAAGCCGCACCCGGCTATGCACTGGCGAAAAACATCATCTATGCCATCAACAAAGTGGCCGAGGTGATCAATCAGGATCCCCGTATCGGTGACCGGCTGAAAGTCGTGTTTATTCCCGATTACAACGTCTCCGTCGCCGAGCGGCTGATTCCCGCCGCCGACCTTTCCGAACAGATCTCCACCGCCGGTAAAGAAGCGTCCGGCACCGGTAATATGAAGCTGGCGCTGAATGGCGCACTGACCATCGGCACACTGGATGGAGCGAACGTCGAGATCGCTGAGCAGGTTGGCAGCGAGAACATCTTTATCTTCGGGCATACCGTGGAACAGGTGGTGGCGTTAAAAGCAGACGGATATGCCCCGGCGCAGTGGCGCAAGAAAGATCCGCAGCTCAATCAGGTCTTACTGGCGCTGGAAGATGGCACCTTCAGCCAGGGCGACGGCCACGCCTTTGATGCGATGTTGCAGAGTCTCGGCCCGGAAGGGGGTGATCCCTATCTGGTACTGGCTGACTTCCAGCCCTATCTTGACGCACAGGCGCAGGTAGAAGCGCTGTGGAGCAATCAGGAGGCCTGGACACGTGCCACCATCCTCAATACCGCACGTTGTGGCATGTTCAGCTCCGATCGCGCTATCCGCGATTACCAGCAGCGCATCTGGCAAGCGAAACGCTAAGGAACGCCATGAAAACAGATCCGGTTATGGACGATTTCTCCCGGGCGGGCATCGCCGCTGAGTATATCAATGCTCACGGCAAGCCACAGGCGATCCCGACCCTGACCCGCCAGCGTTTGCTGGCGGTGATGCAGCCTTCCCATCCGCTGAGCACGCCACTGCCACCGGTGGTAATTTTTCGCAGCGGCGATCTTCTGAGCCTGTCGCCACAGCTCGCTGACGATGCCCACTGGCATCTCACCAGTGAAGCGGGTGAAATCAGCTCAGGTCGCTGCCAGCCCGCTCAGCCGCTGCATCTGCCGCCGCTGCCAGAAGGCTATCATCAGCTGACGCTGCAACAGGGCGCGCAGCAGTGGTCGTGCCGGATAATAATTGCCCCGGCCCGCTGTTATGAACCCCCCGGCCCTGCTGGCAGGTGAGTCATTATGGGGCGCCTGCGTGCAGCTCTATACCCTGCGCTCGGCGGAGAACTGGGGGAATCGGCGACTTTGGCGATCTGCGCCGGATGCTGCCGGAGGTAGCCGCACGCGGCGGCGCGTTTATCGGTCTTAACCCTATCCATGCGCTGTTTCCCTCCAGCCCGGAGAGTGCCAGCCCTTACAGCCCCTCGTCCCGGCGCTGGCTCAATGTGCTCTACATCGATGTGGGCGCAGTCGCTGACTTCCGGCAGAGCGCTGCCGCTCAGGCCTGGTGGCAACGTCCGGAAACAGAGCAGGCGCTGGAGCAGGCTCGCGCAGCAGAATGGGTGGATTATGCGGCGGTGACCCGGCTAAAAATTGACGCGCTGAGGCTGGCGTGGCCGCAGTTTACTCAGCGTGACGCCAGCGATCCCGAGGTGCAGGCGTTTAATGGATTTATACGTGAAGGAGGCGAGAGTCTTCAGCATCAGGCGCTGTTTGACGCGCTGCACGCCGATCAGATAGCACAGGATAGTGATCGCTGGGGCTGGCCGGTGTGGCCGGAGGCGTTGCAGGATCCCGGCAGTCCGGCCGTGCAGGCCTTCCTGCAACAGCACGCCGATCAGGTGCGCTTCTGGCTCTGGCTGCAGTGGCTGGCCGCGAAGCAGTTTGCCGACTGCTGGGACATATGCCAGCAGCAGCAGATGCCGATTGGACTTTACCGCGATCTGGCGGTGGGTGTTGCGCAGGGTGGCGCAGAGACCTGGAGCGAGCGCGATCTCTACTGCATGGAGGCCAGCATCGGTGCGCCGCCCGATATTCTCGGCCCGCGCGGCCAGGACTGGGGATTGCCGCCCATGGATCCGCAGGTGATGCGTCAGCGCGCCTGGGAGCCGTGGATCGCCCTGCTGCGCGCCAACATGCGTCACTGCGGCGCACTGCGCATTGACCATGTGATGGCGCTAATGCGGCTGTGGTGGATTCCGGCCGGTGATAGCGCGATGCACGGTGCCTACGTGCACTATCCCATCGACGATCTGCTGGCGATTCTGGCGCTGGAAAGTCAGCGTCATCGCTGCATGGTAATTGGCGAAGATCTCGGTACGGTGCCGGAAGCGATTGTCGATAAGCTGCGCGATGGCGGGGTCTACTCCTATAAGGTGCTCTATTTTGAGCAGGAGTCAGCCCAGCGTTTTCGTCCGCCCGCCGAATGGCCACGGCAGGCAATGGCGGTCGCCACCACGCACGATCTTCCGACGCTGCGTGGCTGGTGGCAGAGCGATGATTTGACCACCGGCGCACAACTCGGCCTCTATCCTGACAAAGTGGTGCTGGCCGGGCTGTATCAGGATCGGCTGCGGGCGAAGCAGGCGCTGCTGCAGAGTCTGCATCGCGTTGGTGCCCTGCCGAAACGTGCCGGACGCGATGCACGTCGCACCGGCATGAGCAAGGCATTAAACCGGGCGATGCAGCGCTATCTGGCTGATAGCCACAGCGCCCTGCTGGGACTGCAACCGGAGGACTGGCTGGATATGGCGACGCCGGTCAATATTCCGGGCACCAGCGATGAATATCCGAACTGGCGACGCAAGCTCAGCGCCACGCTTGAAACGCTGTTCAGCGATCCTGCCACTGACACGCTGCTGCGTGATCTGACGGCACGCCGGAAGCGACTACTGCGCAATTGAAGGTTAACGCGCGACTCAGACTCGTGTCTGACGCAGCCTGTTTTACATCATTTTCAGTTATTACAGCGTGCGGGCCGGCAACGGCTCGCACGCTGCTACTGTAATCAGCGCCTCTCAACAGTGATAATATCACCCTGAGCACGAGCGTCTAAAAACACTAACCGGATTCTGTTCAGGATTTAATGAACTTAAGAATTTGTATTCGCCCAATCCTGAGATTGCTTTAACAGCAATGCCCAGTCGTCAGGTGGATAGCCGTTATGCAACATTCCTGAAAATACTTTATAGGCGTCACGCTTACTGCCATAAGCACGTTTGGTCTCAGCGTCATTCATCCATGCAAGGATGATGGTTTTATGTTGCTCGCTGAATCTAAAGAACAAACGATACTGCATCAAAAACTTTGCACGGAACCAATGCTTATTTTGTTCTCCCAGCGTATCGCCCTGGCGAAACTTTGCCTGATGTGGATCGGCGCAAATCTCACTATTGATAACTTTAAACACAGCGGCTAAAAGCTTAGTCGTCGCTTTTCGCTGGTAACTTTCAGGATATTTAGCCCTGAGTAACTCCACTTCATTGGTCAGCGCAATCAGCTGCGATTCAAAACAGGGATGAACATAAACGTGCCATCCATTTATAACCGTGCTGTCTTCCATACTTAATTACTCATCGTCCATGAGTGGAGCATCCAAATCAACGTCCATACCTTCGGTCAACGATGTAATGCGAGTTAATAATCCTCGATCCAGCGTTTTAATATTTGCAGGTGTGTTGCGTATGTCAGCAGCAAGAAAACTCAGAAAGCTCGCCATCACTGGATCATCATCAGTCACCGTTTCCTGACGGGTAATAAGGACTTTGCCGCCCGGCAGAACAGCGTATTCGATATTCTCACCCGGTTGCAGATTCATCGCATCACGAACTGCGGCAGGGATAGTGGTCTGGCTGCGGGCTGTCAGTTTTGATGAAGCACGCAGAGAGATGTTTGCATGAGTCAAAGTTCCCATTGCGGATTCTCACTAGAAAAAACAAGATAGCGCAACAGTAATGCAAGTGCATTGGCAATGCAAATGCATTGATCGCGATAAGAGCGAATGTTTTGTTACTAAGTCTTCATTAAAAGTTTCTGATTACGCTTTTCCGTATCGACTGAAAAATTGGCACCCTGTTTTATTTCCTGCCAGACATCAAACTCTTCGCGACTGATAAGCACAGCAGCAGAACCGCCCCGCCGGGTGATAATCACAGGCTCACCCGCCATCACGATATCCATGATTTCAGCAAGATATTTTCGGGCCTGTGTTGTCGTGTAACTTCGCATTTAGCCTCCAGAAAAGTCATCCCTGAAACAGCTTAGTTAGCCTATATTCATCAAACGCTATTGCCCACAGCATGACTTACGCAATGCGTAAAACCACGCAAAAAAATCATGCAATCAGGATCTCTGCAACAAAAAAAGGTGCGCCGCAGCGCACCAGATGGAACAACATCAGTATTGTCGGGGCAGCTTCACCCCTTGCCTTTAACACTACTGATAAAGGTCTGCCGGGCAGAGGTGGAACCCAGCCGCTCGGCTTCATCCAGCAGTTTCAGCGCCTTATCGATATTGCCGCTGTTCACCGCCTGTCTGATCTTCTGGTTAAAGTAACTCTCGGTGTCGCTCATGATCGGTTCCGCACGGGCTTTTGGCGCGGGCGCTGCGGCGGGTGCAGGCGCCGGTGCTGCGCTGTACGCTGCCGCAGGTGCGGTATTGCCGACGGTCACCGCGCTCGGGCCGGATGAACCAAACAGCGGCCCGACCAGAATGGATGAGCCGGAACTGGTCTGCATCTTCAGCTTGATTGTCCCTTCCCGGCTGTGGCGGGCGACGGGATCGGGAATATCCGGTACCGCATGACCGGTGCCCTGCGCGTAGGCCTTGGCCGGGTCAAGCAGCGTGGTGGTTTGTGTCAGATCGCTGTCGGTGGTGAACACCAGCAGGTAGATTTTTTGCTGACCCAGCGCCGGGGTTAATTTCATCACCCCTTCCAGCCGATCTGCCGCCATCACACCCGGCTTCTGATAGGTAAAGTAGCGGCTGGGGAACCAGGCCGCAGGACGCAGGTTTTCATCCAGCACCAGCACGTTCGGCGCGAAAACCTGACCGTTCGCCACTTCACTGCTCAGCGTCAGCGTCAGTTCGCCGATATTGGCGGGCAGACTGTAGGCCGCGACCGGACCGGCAATGTGTGGCGCATTCAGCGTCTGTCCGCTGTTAGCGAGTTTTGTGGTCTGTGTCTGAGAAGCAGCCAGCGGTTGCCAGCTCAGGCGTTGCAGTGTTTCGGGTGCCACGACCGGTGCAGACGAGAGATCCTGCGGCACCAGATTGACATCCGCCAGGGCGGGAAGCGCATGTCCTGTCAGTAACACCGCACTCAGGCAGAGTGCAGCCAGTTTTTTCATTTTCATTATGTCTACCTTATTGCAGGTCGCGGCATTAACCAGGCAATGGCACACCGCGACCAAAGAGATCCATCAGGCGCAGGCGCGCCTGTCAGAAAAGGTGCTGGTTTACCACCAGATTTCCATCTGCGCGCCGAAGGTCACTTCATCGTCTTTACCACGGCTGTTAGTCAGGATGCCGTTGCCGCTGGTGTCCGCAGAGGCGAAGGTGGTGAGATCGCCTGAGTTATCTTTGTTGTAGCCCCACTTTTCATCCCATTTGGCGTAGGTCGCGAACAGACGCAGAGCCGGACGTGACCAGATGCTGTCGCCCGCCTGCCACTGCTGCGCCAGCGTCACTTTGTACTGGCCGTTGCGTTCGTTAGCCTGCTGCGATTTGACGTTGTCGTAGCCCAATTCCAGCAACGTGCTCATAATCGGCGTCCATTTGTACATCGGGCGCACACCCACGGTGTACCACTCGGTGCCGCGGTTGTTGTCCAGATCGATATTCTGGTACATGGCGACGTACATCAGATCCCAGCGTTCCGCCAGCGAGATCGCACCGTGGTCGAGGATGCGATACATGTCACCATTGTTGTTGAGGCTGGTGCCCTGCGGCACGCCTTTGCCCTGAGAGGTCAGCGCATCGGTGGCATACTGCAGCACGAATTTGTTGTAGCCCTTCATCATGCTCTGGGTATGTTCAGCAGTGAACATCCAGCCATCTTTAGAGGCACCCTCTTCCAGACGGTAGTCGTCACGGGCATTGGCGCGACCGTAGTCGACACCCAGCTCCAGCACGCCGTTGGTGTTGGTTTCCAGACCGGCCAGACGCACATCAAACACGTCGTTGGCAGTGCTGGTGGCGAAGTCACGGATACGATCGCTGGAGAAGGTGTAAGAGCCGCCCGCTTCAGATGAACGGGTTGCGGCGAAAGAGAGTTTACCGAAGCCGAGATCGACATCTTCCAGACCGGCACCCGGACCCGAGATATCCCAGTAGTAGAAGTCGATCATATGAACGTCATGACGCTGATAGAAACGCTTACCGGCCCAGATGGTAGAGCCAGGCAGCGCGTCGATCAGGTTTTTACCTTTTACGTTGGCTTCACGAAAGGCGGGCGAGGTGGCTTCCCAGTCATTCTGCTGTGCCACGGAGTAAGCCACGTTGGTGTCGAAATAGAAGCTTTTGTCGCCCTCTTTCCACACTTCCTGGCCTAATTTCAGTTCGGCGTAGGTTTCACATTCGTTGCCCAGACGGTATTTACTTTGGGCACCGGTGGCCTGGAAACATTGCTGTTCACCACCGCTGCCGGTCCAGCCAATGCCGGAACGGGCGTAACCGGTAAAATCAACCGCCATCGTCGGGGCGGAGAGGGTTCCCACCGCGACGGCAACGGCGATGGGAAGTTTGCGCAGAGTTAACATTTTCTATCTCCTGAGGTCATTGCTTTTATTGTTTTTGGCAGGGCTATACACCCGGCTCCTGATACAGCCTGCGGCACGCGCTCCCGTCCTCGCGGAACAGGTGACAACGCTCGGGCGGCAGGCCAATACCGAGGATGGCGCCCTCTTTTACCAGCACGACGTCCTCCTGGCGGTAAACCAGGTTCTGACGGATAGCGGGAATCTCGATGTGGATCTGTGTTTCATGCCCCAGCTGTTCCACCACCTGCACTTCCCCTTCCAGGGTGACGTCGGCGATATCGCTGGAGAGCAGATGTTCCGGGCGAATACCCAGTGACATGTTGCTGCCGACCTGCACACCGGCGCTGTCAACCGGCAGCCAGACCAGCTGCTGATTCGGCAGCCGCACCTGAACCTGATCGATGGCGGTGGCGGTCACTTTGACCGGCAGGAAATTCATTTTTGGTGAGCCGATAAATCCGGCGACAAAGCGGTTGGCGGGATAGTGGTACAGCTCAAGCGGCTTACCGACCTGCGCAATACGTCCGGCATCCAGCACCACGATTTTGTCGGCCAGCGTCATCGCTTCGATCTGATCGTGGGTTACGTAAATCATGGTGCGCTTCAGGCGCTTATGCAGACGGGAGATCTCAATCCGCATCTGAACGCGCAGCGCGGCGTCAAGGTTCGACAGCGGTTCATCCAGCAGGAAGACGCGCGGTTCCGCCACCAGCGTGCGGCCAATCGCCACGCGCTGACGCTGCCCGCCAGAGAGAGCTTTAGGCCGACGATCGAGCAGATGCGCCAGTTGCAGAATCTCCGCCACCTGATTAACCCGCTGATGGATATCCGCTTTTTTCACCCCGGCGAGTTTGAGGCCAAAAGACATGTTCTCCGCCACCGACAGATGGGGATAGAGCGCATAGGACTGAAACACCATGCCGATGCCGCGTTCGGCGGGCGGCACTTCATTCATGCGCCGGTCGCCGATTAACAGCTCGCCGCTGGTGATGGTCTCCAGCCCGGCAATCATGCGCAGCAGCGTCGATTTGCCACAGCCTGATGGGCCGACGAAAACAACAAATTCCCCTTCACGAATAGTGAGATCGATATCTTTCGACACCACCGTATCGCCCCAGGCTTTCGTGACATTGCGTAACACAACGCTCGCCATGATCCCTTCCCTCTTAGCTGCATAGTCGTGTCTGCCCAGCGGCAGACGGGTTCCGGGGCTCACTATGCGAGAGGAAACAGACGGTAACATCCTCCACCGCACTGCATTCCACTGGGGGGAGGAGGCGGGAGGAGGAGAAACGCGGGCTGACGCCGCGGACTGCACGCTGCCGCGCTTTTTTTGTGATCGCTAACGCAGACCCGCAGGAATTTTTGCCGCGTAAGCGCCCGCTTAAAGGGCTTTTTTGCCAGCGCGATCACAGCGGCAGGTCGAGGGGCGTAGAGCAGAGGAGGATGAGAAGCCGTGGCGGATAAGCACAATGATGCCGGTACAGCATTCACCACTTCCGCTAACAGGATGGATTTATGACGATGAAAACCGGAGCAAGAATTCTGGCCCTTTCTGCCCTCTCTGCCGTGCTCTTTTCGGCCAGCGCGATGGCAAAAATTGAGGAAGGTAAACTGGTCATCTGGATCAACGGTGACAAGGGCTACAACGGCCTTGCCGAAGTGGGTAAGAAATTTGAGCAGGAGACCGGCATCAAAGTTACGGTCGAACATCCTGACAAAATGGAAGAGAAGTATCCGCAGGTCGCGGCGACCGGCGATGGCCCGGATATTATCTTCTGGGCACATGACCGTTTCGGCGGCTATGCGCAATCCGGCCTGCTGGCTGAGATCACGCCGGATGCCAGCTTCCGCGAGAAGATTTTCCCGTTCACCTGGGACGCGGTGCGCTTTGACGGCAAGCTGATTGGCTACCCGATTTCCGTTGAGTCGCTGTCACTGATCTACAACAAGAAACTGCTGCCGAACCCGCCAAAAACCTGGGAAGAGATCGCCGGTCTCGACAAGCAACTGCGTGCCAAAGGCAAAAGCGCCATCATGTTTAACCTGCAGGAGCCCTACTTCACCTGGCCGCTGCTGGCCGCAGGCGGTGCTTACGCCTTTAAGCTCACCGACGGACATTATGACGTGAAGGATGTCGGCGTCGATAACGCCGGTGCTAAAGCGGGCATGCAGTTCCTGGTCGATCAGGTTAAAGCCAAAACCCTGAATGCGGACACCGATTATTCGATTGCTGAGGCCGCCTTTAACAAAGGCGAAACCGCCATGACCATTAATGGTCCGTGGGCGTGGGGCAACCTCGACAAGAGCGGCATCGACTATGGCGTCACCGAATTGCCAACCCTGAACGGTAAACCGTCGAAAGCCTTTGTCGGCGTGCTGAGTGCCGGGATCAACGCCGCCAGTCCTAACAAAGAGCTGGCGAAAGAGTTCCTGGAGAATTATCTGCTGACTGACATCGGTCTGGATGCGGTCAACAAAGATAAACCGCTGGGTGCTGTGGCGCTGAAATCTTTCCAGCAGACGCTGGAAAAAGATTCGCGTATCGCCGCCACCATGAACAATGCCCGTCAGGGTGACATCATGCCGAATATCCCGCAGATGGCGGCATTCTGGTATGCGATGCGCACCGCTACCCTGAACGCGCTGGGCGGTCGTCAGAGCGTCGACGCCGCACTGAAAGATGCTCAGGCCCGTCTGAAGAAGTAATTCTCCCCTTGCAGCCGGGGCACCCCGGCTTGAGTGACCGTTAAGGAAAACCGCATCATGTCAGGAAAACCGAAAACGCGCAGTGTGCTGTTGAAAAGCGTTCTCATCGGGATCTGCTGTCTGCTGGTCGGCTATCTGCTGGTGCTGATGTACGCGCAGGGCGAATATCTGTTTGCGCTGCTGACGCTGATCCTCAGTGCGACCGGACTGTGGATTTTTGCTAACCGTCGCGCCTATGCGTGGCGTTATGTCTATCCCGGCGTGGCGGGAATGGCGCTGTTTGTACTGTTCCCTCTCGCCTGCACGATTGCCATTGCCTTTACCAACTACAGCAGCAGCAACCAGCTCACCTTTGAACGGGCGCAGCAGGTTTTGCTGGGCCGCACCTTCCAGTCCGGTGAAGCAGTCGGTTTTTCTCTGTTCCCGGCCGGCGATCGCTGGCAGCTGGTGCTGAATGATGGCAAAGACTATGTTTCACCGCCGTTTCAGTTTGGCGCTGAACAGACCCTGAAAATGGCCCCTGCTGCTGCACCTTCAGGTGAACGGGCGAACTTCAGAGCGATCACGACCCATCGTCAGGCACTGAGCCAGATCCGGGCGGAACTGCCGGATGGTCGTCAGTTACGGATGAGTTCACTGCGCCAGTTCTCCGGCACCCAGCCGCTCTATCGGGTGGGTGTGCAGGATGAGCTGATCAACCAGCAGAGTAACGCGCGCTATCGTGCTAATCCGCAGACTGGTTTCTACCAGGCGATTAACGCCGACGGCAGTTGGGCGAACGAAACCCTGAGTCCCGGCTTTACCGTGAATACCGGCTGGAAAAACTTCGTGCGGGTGTTTACTGACGAAGGGATTCAGAAGCCGTTCCTGGCGATATTTGGCTGGACGCTACTCTTCTCGCTGATCACCGTGGTGCTGACCGTAGCGGTGGGCATGGTGCTGGCCTGTCTGGTGCAGTGGGAGGCGTTGCGCGGCAAAGCGGTCTATCGGGTAATGCTGATTCTGCCCTATGCCGTGCCGGCGTTTATCTCGATCCTGATTTTCAAAGGACTGTTCAACCAGAGCTTTGGTGAAATCAACGTGATGCTCAGCGCGCTGTTTGGCGTGAAGCCCGCCTGGTTCAGTGACCCGACGCTGGCGCGCGCCATGCTGATTATCGTCAATACCTGGCTCGGCTACCCCTACATGATGATCCTCTGCATGGGCCTGCTGAAGGCGATTCCGGACGATCTCTATGAAGCCTCGGCGATGGACGGTGCGGGGCCGCTGCAGAACTTCTTCCTGATTACTCTGCCGCTGCTGCTGAAACCACTGATGCCGCTGATGATCGCCAGCTTTGCCTTTAACTTTAATAACTTTGTTCTGGTGCAGTTACTCACCAACGGCGGGCCGGATCGCCTCGGCACCACCACGCCAGCCGGTTACACCGATTTGCTGGTGAACTACACCTGGCGTATCGCCTTTGAAGGCGGCGGCGGGCAGGACTTTGGGCTGGCCGCCGCTATCGCCACGCTGATCTTCCTGCTGGTGGGTGCGCTGGCGGTGATTAACCTGAAAGCCTCGCGGATGAAATTCGACTAAGCGCCTGGCCCGACTGGCGTCATGGTTGCAGGCAGTCCGGACGCGAAGAGCGTGGAACAACCGGAACCTGGGAGGTGAGGATTGTGAGCACTGCCCGGGTTCAGACTGACAAATAAAATAGCCTGAGGGACCAGGCTCTGAGGAGTTGTTATGGCTATGGTACAACCGAAATCGCAACGGCTGCGTCTGTTCACCACGCATCTGCTGCTGCTGTTATTTATCGCGGCGATTCTCTTTCCCCTGCTGATGGTGATTGCGATTTCGCTGCGTGCCGGGAACTTCGCCACCGGCAGCCTGATCCCGGAGCAGATCTCGTGGGAGCACTGGCGGCTGGCGCTGGGTTTCAGCGTGGAACATGCGGATGGCCGGGTGACACCGCCGCCCTTCCCGGTGCTGCTCTGGTTATGGAACTCGATCAAGATTGCGGCAATCAGTGCGCTGGGCATCGTGGCGCTCTCTACCACCTGCGCCTATGCCTTTGCCCGTATGCGCTTTACCGGCCGTGCCAGCCTGCTGAAAGGGATGCTGATATTCCAGATGTTCCCGGCGGTGCTGTCGCTGGTGGCGCTCTATGCCCTGTTTGATCGTCTCGGTCAGTATCTGCCCTTTATCGGGCTGAATACCCACGGTGGGGTGATCTTCGCCTATCTGGGCGGTATCGCGCTGCATGTCTGGACCATCAAAGGCTATTTCGAAACTATCGACGGGTCACTGGAAGAGGCGGCCGCGCTGGATGGCGCAACGCCGTGGCAGGCGTTCCGGCTGGTGCTGCTGCCGCTGTCGGTGCCGATTCTGGCGGTGGTGTTTATTCTGGCGTTTATCGCCGCGGTGACTGAAGTGCCGGTCGCCTCGCTGCTGCTGCGCGATGTGAACAGCTACACCCTGGCGGTCGGGATGCAGCAGTACCTCAATCCGCAGAACTATCTGTGGGGCGATTTCGCCGCTGCGGCGGTGCTCTCCGCGATTCCGATCACCCTAGTTTTCCTGCTGGCGCAGCGCTGGCTGGTGAGCGGTTTAACTGCGGGCGGGGTGAAAGGCTAAAACGATCATCATTGTACGTTGCCACTACTTACACAACGCCTGTTGTGGTTGAAGGATTCGGCGGCCTGCGGGCCGCCTTTTTTTATGCTAATCCGATTCCGACGCACGGCTGCCTGCCACCAGCGCCACGACCATGGCAGTGATCGCCTGCTCTCCTTCCGGTTTGCTGACATCGCCGCGTGCCACCGCGCCTGCGATGGCATCCGCGCCCCCCAGCAAGCCCCACATGCCGGCTTCCGGAATACCGCTGCTGCCTGCCAGAGGGGCAAACCAGCGCTGACAGCGGGCGATAAAGTCGAGCTGATAGTGGCGTTTGACGGCAGCCAGTTCCGGTGAGGTGCTGAGCGCTGACAGCAACTCCGGAATCTCACGCCCTTCCGTCATCACACAATCCACATAACAGGCCGCAAGCACTTCCGCTTTTTGTTGCATCACCATCGGCGCGGCATTTATCGCCGCTTCCATCTTTTCGGTCTGGCGACGATCAAAATCGTCATACAATGCCGCCAGCAATCCATGACGGGTGGTGAAGTGGTCATAAACCACCGGTTTACTGACCCCCCGCCGCGTCGCCGACTCTGGCCAGCGTCAGTGCCTCGCTGCCTTCGGTTTGCATTATCTGCCACGCGACGTCTGACAACTGCCTGCGTCGTGCTTCGCGTGACAGACGCTTACGGGGTGTTTTTTCAACGGTCATGTTTTTCCTGATGGGCGAACAGACGCTGGCCCAGTTGATGCGCCAGCTGATAGTGTGACTCAGGATAACCTTCATCGCCGCTAAGCAACAGTTCACTGGTCACCACCGGCGCACCGCAATAGTCAAAGATGCCGTGATCGATCTGATTCCGCATGCTGGCGAAATAGCCGCGCCGCAGAAAGGTTCGGGTGTCAGCCGCGCCAATCGCAACCAGATGCACGGGAAGATGGCCGAGGCGTTTTACGATATGGCCATCCTGCTCATCAAAGGCCCAGCCCGCGATGAAGACGCGGTCTATCCAGCCTTTAAGCTGTGCCGGAAATGACCACCAGTAGACCGGATAGACCAGCACCAGCGCATCGGCACGATCCAGCCGCTGCTGTTCTGCCAGCACATCGGGTGGCGTCGGCGCCAGAGCGTTGAAATGTCTGTGATCGCTGAGCGTAAAACGTGGATCAAACCCTTCTGCTGACAGATCGGCCTGTTCAGCCGTATGGTGGCCTGTCGCGATAATGCCCTGCGCCAGCTGGTCCGCCACGCGATGGGTGTGAGCGTCCTGATTGGGATGGGAAGTCACTATTAATGCATGCATCGTCGTCACCTTACCTGATTAGTCATTAAGCTACTAAAGGTAAGTTACCATTAGTAGGTTAGCAAGCGGCGACCACTGATCAATTCGCTGACCGCACTTACTGTTTAAACGCAGAAGTCGCCAGCAAGGCCTGCTCCAGCAGAGGGTGATCGAACGTAAAGGGAAGGTGCGCCAGGCTGGCGGAGGGGAAATGGATCTGCTGCGCAATCTCTCTTACCCTGTCCGCGTTAATCGCCGCAGGCAGCGTCAGAGGCGAGTGGAAACGGCGCAGCAGCGCCAGCAGTTCAGGCTCCACCTGCTTACCCTGCTGTTCAATCCAGGATTGTACCAGCAAGCTAAAGCCGACCTTTTCACCATGCAGCCAGTGATGCAGCTCCGGCTGGTGAGTCAGGCGATCGTGGATGATATGGGCGAAGCCGGGAGTCGCCATCGCATCCTGAATACTGTTAGCCAGCCCCGCCAGCACAATGTTGGCTTCAATCACTTTCTCCAGCGCCGGGGTGACCTGCTGCCTGATGTTATCGGCCACCGCCATTTCGCCCCAGCGTTTCAGCACCGTTACCGCCTGCCAGGCGGCTGCGACTTTAAGATCCAGCGCCAGCTGGTGCGGCGTCTGTCGCTGATAAGGCTCAAATTCAAACCATTTGGCCAGCGCATCCACGATCCCGGCCCGCAGATAACGTACCTCGCTGCGGGCGATGACCTCGCTGTCCACCAGAATCCGCTCCGGCATGGCATTCAGTGGCTGGCTGCGCAGATGGCCGCCGCGCTCATCATAGATAATCGCCAGCGGAGACCAGGCGGCACAGGTGGCGGCCAGCGTGGCGAAGTTAACCAGCCGGATATCCGGCAACGCGTCGTTGACCGCTTTGGCACAGTCCAGCACCCGCCCGCCACCCACAGCCAGAATCAGGGTAGCGCCATGCGTCTGCACCTGCTGTTGCAGCGCAGCAATCGCCGCATCGGTACACTCACCGGTCAGCGTGTCGAGCTGCCAGCGGATCCCCGCCCGTTCCAGACTTATGCTCATGTCAGGATTCACCGCCTGCCAGGCCCGCGGCGAGGTGAAGATGTGAATATGCGAGGCAAGCGGCCGGATAATTTCTCCCACCCCGGCCCGCAGCCCTGGCCGTTGCAGATAGCCTTTCGGCGACATCACGCGAAACATCGTTCCCCCCTTATCGACGATAAGCCAGCGAGCGCACCAGCCGGTCGCCGAGTTTCTGAATCAGCATTACCAGCGCCAGCAGCACCACAATGGTGGCCGCCATGATTTGGTTATCAAAGCGCTGGTAACCGTAGCGAATCGCCAGATCGCCCAGCCCGCCACCGCCAACCACGCCCGCCATCGCCGAGAAGCCAATCAACATCACAATCGTCAGGGTAACGCCCGCCACCAGCGCGGGAAGCGCTTCCGGCAGCAGCACACGGCTGACGATATGCCACAGCGTACCGCCCATTGATACCACCGCTTCTATGCGGCCGCGGTCGACCTCATCCAGCGCGTTCTCCACGATGCGGGCAAAGAAGGGAAATGCCCCCCAGCGTAATCGGCACAATGGCGGCAGTGCTGCCCAGCGTGGTGCCGACCAGCAGACGGGTAAAGGGGATCAGCGCAATCAGCAGCACCACAAATGGCAAGGCGCGTCCGGTATTTACCAGCGTATTCAGCAGCAGTGAAATCGCGCGATTGGGCAGAATGCCTTTTGGCCGGGTAAGAAACAGCAGCACGCCTACCGGCAGCCCTATCGCGACCGTGAAAAGGGCCGCCAGCAACACCATATACAGTGTTTCGCCAGTGGCGTTCAGCAGCAGTTCCTGAAACCGCTCACTACTCATGCTACGCATCGGGTTAACGCCTCACGCTGATATTTTTCGATAAACGCCCGGTCTGCTTCGCCATCCTTCAGCAGCATTTTGCGCAGGCGTCCCTCTTCACGTCCCATGATCTGGCTCAGGCTGCCGCTCTCAACCAGCTGGCCATTCTCAAGCAGCGCCGCCCCGTCACAAATCCGCTTCACCACCGCCATTTCATGGGTGATCAATACAATGGTGATATTGAGCTGCTGCTGAATATCGGCCAGCAGATCGAGAATCGAAGTGGTGGTTTCGGGATCCAGCGCGCTGGTCGCCTCATCGCACAGCAGATAACGGGGTCGGGCGGCCAGCGCGCGGGCGATGCCGACGCGCTGTTTCTGTCCACCGGAGAGCTGCGACGGCCAGGCCGCCGCAAAGGAGGCCAGCCCCACCAGTTTCAGCAGCGATGCGACCCGCTCGCGGCGTTCAGCCGCAGGCACACCGGCGATCTCCAGCGCCAGATCGACGTTGTCCTGCACGTTGCGCGAATGCAGCAGATTGAAGTGCTGGAAGATCATCCCCATCTGCTGTCGCTGCTGACGCAGTTGCGCCAGGCTCATCGCAGCGAGATCCTGCCCGTCAATTTCAATCAGGCCGCTGGTGGGACTCTCCAGCCGATTGAGGCAGCGCAATAGTGTACTTTTTCCCGCTCCGCTCCGACCGAGGATGCCAAAGATGGTCCCTTCTTCGATGGTGAGTGAGATGTCGTCTAACGCTGGCGCAGATGCGCCAGGATACTGTTTGCTGAGATGACTGAGTTTAATCATGCTGCTGGTCCGCAACCGGAATCACTGAGCCCTGATAATTTTTACGGATAAACTCCGCTACCTGCGGCGAGCGCAGATCTTTCGCCAGCTGTAACACGCGGGGATCTTTCGCCAGTTCTGGCGTCGTTACCAGCAGGTTGGCGTAGGGATTATGTGCTGCAGACTCCAGTCCCAGCGCATCTTTCGCCGGGGTCAGACCTGCTTCCAGCGCGTAGTTGCCGTTGATAATTGCGGCATCCACATCATCCAGCGAGCGTGGCAGCTGCGGCGACTCAATCTCAACGATCTTAATTTTCTTCGGGTTTTCACTGATATCTTTTGGCGTCACCAGCGTCGAACCCGTTTCACCCTGCGCGTTAAGTTTGATCACCCCTTTGTCCTGCAGCAGCCAGAGTGCGCGGCTCAGGTTAGTGGTATTGTTCGGTACCGCAATGCTGGCCCCTTCAGGTAGCGCCGCTAAACTTTTCACTTTCCGCGAATAGATACCCAGCGGCTCGATGTGAACACTGGCGGCCACGGCAAAGGTTTTCCCCAGCGCCTTCTCCTGATCTTTCAGGTAAGGCAGATGCTGGAAGTAGTTGGCATCCACATCCCCGGCGGCCAGCAGCTCATTGGCATTCACGCCCCCCGCTCAGCTCAACAATTTTGAGATCCAGTTTCGGATCCAGGGTTTTGACATACTCCAGGATTTCCGCATGGGGCAGCGGATCGGCCGCTACGCGCAGCGGCGCGGCCTGTAAACTCTGGGCAATCAGCAGTGAAAGACCGGCCAGGGCCAGAAAGCGCTTTTTTAATCATCATCATTTATCTCTTATCGTTATCAGTGGGTGTTGTGTTCGGGATAGAAACGCTGGGCAACTTCCGGATGCGAACGCAACCGGCCTTTAAGGTAGTTCCAGCCCACTTCGCGCAGCAGCGGATTAAGCGGATCGCTGCTCGGTCCCTGTGCCAGTTCAGCCAGCTGAGGAGGCAGTTGATAGATCGGCACCACGGCGTCGAGTTGCGCGCCAAGGAAAAAGGCGATGGATAAGCGCTCGCTGCTCTGCGGTGGCGACACCACACGGTGCACCGTTGCGCGAAGATAACCGTTGGTCGCCAGCTCCAGCAGCTCGCCAATGTTCACCACAAACGCGCCCGGCAGTGGTGAGGCATCGATCCAGTTGTCCGGCGTCACTTCCACCTGTAAGCCCGGCTGATCGTCCTGCAGTAACATCGTCAGGAAGCCTGAATCTTTGTGCGCGCCAACACCCTGGCGTGATTCGCCCTCCGTGCGGCCCGGATAACGGATCAGTTTGATATGTTCGTTGGGATAGTCGCCATAGAGGTTATCGAAGGCGTTGCGCGGCAGATTCAGTGCCCCGGCAAAGGCGCGCAGCAGCTCCAGCGCCACCGCTGTCATCTGCTGCTGCCAGCGGGTGACCACCGTTTGCAGTTCAGGTAAAGCTTCAGGCCACTGATTCGGCCCCTGCATCCGTTGCCAGGTGGGTGAATCGGCGGTAACGGGCAGCGCTTCCCGTTCCGCACCAATATCAAACTGCTCGCGATAGTCAGGCTGGCTGCGGGTTATTTCAACCCCCCGCCAGGTTATAGCCGCGAAAATGCGGCGAGTTCGCCATCGCCACTGCGGATTTATCCGCCTGTGGCAGGGCAAAAAATTTCCGCGCGACGTGCTGAACCTCATCTAATAATTCACGGTCGATGCCGTGATTGATTAAATAGAAGAAACCGACATCACGCGCGGCCTGGCTTAATTTTTCCAGGACCTGTTGCTGCTGCTGTTGATTACCTGACAATAATGCGAAATCAATTACCGGCAATTCTGCTGTGGTTAACGCGCTCATGATTGACACTCTGTTGGCATGGAATCGCTTTACACTGCCATTTCATTTATGCGTTAACTACCAACTAATCCTGCTATGGATATGCGACGGATGGGAATATCCCACCACGCTGCGGGCTTTAAACCCGCAGATTACTCTGCGCTCCACGCCGCGAATGCCGGCGGTAACCATGCCGTAATCTCAGGCAAAGGCTGTTGATAAAGCGCAATCTCGACAAAACAGGTCTGCGCACTGCACCCCTGGCCGAGTCGTGAACTGCCGCTATCCTGGGTCAGCACATTGGGATTGCCGTGTTTATCCAGCGGCCGGCCCTCCTGCTGATCGAGCGGGTCATACCAGGCGCCGGTCGACATCTGTACGACACCCGGCAGGATATCCTGCGTCAGATGCACACCCGCCAGCAGCGCGCCGCGTCCGTTAAAGACTTTTACGATGCTGTTCTCCTCAATGCCGCGCGCAGCAGCATCTTCAGGATGCATCCAGAGTGGCTCACGCCCGGCAATTTTGGTGGCCCGGCTGACCCGTCCATGATCGTACTGACTATGCAACCGGGTCCGTGGCTGGCTGGAGAGCAGATGCAACGGCCACTGCTGCTTTTCCTGCTGTTGCGCCTGGTATTCCGGCGCATACCAGCAGGCAAATCCGGGCGCTTCGTCATACCCGAAATCGGCCACCTGCTGAGAGAAAAGTTCGATTTTCCCCGACGGCGTGCTGAGCGGGGCTGACTCCGGGTTATCGCGAAACGCTTTTAGCAGGATCTGCGGCGTCTCCGGCGCGGGATACTCCACCACTCCCTGTGACCAGAATGCCTCAAATAACGGCAGTTCGATGCCCTGTGCTGCAGCGCGTGGCCGGGAATCTTCATAGAGTGACTGAAGCCACTGGCGCTCATCACGCCCCTGCGTAAAGGCGTCAGCAAAACCGAGTCGCTGCGACAGAGCGGCAAAAATTGCGTAATCCGATTTTGCCTCGCCAAACGGCGGCAGATGCTGCGGCATGGCGATGATAAAACCGTCGTTGCTGGCGCTGCCAATATCTTCACGCTCCAGCGACGTGGTCGCAGGCAGCACGATGTCGGCAAATTTTGCCTGTGCCGTCCAGAACTGCTCATGCACAATTACGGTGTCCGGCCGCTGCCAGGCGCGTATCAGCTTGTTGATATCCTGATGATGATGAAAGACATTGCCGCCCGCCCAGTAGACCAGCCGGATGTCGGGATAGACCAGCTGTTGCCCATCAAACTCATAGTGCCCTCCGGGATTGAGCAACATGTCGGCGATGCGTGCCACCGGAATCGTCTCCTGAACCGGATTATGACCGGCGGGCAGACGAGGCCCGGAAAACTGTCGCCGGGCGGCACCGGCCAGATTGGTTGAGGCGTAACCAAAGCCCAGCCCGCCGCCGGGCGTGCCGATCTGACCCAGCAGAGCGCTAGTCGCAACGGTGGCCCAGAAAGCCTGCTCGCCCTGCCGCGCCCGCTGCACTGACCACGCAATATTCACCATCGTTTTATGCGCCGCCATCTGCCGTGCCAACGCACGGATTTCCGCGGCCGCCAGCCCGGTCAGCGGAGCGGCCCATTCTGGCGTTTTAGCTATACCGTCGCGTTCACCCAGCAGGTAGGCGGCATAGTGGTCAAAGCCCACCGTGTAACGTTCTGTGAATGGCGCGTCATAGAGAGATTCAGTAATTAACACCTGCCCGATTGCCAGTAACAGCGCCGTATCGGAGCCGGGCTGTATCGCCAGCCACTCCGCATCCGCCACCCCAGCGAGATCGTTTCTGACCGGACTGATGTTGATAAACCGGGTGCCATTCTGCCGTAGCGTGGTTAACCAATGAGAAAGCGCATGGTCATTAGCCCCGCCGCCATTGACCTGCGCATTGCGCAGCGGCAAACCCCCGATAGCCACAAACAGTTCGCAATGCTCTGCCAGAACCGGCCAATGGGTATGGTGACGTTGTAACTCATCGAGGTTGCCGATGATGTGCGGCAGCGTGCGTTCACCGGCCGCAATGCTGTAGGTGTTGGTGCTGGCGATATAGCCGCCATAGTGGTTAAAGAAACGATGAAGCTGGCTCTGGGCATGATGGAAACGTCCGGCACTCGACCAGCCGTAAGAGCCGGCGTAGATCGCCTGATTGCCGTGCTCTGTTTTGACACGCCCCAGCTCCTCCGCCACCAGTTGCAACGCAACATCCCAACTCACTTCCACAAACGGCTCTTTGCCGCGCCCGTTGCGGGATGCGCTTCTGTTCTGGAGATAACCGAGCCTGACGGCCGGATTTTTGACCCGGGTTTCGCTTTGCACCGCGCCCGGTAACGACTGCCCGATCGCAGAGGGATTACGGTCCCACGCCACCGGCCTGACGGACGTCAGCGTGTCCCCATCGGTGGTGACGTGATACGTGCCCCAGTGCATAACGGCTAAATCATTCTTTTTCATGGCTCACTCGCGTCGGATACGGCGCGAGAGACGCGTACCCAGGGTTTGCAGTAGCTGGACAATGACAATCAGCACCAGCGCAGTCGAAATCGTGGCAAAGGCATCAAAGCGCTGATAGCCGTAAGTGATGGCGAGGTCGCCAATGCCGCCGCCGCCCACCGTGCCCGCCATCGCCGTCGCACCCAGCAGGCCGATAGTGGCGGTGGTCAGGGCTAACACCAGCGACGAGGCGGCTTCCGGTATCATGAAATACCAGATAGTCTGCAGCGTGGTGGCACCCATCGCATTGGCTGACTCCAGAATGCCCTCATCCACCTCCAGCAGGGCATTCTCCACCAGCCGCGAAATATAGGGCGCGATAAATATCACCAGCGGCACAATGGCTCCCGCCGTACCGATGGTGGTGTTCACCAGCAGGCGCGTCAGCGGCAGAATCGTGATCAGCAGAATAATAAACGGCAGTGAACGGATGATATTCACGATCGGGTTCAGCAACTGATGTACCAGTCGATTCGGCTGTATCCCACCCGGACGACAGATCACCAGCACAATGCCAAGCGGCAGGCCCAGCAGCGAACCAAAGCCCAGCGACAACGCCACCATGATCAGCGTGTCCTGCATCGCCGTCAGGAACTGATCGCCGGTAACGGCGGTTTCAAAGAGTTCTGACATCACTGATTTTCACTCCGGTCGCGATGAGAAACTGGATGGCCGCCTCGCGTCTTGCGGGCTCGCCTTTGATCTGCACAATCATGAAACCCAGAATGGTACGCTGTACTTCCGTCATGCTGGCGAACAGGATATTCACTTCAACCTCATGTTCACGGATCAGGCGATTGATGATCGGCTGTTGTGCCGTGCTGCCGACAAACTCCAGCCGCAACACGTCGACAGCCGGATGCTGGCTTAACAGCGCAAGGGTCTGCTGTGGCAGACGATCGTGGATGACGGACTGCACAAAGCTGGCGCTCACCGACTGTTGCGGTTCAGCAAACAGCGACAGGACATCGCCCTGTTCAACGATACGGCCCTGCTCCATCACCGCCATCCGGTTGCAGATCTTCTGGACCACCGACATCTCATGGGTGATCAGGACAATGGTGATGCCGTAACGCTGATTAATCTCCTGTAACAGCAGCAGAATCTGTACCGTGGTCTGGGGATCCAGCGCGGAGGTCGCCTCATCACACAACAGAATCGCGGGATTGGTTGCCAGCGCGCGGGCAATTCCGACGCGCTGTTTTTGTCCGCCGGAGAGTTCATCCGGGTAGCTGTGGGCTTTGTCGCTGAGGTTAACAAACGCCAGCAGCTCGCGCTACACGGGTGGCGATAAAATCTTTATCCCGGCCCTGTAAAATCAGTGGGATGGCGACGTTGTGAAACACCGTTCTGGCATTGAGCAGATTGAAGTGCTGGAAGATCATGCCAATCTGCTTTTTGACCTGAATTAAGCGCTTTTTGCTGATCCCTTGTAACGCTTCACCCTGCACCTCAACCGAGCCGGTTGTGGGGGGTCTCCAGGTGATTAATCAGGCGCAGCAGCGTACTTTTTCCGGCTCCACTGGTGCCGATGACGCCAAAGATGTCACCCTGGTTGATACGCAGATTAATCTCCTTCAGCGCCTGCACTTCAGCACCGTTACGCGCAAACGTTTTGCTGACATGGCGAAACGCAATGGCTACCTGACTCATTTGAAATAATCTGGCAGCAGATAGCCCGCATACTGCGCATTACCGGTGATATAGGTTTTAAATTCTGCTGAGTGGTAGCCGGCAATAATGTCACGGGCAAACTGAGCCTGCTTATTTTTACCGGCTACCGTCACCACGTTAATAAACTGGCTGGTTGCCGCTTCCAGTTTCAGTGCCGAATTGAGTTTCATGCCACTGGATACCGCGAAGTTGCCCTGAATGACTCCATAGTCAACATCGGGGAGTGCACGCACCTGCTGAGCGTTATCCATCTCTTTAAGCACGATTTTGTAGGGATTTTCCGTGATATTTTTCTGCGAAAAAGTGGCAGCATCGCTATCGGGGCTGATTTTGAGCCAGCCGATGCTCTGGAGTAACAGCGCCGCCCGGTACTCATTTGAGGGCTGATTGGGCACAGAGACCGTGCTGCCCGGCGCGGGTTGAGTCAGCGTTTTCACGCGCCCAGAGTAGAGCCCCATTGGCGGGGTCGGCACCTGCACAATCCCAACGTTATCAATGCCAAGCCGCTCATTAACCGACTTAAGATAGACGGGATGCTGCATGATATTGGCGTCAATCGTCCCGCGATGAACAGCATCATTAACCTGAATTCCATCACTGAAATCTTTATACTCCAGAGTATACCCCTGCCTGATTAATAAGGGCGCGACGCCTTTTTCAAATTGCTCTTTATAAGGCCCTGGATTAAATCCAATCCGTATTTTCTTCTGGTCGGCTGCCTGAGCGGCAGAAATAAAAAAGGCTGGCGGTGGTCAGCGCCAGAATAATTCCCCCGGGATGTGATCTGCATTGTTTGCCCTGATTCATTATTGTGAGAGCGATCGATTTAATCACAGCCATCGCGGAGAGGAACAGGCAAAACCCAGCCCCGACTTTGGCTTATTTATGCTAACGATAGTCACATGCTGGATATTCGAATCCTTGCAAAGAACAGCGTTATTTCTGCTAAAGATTTTAATGTCAGCTGTGTCATCCTTCCTCGCTTAACACTATTTATTGCGGGAGAGATATGGCGGAGTTTGCAGCTTCAGAGATGGTCGCAGGGCTGGAAGAGAACCTCTTCAGCATGCTGGAAAAGCAGGCAGCACAACTGGATGATGCGCTGTTACCGCTGATCGATCTCTCTTCCGGCAGTCCGCGTCAGCCAACGCCGCCCGCGGTAATCGCTTCATTACAGGCTGCGGCAGCGAAACCGGAGAACCATGAGTATCCCTCGTTCTGGGGCAAACCCGCGCTGCGACGTGCTATCGCAGCCTTCTACCAGCGTCACTACGGCGTCACGCTCGATCCTGAAACTGAAGTGGCGCTGTTCCAGGGCGCGCACATTGGCGTCAATGGTTTTCCCCGCGCCCTGCTCAATCCGGGGCAGGTGTTGATCTCTACCGATCCCTGCTATCCGCTCTACCGCTCAGCGGCCCGTCAGGCAGGTGCCGATTTTTATGGCATTCCGCTGGAGGCGCGCAATGCTTTCCTGCCCGATTTCACCCTGGTGCCGGACGAGATCGCGGCGCGTGCCGGTCTGCTGCTGCTCAATTATCCCCATAATCCCACTGGCGCACTGGCGACAGCCGCGCTGTTCGCCGACGCGCTGGCCTTCGCCCGCCAGCATCATGTTCCGCTGATTCATGACTTCGCCTATGCCACGCTGGGCAGTGAGTCGGGCGAACAGCCGCTGAGTCTGCTGGCACAGCCCGATGGCAAAGCCTGGGGCGTGGAAATCTACACGCTGTCAAAAAAGCGCACTCATGGCAGGCTGGCGGGTGGGATTTGCGGTGGGAAACGCCTCGATGATTGCAGCATTTAAAAAACTTCATACTCATAGCTACAGCACGGTGTATGGCGCGGTGCAGGATGCCGCCATCACCGCGTTGTCGCTGCCCGCTGAACAACTCAGCTTGCTGGCAGAGCATTACCATCAGCGCCGCAGAGTGATTTTAGCCAGGCTGGCAGTAATGCACTGGCCGGTACGCGCCCGTCAGGGCACCTTTTTCCTCTGGCTGGCAGCGCCAGCTGGTTTCACCGGGGAGCAGTTCGCCGCCCTGCTACTGGCCCAGTGTCATCTGCTGGTGGCACCGGGTAACGGGTTTGGCGCAGCGGGTCGTGATTATATTCGCATCAGCCTGACAACCGGGACGGAGCAATTACTGCAGGCGCTGGATCGCATCGACGAACTGAAACTGTTTAAGTAGCGCATCAGCACCGGGAAAACCAGTTCCAGATATAACCAGAGCACCAGCCGCAAGTTATTACCAAATGTTCAGACCCGTAAGCAGGCGTGAATAAGTTCACTATGCTGGGTTTGTCAGTAAATGCAGTTATTTCGGCTGAAAACTTGCAAAAACTTACAATCGTAGTCTAGAGTTTACCGGCTGCGGTTTCTGCCGCTTCACTTAAAAATTATTCGGCTTCTTATAGCTTTCATTTCCACGGTTTCTTCTGAACATTGTTTGCGGCTGCGAAAGCTATAAGACTCCTTCATTGATGCACCTGAGGAGAATATGGACACCAGAAACTCATCGTCTGAACACCCAAAGAAACATTTCTGGAACAGGAAGCCAAAAGAGCTGACTGTTGACGACATTACCGTAATCGACAACGACATGCTGAAGCGTGCAGTTGGCGCAGCTGCGTTAGGTAATGCGATGGAATGGTTCGACTTTGGCGTATACAGCTATCTCGCCGTGATCATCGGCAAAGTCTTCTTCCCGGATGCCAACAACGCGGTGCAGCTAATCGCCACCTTTGGTACGTTTGCCGCGGCCTTCCTGGTACGTCCGATTGGCGGCCTGGTATTTGGCCCGCTGGGTGACCGCATCGGACGGCAGAAAGTGCTGGCGATGACGATGATCATGATGTCGATTGGTACGTTCTGTATCGGTCTGATCCCGGCTTACTCTTCAATAGGCATCATGGCACCGATTCTGCTGCTGGTGGCACGTCTGATCCAGGGCTTCTCAACCGGTGGTGAATATGGTGGCGCAGCGACCTTTATCGCGGAGTACTCTACCGATAAACGCCGGGGCTTTATGGGCAGCTTCCTGGAATTCGGCACCATCGGTGGTTACCTGCTGGGTGCCAGCCTGGTCACGGTGATGACCACCGTGATGTCGAATGAGGCGATGATGTCCTGGGGCTGGCGCGTGCCGTTCTTTATCGCCGCGCCGCTGGGCCTGTTTGGTCTCTATGTGCGACTGAAGCTGGAAGAGACTCCGGCTTTCCAGCAGCACATGGAAAAACAGGAAGCACTGGAGCAAAGCAAGCCGCGTCTGACGCTGATGCAGATGCTGAGCAAATACCGCGCACCGATGATGAAATGTATCGGTCTGGTGCTGCTGTTTAACGTCTCTAACTACATGCTGACCTCGTACATGCCGAGCTATCTGACCGGCGTGCTGGGTCTGCCAGAGTTAAGTGGCCTGCTGCTGGTGATGGTGGCGATGTTCGTGATGATGCCGCTGACGCTGCTGTGGGGTCGCTGGACTGACCGCATCGGTCGTCGTCCGGTGATTGCCTTTGGTGCGGTGGGTCTGATCCTGCTCGCCATCCCGAGCTTTATGCTGATCGGGTCCGGTAATATGTGGGCGGTATTTGGCGGCCTGATGATTCTGGGTGTACTGCACACCTGCTTCAGCGGCACTATGCCTTCGACGCTGCCTGCGCTGTTTACTACCGATATCCGTTACAGTGCGCTGGCCATCGGCTTCAACCTTTCGGTATCGCTGTTTGGGGGTACGACACCGCTGATTACCGCGTGGCTGGTGGATACCACTAAAAACAATATGATGCCGGCTTACTACATGATGGGCGCGGGCGTGATTGGCCTGCTCACCATTCTGACGGTACGTGAAACAGCCCGTCAACCGCTGACCGGTTCATCCCCTGCGGTAGCGACCAAAGCGGAAGCGCATCGCCTGATCGACAAGCTGCGCAAGCGGCACAAGCCATCAGCGACCACCGCGAAATAACTGTTCTGACACCCTGCTCTGCAGGGTGTTTTTTTTATCTGCCATCCGATCTGTTTACCCAGCTGATTTAACTGCCCTGAAACGCGCCACTTTCGCCCGATTGCCACACAGCGCCATGCTGCACCAGCGACGGCGATGCGCTTTGGTGCGATCGTAAAACCACAGTGTACAGGCGGGATGTTCACAGCCACGGACTCTGCTGAAGTCCTCCTGCGCCAGCAACATCGCGGCCTGTTCCGCAACCTGTCCCAGCCGCTGCATCACACTCTGGCCCGCATAGACCCGCCTGATTTTTAAGGCACCCGGCTCCCCGGTCATTTGCAGATGGCTGGTCGCTTCACCCAGCCAGGCGTTCAGCGCCTGAATATCAATGCCCTCTCCCGCTTTGTGCTGCTGCACGTTATCACGAATGATCTGACGTAAGTGACGCGCTGCTTCCAACAGCGCACCCGGTTCATGCTGCGGAGCCGGGGCATCTGGTGCCAGTCCGGCCTGGTGTAGCCAGGCTTCAACATCCTGATCGGTTTGCCAGAAGTCGTGCGGCTGGCCTTCCACGATGGCCACGGTATTGATGAAATCCAGCGCCGGATGATCAGCCAGAAACCACGGTCCCTGGGCGGTGTGTGATTGCGTTTCCGCCATGATATTGCCTCCCTTGTTAACTCTGCTGATGCCACTGTAACCGACAAAGTACTATTTGAATAGTTACACCGCATCTTTTGTAACCATTATAAATTGATTTGACAGGTTACATTCTGGCTGCATAATGACTCTTGGTAACCCCATAAATATCATTTAACCAGTTACAGGAGTTCAGCATGCGTGATCAATCCATTTCCTATCGTTACCAGCAGGCCGATGGCGTCAATATTTTCTATCGCGAAGCGGGCGATCCTTCCCTGCCGGTACTGCTGCTGTTGCATGGCTTTCCCACCTCTTCACATCAGTTCCGCAATCTGATCCCGCTTCTGGCCGATAAATTTCATCTCATCGCACCCGATATGCCGGGCTTTGGCTTCACTGAAGTGCCTGCTGAGCGCAACTATTCCTGGACCTTCGACGCGCTGGGCCAGACGCTGACCGCCTTTGTCGATGCACTGGGGCTGGAACGTTATGCGATGTATGTTTTCGACTATGGCGCACCTGCCGGTCTGCGACTGGCACTGGCTTACCCCGATCGCGTCAGCGGACTGATATCACAAAACGGTAACGCCTATCTGGAGGGATTAGGAGAAGCCTGGGCGCCGGTCCGCGCCTACTGGGACGATCCCAGCGAAGCAAATGGTCAGGTGATCCGTGACGCCATCCTGACGCTGGAAGGGGTGAAGTGGCAGTATCTGCATGGGGTGAGCGATCCGCAGCAGATCGCCCCGGAAACCTATACCCTGGATACTCTGCTGATGGAGCGCCCCGGTAACAAAGATATTCAGCAGGCCCTGTTTCTCAATTACGCCAGTAATCTGAAACGTTATCCGGAATTTCAGGCGTTCTTTCGCCAGCAGCAGGTGCCAACGCTGGTGATCTGGGGCAAGCACGATCCGTTCTTTCTTCCACCGGGCGCAGTGGCCTGGCAGCGGGATAATCCACAGGCGGTGGTCGAGATGCTGGATAGCGGCCACTTCGCGCTGGAGACGCACACCCATCACATTGCGTCGCGCATCCGCGAGATGTTCAGTGGCGACTGACCCGCTGCGCGCAGAGGCAGGCTATTCAGCGCTGCCTCTGCATACGTGCAGGTCATTCATTGCTAAAGCGGCCAACGGTGCTGGCCGCGCCCAGCGCATGGCCTTTTAGCTGTGCAACCAGCTCTGCCTGGGTTAACCCCGCTTTCAACTGACCCACCGGCAAATCGGTGGCGATCAGCACAAAGTTATAGTGATGCAGCCCACTGCCTGCAGGCGGACAAGGACCATAATAGTGCAGCGTCCCTGGGGTATTTTTTCCGCCGGTGTAGTCCTTGCCCTTTGTCAGAGCCCCCTGCGCAAATGACGAGCGGCTGGCGGGAATGTTATAGGCCACCATGTGGGTAACGCCGAGCCCTTTGGCCCCGACCGGATCGGTCATCAGAAGAGCCAGACTGCGGGTGCCCGCCGGAATCGCAGACCAGTTCAATTCGGGAGAGATATTCTCACCGGTACAGGAAGGATTACTTTTATTGGCACCGGCAAACTTTTTATCCAGTAGCGCATTATCGCTGAAGTCCTGTGATTGCAGCGTAAATACCGACGCCGCCAGCGTGGTCATTGGCAAAACGGCCAGCACGGTCGCGCAGAGTAATTTTTTCACTAGCCACTCCTTATCAGATTACTCAAGAGATTATGTTCCGTATGGATTGCGTCACTGCCTGATTACTATAACGGCTTTAACGCGATTGACCCGACTGACCGCCTGTTCAGGGGTAAGGAAACGGCAAATCTATGATCTCCGTCGCGCTGGCTGAGAGAGCTGGCGCGTTGCCCTGTGACGCATTACCCGATATAAGTTAACGCGTCTGGCTGAAGTTTCGCCTGAATCATCGTCACTGTCACCAATAAGTGGACACTATGCAGATTGAAGATCTCCGGATTTACGTGGCCGTAATGCATGCTGGCAACTTTACTGCAGCAGCTGAGCATCTGATGCTATCGAAACAGTATGTCAGCCGCCGTATGGCTGCGCTGGAGGCATCATTAGGGGTACGACTGTTGATCCGTAACACCCGTAAGCTGTCTGTAACGGATGCAGGTTTACTGTTCGCGCAACATGCTCAGCGCATTCTGGATGAGATTCAGGAAGCGCAACTGGCGGTGTCAGAGCAGCAGCAGGCGCTGCGCGGCACCTTCCGAATCAATCTGCCGATGTCCTTTGGCATGAGCCACCTGTCCCCCCCTGATTGCCGAGTTTCTGAGCCACCATCCGTCATTGCAGTTTCATATTGAGCTGGCTGACCGCTATGCCGATGTGATTGGCGAAGGCGTTGATATGGCGATTCGCATCGGTACGCTGGCTGATTCCACGCTGATTGCCCGTCCGCTCGGCGAGCTGAAGCGGGTTATCTGCTGCAGCCCCCCGCTATCTGGAACGGGCAGGCGTGCCGCAGCAGCCAGAAGCCTTGCTGCAACATGCCTGTCTGCGCTACGGACGTGAAGGTCAGAATGGCTGGGAACTGCAGGTCAATGGTAAACCCAAGTGGCTGGCGGTTCAGGGCCCGATGGTGAGTAACAATGGCGAGGTTCTGCGTGATGCCGCACTGGCAGGCTTAGGACTGGTATTGTTACCCGCCTTTATTGTTGAGACAGCCCTGCAACGCGGTGAGCTGGTGACCGTGCTGGACGACTATCTGCCGCCCGCACTCTCTCTGAATGCGGTTTACCCGCAGCACCGTCAGCGCAGCGAAGTAAACCGCCAGTTACTGGCCTTTCTCCAGGCGCGTTTAGCGTCGTGACAGCACTAAAGTTTTTTTAATGCCGCAAAGACTCTGGCGACAGCGACGGCACCCGGATCAGACACGCCGTTGAGGTTAGCACTGTTAAGATAAGATGATCGGCCCGCTTTTGCTTTCCCCATGCTGGCGGTTGCATCACTGCCCTGCTGTGCCGCATCAGCCGCCTCTGCCAGCGATTTACCCGCCACCAACGCCTCGATTGCCGGTTGCAGCGCATCTATCAGCGTGCGATCTCCTGGTTGTGCCCCGCCATACTGCTTCATCTTCTCCAGACCCTGTTGCAGGGCCGCGGGCAGCGCATCCTCTTCGGCCAGCTGCTGCGCAGCAGCGGTGAAGAAGATCGCCATCAGTACGCCGCTGGAGCCGCCCATCACGGTCGCCAGTCGCTCACCCGTCACCGCGAGCAGATCGGGCAAGGCATTTAACGGCAGCTGATTATCTGTACATTCGCGCTGGATCTGGCGTGCGCCAGCAGCAAAGGTCGAACCGGTATCGCCATCACCGACCTGCGCATCCAGTTTGTTCAGCTCGCTTTCGCTGGCGATCAGGGTTTCACAGATGCTGTTAACAAACGCAGCGACGGTCGGGTTATCTGAGGGTTGCGCCGGATGCGCTGTTGCCTCTTTTGTCGCGTTTACCGGCTGCAGCGGTGCGATTTTAACCGCCTGAACCCAGCCGGTGACCTCAACCGGCGCACAGATCGCCTCTTCGAACAACGGCGTCAGCGTCATGGAGGTGACGGAAAAGCCCTTCATGTCCAGCGCGGTCATCAGCGGAGCCGGGCCAATCAGATAATCACTGCCCCGGCTGAGCGGCGACTCAATCAGGTCGCGTGTGACCAGACTCATTTCCAGCGCGGACATGCCGCCAAGATTATTGATTAACAGCGCGCGTGGCTGATCGTTGTCCGGCATCAATTTCTCCAGCAGATGCTGCACAATCTGCTGACTGTTTTGCGTCTGCATGACGTCAACGCCCGGTTCGCCGTGAATCCCCAGCCCCATTTCAACGCTGCCGTCTGGCACTCGCTGGCCGGTCTGTTCATCCGGCAGATGGCAGCTTGAGAGCGCAACGCCCATGGTGGCGATAGCACGACTGGCTGCCTCTGCTGCCTCGGTCACCGCCGTCAGGTCATCACCCCGCTCTGCGACGAAGCCCGCCACTTTATGCACCAGCAACGTGCCCGCGACGCCGCGTGGCTGAGGGTTATCGGGCAACGCAACATCATCACCGACAATCACCATATTGACGCCGAATCCCGCTTTGCGCGCTTTTTCTGCCGCCAGACCGAAGTTGAGGCGATCTCCGGTGTAGTTTTTCACAATCAGCAGACATCCCGCCTCACCGGTAATATTGATGATGGCGTTGTAAACCGCGTCAACGCTGGGGGAAGCAAAAACATCGCCACAGACGGCAGCCGTCAGCATCCCTTTGCCGATAAAGCCGACATGGGCCGGTTCATGGCCTGAACCACCACCGGAAATCAGCGCGACCTGCTGTTTTTGCCAGTCATTACGCATCACGATGCGAATGCGCGGATCGACCTGCAACCGGACCAGATTGCGCCACGGGCTGGCGTAAATCATGCCATCTAACGCGCTGTCGACGAGATCATCCTTTTTTATTCATTACGAATCGGGTCATGTCTTCTTTCCTCATAGGCATGCGGGTTTGCTGATGACCCAGTGTTACATACCACTGACGACAGTGAGAAATCCATCAACAGGTCAGTAGCCTGATTTCAGACATACCGCACGGAAACCAGCTGACACAGGCGCAGTGATTTTTACTAATTGATTGATTTTTATCAAATGTCTTTACCTGAAAGTGAGAGGTTCTGCGCAGAACATGAACCGGGGATCACGGATGGTAAAAATTCATTTGTTAACAGAGGATGTTTTAATGACCCAACGTATGATTCTCAATGAAACCGCCTGGTTTGGTGCTGGTGCTTTGCGCCATTTGCCGGAAGAGGTACAACGTCGCGGGATGCGAAAAGCACTGATCGTCACTGACAAAGCGCTGGTCGCGGCGGGTGCGCTGAAGCGGGTGACCGATCTGCTGGCGCAACATCAGCTTGACTGGGCGGTGTATGATGAGGTGGTGCCGAATCCTACCATTCGGGTTGTGCAGCAGGGTGTTGCGGTGTTCAGAGAGTCAGGTGCCGACTACCTGATCGCCATTGGCGGCGGCTCACCACAGGATACCAGCAAGGCGATCGGCATTATTATTAATAACCCTGAGTTTGAAGATGTGCGCAGCCTGGAAGGCGTCAGCCCTACCCGTCATCCGTGCGTGCCGATCATCGCCATCCCGACCACGGCAGGCACCGCCGCAGAAGTGACGATTAATTACGTCATTACCGATGAAGAGAATCGCCGTAAGTTTGTCTGTGTCGATCCCCATGACATACCGAAAGTGGCGATCATTGATGCGGAGATGATGGCGAGCATGCCAGCGTCGCTGAAGGCTGCGACCGGTATTGATGCCCTAACCCATGCCATTGAAGGCTATATCACACGCGGTGCCTGGACCCTGACCGATATGCTGCACCTCAAAGCCATTGAGATTATCAGCCAGTCACTGCGCGAATCGGTGGCAGGAAATATTGAGGCGGTTGAGCAGATGGCGCTGGGACAATATGTGGCCGGTATGGGTTTCTCTAATGTCGGCCTTGGTCTGGTGCATGGCATGGCACACCCGCTGGGCGCCTTTTACAATGTCCCGCACGGCGTAGCCAATGCCATTTTGCTGCCGCAGGTGATGGCGTGGAATGCCTCAAGCACTGGCGAAAAATATCGCGACATTGCCCGTGCAATGGGTGTGAAACAGGTTGAGTCATTGTCGCTGGATCAGGCGCGGGAAGCGGCGGTCGCCGCGGTGCGTCAGCTCTGTCGCGATGTGGGTATTCCCCGCTCACTGCGTGAAGTGGGCTTAAAAGAAGCGGATATCCCTGCACTGGCACAGGCCGCGCTGGATGATGTCTGCACCGGCGGCAACCCACGTACGCCGGACCTGGAGGACGTGGTGGCGTTATACCGCCAGAGTTAAAGCGCATATCCTGTAGTGATGCACTGCCGATAACAGGCCCGTCCACGCTGGCGGGCTTTTTTTACGTCATGGCAACGCTTAATCCGGGAGCCTTCGCCAGAGGTTGTTCAGTCTGACTTACAGCATCAGCCAAGGTTTTAGCCGCGTTTATCCTGCCTGGTTTCAGCCTGAAATCGCCCGCTGTTACGATGAAGTTCAGCGAGCGAACCAACTGCCTTTACCCATGATTTCTTTAGATGCTAAACCCTGATTCACTTGATCTGGATCACAAAAATCCGCATCATGCGCAGCGAAAACCTTAATGACGCTGCGGAGATATCAATGACACTGTACCAGGGTATGCTAATTTTCTATGCCGTTGTTGCATTGATCGCTACGCTGATCACGTTCTTCATCGCCAAAGATAAGCTGAGCATCAAACTGCTGAGCGCCTTTCTGGTGGGGGCCACCTGGCCGATGAGTTTTCCTGTCGCGCTGATGTTTGCTCTGTTTTAATTGACATTATCCCCTTAGATACCACACTCAGGTAAGACGTCCCTGACCTGCAAACCGCCGATCACCGACGTGGCCTTGTTCATGACGGTTAATAAGGAGCGGATATGCGCGTTATCAGTGTGATGATTCTGGTTTCTCTTCTCAGTGCCTGTAGTGCCCCATGGCACGCTGAAAAACCGGTTCCGGCGGCCGAAACCCGCCAGCAGACCTGCCAGCCAGGCTCCAATCCCAGCCAGAACGACTGCGGTCATTTCCCTGAACCTGAATTCCATTGATCCTGTCACAAGGCGATCGCTGCTGTGAGATCTCAATTACGCTATTTCATCGCATAACAAGGCTTTACACGCTGCTAACCGGTCAGTAAAGTAGCGCCCAGACATCAATTCTGATGCGTAAGCGTTAACGTCAACCAACGCCCCCCGCAGCACTGCTGCATGTGATGATCCCTGCCATGATGCCTGTACAACACCCAGCTAAACCTCTCGCTGCGTATTCCAGCGCCACATTTTTTTTGTTCGTCCTGCTACTGACCGCGGCTAATCTTCGTGCGCCCATTACTGTCATCGGCCCGGTACTACAGGATATCCGCCAGACCTTTGGCCTGAGTGTCGGTGAAGCAGGTCTGTTTAACTTTATTCCACTGATGCTGTTTGCCCTGCTCGCCCCACTGGCCGCCTGGCTGGGAAATCGCGTCGGGCTTGAGCGCAGTTTATGGGGCGCGCTATGCCTGATCACTGCCGGTTCGCTGTTGCGCTGGCAGCCTGCTGAAGCGGCGTTGTGGAGCGGAACGCTGTTGCTCAGCGCAGGTATTGCCGCCGCCAACGTGCTGCTGCCGCCACTGATTAAACGCGATTTCACCGCCCACACCGCTAAATATATTGGCCTTTATGCCGCCGCCATGTCGATTACTGCCAGCCTGGCATCTGGCATTGCCGTTCCGCTAAGCCAGCTTTCAGCGGCAGGCTGGCGACTCTCGCTGGTTGTCTGGGCGCTACCGGCGCTGATTGCGCTACTCGTCTGGCTGCCGCTGTTACGTCAACGGCGGTCAACCGCAGCGTCCGCCGACGCGCCCGTTGCATATCGCCATCCGTGGCGAACGCCCGGCGGCTGGCAAATCGCCCTGTTTATGGCGCTGCAATCGCTGGCGTTTTATACCCTGATTGACTGGTTTACGCTGTTTGCCCAGGATAACGGCTTCAGTCAGGCCCACGCAGGCTGGCTGCTGTTCTGGTATCAGGCAATTGCGATCGTCGCCAACCTGGGCTGCATGGTGGCGCTGAAGCGCGTAAAAGATGCCCGGCTTACCGCGTTTATTGCTTCATCAGGCATTTTCCTCGGCATGCTGGGCCTCTTGCTCAATCCGCAGTGGGCCGTCATCTGGCTGACACTGGCCGGACTGGGCGCAGGCGCATCACTGGTGCTCTGCCTCTCACTGTTTAATCTTCGAGCCACCCATCACCGTCAGGCGTCACAGCTGTCGGGCATGGCACAGTGTGTCGGATATGCGCTGGCGGCACTCGGCCCTTTGTTCTTTGGCGTGCTCCATGAGCAGAGCGGTAACTGGACGCTGCCCTTCAGCGTGCTGGCAATGCTGAGCCTGTTACAGATGCTGCTGGCTCCGCTGGCAGCGCAGTCAAAACCCATTAGCTGAAAATGCGGCGGAGCCGTTAACAATAAATGACTCGCCGATCGCGGATGCTTAGCATCACGGGTCGGCGGGAATCGACGGGAGAATGTGCGTGTCTGAACTGAATAATGCTTTGCTGCAGGAGATCCTGGATCAGGTGCGTCCGCTGATCCATCAGGGAAAGGTGGCTGACTATATCCCTGCGCTGGCGGATGTGGCTGCCGATCATCTGGCAATAGCGGTTTGCCTGCGTGATGGCACCCTCTTTCAGGCGGGCGATGCTGAGACGCGCTTTTCGGTTCAGTCGATCTCCAAGGCGCTCTCTCTGACCGTAGCACTGACCCGCTATGAGGACAGCGAAATCTGGCAGCGGGTCGGCAAAGAGCCTTCTGGCCAGCCATTTAATTCATTGGTTCAGCTGGAGCTGGAACAGGGCAAGCCGCGTAATCCGTTTATTAATGCCGGTGCGCTGGTGATTTGCGATCTGCTGGAAACCCGACTGACCGCCCCGCGTCAGCGAATGCTGGAAATTGTGCGCCAGCTGAGTCAGCAGTCCGATATCAATTATGATCGCCACGTTGCCCGCTCTGAGTTCGAACATTCTGCCCGCAATGCAGCGATCGCCTGGCTGATGAAGTCGTTTGGAAATTTCGACAACGATGTCACCAGCGTGATGCAGACCTATTTCCACTACTGTTCCCTGTCGATGAACTGCGTTGAGCTGGCCCGCACGTTTATCTATCTGGCGAATCAGGGCAAAACGCTGGATGGCAGCCAGATGATTACTCCACGTCAGGCGCGGCAGATTAACGCACTGATGATCACCAGCGGGATGTATGACGGCGCAGGCGAATTCGCGTGGCGGGTCGGGATGCCCGCAAAATCGGGCGTGGGTGGCGGGATTATTGCCATTATCCCAGGTGAGATGAGCATTGCCGTCTGGTCGCCTGGGCTGGATAGCGCGGGCAATTCTCTGGCCGGTACCGCTGTGCTGGAATTGCTGACCGAGAAGCTGGGGCGATCGATATTCTGAGTCTGAGCGCGCAAGTCACAGGCTCGCCGTGGTGAAATGCGACGGGGTTCCCTTGATTTCAGGAAGCTGATTTTGCATTTTCCGTGTAGTGCGCTGGCGATTTGAGTCGTCAGCGATAATCAGAACTCAAAAAATTAATTAGTGCGAAATCTGCGCCAGATCGTCTTCATTCAGACCAGTCATCTGCATAACGGTATTGCGATCCATGCCACTCTTCAGCATGGTGTGGGCAATTCTGAGGCTTGCTCCACGACTACCTTCTGTACGTCCCTGTTCAATACCCTGTTCAATGCCTTTCTCAAGCCCTATCTGCTCAAGCTGTTGTGCGATAGTCATAAGTGCGTTCTCGTGTTGGGGCACACGCTGTGCCAGCTCCCGTACAAAGGCTTTGGCGTCCGATGTTTCACCTGCCTGTACAATGTAGTGTACCAGCGTTATCACCTGTGATGAAGAGTGATAGCCAGCCTGCAAAATGGTTACCAGCCTGTCCATCATTTCAGCCAGATCACGCTGCCGGATATGCTTCTGCAACAGGGTCAGAGCCGCCATGCTGCGATGTTGCATGATCTCATCGTCAGGAATCACCGTGACATCGACCAGCGGAAAACTACGGCTGTAAAGCCTGTCCGCCAGCGCCGGGGCGTCGAACTCATCCAGCCACCGGGTCGAATAGGGATAGGGAGTGCGTCTGCCAGTGTAAAACAGGACGGGAATCACCAGCGGCAACCGCTTCTGCCCTGCTTCAAGATGGCGTTGCATGGCAGCCACTGCATAGCGCATCAGCCGAAATGCCATATGTTTGTCTGGCACAGATTGATGCTCAATGAGTACATGGATATATCCATCGCCAGCGGTTGTTTTAAGACTGTATAGCACGTCGCTGAAGTACTGCCGGAGGTCATCCTCGACAAACGACCCCGGCTCCAGTTTCAGCGTGCTGAGATCACAGCATATGCGCAGCTCTGGCGGCAAATGCAGCTCCATGAAATCCCTGGCAATATCCGGCTGAGTCAGAAATAGCCGGAATGTGGCATCATGAGGCACAGGCGTGCTGTTCTTCTTTTTCACTGGCCAGAATCCTTTCTGTTCCTGAAGCGCTTACATTGGCTGATTCAGCCAGTAAAAGGCGCTAATTCCTGTAGCGCACGAACGTTTAAAGTCCTGATGGAAATAACGAAATTAATACCCTGATGACTAAACCGCGTAAAACGCTTTTCCTGAAATCTACGAGGTTGCTCTGAATATCAACCCCTGTCGGGCATTAAAAACTATTCCATCTGACTCAGCTCACCACATTAATTGGCTCGCCCTGAATAAAGGCCACGATATTGGTCATCACGCCAGCCACCAGATTCTCCACGCCGCTGCGACTTGCCCAGGCGATGTGCGGTGTCAGCAGCAGAGTTGGAAGATCCGCCAGCAACGGATTATCCGGAGCGGGCGGCTCGCTGCTCAGCACATCCAGCGCCGCACCACCAATCAGCCCCTGCTTTAACGCGGCAGCAAGATCGGCTTCGTTAATCAGTCCGCCACGTGCCGTGTTTATCAGCAGCGCCTGTGGCTTCATTTTATCCAGCGCCTCGCGATCAATCATCTGGCGGGTGCTGTCACTCAGCGGGCAGTGCAGCGAAATGATGTCGCTGGTCGCCAGCATCTGCTCAAAGCTGATATAACCGTCACGCACCCTTTCACTGCCTTTTCGCTCGGCGTACTGCACCTGCATTCCCAGCGCCTGGGCCAGCCTGCCGACCGCCTGGCCGATGTCGCCTTTGCCCGCGATGCCCAGCGTGGCACCGCCAATATCCCCTATCGGCTGATGATGCACACAAAAGTGCTTAGCCTGGGGCCAGTCGATGCGGGTATTGCTGGCATAAGCCATCAGCTGACGGCGCAGGGCAAAAATCGCGGCTATCACCGCCTCTGAAACGCTCTGAGTTGAATAGCCTGGAACATTACTGACCACGATGCCGCGTGCGCGGCAGGCATCAAGATCGATACAGTCATAGCCCGTCGCTGCGACACAGATAAAACGCAGTTCAGGCAGTTGTTGCAGTGTGTCAGCCCGCAACGGCACTTTATTGGTGATAGCGATCGTTGCGCCCGCCAGCGAAGACACAATGTCATCAGCCTTGGTCTGCGCGCGAATCTCCCAGTCAGCCTGCTGTTGACCGGTCGGCAGGGGTACGGGCAGCGTGTCACCATCCAGCATTACAATTTTCATTTTTTATTCCTTCATTGGGTTTGGTTAAACCGCAGGCGAATGATTAATGTTATTTGTATGTGCACCGCGAGTAACAACTAAGTTAAATGATGCTGAAATCAAAGTGAAAATGTTCAAAGAGTGCGAATTTTTTCGGAACAGATGCCACTTTATTTAACCCTTTTATTCCCTTCGCGTTACACTGCCGCCCTGAATTCTGACCTCATACGACCGTTGAAATCATGCCGGGATCTTCACTCAGACAACGACTCACCGCCGGTATTGCGATACTGGCCGTGCTGCTGTTGTTTGTTGCACCGATGATCTCAAAGAATCTCGCTGAACATCATGCCAGGATGCAAGGCGCTTCGATCATGAGCGCAGAGATGCCGATGATGGATCATCACAGCGAGATGTCGATGGCGGACCACGGGATGATGATGGGCCCGGGCTTTGCCTGTGGCTACTGCGATCTGCTGGTGCATGTTCCGCTGATGCTCTGGGTTTTTATCCCGTTTATCTGGTGGATGTGCCTGATCAGCCGCGCCCCGCCGCCAGCGGCTATCAATCCACCCCAATGGCAACGGCTGTTGCGTCTTCATCGACCGCGCGCGCCACCCTTTATCGCGTCACACTCACTGCTTACTAATCCGATTGCGTGACAACGTCACCTGATCGTCTTTGTCTTTTGAAAAGTGTGGAATGCTATGTCCTCTTCTCAGGAAATGTCCCCTGCACCGCGCGGCACGGTGTTTAATCTCTTTCGCCGCCTGCATTTTTATATCGGCCTGTTTATTGCGCCGTTTATTTTTGTCGCGGCACTCACCGGCACGCTCTACGTTCTGACACCGCAACTGGAACAGGCTATCTACCATGATGCCCTGACCACCGACGCGCAGGGTGTGGCACAACCGCTGTCCGCCCAGATTGCCGCTGCGCGAGCCCGTGCCGGTGAATCAGCACGCATTTACGCTGTGCGTCCGGCACCCGGCCCGCAGGATACAACCCGCGTGCAGTTTGCCGAGCCACAGCTTGGCCCATCGGAATCACGATCGCTGTTTATTGACCCCTACACCCTGCAGGTGAAAGGCGATATGACGGTGTATGGCACCAGCGGTGTGCTGCCGCTGCGCATGTGGCTGGATCAGCTGCATCGCGGCCTGTTGCTGGGTGATTTTGGCCGAAACTACAGTGAACTGGCAGCCTCCTGGCTGTGGGTCGCTGCGCTGGGTGGGATTGTCTTATGGTCCGGCACCCGGCCGCCGCGCACCCGCAGTAAAGCACGGAGCGGCTTCGCGGCAACCCGTCACTGGCATGTCACGCTGGGGCTGCTGCTGGCAATCGGACTGGTGTTCTTTTCAGTAACCGGGCTGACCTGGTCACAGTGGGCGGGCAATAATATTGAAAAGATGCGCAGCGACTTTGGCTGGAAAACGCCGCAGGTTAATACCGCGCTAAACGGTAACGCGCCCGCTGAAGCCGCCGATCCCCATGCTGACCATCGCGGTGCGATGGAAGGGATGACGATGTCCGGAATGACCATGCCAGCGAAAACCGCTGCGCCTGTGATTCTCAATCAGCCGAATGCCAGCTGGGATCAGGCGCTGGCAGCGGCGCGTCAGGCCGGACTGCACGCGGCGAAACTGGAACTACGCCAGCCTAAGAACGCTGAACAGGCGTGGACGGTTTCGGAGATTGACCGCAGCTGGCCAAGCCAGGTCGATGCGGTTTCAATTAACCCGACTGATTTTAGCGTGGTTGACCGCGTTGAGTTTGCCAGCTTCCCGCTGGTGGCGAAACTGACCCGCTGGGGCGTGGATGCGCATATGGGCGTGCTGTTTGGCCTGCCTAATCAGCTGATTCTGGCGCTGTCTGGCTTTGGACTCTGCACAATGATTGTGCTGGGCTACCGCATGTGGTGGATTCGTCGCCCGGCTGTTCCGCAGCTCAACCCCTCGCAGACGCTGTTATCCGCCTGGCTGGCGCTGCCGCGCTATGCGCAGGGCACCAGTCTGATAGTGATGCTGGCGCTGGGATATGCCCTGCCCGTTATGGGTATCAGCCTGCTGGTGCTGGTGCTGCTGGATATTCAGCGCTGGCGCAGCGCACAGCGCGCCGCGGTCGTTCGCGTGGATGTCGCCCCGGACAAGCAGTCGCCGCTGGCCATCGTCCAGTCGCGTTTTGCCGGGAAGCGCAAAGAGATGCGCTATTTTCTGCGCAGCGTGACGGTGCTGGCGCTGATTGTCATTACGGTGATGGCGAATGCGATGATTGGCGGAGTGATTGATCAGTATCAGATCCCCTTCAGTCACTGGTCGCTGACCATGTATATCACCCAGGCGATGATGATCCTGCTCTACTCCACGGTCTTTACCGGGCTATTGTCGATTCCACTCTGGTATTTCTTCCTCGGTGAGAGCGACGAACAGGGCAAGTAAGCTGGCAAGACGCCGAACACTCTATTATTCAAAATAACTGACGAAGCCGGGCAAAACTCCCGGCTTCTCATTCTCCGCCTGAGGTCTATGATCGTTGTTATGAGTCACTTTATTTGAGAGCAAATCATGAACATTGTGCGAGCTAATCCTGAACAACTGTTTGAGTACGGTCCTTTTACCGTCCGTCGCCAGCGTCCTGGCGAGGCGTTAAGCCCGCTGGTCAGTGTTGATCTGATGTCGCTAAAACTCGATGCCCGGATTCCGATGCAGCAGCATCAGGATGAAGAAGTTTTCACCTACCTGTGGCGTGGTTCGATGCAGCATCAGGACAGTAATGGCGAACGTACCCAGCTCTCTGCAAAACGCGTGATGGTGGTGAACGCGGGTGATGGCGTTCAATATGAAGAGTCGGTGCCGTTATATGAAGCGGAGCTGTTACAGGCGGTTATCCGACCGGCACTTCGGGGCGGTGAAGCAATGACCCAGGTGCTGGAGCGCGATCAGGGCATTATGACCAATGGCTGGACCGAACTGGCCGGGCCGGAAGAGTCTGATGCGCCGCTGGAACTTCGCCAGGAAGTCTACATCTTCGACACACTGCTTGAGCGCAACCATACGCTGGACGTGCCGTCGATGCCGGGCTTTGTCGCTTATCTTACCGTGCTTGAAGGGATTATTCGCGTCGGCGATCTGCGACTGAGTCGCGGTGATGCCGTCAGCGGGCTGGATTCCAGCATTGAGATCGTGGGCGATCGGGATGCCAATCTGGTCTGCTTCCTGGTAAAGCCCGATAATTTTGCATAAAAAAAGCGCGGGAAATTCCCGCGCTCATCTCTTGCTTTAAGCAGATTAAAGCGTGCTACGTTGCTGCATCGCCTGAACCCGTTTATAGGCATGATCGAACTGACGTACATCATCGCGCAGCCAGTGGCGTTGCGTCAGCGGTGCATCATCCAGCGCCTGCGGCAGCGGCACACCCGCCAGCGATCCCCGGCAGCAAAAGGCGCGCGCCAGCGTTGGGGTGGCAATGCCGATATAACGGGCAAATTCAGGTAATGTCATCAATGCTGTACTCATTTCCCACCTCCTGTAAACACAATCTCCCCTGCATTTTCAGGCCAAATCCTGAATGCTTTTATTGATCTGAAACATAGATGTGGTACTAATCTTCTGCCTGCTAATGAGAGCGTTCACCGCGTCTGACGCAAACCGAGAAAGAAGTGAGGAACCCGTGCGCCATTATGGATTGATGATTGCCCTGCTGTTTTCCGGCTTTGCCACCGCCCACACCCTGACCCCTGGTCAGCCTGTACCACCTGTCTTCGTTGCCGATAAAGGCGAAATGGTGCTGAATCAGGGCGACATAAATTATCAGCGCTGGAACAGTCAGACTCTGACCGGAAAAGTGCGTCTGGTGATTCATGTGGCGGGTCGTCTCTCAGCGAAGGATCAGAGTGCACGATTAATCGAAGCCATTCAGCAGGCCAGCCTGCCGCGTGACCGTTTTCAGACCACCACCATCGTGAATACTGACGATGCGCTGCCTGGCAGTGCCATTTTTGTGGTGCGCAGCATCGCTTCCAGTAAAAAAAGCGGCACCGTGGCAGCAATTCATTATCGACAGCAGTGGCGTAACCGCGCACAGCTGGCATCTTAAGCCGGAAAGCGCGTCCGTGGTGGTGATTGATCCGGCAGGCATTGTGCGCTTTGCTAAAGATGGCGCATTATCTGCGGAGGATGTCGCCAGCGTGATGAAACAGCTGCGCGCATTACTGGGTTAATTCACGCATAATGCTCGTCCGGCTATCGCCGCAAAACGCGGAAGGCTGCTGAATTCTCCGACATTTTTATTATCGTGAACTACTCTTAGTTGTAATGGATTAACCCGCCGTTCTTTGAAAACCTGCCAACTATGCTATGGCAGTCGGGGACGATTATTGAAGATGGCATCGAATCATTCGACCTGCTGTGACTTCCTCTGTAGATAAGGACAGCCATGATGACGGTCTGTGCAGAACAACACGTCAATTTCATACACAGCGATGCAGCCAGCCTGTTGAACGACATTGAGCAACGGCTTGATCAGCTTTTACCGGTTGAAAGCGAACGTGACTTAGTGGGCGCTGCCATGCGCGACGGTGCGCTGGCACCAGGAAAGCGTATCCGTCCACTGCTGTTGTTGCTGGCAGCGCGCGATCTGGGCTGCAACGCCACGCCTGCCGGCCTGCTCGATCTCGCCTGCGCGGTAGAGATGGTGCATGCCGCATCACTGATTCTGGATGACATGCCCTGCATGGATGATGCGCAACTGCGTCGCGGACGTCCGACCATTCATTGCCAGTATGGTGAACATGTCGCGATTCTGGCCGCGGTGGCCCTGCTGAGTAAGGCATTCGGCGTGGTTGCTGCGGCAGAAGGCTTAACGGCAACCGCCAGAGCCGACGCTGTGGCAGAATTATCCCACGCAGTCGGCATGCAGGGGCTGGTACAGGGGCAGTTTAAGGATCTCTCCGAAGGTGACAAGCCACGCAGTGCTGACGCCATTCTGATGACCAATCACTATAAAACCAGCACCCTGTTCTGCGCCTCCATGCAGATGGCCTCTATCGTGGCTGAAGCCTCAGGTGAAGCCCGCGAACAGCTGCATCGTTTTTCGCTTAATCTTGGTCAGGCTTTCCAGTTATTAGACGATCTCACTGACGGCATGGCCGACACCGGTAAAGATGCCCATCAGGATGAGGGGAAATCAACGCTGGTGAATCTGCTGGGACCACAGGCGGTTGAAACGCGACTGCGCGATCATCTGCGCTGCGCCAGCGAGCATCTGTTATCGGCCTGCCAGGACGGTTATGCCACACACCATTTTGTTCAGGCCTGGTTTGAGAAAAAACTCGCTGCCGTCAGTTAAGGATGCTGCATGAGCCACTTTGCGGTCATTGCACCGCCTTTCTATAGCCATGTGCAGGCGCTTCAGCACCTTAGCCAGGCCTTAATCGCACGCGGACACCAGATCACTTTCATCCAGCAGACGGACGTTGGCGCGCTACTCACCGATAGCCGTATCGGCTTTTTCCCGCTGGGTTTAGCCTCGCATCCGGCGGGCAGTCTGGCACATACCCTGCAACTGGCGGCGCATCCTCTCGGCCCCTCAATGCTGAAACTGATCAATGAGATGGCCCGCAGCACCGATATGCTCTGTCGTGAACTGCCCGTGGTGCTGAGCACCCTGGCGATTGATGGCGTGATTGTCGATCAGATGGAGCCTGCCGGTGCACTGGCGGCAGAAGCGCTGAACCTGCCTTATGTTTCGGTTGCCTGTGCGCTGCCACTTAACCGTGAAGCGGATTTCCCGCTGGCCGTGATGCCGTTTGACTATGCCAGGACCGATCAGGCACGGGAACGCTATCGCACCAGTGAAAAAATCTATGACTGGCTGATGCGACGTCACGATCGGGTGATCGCCCGCAACGCTCATGCGATGGGATTAGCACCACGGGAAAAACTGCATCACTGTTTTTCACCGCTGGCGCAGATCAGCCAGCTGATCCCGGAACTGGATTTTCCCCGCCAGGCGCTGCCCGATCATTTCCATTCGGTTGGCCCGCTGCGTACCACTGAACAGGCATCCGCCGCATCTCAGCCTCGCTACTTCCCGCATGGCGACAGACCGCGCATTTTTGCTTCACTCGGCACGCTGCAGGGACATCGCTACGGCCTGTTTAAAACCATCGTACGCGCCTGCCAGGAGATCGATGCTCAGTTATTGCTGGCGCATTGCGGTCGGTTGTCACCTTTCCAGGCGGAGAAACTGGCGCAGGCCAGCCATGTTCAGGTGGTCGATTTTGCCGACCAGGCGGCTGCACTGGCGCAGGCCGATCTTGTCATTACGCACGGCGGCATGAATACGGTGCTGGATGGGATTAACCACCTGACGCCGCTGCTGACGATCCCGCTGGCCTTTGATCAGCCGGGTGTGGCTGCCAGAGTGGTCTGGCACGGTATCGGACGTCGCGCCTCACGCTTTACCACCAGCCACTCCATGGCACGTCAGCTCCAGACCTTACTGGCTGATGAAAGCTACGTTCAGCAGATGAAAACGCTGCGTAGCGCACTTCGTCAGGCGGGCGGAACCACCCTGGCGGCGGACATCGTCGAACAGGCGATGCTGACCCGCCAGCCGGTGCTCACCAGGAGACACTATGCCGCGGTATGATCTGATTCTGGTGGGTGCGGGACTGGCCAACGGGCTGATCGCCCTGCGCCTGAGACAGCAGCGGCCCTCCCTGCGCATTCTGCTGATTGACGCCGAACGTGAACCGGGTGCCAATCACACCTGGTCGTTTCATGCGGAAGATCTCACCGAAACGCAGCATCGCTGGATCGCTCCGCTGGTAGTACATCACTGGCCTGGCTATGAGGTCCGCTTTCCCCAACGCAGTCGCAGCCTGAACAGTGGCTATTTTTGCGTGACTGCGGAGCGCTTCGCGCAGGTCATCCGCGACAGGTTTGCGCCGGATCTGCTGCTGAATACCCGGGTTGCGAGCATCGCTTCACGCGCGGTTACGCTGGACGATGGCCGGGTGCTGGAGAGTGACGCAGTGATTGATGGCCGTGGCTACCAGCCCGATGCCGCGCTGCGCATGGGCTTCCAGTCATTTGTCGGACAGGAGTGGCAGCTCAGCGAGCCACATGGCCTGACCGCGCCGATCATCATGGATGCCACGGTAGATCAGCAGGCAGGCTATCGCTTTGTCTACAGCCTGCCCTTTTCTGCAGACACCCTGCTGATTGAAGATACCCACTACATTGATAACGCCACGCTGGAAGGCGATCGCGCCCGTCAGAATATCCGCGCCTATGCCGCGCAGCAGGGATGGCGATTAGACCGGCTGCTACGCGAAGAGCAAGGCGCGTTACCCATTACGCTGACTGGCGACGTGGCCGCCTTCTGGCAGAAACGCGATCTGCCCTGCAGCGGTTTGCGTGCCGGTTTATTCCATCCCACTACTGGCTATTCTCTGCCGCTGGCGGTCGCGCTGGCTGACCGGCTGGCGCAGATGCAGACGTTTACCTCTGAGACCCTGCACGCCACCATTCAGCAATTCGCCAGTCAGGCCTGGCAGCAACAGCGCTTCTTCCGCATGCTGAACCGTATGCTGTTTCTGGCGGGCCCGGCTGACCAGCGCTGGCAGGTGATGCAACGTTTTTACGGCCTTCCCGAAGGTCTGATCGCCCGTTTTTATGCGGGAAAACTCACTTTGCCTGATCGGCTGCGCATCTTAAGCGGCAAGCCCCCGGTCCCCGTTCTGGCGGCGTTACAGGCTATTATGACTCCTCACCGTCAACAGGCGATGCAATGAATAGAACTACAGTAATTGGCGCAGGCTTTGGTGGTCTGGCTCTGGCAATTCGCCTTCAGGCGTCAGGCGTTCCCACCCGACTGCTGGAGCAGCGTGACAAGCCGGGCGGCCGGGCTTATGTCTATCAGGATCAGGGCTTCACGTTTGATGCCGGCCCCACGGTAATCACCGATCCCAGCGCCATTGAAGAGCTGTTCACCCTGGCGGGTAAAAAAGCTCTCTGACTATGTCGAGCTGATGCCGGTGAAGCCGTTTTATCGCCTCTGCTGGGAGTCCGGCAAGGTGTTCAGTTATGACAACGATCAGCCCGCGCTGGAAGCGCAGATTGCCGCGTTTAATCCGCGTGACGTTGAAGGATATCGTCGCTTTCTGGCCTATTCCCGAGCGGTGTTTGCTGAAGGCTATCTGAAACTTGGCACCGTGCCGTTTCTGTCATTCCGCGATATGCTGCGGGCCGCGCCTCAGCTGGCAAAACTTCAGGCATGGCGCAGCGTTTACAGCAAAGTGGCGAGCTACATTGAAGATGAGCATCTGCGTCAGGCCTTCTCTTTCCACTCACTGCTGGTGGGCGGAAATCCGTTTGCCACTTCCTCAATCTATACCCTGATTCATGCGCTGGAACGTGAATGGGGCGTCTGGTTCCCGCGCGGTGGCACGGGCGCGCTGGTGCAGGGCATGGTGAAACTGTTTGAAGATCTGGGCGGCGAAGTGGAGCTCAATGCCAGCGTTGCCCGGCTGGAGACCCAGGAAAACAGGATTACCGCGGTACACCTGAAAGATGGCCGGGTCTTCCCAACCCGCGCGGTTGCCTCCAACGCAGATGTGGTTCACACCTACCGCGAACTGCTGAGCCAGCATCCCGCTTCGCAGGCGCAGGGACGATCACTGCAAAACAAACGCATGAGCAACTCACTGTTTGTGATCTATTTTGGCCTGAATCATCATCACGATCAGCTGGCGCACCACACGGTCTGCTTTGGTCCGCGCTATCGTGAGTTGATTGATGAGATCTTTAACAAAGATGGCCTGGCAGAGGACTTCTCGCTCTATCTGCATGCGCCCTGCGTGACCGATCCCTCACTGGCGCCGGAGGGCTGCGGCAGCTACTACGTGCTGGCGCCAGTACCGCACCTCGGCACCGCCGATATCGACTGGGCCGTTGAAGGTCCGCGCCTGCGCGATCGCATTTTTGACTATCTGGAACAGCACTATATGCCGGGCCTGCGGAGCCAGTTGGTCACGCATCGCATCTTCACGCCGTTTGATTTCCGCGATGAGCTGAATGCGTATCAGGGCTCGGCCTTCTCGGTGGAGCCGATCCTGACGCAAAGCGCCTGGTTCCGGCCTCACAACCGCGATAAAAATATTAATAATCTCTATCTGGTCGGTGCAGGTACCCATCCTGGCGCGGGTATTCCAGGCGTGATTGGCTCGGCCAAGGCTACCGCAGGATTGATGCTGGAGGATCTGGCTTGAATAGTCCGTCACTGCTCGATCATGCCGTAGACACCATGGAGGTGGGATCGAAAAGCTTTGCCACCGCGTCAAAACTGTTTGATGCCAAAACCCGACGCAGCGTGCTGATGCTCTACGCCTGGTGCCGTCACTGTGATGATGTGATTGACGATCAGGTGCTGGGATTCAGTAACGATACGCCATCGCTGCAATCCGCCGAACAGCGCCTGGCGCAGCTGGAGATGAAAACGCGTCAGGCCTATGCCGGATCCCAGATGCATGAGCCCGCCTTTGCGGCCTTTCAGGAGGTGGCAATGGCACACGATATTCTGCCTGCTTACGCTTTTGATCATCTGGCGGGCTTTGCGATGGACGTGCATGAGACACGCTATCAGACGCTGGATGATACGCTGCGTTACTGTTACCACGTCGCGGGCGTGGTTGGCCTGATGATGGCGCAGATTATGGGCGTACGCGACAACGCCACGCTGGATCGCGCCTGCGATCTCGGTCTGGCGTTTCAGCTGACCAATATTGCGCGCGATATCGTTGAAGATGCTGAAGCGGGACGCTGCTATCTGCCCGCTGCGTGGCTGGCTGAAGAGGGGCTGACCCGAGAGAATCTCGCCGATCCGCAAAATCGCCAGGCACTCAGCCGCGTCGCCCGTCGGCTGGTGGAAACAGCGGAGCCCTATTATCGATCGGCGTCGGCTGGCCTGCCGGGTTTACCGCTGCGTTCAGCGTGGGCGATTGCTACAGCGCAGCAGGTCTATCGTAAAATCGGTATGAAGGTGGTTCAGGCGGGTTCACAGGCGTGGGAGCAACGCCAGTCCACCAGCACGCCAGAGAAACTGGCACTGCTGGTGGCGGCATCGGGTCAGGCAGTTACTTCCCGGGTGGGGCGTCACGCTCCACGCTCCGCTGATCTCTGGCAGCGCCCCGTTTAACGCCATGACGTTCTCGCAGCGTCGCCTGCAGTTTTGACAGCGGCGGCGCGTAAAGAAAGCCAAACGAGACACAGCCCTCTTTGCCTCGTACCGCATGATGCATGCGGTGCGCCATATAAAGCCTGCGTAAATAACCCCGGCGCGGAACATAGCGGAATGGCCAGCGCTGATGCACCAGGCCGTCATGCACAATAAAATAGAGCAGGCCGTAGAGCGTCATACCCGCGCCGATCCACTGCAAGGGCCAGACACCCGTGCTGCCCAGATAAATGAGCAAAATCGACAGAGCGGCGAACACTACGGCATAGAGGTCATTAACCTCAAACCAGCCTTTATGCGGTTCATGATGTGACAGATGCCAGCCCCAACCCCAGCCATGCATAATGTATCTGTGCGCCAGTGCAGCCGTTATCTCCATTCCGATAACAGTGACCAGAACAATCAGGGCATTCCAAATCCACAACATAGTTTCTCCCGAACATGCATCCTGCAAAGTGGCGCAGAGGTTCAATTTTAACAGAGATTGGGGAAAACAGCGGGTCGGGTTGTGCCGGTTTTAACGATTGCTGCAGGAGATAGCCCGGATAATGATTTTGTCAGCGCTCAGGGTAGAAACATGTGGCGCATTCAGCATGCATTACACCGTCCCCACCTGTAATGCACCGTCTGAACAACCTAGTTATAAACCAGGTTAAAGGTCACCGTGCTGTCCGCTTTGCCCGCCATAACCTGCCCGTCGGTCTGAATATATTGCGCGTTAAACGCCATCGACTTCGTTTGATTGGGTGAGGAGATCGTCGTCAGCACCGGCAGTTGATCGGTCGGCACATTCAGAGGGACCCGCTGGCCTTCAGGAACCTGCAGGCCCGACCCATAGGTCAGGGCAATGCCCACACCTGAAGCAGAGTTGCTCTGTGGCGTCAGGCTAAGGGCATCCTTATCACCCGCAGTAGTCATACCGAAGAAGCCCACTTTAACCGCTGCACTGTGTTCACACATCACCTGAATCTGAAAACCTTTTTCACTTCCCGCCCGGCTACCGATACCGCTAAACTCTGCCTTACTCACTTTTCCCATCTCCACATTAATCACGGACTGGGAGGTGACAACGGCACAGCTGCCATATTGCACGGTAAAGCTGGAGAGGAAGATCTGCGGCTTATCATTGATCGGCTGACTACTGGCTGCACTATCCCCCACCTTTAAGCTGGCATTGCCAATATTCACCTCACCGACGTTGGCCGGTTGATTGCCTGGATTAAGCGGCGATTGCTGGCCCGGGATTTTATAGAAGACCACATAGGACTGAAGTGTAATGTCATGTGCAGAATTCAACTGTGGGCCGGTATGGGAATTACAGATCGAGCTGATTTTGCCCTTGCCGCTGGTATCAGAGAAGGTACCGGCGCACCAGGAGGGCTCCCTGAAACCAATAGCGAATCCGATGCTATCTACTCCCGGCACACGATATATTGGCGTATTATGACCGCCCGCAATATTCGTCTGTAAGCCGGACTCTTCGGCGTTAATCTCAAACCCCAGATCCTTGTAGTTATAGCCCTGCTCACCGCTGTTTCTATTGCAGGTAAAGGCATTACTGCTTTGCAAAGGCATCTGCGCCGAGATGGCCGTGCCATCGGCTGCGCCCGGCACATAGTTGACGTTTTGCACCTGTACCACAACCTGACTGATACCCTGACAGGACTCCTGCCCCAGCGCCTGCAAACAAACCAGCGCCGGGATCATCAGTATGATTCCTGTCATTAATCGCTGAACTGATTTCATCTTAAATTCCTGTGGATTACTGACAAACCGCAGAGACCAGCCTGACCGGGTTAGAGCCAGTGGCGGCTGGCAGGCGGAACGGTGCGCGACAGCTTTTCTGCCCTCCCTCATCCTGCCAGTTCACTTCGATGATGCCCTGAGCCGGTACACCGCTCAGATAAAATTCCCCTTTTTCGGCCACGATGCCGCTGGTACTGCTCTCTTTACCCGCGGCAGCAAGTGCGACCTGGCCAGCCGCACCGAAGGGCGGAAAAGTATCCTGCCAGGTAAGGGTGAACAACACCCTGTTACCTACGTGGGTGGTATAGTCGGTCATCACAATTGCTCCACGCGTAGGGATAGCCTTTTGCCCATCCAGTTCGACGTCAACGTTGTCGGGCAGCGTATCCGTTTCCAGTTCGATAGCGTTTTCCTGGTAGGGCGAGAGTGAAGGCACAATCGCATAGCCGCGGCCATCAGTGACCACTTTGCTGCCGCTCTGGATGCCCACATCTGCCGTATCCGGTACCCGAACAATCGCGAAGGTATCGCCCAGCGGCTGGCTCAAAGTAATGCCGTGTTCATGCGCGACGATCCCACCCGACAGGCCATAGTTAAACTGGCTGCTGTGTCGATCGTGACTGACCCCGACACTGACGCTGCCGCGACTGCCGCGATAGTCCAGCGAGCCGTTGCTGTTCACGTTCTGTCCCTGACTGTCATGGCCCTGTTGCAGGTTGTAGTGCAGGTTATCGTCCTGCAACGCGCTGCCCGAAAGACTGACCTGCTGAGACACATCGCCATCATTGGTGGCATTCATGCTGTAGCTGACGAAGCTGTCTGGCAGCAGCGCGCTGAAGGGGATGGAGACATTAAAAGAGACCGCGCGATCAGCTTTACGGGCACTGGTCGAGTCGTTGTAAAACCAGGCAATGCCCCACGAAATGGCGTTGTAATTGCTGTAGAAGCCCAGATGTAATGTGCGATCTTCATTGTCTGATCGCCAGTAACGCTGAACATACGCGGAGGCACTGAGGCTGCCATAATCACCGATACCCTGAGAGACTGAAATCTCCGAGCGACTGCGTTTGTTAGCCACATAGCTTGCCGGACTGGTCATCGCATTGGCCTGGCTGAAGGCGTAAAAACCGCTGGAAGAGTAGCGATAGCTTGCCATGCTGAAGGTCGTATTGGTGGAGGAGAAATTTTTCTGATATTGCACACGCACCGACTGACCACTCCGGCTTTGTCCTTCCGGCATACGGGTTTTTGCCAGAGTCATATCGGTTCCCAGCGAGCCAAAATCGCCCAGGCTTTTACCCAGGCCCGCCGCCACAGCGTGATAGTTTTGCGCGAGTTGCACGCCACCAAAGGCGGTAAAGTCATGCGGCAGTCCGTAGAACAGCGTGGATTGCACAAACTCAGGCGAACGCAGGTTGCTGCTGCCTGAGTAGTGATAACGACCGCTACTGACGCTGTATTTCAGATGGCCCTGACGCAGCATATAAGGCACGGCAGAGTAAGGCTGAGTGAAGGTGCGCACCGAGCCATCACTTTCATGAATGGTAATCTCAAGGTCACCGCTCTGGGAGGTGGGATAGAGATCTTTGATTTCGAACGCACCCGGTGCGACCACGGTTTCATAAATCACATAGCCGTGCTGGCTCACCGTAACCCGCGCATTACTATGGGCGATGCCGTGGATCATCGGGGCGAAGCCGCGCTGGCTTTCCGGCAGCATGGTGTCATCAGACATGATCTGCATACCGCGAAACTGCACGCTGTCAAAAATATCGCCGGACGTATAGGTATCCCCTACCCGAAACTGGCTTTTCAGCGCCTTAAGATCCCGCTCCAGAAATGAGGTCTGAGACTGCCATTGACTGGCCAGATCGTAGCGCCATGTGGACGTGTTACGCAGCCGCCATGCACCAAGATTGGCCCCGCTGCGCAGGCTGAGTAACGTCGAGTTCCAGCGGTCACTGTGATTGCGGCTACTGCTGCCAGACAAGGTATAGTTCACAAAAGCAGCCGATACCCCCTCATCCCAGCGTGCTGGATTGACATAATCGCGATCTTTCACCATCAGCGCGATCTGTGGAATTGAAAGGTTTAACTGCTGATGCGCGAAATCAAAGTGGGTCGATGCATCGGGAATGAAATCGCCTAACTCTTCGATGGCCTCATCTTTCTTCAGATTAGTGAGCGCGGAAAAACCGTTGACGTTCACCCCCATCGCGGCCAGCTCTGCCACCGTCAGTTGCGGAACCAGCCCGGCTCTGCCCTGTACGAAGCTGACATCGCGGCTATCAATAACTCTGTTGTTGAGCAACAGCGTGACATGATAAGTGCCGGGTTGCTGTCCGCCCTCACGAGCAAAATAGTGGAGATCGGTGGCGTGATGTTGATCGGATGAGAACTCCAGTGCCGCCGGGTCAAAATAGTCATCCGCACGAGCACCACGCAGCGGGCAGAACAAAATCAGCATTAACCAGGGAGAGGCGTAAAGCGGCTTTGCGTACCTTCTCTTTCCTCTCTGAGCGTGCTGATTAACTTTCACTGATGATGGCCCCGGGTTTAAAACAAAATAAATTACAAATAACAACTAGCGCGTACGTTGTTCGGTAATGCCGCCATAGTCGTTGATTGCAGACCAGCTCACTGCGCCGGAATCAGCGACGCGCCAGTGCCGATCTTCTCCAGGGCCAATCATGCCAGGATCCTGTATCTCGTGATGATTAACGCTGAGCGAATAAAATGAGACAAAGTAAGGCGTTGGGTTATGCGCAATCAGCTGATTGCCTTCATGGCGGAATGAGAGTTGCTGCCAGGCATCAGCCGGATTACCCGGCAAATCTTTTGGCCGATAAAAAAGCTTAAATTTCGATTTAATATTGACCTGAAGCTGGTTACTTTTATCGCGCGGCGTCGGTGAAATAGATTTCACATTCAGCCAGAATACCGATTCACGATCTTTCGGCAGGGGCATCCCCAGATAATTAATCCTTAACAGATTCTCTTTTTCCGCATCAAGCCGGAATAGCGGTGGCGTAACAATAAATGGTACCCGGGAATGATTATTTTGATCAAAGTTCTCTATCCAGGATTCAACCAGATACGGCGTATTTTTATCCTGATTGGTAACCGAAAGTGTTGCCTCCTTTTTTGCCTTCCACAAAAATAACACGCGTCCCTCCCATTACCACACCCGCATGGGCAGCCATGCCCAGCATGCACGCAGAAAAGAGTGAAATAAGTCTTATTACCTTAAACATAGATATTTGTGCCATCGATATTTCGGAGGGGAAGCAGGGTTACCCCTGCTATTAATCAGTTATAAATCATCACAAAGTTAGAGACTGAGTTGGCAGCACCGACAGCAATCGGCGCACCATCACTTTTATAATCGGCAAAGAAATTTAAGTCCGCAGAACCGCCCTCGTCAGCCGTTACCAGGCTGACCGCTTTGGAGACGGATCCGATAGCAATCGGTGTGCTGCGGTCAGCTTCATAAAGTTTAATTCCTACGCCGGACGCACCACCGCTGGTGACTTTCAGCAGGGAGTTGTCACCGCTATCTTTATCGCCATCAAACAGCACAGCCACGGTTTTAACTGATGAAGGACAATCCTTAACAGAGATAGTGAATGGCGTTTCTGTAGTTTCGTTACGGCTTTCGAAATACGATTTCGCCCATTTACCTAAATCAACGCTCTGGTTTTTACTGGCGGTAGAAACGTCACAGGAAACATCGGTAATTTCGCCGGTAAATTTCACTTCACCACCGGCACCCTGTGTACCGGCTGCTGCTCCCGGATTAGGAGTAATCGGTGATGGGCCATCAGCAGGCGTTGCTAATGCTGATCCGGACACCATAAGGCCAGCCAGTGCCACGGGCAGAATATGTTTTCTGATATTCATCAAACCTGTCTCTTTTAATACATGCAAAGTGGCTGCAATGAGTCACCTGATGGATAAATATGCATTTACAGAAATGCGCCAACATAACAACCTGAGGTTTATTATGTTGCTGCTATATTAGCCTCTCTCGGCTATATAAAAATTAAACGAGACGTTCAGGTTCTTACACAGAAGAGATACATTGGTAGCCTTCCTTGATCTACATCACTTTAAGAAGGTAAAAAAGATTATTTATTGAAAAACTATTTTTACTAAGACGGCACTTAATATAAACCTTAAATATATATTCATTCCAGAATGCGAATATATAAGTTGGCCGCCGTGAAAATTATGCAGTGCCGGAAATTCTCAGCGGTGATTAGCAGCGGCTCACCTCGGGTTTTACATCATTAGCCACACCAGGTTTTCGACTTGCGTGATTTTTACTGATGCCGCGAGCCAGTCAGCTCAAAGCAAATCGTGACCTATGGGAGTGCGAAAAGCGTGGCGTGCCGCGGTCATTAACTGACTGGCGGTGACGGTCGTGGGTAAGCGCATCAGAATTTTGCTCGCCTGCCAGTAACAGAGCAGCATAACCTCATCCTCCTCTTTTTCAGCCAGTTCATGCAGGCGGGCGCGCAGTGATAACACATCAATGGTCTGCTGCTCGTCAAGCATGTCAGAAATCGTCTGATTGATGACGTGATGGAGAGTTTTCCAGGTGAGATCGGTATGCAAAATTAACCTCTTCTAACGCTTATCAGCTCCGGGCAAACAAACAGCAGTGAAGCAGCTTAAATGGCTGCATCCTGCAAAAGATTGCACACTGCTGACAACTATAGCTGTTCGTGGGCGGCTACGCCGTGCCAGCAGTTGAAAATGCCAAAGTTGGCAATTCTAACGACTAATGGACCTGCCTGTCGCGTATTACACGCGACTCATCAGCTGATTGCTGTTTTTTGTAACAATTGCAGCTGATTCTTAACTGGCTGATGTCAGAGGGATTTGCCAGGGTAAACAGGTTTCCCGTCTCGTTAATGTTCAAGGAGTTGTCGATGAGTCAGCACGCTGATGTACTGGTATGGGGCCACGGCCCTGAGATATTTGAAGTCTTTCTGGAACCCACCTGTCCTTTTTCGGTGCGCGCCTTCAATAAATTCGAGGCGTTACTGGCGCACGCGGGTGAAGAGAACATCACCCTGAAGATCCGTCTGCAATCACAGCCGTGGCACCTCTATTCCGGGCTGATAGTGCGCTATATCCTTGCCGCCGCCTGCGAAAGTAAAGAGGCCGCGAAAAAGGTGATGCAGGCGGTGGCCGATCACCGTGAAGAGTTTGAGTTCACAGATCACTGTACCGGTCCGAACCGCGATGCCACGCCGAATCAGATCCTCGCCCGCCTGAAAGATTACAGCGGCGTGAATGCCAGCGCCGCGTTTGATCAGCCCGACCTGCAGAACGCCATTAAATGGCACTGCAAGTATGCGCGTCAGAACGGCATTCACGTTTCACCAACCTTTATGGTTAACGGTCTGGTACAGCCCGAAATCAGCAGCGGTGACGATATAGCGCACTGGGCAAGCTTTCTGATTCGTTAATCTTAGTGCGCGGCTGTGCCTGGCCGCGCCAGACTGAGTCTCTCCTTTGCGACCCCACTCACGCGCAAACTCAATATCCTGATAATTAAGCCTGTTTTCCCATGTGGAGGCCGGGTAAGCTGTACCGCTATCAGCAGCAGACGGTGGGATTAAAGCCGCTGCTGTTGTTCATCTTAACGGCACCGCTGGCCTGCATGGCGATAACCTGACGTTACGCCGGGCCCGCACGCCTAATTCATTGAGGATTTGCTGATGACGATGACGCTGCAACAACTGCAGGACAAATATCCGGGTGCCTTCACAGATGCATTTGGTGACTCCCCGGAATTAGCCAGCGAGCTCGCAACGCTGATTATTGCCGGTAAGAAAGTGGCCACCTGCGGGTCGTTGCGGAGCTGGCAGGATCAGGAAGCATTGCCTCAACCGGGCGGTTACAGCATTGTTCTCAACGGCGAACAGCAGCCCGTCTGCGTGATCCGCACCACCGGATTGTTCCTGACGCGCTTTGACCGCGTGACGCCCGAGATGGCGATGCTGGAGGGTGAAGGCGATATGAGCCTCGACCACTGGCGTCAGGAACATCAGCGCTACTTCGAGCGTGAAGGCTATTTTCACAGCGAAATTGAGCTGATCTTCGAGACGTTCCAGCTGGTCGAGGTAGTCTAAACCGGCACGCTACAGCGTGTTTGCCGCCACCAGCGCAAGCCGCGCAATCCCCCCGCGCGGCAAGGTTCTCAGCCGCCTGGGCTGCGCGCATGCCACTGGCACACACCAGAACCACACGCTGATTGACCGGCGGTTGCCAGGCTGCTATTTGCTGCGGCAGAATTCGCACCACCCGCTCGGCCACACTGATCGGTGCCTCTTCCAGGCTGCGCAACTCCACTATGCAATCATCCTCCATCAGCATGGCCCGATCGATAAAGGGCGTGCCGGGCGCGTCAGGTTCTGGCGCGTCGTCAAAACGAAACTGCCGTACATGCCAGTCAACAAAGTCACAGTGGATCATGCAGCCGAGCGGCGATGGCGTCAGTTTTAACAATACGCTCAGCGCCATCTGCGCCTGCATTGCGCCCAGCGTCGCTACCGCCGGTCCCATTACGCCTGCCGTATTGCAGTTACCCGAGGCCGTGGGCAACTGCGGGAACAGCGCGCGATAGCCAGGCGCACCGCCACAGAATCCGCCAACATAGCCTTTGCGTCCCAGCACCGAGGCGCAGATCAGCGGCAGGCCTGCCGGATAACAGGCGTCGGAGAGCTGATAAGTAATGGCGAAGTTATCCGCCGCATCCACCACCAGATCAATTCCCTCCAGCGCCTGCGGCAGTTGACTGGCGCTTAGCGCGTGTGGATGCGCCTCAACGTGGCAGTCAGGATTGCGCTGCGCCAGCGCACCCTGAGCGCAAAATACTTTCTGCTGACCCACATCGTCGACGCCAAACAGCGTCTGCCGGTGGAGGTTGTGCAGTTCAACCCGATCGCCATCGTAAAGACGGATAAATCCCACACCCGCGCCTGCCAGTAACGGCAGCAGCGTTGCACTAAGCCCGCCTGCGCCCACCACCAGCACCTTTGCCCTGCTCAGCCGCTGCTGCCCCGCCTCACCAATCTCTGGCAACATCGTCTGTCGCTGATAACGCTCCATCGCTGCTCCTTAACTGAATTGTGCCAGACCAAAAATGGGCGTAGAGGCAGACGCCATGTCGCGCTGCTCCATCAATCCCGCCTGAAACGCCTCGTGTCCGCCGTGGATCGCAGCAGCAAAAGCACCGGCCATGCGCACCGGATCGCGCGCTTTTGCCACCGCCGTGTTGAGCAGCACGCCATCAAAACCCATCTCCATCGCCTGAGCCGCCTGGCCAGGCGCGCCAATGCCCGCATCAATAATCAGCGGCACATCTTTAAACCACGCACGCATAGCGCGCAGTCCCTCGATATTACGCAGCCCCTGGCCGGAGCCGATCGGCGCGCCCCAGGGCATCAGCACTTCACAGCCCGCTTCCAGCAATTTTTCGCCGACAATCAGATCTTCCGTGGTGTAGGGAAACACCTGGAACCCGTCAGCGCAGAGAATCCGCGCAGCCTCAACCAGGGCAAAAGGATCGGGCTGCAGCGTGTCGGCATGGCCAATCACCTCCAGCTTGATCCACGGTGTGTCGAACAGTTCACGCGCCATCTGCGCCGTCGTCACCGCCTCTTTTACCGTGTGGCAGCCCGCCGTATTCGGCAGAATACGTTTGTTGAGCTGTTGCAGCAGCGTGCGGAAAGCGCCGCCTTCACTGCCTTCCCGTCGCAGGCTGACGGTAATAATCTCCGCGCCTGACGCGTTGATCGCCTGATGCAGAATGTCCGGTGACGGATAACCGGCCGTGCCGAGCAGAAATCGGGATTGCGGAGTAAATTGATAGAACATGGTTAACCTCCCTGCATGGGTGACAGGATTTCGAGCTGGTTGCCCGCCTCAAGTTGCTGGCTGGCATAGCGGCTACGCGGTACAAACTCCCCGTTCAGCGCGGTGGCGACGGTCCGCGGATCGATCTGCTGCTCCGCCATAAGCTCCGCCAGCGTCGTTGCGCCGGTTTCAATCGTGCGTCCATTCAGTTCAACGCGCATGAGTCATCTCCTGAGTCAGTTGCAGCATAAGTTTTTCAGCCATGATCGGGGCCAGCAAAAAGCCGTGGCGGTAGAGGCCGTTAAGTGAGAAACGGTCATTTTCGTAGCGGACTTCTGGCAGGTTCTGCCGGTAAGCAGGACGCAGACCGGTGCCGCTCTCCACGATCCGCGCTTCAGCCAGCGCCGGATGCAGGCTGTAAGCGGCGCTGAGCAATTCCATCATCGCCCGGGCGCTGATCGGGCTGCTATCGTGACTTTCCACCATGGTGGCTCCCAGCATGAAGTGGCCCCCCGGCACGCGGCACCAGATAGCAGGGAAAGCGCGGGTGCAGCAGCCGCACTGGACGGGAGAGTTGTACGTCGGATGTGTGCAGGATCACCATTTCGCCCCGCACGGCGCGCAGGGCTGGCTGCCGATCGGTGGCGTGGATGCCACGGCAGTCGATGATTTTGCCGCCGGGTTTACCGCTGTGAAAGGGAACACCAGCCTGTTGCAGTTTGTCACGCAGTTGCTGCAAGGCGCGGCGCGGATCGAGATGCGCCTCTGCGGCGAAAAACAGGCCGCGGGCAAAGCGGTTTTCCAGCGCGGGTTCGATGTCACCGGGTGAAACCCACTGATGCTGCTGCGTCATGCTGGCGAAGCGCGTGAGTTCGCGGCTGTCACGCGGCGGAGCCACCACCAGCGTGCCCTGCTGTTCCACGCCATCAACGCGTTTCGCCCACCAACTGGCCGAGTGCTGGCCCCATTCGATCACCTGTGGCGGTGCGCTTTCTGCTTCACACCAGGGCGCCAGCATGCCGCCCGCCCAGTGCGAGGCCGCACGGCAGTCAGGCTGAGTAATAACTTCGACCGTTTCTCCCCGCTCCAGCAGCCGCGTGGCGACACAAAGCCCGGCCACGCCGCTGCCGAGCACCGACCAGCGGCTCATAGTGTCCACCGGACAGGAAAAGAAAGATTCAGGATGAGATTTTTCAATTTGGCCTCGTTATCCGTTAACGAAGACCCGTGATACAGAGGGAAAAGGCAGGAACGTCGCGAATGCGCCCCTGCGGCAAGTATCTGATGAGATACCCGTCTTCCTACGCCAGTATCAACTGGGTCAGGTTCTAAGGGTCGCTAAGCCGCGCGGTGCGCTATTAGCCTCTCAGTCTCTCTGGCGAGACTCCCCTGACGGATTTAGTTGTAAGTTAAGCAGACAGCTTCGTCAAGCAGACTGCATAGAACCGGGTAAGAAAATCGGACTTAACCGGCAGAACCGAAATGCCAGTCAGTTGCGGTTGCCAGCGTCACAAAGGGGCCCGCCAGCGTCTGGTTGTGATGCGCAATAATCTTCTCCGCAGAGAAGTGGGGATTATCAACCGTGGTGTGCGCATCGGAAATCAGTACAACGTTAAAACCCAGTTCCGGGGCTGCCCGACAGGTAGTATCAACACAGAACTCCGTTTTCATCCCCGCAATCACCAGTTGCTTAATGCCCTTTTGCCTCAGCTGAAGCTGCAGGCCAGTATCCCTGAAACAGCTGGGATATCTTTTGGTGAAGACGACATCACTCTGCGGGTTAACCTGCAATTCCGGGATCAGGCGCGTCAGCGGGCTTTGCTCATTAAAAGGGGAATCATCAGGGCCGATATGGCGTGCGAAAAAGAGGGGGGACGGCAGAAGCCCGGGCTTTAGTAATGAGAAGTGAGATGTTCGACAAGATCGAATTTGCGGCAAAGGGAGCCTCGGGACCATTAAAAAAGGCCCTGCTGCATGTCGATAATTAAAAGTGCACTTTCAGATGTAACCATGACCTGTCTCCATTCAGTTTTAAGAACGGAGAACAGCTCCCCGTCCGGTTCGGCGGGGAGTGAGAATCTGTTGTGTCAGGTGCCAGTCACAGAGTCGCTCACGCCGCCGCCAGAGGCGGTGGTGGTGGTGGTGGTGACGGTTGTGAAAGACAGAACTGACATAAACATTTTCTGACCCTGAGTTAATGCGTTCGGTGAAATCACCATCAGAAGGATGGCGCTGACATCTACATTACCCTGTACGCCGTCGCTTTTAAAGCGCCTGCAGCGATTGGGTTACCGCATCGGTTATTTCACGAATGCGCGGTTCGGCGCGGCGATAGTAAGTCCATTTCCCGACTTTGCTGGCTTCAACCAGCCCCGCATTGTGAAGTGCTTTCAGGCATAACGAGGTGGCGGGCTGTGATAAGCCCGCCTTGTCCTGTATGAGGCTGGCACAGACGCCATACTGATCGAAGGGATAGAGCTGGGTATAGCCCGCAAATGCTTCGTCAGGATTTTTAAGCCACTTCAGCACTGCCACTCTGGTCGGGTTGGACAGTAACTTCAGGGCATTTTCGGGGGACATGCCGCCTCACAGAATATCAGGATGGGTAAAATGGATAGTCAGTATAGCCTTTCTCAGTGCCGCCATACAGGGAGGCGTGGTCGACCTCATTCAGCGGATATCCTGATTTAATCCGCGCCGGCAGATCGGGATTAGCGATAAATGAGCGGCCAAAACCAAACAGATCGCCCCAGCCTTTTTCCAGCACATGCTGTGCTTTTTCAGCCGTGTAGCGACCCGAATAGATGATCGGAGAGCGGAATGTTTCCCGCAGCGCGACACGGAAGCTCTCTGGCATCTCCGGGCTGTTGTCCCAGTCGGCTTCAGCAATGGAGAGATAGCCAACTTCCAGCTCGTTCAGCAGGGCTGCTGCGCGGATGTAGGTCGCGTGTGGATCACTTTCAACCAGACCGAGATAGACGCGCTCTTCGTCGGTACTGGTAAACAGAGGCGCAAATCTGACGCCAACGCGGTGGCTGCCAAATACTGAGCTGACTGCCTCAACGACTTCACGCAGGAAGCGCAGACGATTCTCAGCAGATCCGCCATATTCATCCGTACGGAAGTTGGTGTGCTCAGAAATAAACTGGTTAATCAGATAACCGTTGGCGGAATGCAGTTCCACACCGTCGAAACCGGCCGCTTTGGCATTCTCCGCCGCGCGTCGGCAAAGCTCTACGATCTCTTTAACTTCCGATGTAGTCAGTGCGCGTGGCTCGCTGGGTGCGGTCAATATGCCGGCGCCAGGCCCGGTTTCAATAAATACCCGGACGTTATCGGCTGCGATGGCTGAAGGGGCAACGGGTGCCTGCTTGCCCGGCTGCAGTTCATTATGCGACACGCGGCCAACATGCCAGAGCTGGCAGAAAATCGTGGCCCCTTGCTGATGTACTGCCTCTGTAACCTTTTTCCAGCCGGCGATCTGCGCTTCGCTGTGGATCCCCGGCGTCCATGCATAGCCCTGCCCGCGAGGCTCAATCTGGGTGCCTTCGGTGATCATCAGTCCCGCGCTGGAACGCTGGCGGTAGTACTCCACCATCATCTCGCCGGGAATGTTGCCCGGTTGTTCACTGCGGCAGCGCGTCAGCGGCGGCAGTACAATGCGGTTACGAAGCTGAAGGTCGCCCAGACTCAAGGGGGTAAAAAGTGACGGCATGACAAAAAATCCTCTGATGTGTGAAGAGGCGACATTATATTTACACATTTAAATTTGTAAATGTGTAATCTGTGCTTTTTGTCCAGGGCGGTATCTGTGGTTTCTGGCAGAGGGTCACTATCTGGATGGAGTGCTGACAGCGCGTGGGATTAACAGTCTCACATCGCAGCGCCTGACTGCGTAAAGTCAGGAGGTGATCCTGCAGACGCCGCTTTCAGGCAAATTGCTTCGCCGGGACGGAGGTGCTGCCTGCAGGATCATAAGAACATTAAGAAGCGTATTTTTCAGTGAACGCCTGCCACTGCTGGCGATAAACCTCCAGTTGACTGAGTGCGCCATCAATGGAGGGCTGTGCTTTGTTGTCAGGATTCGGCGTGGTACGAATCAAATCGGCAAAGGTGCTGAAGACAGAGTCCATATCACGGCCCGACTTCATGGCTTCCATCATCCCGGCCAGCTCCACCTGTGGCCGTGCGGTTGCGCTCTTAACCTGGCTGAGATAGTCATGTGCGCTCTCCTGCATGTCGCGTGTTCCATGACGTATGGCTAACGCCAGCGTATCCTGTGCTCCCAGCAACGTCTGACGTTCACGAATGGCGACTTTGACGCTTATCATCTCATCAGCAATGTCATTCGCCTGCTTCTGGTTATCGCCGGAGACATATTTTTCAATCAGTTTATGGAGCTTAGACTGCGTCAGGGTCAGCGCCATGGCTTCCGAGGTATCCGAATTATCGTACTGATTACGGCCCACCTGGCCTTCAGCCAGCACCTCATGGAGTGCAGCGGCAAACTCATCCATAGCGGTCTGCGTATTAGCAGCTGTCATACTCAGAAGTGGAGTAAAAGTTCTGGCGTCCCAGCTGGTGTAGGGATCGTTGAATAATGCATATCCAAGGTTAACGGACGGTCCCTGACCGGATGACTTTGTCTTTGCCAGTTCCTCTGAATTTTTAGCCTGCTGCTCTGCCGTAATGGGCTCAGCGATAGCCTGCACCAGGCGCGCTCTTGCCTCGGGTGAGATCACCACCACACTGGCAGGTAATTCTTTTCCGGTAATAGTTTCTTTAGTCGTGTTCTCAGATCTGTTTGTTACGGTGAGCGTGGCTAAATATCCTCTTGCCACCTCTGTTGTCACGCCATTGATTAACCCCATAATGCCCTCTACGGTTTGATTGGTTGAACAATTTATCGGCAAAATGTAACCAATCTTTACCGAAATCTTATTGCTGCCTGGGTTAAGACGGCTCAGGGCAAGTCTGGCTATCATGGCCGCTGCAGCCTGACTTTGATCCAGAAAAGGTTCAGAATCCCCAGGCTGACCAGCCAACGGCTCCCGGCAGCGTTTAAGACTTTGCGGGGTGCACAGGAAAGTTTCAGAGCAGTACGCATTTATCCATTTTCAGACAGGGTTAATTCAGAGGAAACGTTGTGAATAGTGCACTTCCATTAGACGCGCTTGGGCCACGCATTTGTATTATGGGTCCATCGAACAGCGGAAAATCGACCTTAGCTGAGGCCATTGCTCGCAAAACAGATCTACCAGCAGTTCATCTGGATCAGCTTCACCATATTCCGGACAGTCAATGGGTGCCCAGAGCACCGGCAGAATTTCTTCGTTTGCATGCTGAGGCGGTGAGTCAGGAAAGATGGGTGATGGAGGGTAATTACACCAAATGCATTGAAGAACGATTCGCGCGTGCCACAGGCTTAATTCTGCTGGATGTAAAAGTGACAGTGGCACTTCTGCGCTACATTCGCAGATGTTATTCATCCACGCCGCGTATTGGCGGTCTGGGGATGGGCAGAGAGCCGATGAGCCTGGAGATGCTGAAATATATTCTCCGTACTGCCCCGCAAAATCGAAAGCACCATAAAAAGCTTTACGACCAGGTCAGACTGCCAAAACTTCTGCTTCCTTCTCCCCGCGATGTTAAAGCCTGTTCTGACTACTGGGGATTACAGCTAACGAATAATGATCGATGAACACAGGCTGTCGGAATAATGTGTGTTTTCCGTTAATGGGGTCGTTCTGACTCAGTAACCCTTTTTGAATAACAAAGAAGCACCACTGCCATCAATCAATAAGCTTTAAGCTCGTCAGAAGAGAGTCCAGCGATTCTACCGGCCCGGCATGATTTGTCTCGGAACGAATTGTGTCCCAGGGCATGGCGTCATCAGTACAATAATCACCTGTGCACTGCATATCGGCAGGCTCACTGAGTAAACCAACCGGAAGCCAGATATAAGGTCTGCCACGCAACCGGTTAGGCACTGTGGAGCCACAGCTGGCGCAAAAATCGTTGCGATAACCGGTGGGTTTGCGCCATGACGCGATCTTGCTCTCACCGGAAATCCAGCTAAAGTCACTCTCTTTTACGATCGTTGCCAGGTTATAGCCGGTTCCACTCTGTTTTCTGCACAAAGAACAGTGACAACGGTAATAGCGCGTGGGGGTTACTGATATTTCGAAAGCAACGGTTTCACACAGACATGCGCCTTTCATTTCATCATCCTGTTCACTTAGATTCCTGGTTTGTCTGACTACTTGCCTGATCATAGTGGTGTTAAAGTAAGGGGCTGCTGAAGCGCTACCGCAACCTTGTTAATTTAATGCCGCTCCAGCTCATTACATGATCTTTTGCGGATTTGAGCCAGAAGCGGATAACCCCTCGTACACCTTCATCAGTATTAACTGCGGCTGAATACCAGTTTCAGCCCTGCCAGCGCAAAGCAGCAGGCTAATAGCGCATCGAGTCCGCGACGAATGCGACGGTAGAATGCGCCCATCATGGCGGTTGAGAACAGCAGAGCATAACCGCCGAACACAACCACGCAAATCACCGCACAGCCGCAGATGATTATCGGCAGCGTGGCGGCGACCACATCCGGCTTCAGTGCAAACGACATAATGGCCACCCAGGTAAGAATCGCTTTGGGATTGCCGATATGCATCAGGATACCCTGACGAAACAGTCTGCCATATGCGACCCGCTCATCGCTGGCTTTAAAATCGCTGGCCTCAGTGCGGCGTAACGCAGATTTGCCGGCTTTAAACGCCAGCCATAACAGATATAACCCTCCGCCAATTTTTAGCACGATCAGCAACTGTGCGAAGGTGGCCAGCACGGTCAGCACACCGCAGGCGGCCAGCAGCGCCCAGAGCATCGAACCACTCACGACACCCGCAGCCAGCGCCAGTGCGGCCCCCCTGCCCTTTTTCATTGCCGTTCCCATTATCGCCATATTACTTGGCCCGGGACTGGCTGTAGCGACAAAGTAGGTGGTGAAGATCAGGATTAATTCGTGCGAAAGCGCCATGATGTCCTCAGCGATGGGTTGTTATTTATCTGTTATATCGGCTGACGTGCAAATTTGCTATCTCCTGGTTCGTTGCGGCTTCATTTCTCGCTTTAAACGATCTGCAGCAATCAAACATTTACCAGAGATAGCTTTCTTCTGCGGGGATCGGCATCCTGCCGGAAGTATCATCAAAGGATTCGCTTTAAGGGACAACTCAGGGTCGTTTACGTTCATCCAGACGCAGCTGCAAAAATGTCAAATCCAGCCAGCGTCCAAACTTAGTTCCAACCTCCGTCATTCTGCCAGACTCAATAAATCCCAGTTTTTTATGCAGGGCTATGGATGCTGCATTTTCCGATTCAATCGCCGCCACCATAACGTGCTTCCCGGCTTCGCGAGCAAGCTGGATAAGCCCCTGCATCAGGGCGGCACCCGCGCCTTTACCTCGTACATCTTTATGAACGTAAACCGAATGCTCAACCGTATGACGATATCCGTCCCAGGGACGCCAGTCACCATAAGAGGCATATTCCAGCACGGTATCATCTTTGTCTGTCGCCACAATCACAGGAAAACCGGCCTGCTGGCGGCTGTTTATCCACGTGATGCGGTTAGCCACATCAATACGATTTTCATTCCAGATGGCTGTGGTGTTAAGCACCGCATCGTTATAAATCTCTGCGATGATTTCAGCATCGCTTTCTACAGCCGCACGGATAATCATGGTGGACACCCCTTTGCTCACTCACTAAAGTAGATGAATTGTTCACTATGATAGTTATCCATTATGTTAGATAAAAAGTCCAGCAAAGAAGACAGCCTGAACATCCGCATCGGTCAGAAGGTAAAAGAAGAAAGGGAAAAACGCGGCTGGTCACTTACCGAGCTGGCTGATAACTCAGGCGTTTCACGAGCGATGATCCATAAGATTGAGCGTGGGGAGAGCAGCCCGACGGCGGTTCTGTTAGCGCGCCTCTCAGGCTCGTTTGATATGACCATCTCTCAGCTGCTTGCTCAGACTGAAGTGCAAACCGGGACGCTGGTAAGGCATGAAAATCAGCCGGTGTGGCAGGATCCGGAAACCGGCTATCTGCGTCGCCACGTTTCACCGGGCGAGATGCCGGTCGATCTGGTCAGTGTCGAACTGCCGGCAAATACCGCTGTGCCGATGCCGGCAATCTCCTATGTTTCAAGACGCCAGCTGATATGGGTAATTGAAGGGACACTGACTTTTGAAGCAGGTTCCAGCACCTATGAGATGGCTGCTGGCGACTGTCTGGAACTGGGCGATCCGGCTGATTGCGTGTTCAGAAATAAAACGACTCAGGGCTGTCGATATGCCGTTATCGTACTCCGGCCTGCCTGAGCAGGCAGACGGCATAAATCCCTGAGTAAATCGACCATTGGCAGAGGGATGATTGTCACTCAGTCCGGCTATTGATCGCCTTTCAGAAATCAAATCGCCAGCCGGACTGAATCTGCTCAGGGAAAGATTATTTCCCCAGAATCTCTCTGCGGACAATCTCAGCGCCCGCACTTAACGCATGCAGTTTGCCATTAGCAACCTGACGCGGCAGTGGAATCATGCCGCAGTTGGTTGAAGGATAGAGATTTTCAGCATCCACAAACTGCAGCGCTTTGCGCAGCGTATTCGCCACTTCTTCAGGTGTCTCAATGGTATGGGTTGCCACGTCGATGGCACCGACCATGACTTTTTTACCGCGAATCAGCTCGATCAGATCCATTGGAACCCGCGAGTTCTGACACTCCAGTGAGACAATATCGATAGCCGAACGCTGTAATTTTGGGAAGACCTCTTCGTACTGACGCCACTCTGTGCCCAGAGTTTTCTTCCAGTCGGTATTCGCTTTAATGCCGTAGCCGTAGCAGATATGAACCGCGGTTTCACACTTCAGACCTTCGATGGCGCGCTCTAACGCGGCGATGCCCCAGTCATTCACTTCGTCGAAAAAGACGTTAAACGCAGGTTCATCAAACTGAATAATATCCACGCCAGCGGCTTCTAATTCTTTGGCTTCCTGATTCAGAATCTTTGCGAATTCCCAGGCCAGTTTTTCGCGGCTTTTATAGTGATTGTCATAAAGGGTATCGATCATCGTCATCGGACCCGGCAACGCCCACTTAATAGGACGATCGGTCAGCTTACGCAGGATTTTCGCATCTTCAACAAACACGGGCTTCTGACGTGAGACTTCACCCACCACGGTCGGGACGCTCGCATCATAGCGATTACGGATTCGAACCACTTCACGCTTTTCAAAATCCACACCGCTGAGGTGTTCAATAAACGTCGTCACGAAGTGCTGACGGGTCTGCTCGCCATCACTGACGATATCAATACCGGCCCGAACCTGATCGTCCAGACACAGACGCAACGCATCTCTTTTGCCGTCAACTAACTCTTCATCCTGCAGTTTCCAGGGTGACCAGAGCACCTCTGGCTGCGCAATCCAGGAGGGTTTAGGCAAGCTGCCAGCAGTAGATGTCGGTAATAAGGTTTTCATAGCAGGTGACCTTCTATATTTAATTAATCAAAGAACGAATTCAGCAGACCATTGCGCGAGAAGTGTCTGATTCGGCTTTATAAAATGCGTCTCAGTAAACTTACCCTGTTCGACGGCCAGGCGGCTGCGTTCTTCGCGATCGTAAACAATCCGGGTTAACGAATAATCCTGATGCTGCAGCGTGGGTTGATAGCACTGTCCCGCAGCAGAATTCGCGTTGTAAATTTCAGGGCGATAGATCTTCTGGAAAGTTTCCATGGTGCTGATGGTGCTGATCAGCTCGAGATTGGTGTAATCGCTGAGCAGGTCACCGTGGAAATAGAAAGCCAGCGGCGCAACACTGCCCTGCGGCATGAAGAAACGCACTTTCAGACCCATTTTTCCGAAATAGAAGTCAGTCAGGGAAGGTTCATCCTGCTGATATTCAATGCCCAATACCGGATGCTGATTACCGGTGCGCACGTAGGTGTTTTTGCTCGATACACTCAGGCAGATAACCGGCGATTTACTGAAGTTCTCTTTATAGACCGCTGAGTTCACGAAACTTTTGAAAATATTGCCATGCAGCTGACCAAAATCATCCGGCAGGCTGAATTCAGTCTGACCTTTGTTATGTTCTGACAGAACAACGCTGAAATCATAATCACGCACATAGGAAGAGAAGTTATTGCCGACAATCCCCTCGGTGCGCTGACCGGTTTTATGATCCACGATATGCGTTTTTAAAATCTCAATCGCCGGGAACGTTTCGTCGCTGCTTCCGGGACGAAGATTCAGCTCAGCAGAAATAATCTCAAGTTCAACTGAGTAGCGGTCGCCCTTTGGATTGTCCCAGTGCGCCAGAGAGTTGAAACGATTGTCGATCATCACCAGGGCGTTGTGCAGGTTTTCCTGACGTTTTTCGCCGCGCGCTAAATTAGCGAAGTTAGTCGTCGCCCGCGTATTTTTCGAAGGATTATAGTTTTCGTCGAAACGAATGCGCTTGAGGGTAAAGGCTAAGTTGTTCATCGCTATCGGGTATCCTGGTCGCTGATATGCGTTGTTGCTGTTAAGGGTTATCCAGCGTGGCTATCCCTTTACAACTATTCATATGACTCAAAGTTATTAACAATTCTTACTTTATGCCTCAACACACGGTTGAAAAAAAGTGATTAAATTTCAACGAACATGAAGGAAATTCATGTTGAGGTACTAAAGCGGGGAAATTTTCATGAGGCTGCGAGTCTTTTAACACCTGATGTAAAATCCGGGTGTAAAAAAGCCTCGCACAAAGAGCGCTTAGCAAGAGATGTCAGAGGTGGCGTGATGTTTCGCCTCAACTTAAGGCGCGGAGGCTTTCATGATCCCATAATCAGGCACGCCAGCATGCTGTAAGTCATTAGCGATACTCCATCGGTTCCCGCCCGCAAACCGTAAAACGCAGCACGGATGCGGCAACTGATACATCCCGGTCATGGCCAGGCAAGACGACTAAATTTTATAAACGTTATCACACATCACTTTATGTGCGCCTGATTTTACCGAAAGCCTGCACGCTGCCTCTTTCATCAGTTTTCCCATCTCACTGTCGCGCATCGACTGCGTCAGGCGTGAAGCCGGACCGGTTAATGCCAGCGCCGCGAGCAGTTTGTTACCTTCACCAAACACCGGTACGGAGAATGCCGCGATATGCGGATCGCGAATACCTGACGTGAACAACGGGAGTTCAGGTACAGAGTCAAACAGAGGTTCATTCAGCCCCCCAGTAACGAAGCACCTGCCCGATGGCCGAATTATCCAGCGGCAGATAAGTGCCGGGCAGACGTGTTTCACGCAGTCCTTCAGAGGGCTCCGCTCTGAAAAGACAGAGTCGTTGACCGTTTTCAATCACATACCATGTGGCGCTTTCGCCTGTCGCAGTCGCCAGTGCGTGAAGTTCAGGCTGAACGATACTGGCCAGATGAAAGGACTGTTCATAGAGCTTGCCCAGATAAAGCAGTCTTGGCCCCAGGGTATAAACGCCATTGTCGCGACGAATGACATAGTTCATGCGCTCAAGTGAGTTCATCAGACGATAAACTGTCGTTTTATGGTACCCCGAAAGCTGCGCCAGCGCGGTCAGCGTCAGTGATTCCTCACCAGGCCTGAAACAATCCAGCAGCGCCAGCGCTTTTTCTACGGCAATTACGCCTTCATTCCCCATCGGTACGTCCTCCTGTTTGCGACGGCAGGCAGTTTACCGCGCAATTTGTGATTCACATCGTATTTACATCACAAATGAATGCTTAACACTGGTGCGAACTCAATTAACATCGATATAGTAGTTTTATATTGTACAACTTAGTTGTGCCTGGTAAAACAAAGAGGATTAATCTATGCCCCATGCAGAGAATACCTTCATCAATCGCGACATTATCCGTATCGCACCAGAGCGCGTAAAACAGGCTGCTCAGTTTCAGGCGGCGATCCTTGCTGATGTTGCCGGACGACGCGGAACGCTGCACGGTCGCGTAAAACCTGTGTCCCCCCACAATGAAAGTCGCCGGACCGGCTATCACTGTCGAGGTGAGACCGGGCGACAACCTGGCGATCCACGCCGCGCTGGCGATTGCCCAGCCGGGCGATGTCATTGTGGTCGATGGCAAAGGCGATATCAGCTGTGCATTAATCGGTGAGATAATGTCCGCCCAGGCAGAAGCCTCCGGCATCGCCGGAATTATTATTGATGGTGCGGTGCGTGACGCCGATGCACTGAGCGCGAACGGCTTTCCGGTTTTCTCTGCGGGCCTGAATCCCTGCGGCCCGACCAAGTCCATTGCGGGACGGGTCAACTACCCTGTTTCTGTGGCGGGCGCAGCCATTCAGCCAGGCGATCTCGTCATCGGGGATATTGATGGCGTGGTGGTTCTGCCGCGTGAAGACGTTCCTGCGTTGCTCGAACTGGCCCAGAAAAAACTCGATTTCGAAACCAGCCGTATCGCAGCCATTCGTGATGGCGACCTTCGCGCGCCGTGGTTAGAAAAAGCCCTGCAAACCGCTGGCATGCTGGACGATGGGGAGACGCTCTGATGACAACCTCTTCTCCCGTGATCCTGGTGACGGGTAATGACCTGGCACCGCAGGCAGTAAACCTACTTAGTGACTTCAGCATTGTTTATGCCGGCAAACAGCCCAGCGAAGATAGCCTGTTCCAGCTCTGCCAGCAGCATAATCCTGTGGCGATTATCGTCCGATACGGAAAAATCAACGCCCGCATTATGGATGCCGCGCCTGACCTGCGGGTTATTTCCAAACACGGCAGCGGCATTGACGTTATCGACCAAAAGGCGGCGGCTGAACGTCATATCAGTGTTCAGTCAGCCCCGGGGGCCAACGCAGCGGCCGTGGCCGAGCATACCTGGGCGTTAATTTTAGCCTGTGCAAAATCGGTGATACCGCTTGATCAACGCATGCGCCAGGGACACTGGGACAAATCGACCCATAAGTCAGTGGAGCTGGAGGGCAGAACGCTGGGTCTGGTAGGGCTTGGTGCCATAGGCGGTCGTGTTGCCCGTATTGGCCGTGCTTTTGGCATGAAGGTGCTCGCTTATGATCCTTTTGCCAGAACCTTTCCTGATGAGTGTGAATCCTCCTCACTTGACGACCTGCTGCAACAGGCAGATGTCATTTCGCTGCACTGCCCGTTAACCGAACAGACGCGACAGATGATTAACGCTGAGAAACTGGCTCTGTTTAAAAAAAGGCGCCATCCTGGTGAACACGGCGCGCGGTGGTCTCATTGATGAAGAAGCGCTGTTAGCCGCGCTGGATAAAGGCACTGTCGCCTGGGCCGCACTGGACAGTTTTGCCACTGAACCCCTGACTGCGCCGCATATCTGGCAGAGTGTTGGAAATGTGATTCTGTCGCCACACATCGGCGGCGTCAGTGATAACTCCTACGTGAAGATGGGCACCGTCGCGGCCAGTAACATATTAAACGTACTGGCAGAACCACTGAAAAATGAAAGTCCGGTAGCCTGAACCGCCCTCTCCAGCCGAGCAGACAGGTAACAGCGCTTTCTGGTCGGCTGGTTAATAGGTAAATCTGCTGCAATAGAGCGTAATGCTTACCTGCCAGGTTTTCCGACACGAATCTTATTCTGTTCTATGCCGTCCTGGCTTACTTCCTTCGCCCACATAAATGGGTTTATTACCCTTCAATCGTTAACGACTCTTCCCGCGTATTGAATGAGGTAGCTGCCTGCAGCGGTTTCATTGAAGTGTTAATTGAAGGGCATGTGTTATGAAGGATATGTCCGCTATGAGCAAGGAGCGGATGACTAGTTTGCAGCAAGACGGGAGCAGGATTTATTGGGGTTATATCCACTGTTTTTTTGGATTATAACGCGATATTCGATGAGTTCAGCAAATGTCCTTCCGTTGATGTTTAAGTATAATGATAATGTTTATCAACAAAAGGATATTGTTATGTATGGGTTTATGATGATTCTGGCTGTTCTTGTACTTAATGCATGTACTACTTATTCACCTGTTAAAGTTGAACAACCCAAGCCCCTTCGACAAGATCGACCCGTTTACCCATACTATGCGGCTAAGAACCGGATAGAAGGTATGGTTAAGTTTAACTTTGACGTTGATGCAGAAGGCAGGGTAAGCCAGATGAGAATTATCGAGTCTACACCAGACCACTTGTTCGATAATGCTGTAATAACAGCCGTATCAAAATGGCGTTTTGAAAAGGGCAAACCTGCCAGGAATCTTCCCATGACTGTAAAATTAAAAGTGCAAAAATAGATTTGATTTTAAGGCTGCATAAATGAAAATTAATGACTGTAATTCAGGAGGTTATTATGGCTGAATGTTCTTCTTCTAAATATTAACATAAATTATTATCCGATGTCCGCTTCTGGCACAAAGCGGATATCTGCATCAGATAAAGTCCGATATGTGCGAAAAGCGAAAACACAAGATACGGATTTATCCAGATCAAATCCTGATAGTATCGCGAACCGTATCAAACGTTTTTCCCGGGCAGATGTAGTATTTTCTAATCACGGCTCTGTACTCCTGAGCCGGAATGACGTCGCCAGAGCACTACGGAAATCGCCGTAATGAACAGTGTCAGGAAAGCTGAAATAAGCAGCGTACCGCCTACGCCGTCCCGTTCCAGCAGCATGGCATAAGCAGAAGGGGCAAGTGCCGCGAGAAAAAATCCTGGTGATAACAGCATGCCTGTTTTGCGGGCGTAATGTTGCGGATCAAACAGCACGAGAGGAAGTAAGGCCTTCACGACCGTGCACAGTCCGTTCACGGCTCCATAACCCAGGACGAAGAGGGCTGTAGCCACAGGCGTAACGTACCCCGCAAGGCCGGTCATAAAACAGAGTGGCAGCAGGATACCGGTAATAAGGTTCAGGCGTAGTGCGGAGATTCGTGCGCCGGAGGCCACGTCCAGCAGGCGGGCACTCACCTGTCCCACGCCCCAAAGCATGCCGGCCAGGGCAGGCATGCTATAAGCGGCCAGTATCTGGGGGAAATGCGTAGACACGCCGGTGGAGACAAAGCTGAGCAGCGCTATCAGGGCGGCATACCACAGGCCGCTGATAAATCCTTTTCGTTCCTCTGCGGTCCCTGCCGCCGGAAGCTCAGATCGACCAGCAGCGGGAGGTTTTACCCGACGGCCTGCCGGAACGGCGGTCAGAAAAAGCAGGCCCACCAGACCCGCACACCCGTAAACGAGTAAGGCATGCCGCCAGTCGGTAATGTGCAGCAGGGCCGCGCCAGCAGTCCAGAACACAGCTGACGCGAGGCCGCCCAGCAGTGTAACCAGAGAGACTGCCCTTCGGGCCCCTGCACCTGCGGTTTCCACAAGCAGGGCAAACGCAGCGTCATATAAGGCAAGGCGCATGCCGACTCCCGTCAGGACCCAAACCGCAATCCATGCCACCGTGGAATGGGTAATCGCCATCAGAAAACACCCAATGGTTATGGCGAAGGTTCCCGCCATCATCATCATGCGTCCTCCGGTCCGGGCCATGACGGAACCGGTCAGCGGTGAAACCAGCCCCATAACCAGCATGGCAACGGTCAGACCAGAGAATGTCACCACGGGAGACCAGCCCGTCTCCGCCATGATGGCGGCTCCGAAAACACCCGGCATGTAGAACGTAATACCCCAGTTAATAAGCTGTGTCATACCGATACAGAAAATGCTGCGGCCTGTCAGATGTCCGGCTGTCAAACTATGCTCTCCGCAAGCGTGGAGTCGCCCTGTCCAAGCGTGCGCTGCAAAATGACCGTATCGAGCCAGCGCCCGTGCTTGAATCCTACCGAACTGAGTGTGCCAGTGATGCTGAAGCCTGCGGCGCGGTGCAGGGCAAGGGAGGCAGTATTTTCGCTATTACCTACCACGGCCACGAGCTGGCGAAAGTCACGGGCTTCTGCCCAGGCTATCGCACGGGATAACAGCATTTTGCCGTAGCCCCGCCCCTGACAAGTGGCGTCAATATAGACTGAGTCTTCCAGGGTAAACCGGTAGGCGCGCCGTTCCCTGTAAAATGACAGGTAGCAGTATCCCCGGACTTGCCCATCATCAACCGCCACAAACCAGGGCAGTCCTGCTGAACGCACCTTTTTCAGGCGGGCTGCCATTTCAGGTACATCTGGCGGTTCGGTTTCAAAAGTGGCGGTGCCATGTAATACGTGATAAGCATAAATCTGCTGGATAGCAGTAATATGTCTTTCATCTGCTTCATTTATTTCCATCGGTATTGCTCTTTATCCGGTCAGAAACAAAGATTAACCCGGGTAAATAATTTCAGACAGGCCGCGGGACTTATCAGCGGTATAAGGAAAACTTTGGCATGGCAAACCTGAACCTTGATCACCTTGCTACTTTCAGGATGGTCATCAGCCGGGGCAGTTTCTCCGGAGCGGCAGAAGCTCTCGGACTATCACAGCCTGCTGTCAGCCTGCAGATAAGACAGCTGGAGCAGGCACTCCATGTCCGGCTTATTGAGAGAACCAGCCGGGGGGATAAGGCCCACTCCTGCCGGGCTGACTTTTTCTGAGCACTGTATGAAAATTGATTCAGTGGTAAATACGGCCATTGAATCGGTGTCTCTGCATTCAGACGACATCACCGGCACCGTTACTGTTGGCACTGGTGCAACAGCCTGTATTCATCTTCTGCCTCCCTTACTGCAACAGCTGCGACAAGCACATCCCCTGCTGAAAGTAGACGTACGCACGGGCAATACTTCCGATATTGTTCGGAGCGTAGGAGAGAATCGTATAGACATTGGACTTGTAACGCTTCCAGTAACCGGCAAATGCCTGAGCGTAAGCCCGCTGGGTACTGATGAGTTTGTTGTTATCATGGAAAAGGATGCATCAGAGCAGAGTGCGAACCCGCTGTCTCCCGACGCCCTTTTGTCACTGCCGCTGATTATCTTTGAACCCGGAAGCGGGACACGCGCACTAATCGACGAATGGTTCCGGTATGCCGGGCATACTGCCAGCCCTGTGATGGAACTTGGCAGTATTGAAGCAATCAAAAGAATGGTACGTTCCGGTCTGGGCTACAGCATCGTTCCCCTTATGTCCGTTGCTGGTATGGAAGAAAGTCAGGGTCTCAGCCTTTACTCTGTGACGCCCTCGCTTCACCGGACTCTGGGGACAGTAATGCGGGAGGATCGGATTGTCAGCAGGGGCATAAGTGAAGTGCTGAAAAGACTAAACGCCAGTTTTGCAAAAGATGAAAGCAGTTAAATATCACTCAATATATTTATCTGACAGATCCGGTCTCCTCAGCTCCGAAAAATATCCTTGCTGCTTAAGCCTCTGATGTCCGCTTCTGGCACAAAGCGGACCATCGTCCAGGCTTATGCCTGCTATGAGCGAAGAGAGATTACTCACAGATCCGAGGCTTGATAATAAAGCACTCTCGATTTTAATAAGATTTTTATTTACCCATCCATAAGCCCTCTCTCGTCACAGGCGTCATATTTGAAGAGTTCCCCCTTCATTTTTCCCTGCCATCGGTTGATAAACTCTACCGTGTCGGTTTTTATAAGATGGGCATTGAGCGCGTCCTGATCCACCCATTGTTCTGATATAAGCAATCTTCCGGTCTGATAGTCCTCTACGGCAGCGTTATATGAAAGGTTTCCATCACGTTGTCGAACGGCATTTGCCAATAAGTTAAGTTCTCCCATAAATTGTTCCAGGACAGAAGGATCAATGTACATATAACCGGAAATGATAAGCATCTTATTTTTCCTTTAACTGACTACTATTCGCCCTCAGAAAATGGCTGATCAGGGATGGGGTAATCAGAAGTTAGTCAGCACAATTTTGCCCTGGATGCTTCCTGACGAAGCACGTTGATGTGCGGCTGATGCCATGGCTAACGGATAGGTGCTGTCAATCACGACGTTGATAATGCCTTTTTCCAGTAAAAGCCCCGCTTCGGATAGCTGCAGACCACTTGAACGCACTTGCATTGTTGACACAGTAATCCCTTTTTTGAGCGGCCTCAGTCTGCCCGGTAAAACTCAAAGGATTCACCAGAAATAGTGCTCCGCCCTGTCTGATGCAGCTTAAAAAAGCGCTCTATATGCTTTCCGCCAACAGCATCAATAACCAGATCGACGTTTTTCACTACATTCTCAGCGGCTACTTTGGTGTAGTCGATAAAATCATCTGCGCCCAGTTCGCGCATAAGCACTTCATGACGGGAAGAAGCGACGGCAATGACTCTCGCACCCTTCCACTTCGCGATCTGAACAGCAATGTGCCCTACGCCACCTCCTGCACCGTTAACCATCACCGTCTGGCCTTCAAGCAGAACCGGTTTATGGTTGAAAGATTGAAACGGATTGGGCGCATCATGGCCGACGTCGACAAGAAATTGCCACGCGGTGAGCAGTGACATCGGGGCACCCGCTGCCTGGATATGGTCTATTCCATGAGGTTTTAACGCCACCTCTGATGCAGGAACGCTTACATAGTCGGCATAAGCTCCACTACCGGCCATTACCCCATCAGGAAAACGCACCATTGAATAGACTTCATCTCCGGTGCTGAATGCGGAAACATTTTCGCCCACGGCTTCTATAACACCTGAAACATCCGTTCCCAGGATTAAGGGAAAGTGGGGTTCGGGCCGCCACTCAGGCGGAAGCGCCCGATAACCATCACGCAGATACAAGTCTGGTGGGTTCAGACTTGCGGCATGCACGCGCACAAGGACTTCGTCAGCCCCGATAGTTGGGCGGGGTGCATCTTCATACCTGAGATTCTCCGGGCCACCAAACGCATGTAGCTGTACTGCTTTCATCATTTCAGTCATGGCAATTTCACTCCAACACAGATTCAGGTGCCAGAATATGACCAATTGTGATGATTGATAATGGGGCTGGATTTCGCTTTAATATTGCCATGAAGGAACAAATAATCTTTGAAAGACTAACAGGTCTGATTGCATTCGCTCGTGCGGGATCGCTCGGCAGCTTTTACCGCTGCCGCTCGCTCGCTGGCAGTATCCCCTTCCGCGATAAGTAAAAGTATCCAGAGACTGGAGCAGCGTCTTGGCGTCACATTGTTCACCCGAACCACCCGTTCGCTGGTGCTGACTGCTGAAGGTCGTGAACTGCACGAGCGCACGCTGCAGTTATTACGCGATGCTGAGGAGCTTGAGCAGGTCGCCATGCGATCGCGAGAGGAGCCAGCGGGAACGTTACGCATTGCGGCATCGTTTCCGATTGGTGTTCATGTGATCGCGCCTCTCCTTCCGCAATTCTGTGCACTTCATCCTAAAGTGACAATCGACTTAAAGCTGAGTGATCGCGTAATTAGCATTATTGACGAGAGTATTGATATATCCATCCGGATCGGCGACCTCGCAGATTCAAATCTTCTGTCGCGTCGTTTGTCACCCTATCAGATAGGTTGTTATGCTTCGCCAGATTATTTGACCCGATGCCCGGAACCCGAACACCCCAATGATCTTATCGGGCATAAAACGGTTAATTTGCGATATCAAAATACGGGGCAGATTTTTCGCTGGCCGTTCCGGGTTGGCGAGCGGGAGATTGAAATTGTGCCATCATCTGCTGTCATCGTCGATGCAAGCGAGGCCGTTATCGCGGCTGTGGCGGCCGGTGCCGGAATAGGCATGGTGTCGAGTTTTATGGCTGCTTCCTGGGTTAAGCGCGGGGAGTTAGTACCCCTTCTTACTGATTTTTCAGTAGAGCGGCATAATATTTCTGCGGTATGGCATGCGAGCAGGCGTTCAAATCCTGCTGTACGCGCCTTTATTGATATCATGCTTAACAGTTCTGAACGTTCTTTAACTGGGTATTGTCAGTAAATCCCCAAAGGTAAGTTATTTCCGCATCTGACACATAACAGACATCAACAACCAGCAGACTGATTCAGGTAATGACAGGATGTGGAATGTTTATATGGCAGAGATAAAGCCGGAAGAACCCACCTGCAGACGCGCTGCTAAGCGTCTGCAGGCGAGATTACTTTATTTACTGACTGACGAAGCGCTATTTTCAACGTCGATGGTTAACTCTTTTTTGCGGCCCATGACCAGCACGGCAATGCCCCCGATGCCACAGAGGATAGCCAGTGGCACCATAGCCAGCGTATGGCTGCCGGTCGCCTGATTGATAATGCCATAAACGTTGACCATCACCCCACCGCCGATCAGATTCGCCATCGCACCGATAGCCGCCAGACCCGCTGCAGCGGTAGTCGATGACATCCATCCCGATGCCAGCGCCCAGAAAGGTCCTTTCATTGAGTAGGCTCCGATTAATACCAGCGACAGGATCACTACACTGCCGGTCAGACTATTGGTGATAAAGGCTGACAGCAGGCCACCTGCAATTAAGAACAGCGTTAACGCGGTGTGCCAGCGACGCTCGCCGCTGCGGTCAGAACTTCTCCCCCAGATAATCATCAGAATGGAGGCCAGGCCGTAGGGAATCGCATTGACTAAACCGGTGGTGAAGTTATCCAGTCCAAACGATTTAAGCAGTTGCGGAGACCAGACGCTCAGCGTTGAGCCCGCCGCAGACGCGCCTGCATAAATCAGCGCCATCACCCAGATATGTTTGTGACGCAGCAACTGCCACAAAGAGATATGACCTATCGCCTTCTTCTTCGCATTTTCGGCTTCGAGAGTGCTGTTCAGCCACGCTTTTTGTTCCTGATTTAACCAACTGGCATTCGTGGGACGATTGCTCAGTAAAAAGAAGGCTGCAATTCCCAGAATGACCGCCGGAATACCTTCCAGGATAAATAACCAGTGCCAGCCACGCATACCGTACCAGCCATCCAGTGACAAAATCAGACCAGAAATGGGCGATCCAATAAAGTTCGCCGCAGGAATGGCCACCATAAAGGTAGCAATCACGCGTGCTCGGTACTTTCCGGGGATCCAGTAAGTCAGATAAAGAATGACGCCAGGGAAAAATCCGGCCTCAGCGGCACCCAGTAAAAAGCGCAATATATAGAGTGTATTGGCACTTTCAACAAAGGCGGTACAGACAGAGATGATACCCCACGACACCATGATGCGAGAGATCCAAATCTTTGCGCCAATTTTCTGCATGGCCAGATTGCTGGGTACTTCAAACAGGAAGTAACCGACAAAAAACAGACTACTCGCAAAACCAAATACCGCTTTCGACAACCCTAAATCTTCGTTCATCTGCAACGAAGCCATCCCAATGTTGCCGCGATCGATAATGGCAATCAGATAACAAACAATCAGGAAGGGCAAAATGCGCCAGACCACCTTCTTAACGGTCTGCTGCTCAATATCGGCAGAGAAAGTCGTGATGTGCTGTTTTTCAGACATGATGATCCTCACAATTTTGTCATCGCTTTACGTGCAATCCGCAAAGCGTTTTGTTTTACTCTGTAAAACTGTAATGTACTGAGTAAAACCATTATCACGATAAAAATTCTTTCCCGCCGGAAGATGTAATCAGGTTGTGTTATTTGTCACAAAAAAGTATTCGTCAACCTTAGTTTATGTGACGAGTATGTCGTTACCGGGTGGAGTTCAGCGATCTTTTTAATGAAGTGACGACAGGAGAACGGGAAAGAGTGAGAGGGAACAGAGTAATTTGAGCGCCGCCGTCGGGATGTGAGGCCTTAGCACTTGTGTGAAGATATCAGCCAGCATCTGAGAAGTTCGCAGCTGATGAAGCACTCGCCTGCCACTGTCGGACGGTCACATCATAAATTCCCTGACCGATAACGGCGAGTTTCTCCTCACAGTATTCGATAACGTCATTATTCGCGGTGTTACGGTGAAAAGAGAGGGATGCTATGAAATACCAAATTACTGGCCTGAACGCCGGGCAATTTGCTCATCTTTTTGGACAGAGCGATGAATATCTGAGAAAACACCATGCAGTACGACAAACGGTAGAGTGCTATCCGGGTTATCCCGACAGAATCTCATTGTGCGATATCCCCGCTGGAGAAAGCGCCCTCCTGATTAATCACATCTATCAGCCTGCCGACACGCCCTATTTTGGTACTCATGCAATCTATATATGGGAGGGATGCACCCGGCAAGGCATTTACATCAATGAATTACCTGAAGTCCTGTTAAGCAGAACGCTGTCATTAAGGGCCTATGACGGAAAGCATTTTTTAAAAGAGGCGGATATAGCTGAGGGGAAACTTGCTGAAAAGCTCATCGGCCATTTTTTTGCCGATCCGCAGATTAGTTATATCCAGATACATAATGCGAAACGGGGGTGCTATTCCTGCTGTGCAGAACGTTTTGAATGACGATTTGTATTGAGAAGCCCTATCCGCAACAGGAAATTATTCGTCTCCAGGGTCGCTTTCGTATCATGACCCTGTTCTGAAGAGGGTACTAAGAATTATGTCAGTAATCCTGCCCTATCCAATATGGCAAAAGGAGTGCCTGTTTCTGGAGGGTCAGACGTCATGAAGCGCGATGCCCTTTTTAATACTGGCAATAAAATTATCACGGATTATATCCTCGTGGTTCGCGTTCCAGGCAATGCCAACTTTCCAGCTTATTGACTCACATGTTAACGGAATAATAACCAGCTCCGGCGGTGCAATATGCATAACACTGTATGGCACAAGGGCAACACCCGTGCCCGCGATGACCAGCGCGACAATAGTTTGTATATCACCACTCAATTGAGTGGATGATATGAAAAGCGCGTTGTCATGAAGAAAGCGGTCAATTTGCGCATTTAAACCCCGTCCTCGCCCGGCATGAAGTCGCAACAGAGGGCGTTTCTTCAGCCAGTCATCAGCAGGCAATGACGGTGAACTTGCAGGCGCAATCAAAACCAATCGATCGGTAAACAATGGCAGGTAATCCAGCGCTACAGGAGGCGGAACTCTGACAAAACCGATCTGGAGCTCGTCATTTTGCAAAAGTTCGTACTGCTGGAAGGAAGGAAGATCCGTCAATGACATCTCTATCCCCGGACACTCCCGACGAAATTCTGCCATATAGCGTGGTGCAAGATAAAAACTTGAGAGACCGAACCCCACGGCTAAATGCCCTTCAATCCCTTTTGAAACCCGCTCTGCATGATGCATAAATAATCGGGATTGCCTGACCACTTTTTCAGCCTCTGGCAGCAGACGCCTGCCACCGCCCGTGAGTGTGGCTCCATGTCGCCCCCCGCGTAAACAGTGACGTTTCCACCAGGGACTCAAGGAGATTAATCTGCTTGGTCAATGCAGGTTGCGAAATAAACAACGCCCGTGCCGCGTCGGCATAATTTCTTTTTTCAGCCAGCATCAAAAAGGCCTTAAGCAAGCGGATGTTCATTTTTACATTCCAAAAGGTTATCGAAACCGGAAATGTTTTGATTATACAGTTATCAGCAATGGTTATGTAATTCAGTTCCGATTACTACCGGAGAAGTACCATGAGCAACCATACATCCTTAAAAGCTGCCACCGTGCAATTTCAGCATGAGGCAAATAACAAAAATTATAATCTGCTGATAATGGAGAAATTTATTGAACAGGCAGCGATTGAGCAGGTGAAAATCCTCACATTCCCGGAAATGTGTATTACCGGCTACTGGCATGTACCCAAACTCACCTCGGCTGAGGTTACTGCTCTCGCCGAGCCGATCGAGGGGAGTCCTTCCCTTACGTTGATTCGTTCCCTGGCGATGAAACATCAAATGCTGATTGGCGCCGGGCTTATCGAAAGAGCCGATGATGGCCGCCTCTATAATGCGTATGTTGCCTGTATGCCGGACGGCTCAATGCACACTCATCGCAAACTCCACGCTTTTGAACATCCGTCAATCAGCAGCGGTGACCGCTTTACCGTTTTTGAAACGCCCTGGGGAGTAAAAGTAGGTATCCTCATTTGCTGGGACAATAATCTGGTAGAAAATGTGCGTGCAACGGCATTGCTGGGTGCAGATATTCTTCTCGCGCCACATCAGACAGGCGGTACCGATTCCCGCAGTCCTTATGCGATGAAACCCATTCCGCTGACGCTCTGGGCGGAACGGGAAACGCGAAGGGAAGAAATTACTGCTGCATTCAAAGGGGCAAATGGTCGGGAATGGCTGATGAGGTGGCTGCCCGCTCGTGCGCATGACAACGGATTATTTATTCTCTTCAGTAACGGCGTAGGTGCAGATGATGATGAGGTGCGCACCGGTAATGCAATGATCCTGGATCCCTATGGAAGAATCATTAATGAAACCTGGGCAGCGGAAGATTTTATGGTGAGCGCTGACCTTGATTTGAGTCTGCTTGCAATGAGTACCGGACGTCGCTGGATCCATGGTCGCCGTCCTGATTTATACCATATTCTGACACAACCGCAGGGCTACGAACGTGATGCGATTAGCGCCCGATTTTCTGATGAGACGCCTTAAATAGGCTCGGCGACTGAAATCATCCAGTCGCAAGAAAGATTGTCAGGGCGCGGCATCGTGAAAACCCCGCCCTGACATTAAAGCTTAAACTACACCGGCAAATCCCGGTACAACGGTTATCGTCACGGTAAAGCATGGACTTTATGGCTGGGGGGAAGATTGATGGCATAATTTCATGTAAATAAGCGTCTCTTTTTAAGCTGACAGAGGCTGAAGAGAGGCTATGAATTAAAGTTTAAGCTGCTGGCTGCTCCGTTTTGCAAGGCACTATTGGTCGTTATCAACAATCAAGTCATCACAAATATTTGTGTTGTTAGAGCAGAAAAATGAGGAGAGTCAGCAAGCTTGCTAACGCTATGCCGCTTTTAACTTGTGTAAGATCATGCCGGATATCAGTTTTGTGCGCTGAATAACGCAGGTAGCGTGCCTGATCATTAAATCCGCTCTATGCGAAATTGATAATCAGTCACTGGGCATCCCGGCAGCGATAGACTACTCAGAGATTTTCTTAATAGGATAACTAACGAGTGGTTTGATCTCTTTAAGCACAAACATACTCTGCATTTCTTTAATTCCTGGCAATCTGCGTACCACTGACATTGCAAAATCAGCATAGGAGTCCAGATCTGAAGCCACAACCTGTAGCAGAAAGTCAGCATCCCCACCGATGCTATAACAGGCAACCACATCCTCCAGGGCAGTCACTTCCTCTTCAAATTTCCTGGCCTCCGCTTCGCTATGGCTGTCAATGACGACCCGAATGAAAACCATTACTCCCAGCCCAATTTTCTTGCGGTCAAGAACAGCACGATAGCCCTGAATCACTTTATCTTCCTCGAGCTTACGAACTTTGCGCCAGCAGGGAGATGCTGAAATGTTTATCTTCTCCGCCAGCACCTGGTTAGTTACCCGGGCATCGTCCTGTAAAATTTCGAGAATTTTCATATCTGTCGAGCTAAGCATCATAAGGGGAAATTCCTTTCGTTATGGAGGCGGCTTAGAGTTACTTTTACCTAAAAAAAAGGCATTAAGTAAATAATATAGGTAACAATTTTCCGCTTTCCTCCTGCATAATATCTTTACTTTTCCAGCCTGTTATTACAAACAATATAAGGAAAAACTGAACCCTGATTTAATGCATATGATTCAATTTAATTTAAAGAATGCCGGGAGCCGATCATCTCCTGAAGAGAGGATCAGATAGAACACTGCGCGCACATGAAAATTAAACTTGTCATCTGCGTAGTTAAATTAATGCAGTAATATCCGCCATGCAATAATTGAACATCCACCTTCAACGTTAAACCAACTGATAAAAAGGATGCATATCTTTAACCCTTAATTAAGATTTTTATATGACAACCATCGTTCAGAACCAGGCATTTTTGAACAACTAACGCTGTTCCCTTTTACCGAAGTGCATTTCAACAGGAATAACTATGTCAGGAACTACTGAAATACTATCTTATATTGCTGCACTCGGTTTAGCTGCTGCAATTCCGGGTCCGGGGATGACTGCATTAGTCGCTCGCAGCGTGAGTGGGGGGCGCAATAACAGGCTTTACGATGCTGGCCGGTCTCATTCTCGGAGATTTGATTTATTTATCTGTGGCGGTATTTGGTCTGGCGGTGATCGCTCATACCTATACCTCTCTCTTTACGCTGATTAACTGGGCTGCCTCACTCTTTTTATGCCTGCTGGCATGGCAGTTCTGGTGCCACCAGCCTCAGGCAATAAATATCGATCAAAAAGCGACAAAACGAGAACTGGCATCAGCCTGGTTTTCAGGACTGACCATAACGCTGGGCAACCCTAAAACCATCGCTTTCTATCTGGCTATACTGCCTCTGGTTATCTCTCTCGATAATGTATCTTTTCAGATGTGGGGAGGACTGCTGGTTCCGCTTACCGTGTTAGTCCTTTTGAGTGTGGGAGCCGTTTTTATTTTTGCAGCCCTCAGAATACGCCATCTCCTGACCAGCGCTAAAGCGCAACGACTCCTTTTCCGTTCAGCCGGTACCATCATGATGCTGGCCGCGGCTGGAATGGTGGTAAAGACTCTTTAGCGTTCATTACCACCTCCTCTGCCTCAGGAAAAGGGGGCCGGTCTCGTGGTCTTGATAGAAAATGATCAAGCTCTGGCCTGTTTATCAGGCAATAAGCAATAAATAGTAAAAGTGATTCCAGCCAGAAAAGCCTGAGCGTCAAAAGCAGCTATCTTCTGATAGCTGCTTTTTTTGCCTTTCAGATATCCCATTTTTTACTGCTTATGTTCCTGCTTCAACGTTTCCTGACTATCCACCCAGGGCGCATTAGCGGCTAACCCTGTACTTCACATCTATAATTCAGTGACTCAGGCCCATGCGCCCGATCCGGCTAGCCGATTAATCAGTTTGGGGGTGGCTGGACGTCGTAGTGTCAGCCATACATCGATATTCACTCCCCTGATGATGCCGGCCGGATTTAAGACGCTCATCATTTACAGAAATAAGGATGCCTCATGATCTTTTCTCTCAAAAATCAGGTTGCGCTGGTTACCGGTGCCAGCTCGGGTCTCGGCTATGCCTGCGCAGAAGCACTCGCTAAAGAAGGGGCCTGTGTAGTGATTAACTACCATAGCCAGGCGGAACCGGCCGAGGAGCTGGCTGAGAAAATCCGCGCCGATGGAGGCCGTGCAATTGCTGTCAAAGGAGACGTGTCTAAAGAGGCGGATGTAGAGAATCTTTTTTGACCAGACGATCAGGGAATTTGGCAGGCTGGATATCCTGGTGGCGAACTCAGGACTGCAGAAAGATGCCCCGTCCATTGAGATGACGCTAGAGGACTGGAATACCGTTCTGGACGTGAACCTGACTGGCCAGTTCCTCTGCGCGCGCGCTGCGCTGCGGCAGTTCAAGCGGCAGGAGCATCGCCAGGATATCAGCAAAGCTGTCGGTAAGATTATTCATATGAGTTCGGTTCACCAGCTCATTCCCTGGGCCGGACACGTCAACTATGCCGCATCAAAAGGCGGCGTTGACTTGCTGATGAAAACGCTGGCTCAGGAAGTGGGTGAAGAACGTATTCGTGTCAATGCAGTGGCACCCGGCGCTATCGCTACCGCCATCAACGAGGAAAGCACCCAGGGTGAAGCGGGCAAAGCGCTGTTAAAGCTCATTCCTTATGGACGTATCGGTGCGGCTGAAGATGTGGCGAATGCCGTCGTCTGGCTTGCCAGTGATCTCTCTGATTACGTTCATGGCACCACGCTTTTTATCGATGGTGGAATGAGCCTTTATCCCGGATTCCGCGACAACGGCTGAGTGATGCGTCCCTGTTCCAGGTGAGTGGCCGACTGATTGATAGCGCGTTGATGGAAATGGTATCCGGAACGGGAAGTCCGGATTACGCATTCCCGTCGTTCATAATAAAACTCCAGCGGGCTGGTGCGTTCAGTCCAGGCCGCAACGATTTTAGTAAGGTTGAACGGCAAGAGCATCGATTCAATCTTTACAGGCATCCGGGCTGATCAGACGCGTACGGCAGACCTCCAGAATTTCATCAGCAAGCCCGGAATTATCCGGGCAGGCACGCGAAAGCATCAGGGCACCCACAAGCTGCGCGAGCGTATTGATGAGATCCGCACGCGTGACCTGTTCCGTTTCTAAAACGGCAAGCTGTCGTTCAATTCCGGCCGCAAAGGTCTCGCGGATGGATTCAGACTGGCGCGCTGCATCGGTGCCCAGGGCCGACATGACACACCCCTTTGCCATATCATCGCGATGCTGGCGGGAAAGGTAATATTCAACGAACTTTTCCCGACTCACACCCTGAGTTTTTTCCGCCGATTGCGCGAAGCCGCAGTTCATCGCTTCGGCTAACAAATCGGCTTTCGACCCAAAGTGCTTATAGAACCCGCCATGCGTTAACCCTGCGGCTGACATCAGTTCAGCGACGCCTACCCCATCGTAACCCCGCTCACGAAAAAGTTCTGACGCCGTTTCAACGATTCGGTTCCTGTTTTCGCGAACCTGCTCTTTTGACACTTTCATCTTTTCCTCCTGAAACTGAGCTTAAGTATACATTGATGATGATCATAATCAAACCAGTTGACTTTAATGATTACGATCATCATCATTAAATCAGTTTACTGACCCGCTAATCCGCAAAGGAATAACCATGACGAATCAATCCTTATTTCAGCCCTATGAACTGGGATCTGTCACGCTTGCGAATCGCATCGTGATGGCTCCGCTGACACGTAACCGGGCAGGCGCAGGCCTGGTGCCAGGTGAACTGGCAGCGACTTACTACGCTCAGCGTGCCACAGCAGGGTTACTGATTACCGAGGCCACCCAGATTTCAGCAGAGGCGCAGGGCTATCAGGATACGCCGGGGATCTACACACAGGCCCAGATTGAGGGCTGGCGTAAAGTCACAGACGCAGTCCATGCCAAAGGCGGACGGATATTTGTGCAGTTGTGGCACACAGGTCGAATTTCACATGTCGATTTACAGCCAGAGGGTGCCGCACCAGGCGCGCCGTCAGCTATCCGTGCTGAAACCAAAACCTTCGTGAACAACCATTTTGTTGATGTTTCAGAACCCAGAGCGCTTGAGCTGAAGGAAATAAAAGGCATTGTTGCCGATTTCAGAAAGGCATCAGCCAATGCCATTACCGCAGGTTTTGATGGCGTAGAGATACACGGTGCGAATGGCTATCTGCTTGAGCAGTTCCTGAAAGATGGTGCCAATCAGCGCACCGATGAATATGGCGGTTCAGTTGAGAATCGTGCGCGTCTGCTATTAGAGGTCGTGGAGGCCGTGAAAGATGAGATCGGCGCAGCGCGGACGGGCGTTCGCATCTCACCGGTCTCACCTGCTAATGCGATTTCATGCAGCGATCCGCAGCCACAATATGACTACCTGGCAGAGCAACTTGATGCTTCAGGTATCGTTTATCTGCATGTTGTTGAAGGCGCGACGGGAGGTCCCCGTGATGTCTCACCGTTCGATTACACTTCGCTGCGTCGCCGCTTTAAAAACACTTACATCGGTAACAATGGCTATGACCTGGCGCTGGCGTCTGACCATCTTGCACAGGACAAAGCCGATTTGTTCGCATTCGGTCGCCCCTTCATTTCTAACCCCGATTTTGTCGAAAGACTTAAGTCGGGAGCACCTCTGGCCCCGCTTAATCCTGAAACACTGTATGGCGGAGGTGCGGAGGGCTACACCGACTATCCATCGCTTAGCGGTAACAGTTAATCACTCTTCAGGTATCACGGTTAACCCTGCATCGCTAACAGCGATTTTTATCAAACAAATGAAGAAGATAAAATTATGACTCGTACTTCAGTCCTCATTACAGGCGCATCAACGGGTATTGGTGCTGTTTACGCTGAGCGCTTTGCACGTCGTGGACATGACCTTGTTCTGGTTGCTCGCGACAAATTGAAATTAGAGGCGCTTGCTGAACGGCTGCGACAGGAAAATCATATTTCCGTCGATGTGCTGCCTGCCGACCTCACGCTGGCGAGTGATTTAGCTGCTGTTGAAGCACGCCTCCGGGAAGACACGCGGATAGGCACTCTTATCAATAACGCAGGTATCGCTCAATCCGGCACGTTTACCGAGCAGACGCCTGATTCCATTGAACGCCTTATCGCGCTTAACGTCACTGCCCTGACGAGACTGGCCACTGCTGCAGCACACCGGTTCGCAGAAGCCGGAGAAGGTTCGATCGTCAATATCAGTTCCGTAGTCGGACTCGCCCCGGAATTTGCAATGACGGTTTACGGCGCAACAAAAGCCTTTGTTCTTTTCCTCTCTCAGGGAATGAACGTTGAGCTCTCTTCAAAAGGCATTTATATCCAGGCGGTGCTCCCTGCAGGTACGTACACCGAAATCTGGGATCGTGCCGGTATCGACATCAGTAACGCCTCAAAAATGATGGAAGTGGGCGAACTGGTTGACGCCGCTCTGACGGGTTTTGACCGCCGCGAGCACGTGACGATTCCGCCATTACATAAAGCTGATCGCTGGGATGTTCTTGATGCCTCCCGTCAGGGCCTGCTCTCGGACATCAGACAAGAAGAGGCCGCAGAGCGATACAAAACCCTTTAGCTAAGCCCTGCTCAGCAGAACCTTTTACAGGGTTCTGCTGAGCGGTAAATCGACCATGAATGTCTTAATGGCGGCATGAGCATATTAACCGGCAAAACCTTATTCCATTATTTATTACGTTGCTCCCCGGAGCCGCTTTTTTGCTCAGCAACAGAGGCACCTGAAAGTACGTCAGTGCTAAACATCAGAGGATAAACACCAAATGAAAACCAGGACGATGCGAGCCTTTACGTTTAAACGCTACGGGAAGTCACCTGAGCTGGGATTTGAAAATGTAGATTACCCTTCCCCCCGGTGCCGATGAAATCCTGGTAAAAGTCTATGCCGTTGGTCTGAATCCCATTGATAACATGATCCCCGGCGGAATTTTCAAACCGATTCTGCATTTTAAACTTCCGGCGACGCTGGGCAGTGATTTGTCAGGCGTGGTGATTGCAACAGGAAGTCGGGTGACACGTTTCAAGCCGGGCGATGAAGTCTTCGCCTGCATTTTCGACAGGGGAACAGGTTCACTCGCCGATTTTGCATGCGTTCCTGAACGTCTCGCGGCTATTAAGCCTGAAAATCTGGATTTCATTGAGGCTGCTTCGTTGCCGATGGTTAGCCTCACCGCCTGGCAGGCGTTTACAGAGAGAGCACATCTGCGGGCAGGACAAAAAGTGTTTATTCCGGCAGGTTCGGGAGGAATTGGCACTATTGCGATTCAGCTGGCGAAACATCTTGGCGCCAGGGTAGCGACGACGACCAGTTCAGCCAACGTAGAGTGGGTGAGTCGGCTGGGCGCAGAAGAAGTGGTCGACTATAAAAAGCAGGAATTTGAAACCGTGCTGAGTGGCTACGATCTCGTACTCGGCACGCTGCGGGGGGGATTCCATTGAAAAATCCATGCAGATTCTTAAACCTGGTGGAAAGATTGTTTCTCTGGTCGGTCCATTAGACGTTAATTTCGCGCGAGCCCGGCAGCTGAATATCTTGCTGCGGATGATTTTTGCCCTGATGAGTCGCAAAATTATGCGCCTTTCAAAAAAGCGCGGTCTGGATTATTCATTTCTCTTTGTGCGTCCTGATGGCGATCAACTCACCCAAATCGGCAAACTTATTGAAGCAGGACATATCAAACCGGTAATCGACAGGGTGTTCCCATTTGCAGATACAAAAGATGCCCTGGCTTACCTTGAACAGGGACATGCAAAGGGTAAAGTCGTGGTTGAAATTCATCAGGAATAACAACCAGATCTGACGTGGGAAATAGTCATTAACTCAGGCGGTAGCACCTGAAGCCAGGATGCCTGACCTGCTAACTAAGCATCTGCTTCCCAGACCCCGCTGTCGTTATGCACTCTGTGGTAATGTTAACGTCACACGGTTTTTGCTCTGAGGATTGCGACATGTCTCCCTTTTATCAACTCACTGCCACCAGTCTGAATGACCAGCTTATCCCGATGGCCGACTACGCTGACAAGGTGGTTCTGGTGGTTAATACCGCCAGCCATTGTGGATTCACGCCACAGTACACAGGTCTTGAATTGCTCTATAAAAAGTACGCCGCGCAGGGCCTGGTGGTGCTGGGTTTTCCCTGCAACCAGTTCGGAAAGCAGGAACCCGGCGGTGCCGAAGAAATCGCGCAGACATGCCACATCAACTATGGTGTGAGTTTTCCGATGTTCGGGAAAGTTGAGGTCAATGGCACCTCAACGCACCCGATTTTCCGTTACCTGAAAGATGAATTACCCGGCGTGCTGGGTGGTCGTATTAAGTGGAACTTCACTAAGTTCCTGATCGGGCGCGACGGAAAACCGATCAAACGCTTTGCCCCGACCACCACCCCGGAGAAAATGGAATCCGCCATTCTTGCTGCTCTTTAAGTGAGGTGTTTTACCATCTCACTGTCAATGACGGGATTACCAGTAAACTGTTTCTTCCCGCCCCATCTGGCAGCGCCTGTTACTCATCGACGTCTGTTCAGGGCCAGAAGCGGACGTTACTCACTGTGAGAAGCAGAACGCATAGCAGCGCTATGCCCGGTTTTGTCAGTCAGTCCGGATATAACCGCCAGAATCAGCGCTATAATCGAGAGTATCGCGCCTGCCCAGTCAGGCGACTGAAGACCAAAGCCGGCCGCTATAACTGCCCCTCCCAGCCATGCACCCAGGGCATTACCGAGATTGAAGAGGCCTATGTTAACGGCTGCAGCCAGCGTCGGAGCCCCTGCCGCCCGCGCTTTGTCCATCACCAGTTTCTGGATGGGGGACACGGTCGCAAACCCAAACGCAGCCATCAGAAAAATACATACCGCTGACATGACCTGGCTGTGGGCTGTAAAGTTAAATACCAGCAGGACTACGGCCTGAGCGGCCAGGGTGACGTAAAGCATCGGCATAAGCGCGCGATCGGCATATCTGCCGCCCAGCTGATTACCGACAAATAGCCCCAGACCGAACAGCAGCATCAGCCATGCCAGGCTGCTTTCGCTGTATCCAGCCAGCCCGATCATCATGGGTGCGATATAGGTAATGGAGGTAAAAAATGCACCCGGCCCAAAGACCGTTATGCCCATCGCCAGCAGAACATTGACGTTGCGGAAGGCATTAAACTCGTGTGCGAAATTATGGTTCTCCGGACGGGGCTGATGCGGGATAAGCATACCGACGCTGATAACCGTAACAACTCCAATTGCGGCAATAACCATAAAAGCATCTCGCCAGGAAAGATGCTGCCCGATCCAGGTACCGACGGGAACACCAATAAGATTTGCTACGGTCAGTCCCATGAACATGAATGCAATCGCCCTTACCCGCTTAGACGGCGCAACCATATCGGCAGCAATGATCGAACCAATACCAAAGAAGGCGCCGTGAGTCAGAGACGTGATGATCCTGCCCAGAATGGCAATTCCCAGCGTGGGCGCAAAGGCCGTAACGAGGTTACCCGCCACAAACAGCAGCATCAGGAAAACCAGCATGGCTTTTCGGGGCACTTTTGAGCCCAGAATAATCAGGGCCGGCGCGCCGACAAAAACACCCAGCGCATAAGCCGTTGCCAGATTTCCGGCCACGGGAATAGTAACGTTGAAATCAGCGGCAATAACGGGAAGCAGGCCGGCAATGATGAATTCAGTCGTACCGATACCGAATGCACCAATCGCCAGCGCCCAGAGAGCAAGTGGCATAACAAATATCCTGTCAGTTAACCTATTTTTTTGTCTGAGCTGCGCATAACACGTGCCGGCTTTCGTTTAGAGAACCGGCACATGACACGGTGATGGCAGCAGGACAGACAGGATATAAGCTTGCTTAGAGTTGATAAACAGCCCTGAAATCGCCTGAGAGGTGACAAAAATTCTACTTAAGAGTGCCAAAGTATCCTTTTTCGGCCTTACTCAGCAGTTCATCGACAATAAGCCTGACTTTGGGGATCAGATGCCTTGTCCGGGGCCAGACAACGTTCAGCCCGACGGGTACGGGCATATGATCGGGCATAACAGCAACAAGCCTGCCCTCATCAATATGGCTGTTCACCATCGATTCCGGAAACTGGGCAATACCTGCTCCTGCGAGGCAGGCCTGAAGCATGGCGTCTCCGTCGCTTATCTGGTGTGCCGAGGCCGAGATAAACTTTATTTCCCGCTCCCCGGCTGGCCGCAGCCGCCAGGCAAGCGGTGCCCCCCGCCGGTACCCCATAATGCAGCAGTGTTTTTTTAGCGCATCGACATCAAAGGGCTGACCATGCCGCTCAACATAAGCGGGAGATGCGCAGAGCATGAGGCGCTGCCGGCTCAGACGACGCGCAATCAGCTCATCGGTACTCTGCAGTTCGCCCAGGCGCAGTACCAGGTCAACGCCCTCCTCAACCGGATCAATCAGACGATCGTTAAAGGTCAACACCAGACGCAGGGCTGGATAACGATTCATCACTTCAAGCAGCACCGGCATCATCAGATTGCGTCCGAATGATGCTGGCATGTCTATACGCACCGTTCCGGCAGGATTGTCCTGCCGCCGGCTGAGCGTATTTTCAGCCGAGTCCAGAATTTCCAGCGCAGAGAGGCAACTGGTGAGATAGGCCTCTCCGTCACTGGTCAGGCTTAGCTTACGGGTTGAGCGGTGAAACAGCCGCGTTCCCAGCCTCTCCTCAAGCCGCGCCACGCTTTTTCCGACGGCAGATTTTGTAATGCCCAATTGCTCCGCAGCTTCAGTAAAGCTGCTGGACCTGGCCGTTGTGACAAAAGTAGTGATTCCTCGCAAGGATTCCGCTGTAAACCCGGTAGACATAAAGTTGACTCTCTGGCGACTCATAGCGTGTTTATCGATGTGTAATTCTATACCAGGCTTAAGTCAGTTCGAAAACAAAGTGCCGGCACCTGTCGGCGTATCCATCTTAAAAACACGGGGAACAGTCATGTCACAGACAAGACCTTTGAAATTTGTCTCACTGCTGGGCAGTCTTCGCGCGGAATCTTATAACGCCGTCGTAGCTCGCAATCTTAGCCTGCTGGCGCCGGCAGGCGTGGATGTCAGCGCGCTCAGCTCTGTCGGGGAAATACCACATTACGACGCTGACCTGCAGGCTCAGGGGTTTCCTGAATCGATTGTGGAAATGGGACAAGCGATAGCGGCAGCAGACGGCCTGATTATTATCACACCTGAATATAACTATTCTGTGCCGGGCGCCCTGAAAAATGCGCTGGACTGGCTTTCACGTCTTCCGGATACCCCTGTCGCCGGTAAGCCCGTCGCCATAATCACTGCGTCACCCGGTGCCATAGGTGGCGCAAGGGCGCAGTATCACCTGCGCCAGATTCTGGTCTTTCTCGACGGCAGAGTGCTTAACAAGCCAGAGGTCATGATTGGACAGGCCTCATCCCGGCTTGATCCGAAATCCGGCCGCATAACGGATGCAGACACCCGTGACCATATTTCGGCTCAGCTTAGTGCGCTCGCGACAATGGCGGCCCGCCAGGGCTGATTAATAACATCACTCACATCTGAACAACCACAGGGAGAAAACTATGTCTACCAACGTTATTCGCGGTATGGACCACGTCGGCATTACCGTTTCTGATATTGATGAGGCTACCCGCTTCTTTTCTGAAGCCTTTGGTGCAGAAGTTATTTATGACTCCGTCTCGCCTTCAGACGACGACGTAAAAGGCGAAGAAACGGAAAATATTCTGAACCTGTTCCCGGGAACGAAAATTACCACGGTCAGAATGATGAAGCTGAAGCACGGCCCGGGACTGGAACTTTTTGAAATGAAGGGGCCAGAGCAAAGTCAGCCCGTGCGACCCAGTGATTATGGCCTGCAGCATTTTGCTGTTTACGTTGATGACATCAACGAGGCTATCAGCCTGTTCGAGCAGGCTGGCGGGAAAATGTTTACTTCTCCTCAGCCCCTGATGTTTCCAACTGAGGTGGGAGAGAATAACTTTTTCTGCTACGGCCGCACGCCGTGGGGTAGCGTCATTGAACTGATTTCTTTACCTTCAAAGCTGCCGTATGAAGACCATACCTCTCTGCGCCGCTGGAAGCCCTGAGTGTAACCGGGTGCGCCAGCGCAGGCGTACCCGTAAATACTAAACGTCCGCTCCTCGCTCATAGCTGACTTGCCCACGAATAATCTCCGACTCATACCCACGTACAAGGCAGTTGCTTGCAGCTGGAGTGGCTGGTTTTCCAGGCGGCCCCTATAACGCCGCCCCGGCACGTATCACATACATGTCCGGGAGGGCCCACTTCTGGTTTCACTATGAATGTTGACACCTGCAACATCCTGCTCCCAAGAGTGTGAAAATCATCCCTGAAACCGATTAAGGTTCACAAGTTGTCGCAGCATCTCGATATGAATCGGTTTATCATTAAGCGCCGGTATGTAAGTAAACGATGTACCACCCGCATGCATAAAAATCTCCCTGTTCTGCTCATCAAGCTCCTCAAGCGTTTCTAAACAGTCTGATGCAAACCCCGGGCTGATTACCTGCAGGCTTTTTATTCCTTCATTCGGTAGATTTTTAATTGTCTCATCAGTAAAAGGCGTTAACCATGGCTCTCTGCCGAATCTTGACTGGAACGTCATCAATATTTTCAATGACGGCATATTGATTGCTTCAATGAGTAATTTTGTCGTTAACTCACATCTTTCCTGGTATCGGTCCCCCCTCTTTGACAAACCTTACCGGTATACCATGATATGAAATTAACAATGCATCTGGAACGCCGTTAGCTTCGAAAGATGCCTGAACGGATGCTCTTAACGCTTCAATGTAGGCAGGGTGATCGGCATAGTCATTGATGAAATTTATGGAGGGTGTATACCGGTTCTTCATTATCTGCAGGTGACGGCTCACGCTATCCCAAACAGAAGAAACGGTCGAAGATGAAAACTGGGGATACAAAGGAATGACGATAATTTTATCGACGCCTTTTTCCAGTAGCCTGTCAATTGCACCACCTATACTGGGCTCGCCATAACTCATCCCCAGCTCGACGGGCATACCTGTCACTTCTTCAAGCGCACGGGCTTGCCTGACGCTGTAAACCATGAGAGGGGAGCCTTCCTCCATCCAAATCGAAGAATATAATTTCGCCACTCGCCTTGCACGTAATGGGATAATCACGCCATGTAGAATGGGGCACCAAATGATTCTTGGTAAGTCGACCACTCTGTAGTCATGCAGAAATTTAGATAAAAATTTCTTTACCGCAACAGGCGTTGGTTCTTTTGGTGTTCCAAGGTTAACAATCAAAACACCCTGTTTATTCGTCATCAGGTGGGACCCTCAAAGCCATTGTCACTAACTCACTCATGCCAGTCACTCCGTAGCAGCTTGTCTTAAAGGCCTCAATTTGACCTCATTTTGTAGAAATAATTGAAATGCAGATTGACTGTTTCACGACTTATGATGCTATGAGTCTGATTGCAGCCATCGTTTTTACTCAATGATCATGATTTTAGGACAAATCATCAGTGAAAACATTACTTTCTCTATCGTCAGATTTAACCGGTGCGGAGCTACGCGACGTCATTATTGAAGTCGGCGTGTGGAGGAGTTAGCTGGAGGAGGTGAGAAAACCGCATCTGGATGCCCGCGTAGATGCATGCCTTAGGCTTGATCTTTTTATGCGTATAAGTGATGAAGGCGACTGACCTGCTCCCTGTTAATTCTTACAGAACGCTTTTAGCAATGTCCGTTACTCGCTCATAACGGACCTAAGCCTGCAGTAAGTCCGCTGTGTGCCAGAATCGGACGCTTGCTTTCACGGCTTACACGGTTGCTTACCACGATATCGCATCGCACTTACTGAATTCAGTATTTGGAACAATGAGCGCCATATGGTTTTCTGCCATGCACTGTTTAAAAACTTGCTCTTTGTAACGTCCCACCTGTAAACCCAGCATGGTGCCGGACCGTTCCGCTGCGTTTTTTTCAACGTAATAGCCACAAAATTCCTTAAAGTTGTGGGGATTATCGCTATAAGTCACCGACCATCTCAGCTGAGCTTCAGCTGATTCATCTGACCGATGCTGAGGTGCCGCTTTTGCTGTTGTAGAGACAGAAAAGAGTGGATTGCCCAGTAATTTCTGTGCAAAGCGTTGGTTTTCACCGGTTATATGGCCGGTTTTACACAGCTGCAAATAGGCCTGCGAAAGGCGTTGCTCTTCAGCATCGGCAGCATGAGTGCATTCCTCCAGAACTTGTTCATTGGTCTTAGCCGGTTTTTTTTCAGTGGATATCCAGTAACTATTTTTAAAGTCCGGAACCGTGCCTTCAGTGCTGCCAAAAGGGCAAAGTGCACTGGCGCAACCCAGTAAAAGCATTGGCACGCACGTCAACGTCAGAACACGTAGCACGGAAAAGGCTTTAAGACTGCTTTTGTTCATTTTATTTTCACTTTAGTCAGCTGCAGATATGGGGTCTGAACAATGCCATTTTTTAGTGTACATAGTGCAGATGATACTCGGTCTGCTGCACAAGGTATTCTAAACTCAGTGTTTCTGGTGCTGTACTCATCGGCTGGCCACAAGTCTAAAAATTACTCATTTTCATTGGAAGCAAATCCTTATTATATTTTCCACACCATGCTGCCTGACATACCCCTTGGTGGTCCGCTTTTCGCTCAAAACGAACATCAATAGAGTTGCATATCACGGAACCGGCAGAAGCACTCATCCTTTCCCAATGGAGATGCATACACTCACTCAGGCGTAATCTTTCATAAGAAATAAAGTTTCTGATAAGCGAACCGATAAAAGCTATGCCTGTCGGTATGATTGCCTCTGTCACTGACAGCGTTTGTGCTTTTAGAAGTGGTTCCCGGCTTTGCTTCCCCTGTGCCGGGATTTTTTATTTCTGTCACCAGACCTGCCGGAGAAACACCGGTTTAATCTTCAAAAAATCATCACAGCATGAATAGGTAAGTGCATCGATATGCATTCCCTGTAGTCCAACATTTTGCGCAAGCCGCATACAGCAATAACCCCCAACTGCCTCTGAATGACCCTACAAAAATAAAAGATAAGCATTAATCCACATGTAAAGCTCTATTAATTAAACGTTATTTCAGCTAGGAACCTTATGAACAACATCAGAATCGGCACGCGGCTTGGCGCTGCGTTTGCCTTCATCCTTCTTCTTCTGGTTATCGTTGCGTTTACCGGATTTACCCGCATTCAGTCTCTGGGAGAGACGGCGGATACGCTTGCAGGCAGCCGCTATCAGAAGGCCTCGACTGCAACCAATCTGCGTTACTATTCAACTGACCTTAGCCGGCTGGTCCGTAACGTTGTCCTGGCGGATGCACCTGACCGGAAGGCCGTCTTTAAAAAAGATTATGACAGGGTACATGATAAAATTACCGCTACGGTTGATCAGGTTGATGCCCTGCTGAAGGCACCCAAAAGCCGGGAGCTGATTGCGCAAATCAGGAGCACCGGCAGTCAGTATCTTGCCTTTTCTGATGACGTTGTCGCGCTGGGAATGGCAGGCAAGCGGGACGAGGCCGCACAACTTCTTCTTGGTCCGCGCTACCAGACCCAGGTTGACTATCTGAAAACTATTGCAGACCTGGTATCTTTTCAGGAACAACAGATGCAAACGGCGCGTAATGCTGCTGAAGATGAACAACATGCGGCCACCATTCTGCTGACTTCGCTGAGTGCTGCCGCAATTCTGCTTGCCGTCGCCGCAGCCTGGCTCATCACCCGCAGCATTGCCCGCCCACTGAGCATAACGCTTGCCGCCGCACAACGCATCGCACGCGGAGACCTGAGTCAGGCCGTCCCTGTCAGCGGACGGGATGAAACCGGTATGCTGCTCACCGCAGTTGCTGAGATGCAGGACTCGCTGGCGCAGACGGTCAGCACAGTACGCCGGAATGCCGAAAGCGTTGCCGCAGCCAGCCTGCAGATTGCGCAGGGGAACACAGACCTGTCTCAGCGCACCGAGGAGCAGGCCTGTGCACTGGAGCAGACCGCTGCTACCATGAGCGAGCTCAGCGTCACAGTCAAAAACAATGCCGACAATGCCCGTCAGGCGGCACAGCTTGCTGTTAACGTGAGAGAGGTCGCCCGTCAGGGCAGCGAGGTGACTTCCGACATTTTCGGAACCATGAAATCTATCGGCGAAAGTTCTGGCCGGATTGCGGACATCACATCGGTGATTGACAGCATTGCCTTCCAGACCAACATACTGGCCCTTAATGCGGCGGTAGAGGCGGCGCGTGCGGGTGAGCAGGGGCGTGGTTTTGCCGTCGTCGCCGGTGAGGTGCGCACGCTGGCTAGCCGCAGCGCCACAGCAGCCGGTGAGATCCGTCAGCTGATTGAGGCAAACTCTGCAAGCGTAAGTGCAGGCAGCACCCTGGCGAGCCGGTCTGTGACCACGATGGCGGATATAGTGTCATCGGTCGGTCAGTTAAGTGATACCGTTGAGGAAATTACTGCTGCAAGTGCCGAACAGGCCCGCGGTATTGAGCAGGTCGGCATCGCCGTAACGGAGATGGATGGTGTGACGCAGCAGAATGCGTCACTGGTCGAGGAATCAGCTTCAGCCTCGCAGAGCCTGCGCGAACAGGCATCCCTGCTGCTGCAGTCGGTGTCGGTGTTCACGCTTGCTGCAGTCTCTCATCCTGCAGCCACCCGGCATGCAATTGTATCTGTACCAGCCGTAGTGAAGAAAGATGCGCCTGCTGATACAGACGGAAACTGGACGACCTTCTGATATCTGGCTGCGTCCTGCAGAGCGCAGCCTCTCTCCTTTTCCGTATTGACTCTTAAGAATGTCCGCTTTGTGCCAGAAGCGGACATCAATGCATCCTTAAGAGATGACAAAACCTGATTAGCGATTATTTATTTCCTGAGCCTTTAAGAAAGCGGGGCGACTCGTTGCTCTTGATATGTAGCTATTAAGCTCTTCGGTGATTTCCAATCCGCACAGTTTTGCCCATAACAACGTATGAGAAAGAAAAATATCGGCCAGTGTAAAGTTGTTACTCGCAATCCATGTTTGAGTTGGGTTAAACCTAATCTGAGAGATAACTTTATCTGCTTCCTTACTGAGGTAATTCATTAAATCTGGGGAACGTTGATTTTCGGGAGTGAAGACAACATGTTTGAGCAGACTCCAGACGGGGGCTTCCAGATCGGATAGCGTGAAGCTTAACCACGAATTAACGGAGGATTTTTCTTCAGCAGTTGCGGGATAAATAGAGATGTTTTTATGTTGTTCACACAGGTAAATACAGATCGCTAAGGTTTCACTGATTGACACTTCACCATCGGTCAAAAAAAGGAACTTTTCCCAATGGATGGGGTGATTTAACCTCAGAAGCAGGGTTCAAAAGATCGACTCTGATAGACTCGTAATTCACTCCCATTTCTTCAAGAGCCCAGAGTACTCTTAATGATCGGCTTTTGGGGTAAGTATAGATCTTCATTTCAATATCCCTTTGTTGTGAAAACAATTTTATAAGGCAAGTGGGTAGCTCATGTCAAAATTTCTGCTCCTCGCTCATACCGAATCTTGGCCTGCATTTAGTCCGCTTTGTGCCAGAAGCGGACATTGCTTGCATCATGGCATGTTATTTAGAAAAAACATGTTTATGGTCCGCTTTTCGCTCATAGCGGACATCTGCCAGACGTTCGTCCGCTCTGTGCCAGAAGCGGACATTGGCAGTTTTCCTGCTATGCCCCTTTAATGGCAATTTCAAGCTGTGAGTGAAGATGCTGTTGAATTGCAGCTTACAGCCTGTACCGGTCAGTCAGTATAAGAGGGCTGAAAGTCAGGCATTGCCGTAAGGAATTTCAGAACTTACTTACTTAATATTTCTAACTTTAAATCCATCTGGTTGCTAAAGTCTGGCGATGCTGGAAATCAGCTATGTGAATGCCCATATCAATCAGCCAGGATGGCTCTGTGAAAAATAAAATCCTCTTTCTGCTGTCTGTCTTTTCCGCCTTTGCCGCTGCAACACAATCCCCTGATGAAATCGTGGTGGCCGGAGGTAGATATTATGCCGGTAACGTTTTTGGCCAACATGACTATGCAGCACACGCCAACATCACGCTGAATACCTTCTGGATCATGCGTACTGAAATTACCTACCGGCTTTATTCAGATGTTCACGAATGGGCTGTTGAGCGTGGTTTTGTATTCGGTGTCGGATGTAACGGAGCCGTTTACGAGGACTGCCGGCCGGCGGATACAGACAACGGTGCACATCCGGTTACCAGTGTTGAATGGTCAGATGCGGTGATTTTTGCAAATGCCCTGAGTGAAAAGGCAGGGCTGAGACCTGTCTATCTCAATAATAATGGCGTCCCGGCACGCGACAGTTCCCGTTACGAATTTACCCTGGATGCCCGGGCTAATGGTTACCGCTTACCCACGGCCGAGGAATGGCAGATTGCCGCCCGTGGAGGAAAGGCCGGACTGGAAAATGGCTCGTATGGTTTCAGATTTGCTGGCAGCAACAACGCAAATGCCGTCGCCTGGTTCCCTGACTTCAAAGATCCGCATTTTGGCACTGTCCGTGTGAAAAGCCTGCGGCCCAACGCGCTCGGTCTGTATGACATGAGCGGTAACGTTTCGGAATGGGTTGATGCTTTCGACACCCTTTCCGGTGTGAAAATGTACTATTTTTGCGGCGGCAGCTTCTTGTTACATACGGGCAGTCTGACCAGCTGCGACACGCACAGTGCCGGCTACGCCCTGCCGGATACTGGCTTCAGACTGGTGCGGAAATTTTGAACCTGAAAATGCCTTTTATAATGCTGACAGCCATTCTGATAAGCCTTCCGGCTTCATTACAGGCAGACACCCATATTTACCTGAAAAAGGGGCTGAACAGCATTGATTTGAATGGTGATGGCATACCAGACACCGTCTTTTCCGCGACTTACGACAATAATACTTCTCATCCCAGTGAAACTCTCAACATCTTTATCAGCCAGGAAAAAAACTGGCTTATCGTACCGGTCCCGGATGACGATGGCTTTACCTGGACCGATTTAAGGCTATCAGCATCTACCCTTAAGATAAGCGGCACAGAACTTCACCGCTATAAAGGGCGAGTTTACCTTATCAGGGCGGCCAAATATGCCGGCAGCGGTGGCGGCGGAGATCTTACCGATAAATCGCGAGTGAGGTTTTCACGATTTCGGCTGGAGCAAAATAACGACGATCCCGGGACGTCTGTTTTTTTACTGGGATCCAGCAGGGATTTATCTTACTGAACAAACTTTTGATGAAGTGAATGAAGCTTTTCAGATTCTGGATATGGAGAAATTTCGTTGAAATGTATCACACTGATTTTGCTGTTTTTTCTACCGTTGAGCTGCAATGCGGGGCAGAAAAGTCAGTACCTTGAGCTCATACAGCAGTCACTTAATCAGCAATCTCTTTGCCTGGGTGAAAGGCAGTGGCCGGTTTCAATCAGAACAGGTACCGACCGGTGGATTAATGCAAAAATGGAGGCGCTTGTTGATGCCGGCCTGATTACTTCTCATGTGAAAGCAGGAAGAAAAATCTGGGAGCTGACCCCATACGGTCAAGCTTCGTTCATAAAGCATCATGATTTCTGCTATGGAACCATGCGTGTCAGAACCATAAGGGCTATCTCAACAGATCACACAGGCGTTACTTATGTGACCTTCACCTATTATATCTATGCCCTGCCCGCCTGGGCGAAGAATCACTCAGTGCGTGTTGCCAATACCGACCTCGATAATCTGGTAATGGGGATTAATTCAGTGCGCTATCAGGCCCTCTTTGATACGAACAAACAGGGAACGCCCCGTCTTATCAGTGAACCTGAACAGCTTGATCTACTGTATTAAGGGATATTGTCGGATAAATTCTTTGCAAGGTTTCAAGATTTGCTACCGCATCTTTTCCAAGAGTACTGAAACTAACGTGCCGGTAGAGAATCTTCACAGCCAGTCTAGACTCTTTCTGACCGCTTCTACTGCTCATATATTTTCTGGGCTAACGTCCGCTTCTCGCTCATAGCGGACCTTTCGGAGCGTAGGTCCGCTATGAGCCTGAAGCCTGCTCTCTCCGCATCATGATGTGTTGATCAATTGCGGCAGTTCACCTGCACCTTTCTGAGTGACCTCCGGCATGTTCATTCCGTTCGTCTGTAATTTTGCAGGCAACTTAGCGATAATTTGTTAAGCGGAAAGAAGATCTTAAAAGGATGCACTGACAATGACTTTTTCTATAGGTGTGCTTGCAGGAATGGGACCCCGCTCCACAGCCCCCTTCGTTGATATGCTGGTAACAGACTGTTACATCGGGTACGGAGCGAAATATGATATGGATTTTCCTAAAATGCATATTATCTCGTTGCCGACACCTTTCTGGCCTGGCAAGAAAGTTGATGATAATGCGATGATCGCAACCCTGCAGCAGGGTATTACCGAACTCGTCAGGGCCAAAGTGAGTCTGATAGCTGTTCCCTGTAATCTTGCGCACTGCTACTTTGCCGAAATGAAGGCGGTGAGCTCCGGTATCCCACTTCTGCATATCGCAGACATTGCACTTGAGTCACTGCCTGCAGAGGCAACCAGGATTGCTGTACTGGCTACGGAACCTACACTGGAAGCGGGTTTTTATCAGGCGCGGATAGAAGCTTCTGGCAAAGAGATTATTGATCCACCTCTGCTTCGTGAGATGACCACATCGCTAATTGGACGGATTAAAACGAAAGGTTTTCATGACTCCGGTGTACAGGCAGAGTGGATGAGTTTAATGTCTGTAGTGGCAAATCTTAATGTGGAAGCTCTTCTTATTGCCTGTACAGATCTTAGTCCCCTGATAACTGAAAACACTTTCAACTTTGTCATCGTAGATACGGCAGCAAGCCTTTCCAGTGCGACCATTAAAAACTACAGACGTCTGTCCGGGAAAATTACAGGCGGCACCCATAATACCGGCTAACCTGATGTCCGCTCCTCGCTCAAAGCTGCCAGTTAGTTACTTTGAATTCTGAAGATGTTTAAAACGCCGTTCTGCATATTTTGACAGAATATGCAGTGTGCCCAAGACGTGACTGTATTATCGCGCTGTGTCTCTGTGGCATAGGCGGTGCGTGACTTTTTCTATGCCAGTTAAAGCAACAAAGCCAGCTCGTTCATAGAAGGTGAAAGCCGATGGAGGAGCGTTTGTGTTGATGAAATCAAACCAGCGACCAGAATCCTTAATAATTTCATTGAGAAGGGCGCTGCCAATCTGCCTTTTTCTCCATCCTGAATCTACATAGAGATGGCGTAGACGGCCGATACCAGTTTTTAGCGTAAATAGATCGATGTTGAGTCCACACACGCCGACGATTAATCCATCGACAGAAGCCCCAATTAGTTTTTCTCCGGGCCTGTCAAAGCGATTCTGCCCGCTAAGCCAGTTTTCTTCCAGTCTGCGCAGCATGTTAAATCCTTCAGCCATGCTCTGCGATCTTAACTCAGCAAATCCAGGGCAGTCCGGGGTGATGTTTGTGAGATGGATATTCATGATTGTTCCAGTGATTTCAGTCTGCATAGTCTGGACAGAATACCCATTGTATCCAGGTAGCGGGAAAATGAAGAAAGGACTTTCTGCCAGCAGTTCTGCGACCGCACCGGCGCACCGGGCGCAGAGTATGCCAGTAGATTTCAGGCTGGCCGCGCAGGTGCGATGGCGCATCTGTCAGCAGGACGAAAAGTACTGAATGGTAGCGGCCAAACGATGGTTTGAAAATGACCGGGCGACACGGTATTACGGGACTTTTACAGTACTGGTTATGTGTGAAGATGCCGGCAGCGGGCCGTGTTCACCGGCGCATCGAGCGCAAAGTATGCCAGCAGATTTCAGGCTGGCCGCGCAGCTGCAGCTGTCGTAATGCCAGCAAGGTACAAGAACTGGACAGAATTACGGTTGTGTCCATTACTGCATTTGTCCCGCCCGGATATGCCTGTCAGCAATGTCCGCTTTTTGCCAGAAGCGGACGTTGCCAATACTCAGGTACGTTAGCGTCACCACTCGGACATTACGTTATGACAAGCCATAGCCATTGTTCGTGAATTGCCAGCAGGGTCAAGGAAGGTCAGTACGATCCCCTCGTGTTGTGGGATGCGAAATCACAATAAATTCCACGGGAGACTCCGTGTCGTTTCTGGCTTGATGTTTTGCCCCCGGGGGGAATCTCTAATCCCTGCAGGGGTTTAATATTGTGCGTTTCACCCTTTAACTCCATAGATAAAACACCATTGAGCACAAAGAAAAACTGTCTTGAGACAGAGTGCCAGTGTCGCTTTTCAGCAGTACCTGACGGCATTTTTTCATGAATGACCAGCATGTCTTGTCGGTTTACCAGATACCAGCCGTCGCAATCATCGCCCCAGACATAATGCTCTGCATTTTCTTTTGAAATCATCATACCTATCCTGTTTATGCGACTTTCCCAATAATCTGATGAAGTTATACTCAGGTATGATATTGATTCGCAATGCATTTTTTCATGGGTTAGTGCATTTAGGAGCTGAATTGCCTGTTTCAATATACTGAATAGCCATGGATTAATGGGCACAGGAGTTTATAAACAGGATCGTGAGGTCCGCTTCTCGCTCATAGCAGACATTAATCTGAAGTTAATCCGCTTTGTGCCAGAAGCGGCCTCTTCGCTTTCATCTGTAAAGAACAGAAAGTTTGTATCTTTAACTGAAGACTTTAAGTAAATCCTTTTTTCTAAAGCTTTATGTCGCTCTGCCGTTACTTGAAAAAAGCCATCGATTTAAATCACGGACTTAGCTTTATTCAGGATGGAGAGAAATTTAACTATGAATATCAATACATTAAGCAATATTTACAGCCAAACTCAAGCTGCATCAGTTAAGACCTCTAAAATCTCCAGCCCCCAACCTGTCAGAGAAAGTAACGCCACGGTAGCGCAGCCAGTATCGTCAGGCCAGTCTACGATAAGTGGACAAGGACTTATGATGTCTCGTCTGTTTGGTAAGGTAAGCACCTTACCTGAAATTCAGACGCAGCTAACCAAAAGTACCCAAGACATGGATGCCACTAATTTTCTGACGAAGAGCGATCTCAGTGCACTTTCAGATCTGTATGGTCAGGCACAAGCTCAGGGCACTGACTTACGATATGTCGATGACATAGCACGCGACTTAGGGAATTACCGAAAGTTTGGAAGCGTATCGGGTAGTTACAATACAGGAAATACTTACGATGCGAGTGGTCGGGTTCAAACGGTATCGTTTACAGATAAAGATGCTGCAACGGCATCCCGTATTCTGAGTAGCGATAACCTTTCAGGCTCTGGCCTCGACCCTGCTTTTCTCAGATATGAACTCGACCCCGGATATTCTTTCAGTCATACCGCGAGTTTTGACTATCTGGAATCCATCATGAACACTACCGGTTCTGATGTGACATCGAAAGGCCAACACATGTCATCTCAATTCGCAACTTATGTAAGCCAGGGGCAGAATAACTACATAATAAATACTGCCAGCGAAGCCACACTGAAAATCGAAGAACCTGATGTCATCAACAAAGATGGTGTATTTACTGTCACCGAAACTGGTAAAAAGCATGGATTCAGGTTAGAAGGCAATGACGTCGTACAGGATAAAGGCACTGGCATAAATGATACTCAGTCTGGTAAGAAGGGGGGGCAAAACGTTAATGGATTACTTCCTGAATCAAAACAATACAGATGGTATCAATACTAAAAATGCAGCCAGTTTTTTTGATTTTCTTTTCTCATCTAAGGCTAATACTAAATCCCATGGATAGTGCATACAGATGCATCCTTTTCATTAACAGGGATGCTCACACCAACCGTAAGGAAAATTGTGGATTCGGCACCTCGCTCATAACGAACCTTGCCTTCATGCATGGCCGCTTTGTGCCAGAAGCGGACATTCATAACACTATAAATGTTATCGCTTATGCGCATCTGTAAAAGTGGTGTTGATTGATGTTAGGGTGAACGTATCTATAGCTTGACGAGCAGATGAGGATCATATGTTCATAACCATTAGTGATGAAAACGAATGGGAAAGTTTTGTAGAAATTTTCATTGAAATGGAAAAGTATCATCATGGAGAAGTTGAAATCACTAAAGAAGCTATGGGCAACTATCTCCGTAAACGAGTATTTGATAAAGATTCTGGTACGGAAATCTATAAAGTTACTATAAACAGTTCTCTGGCTGCGTTTGCCTGTACATCGATTATGTATCCTGCCCCCCCTTTATGCCGGACAAATGTTTATAAAACAAATTTTTGTATCTGAAAAATACCGAAATCTTGGGATAGGAAAAAGTTTAATGTCCTATCTCGCCAAAAAAAGCGTTGGAAAAAGAATGTCTTAGGCTGGACTGGCTTTCTGACAAGCACAATCTTCAAGTGCAAAATTTCTATCAGTCCATCGGAGGAGAAGTTCTTGAAACAGTGAACTATTTTCGCCTTTCAGGAACAAGACTGGCTGAATTAGCTGTTAGCTCCAAATGAACACGAAGAGTATGTCTGTCGGGCATTTACTACTTATGTATGCAGGGTCCGCTTCTCGCTCATAGCGGACGTTGGCCTGACGTCAGTCCGCTTTGTGCCAGAAGCGGACATTAAGATTAGAATTTAACGTGCTTAACAGACAACTCTATACGTTGTAATCAGCCAATCTGCTCATGCCTGAACGGAAGCGTAGCCCTGACAAGATAAAGTGCCGTTCCCATAACCACTGCCAGCGCGCCTGGCATAATTACAGTAAAGGAGAATTCCCCATGGTAGAGATAAAAGACAATTGAAGCTGTCAGCCAGAGACAAATGCTGATCGCACTTAGAAAATAACGGCGATTTTCCAGCGTTATAACAATGGTAATGAATGCTGTACCTATCACTGATAGATCAAAGAACAGTGCAATGTTTTCTGGAGTTATGAGTGTCATAATCTTTACCTGTCAAGGAATGCGCAGATTAACTGCGAAGCTTTATTGTTTACCTGCAAGCCTGTTCCGGGCCATTAGCTGGATGATGTCTCCGGCAATAACACCTGCAGCCAGCGCTGTCACTTCTCCGCTGTCATACTGCGGCGAAACCTCGACAATATCTCCGCCAATCACGTTTAGACCTTCAAGATTACGGAGTACTTCCCGAACATAGGCTGTACTCGGACCTCCGGGTACAGGTGTACCGGTACCGGGTGTATAGGCGGGATCGATACCATCGACATCAAAGGTGACGTATACCGGGGCGTCACCGGCATTATGGCGAATTTTTTCTGCCACTTCGCGTGGTTGCATGTAGAAGGTATCTTTTGCATACAGAATGTTGTAACCCTGTTCATTTGGCATATCCGTGCGGATAAAAACCTGCGTGGAGCGGGAAGCATCAACACTGCCTTCTGCTGCCAGATCATTCGAGAAGGTGCCGTGAAAAATTTCTTTTCCGTTTTCGCCATCCAGCGAATCCTGATGACTGTCAAAATGAACCAGTGCAATCCTGCCATATTTCTCTTTAGCCGCGCGCACGAGGCCATAAGGTATTGTATGATCTCCCCCCAAGCGTAAAAAGCATGGCCCCGCTGCTGATAATATTTGTGGCGTGCCGGAAGGTGTCCTCAATCATATAGGTAGTAGCGTTACCTCCGACGCTCATTCCCACATCGCCGTAATCAATAACCCTGAGCTTATCCCGCACATCAAAATTCCAGGGATGACAGAAATTCCCGGTGTGAAGAGACATCTGCCGGATTGCCTGCGCGCCAAAACGGGCGCCTGGACGGTTGCTGACGCCGCAGTCAAATGGTACACCCATGACAACAATGTCAGCCCCGTTCAGGTCACGACTTTGTTCTGTGCGCCAGAATGTTGGAACTCCTGAAAAAGCCAGATACTTACTGTTTTTATCAGACATGCTCTTTCATCTCCGCTTTATCAATCAAAATGCTCTATAAATCAGCGACTGTTAATGTTTACCGTCATCCAGTAAACGTTCAATGGCGGCTACGTTGCGCTCCCATTCTTCCGGACTCAGCTCCATCAGCCTGAAATAGCGCAGGAAGAACAGTCCTTCGGTCGCCAGAAAAGCCACTCTTCTTGCCTGATCTGGTGCTTCCGAACCTGACATAAACTCTTCATGACGCTGTGCATACCAGTCTTTTATCCAGCCCAGATAATCGGGTGACTGAAGCAGTGCGGATAACAGCACCGCCGAACGCGACGTGCTATTACCGGTATCGCTGTGCGTGGTTTCCAGATGAGCTTTCAGTGCATCTACCGGGCTCTCAGAATCGCCTTTCAGCAAGGCTACCTGGTGGTCATACCGCACTCCCCAGCGAACAAGCATTGCCTCAATCAGTGACTCTTTATTGCCGAAACAGGACTGCACTCCACCTTTAGTGATTCCTGCCGCTTTCGCTACGGCGTCGATTGTCAGCCCCACTGCGCCATGTTCAGAGACAACACTCTCGGCTGCATCCAGAACTGCCTCTCTGTCAATCGTCTGCCTTCTTCCCACAATACATCCTCTATGTAGCACCGTTTTTTTTAATGACCAGAAGTTAGCTTAAGTCCGGCTACCGACCCAATCAGCAACAGTATAAGAAGTATACGGATAAGCGAGGCGGGTTCGTGATACCAGATCATGCCGATAAGCACGGTGCCTAGTGCTCCGATACCGGTCCAGACGGCATACGCTGTACCTATAGGAATGTTTCGTGCCCCCATTTCAAGAAAGAACATACTACCTGCGACGCATGCCAGAAATGCCAGTGTCCAGGGAGCATTTCTAAAGCCGTCTGTGTAGCGCATACAAGTTGTAAAACCGATTTCGAGCAGGCCGCCCGTTAAGATATAGAGCCAGGACATGAGTCACTTTCCGTTTAATTAAAATACAATGGTATTCTAATTTTCGAAAATATCAATACGTATGTATTTTAAAGGTGGGGTAGCAATGCTGCGGTTAACTTCTCGCGCATAGCGGATATTAGCCTGACGTCAGTCAGCTTTGTGCCAATAGCAGACGTTGAAAATACGATGTTATGTTATAAAGTTTAAGCGTACACACCAATGAGCTAACAGCTCAAAACTCAGCACAGGCTTTTGAAAAATAATGACTACTGCTAAACGTGATTTCACGCTTCAACTCCTTATAGACGCAGGTATTTCCGCGGGCATGCGCGTTCTGGACGTTGGTTGCGGGTCTGGGGATGTCACTTTTATGTTGTGTCACCTGGTAACCGAGACGGGAGAGGTTGTTGGTATCGATCATGATCACAACGCGTTGAACATAGCTCATGAACGTAAAGTCACATCAGGAAAGCAAGCTCAACCCTCCTTTATTCAAAGCGGTCTGCTCGACCTTCCAGAATCTGTCGGTACGTTTGATGCAATAGCAGGACGCCGGGTGCTGATGTATCAGGCTGATACCGTTGCAGTCGTCACTAAACTGGTAAAACATCTGAGGCCTGGCGGGGTAATGATTTTTCAGGAACATGATACGACGATGGCTCCTGCCAGCGTAGATTCATTCGAGTTACATAGGAAAGCGCAGAGCTGGATTCAGAACATGATTGCTCTGGAAGGCGCCGATTTGCATATTGGATTCAACCTGCACAGCATACTTACGAATGCTGGGCTAAATGCTGAATCTGTGCGGGCTGAATGCATCGTACAAACCCCCCGACGCGCCATATAACCTGGGTTACATAGTAAAAGCCTGCTTGCCGCGAATCATCGCGCTCGGTGTTGCGACACCCGAAGAAATCGGGATCGAGACGTTACAGCAACGCCTTGATGATGAACGTAACAAATCAGAAAGTATTTATATTGGTGATGTCATTTTCGGCGCATGGGCTCGCAAGCCGATAAATTAATAATAGTTCTCGCTCTGTAACTTTTTTGATATTTTACGATTATGTCCGCTTTGGCGCATAGCGGACTTTATAAAAAATGAGTTAATTAATAACCGTCCTCTGGATTTAGCGCCTGTTATTATTAAATGATTAAACGCGGACATTGCAGGCTCATTTCTCTGATAACGGTTAGCAGATTTAACTTAATGTTTTATCAGGCCAAAGGATTGTAAGATAACCATAATGCCTATGGTTTAAACACAATGAGAGAGTGCTTACGATGTTTCTTAAGATGTTTCAGGTTGATGCTTTTTCTGACAGGGTCTTTGGCGGTAATCCCGCCGCTGTTCTGGTTCTGGATGAGTGGCTGCCTGACAACCTGATGCAGTCTATTGCTGCTGAAAATAATCTGGCTGAAACGGCTTTCGTAAAACGCGCTGGTGATAGCTGGGATCTGCGTTGGTTCACCCCGACTGTCGAAGTGGATTTCTGTGGCCATGCCACGCTTGCCACTGCACACGTTCTGGTTACGGAATATGAAATAACGGGACCTCTCTCTTTTTCAGCCCGAGTAGGACAGCTGAAAGTGGAGGTGAAAGAGGATGGCTATTTGCTCGATTTGCCATGCATACCTCCGGAGGAAATGACACAGCTTCCTGAAATCATCAGTCCGGTATTCAACGGGCAGGCTCAATACTGGTTTCGTAACTTTGAAAACATTTTCGTGGTGCTGAGCGGGGAAGACGCGGTCAGGGCTTGTCAGCCAGATTTGCATGTTCTTGCCGGGCTGGGGCCGGTAGGCGTAGTGGTTACAGGGCAGTCAACGGGCAGTCAGTACGATTTTGTCTCACGCTACTTTGCGCCGGGCGCGGGTATCCCGGAAGATCCTGTGACCGGCTCAATACATGCGACCCTGGTGCCTTACTGGGCAGAGAAACTGGGTAAAAATAAACTATCAGCATGGCAGGCATCCCTGCGGGGCGGGCATCTGCTTTGTGAGCTGAAAGAAAACAGGGTCGTTATTGAAGGAAAGGCGGTTACGTTCATGAAGGCTGATATTTGCATACCGGTCTGACTATTTAGGTGCCGGTTAGCCGGTCCAGACGTCATACTAATGCGATTTAAAGAAAAGAGCGCAAAGCGCTCTTTTTAATGTTGCGATCCTTCTGCCAGGGTACGGAGCCATGCGAGCAATTCAGCCCGCACACTGCCAGGCTCGAAAGGCTCCGGCGACAATAGGTAGTAGCGGGAGCCATCCGCCACAAAGCCCAGCGGCGCCGCCAGTACACCGCTCTTAAGATCATCGCAGACCTGATACCTGGAACCAATCGCCACACCAAGCCCGGCAACGGCGGCCTGCAGGCTGAAGTAAAAGTGATCGAAAATCTGCCCCTTTGTCCCTGTGGCGGTCACCCCTGTGGCGCTGGCCCATTCATGCCATGAATCAGGACGCGTACGGGTATGCAGGTATTCTGCCCCCCTGAGAAAGCAGAAGACCCTCATCTGAAGAGGTAAACCACCGGGAAATCTTGTCGGGCTGACATACTGGCCCAACCTTTTCTTCAAAAAGAAATTCAGCGTGATAGCTTTCCGGCCAGTCAAAATCATCACGCCGGATAGCCAGATCGAGACCACTGGTAAATGAAACCGGGCCGCCACCTGCAGCAAGATGTATATCAATGCCGACATGTTTTGCCTGAAATGCCGGCCAACGTGGTATCAGCCAGCGCATCAGCAGCGTGGGTTCGCAGGACAGCACCCAGCGTTGTTGCGCACGTGCGCTTGCGCGCAGGGCATCTACGGCCTTCTGCATAACACCAAGTCCTTCTCCGACCGCGCGGGCAAGCGTGCGTCCGGCATCGGTCAGAAAGACGCGGCGGCTACGTCGCTCAAAAAGAAGCACGCCCAGTTCTTCTTCCAGCAGCCTCACCGCCCGACTGACTGCGCCATGAGTGATATGAAGCTCAGCGGCCGCCTGACTAAAGTTTTCCTGACGCGCTGCAGCCTCAAAGCTGCGCAATGCCATCAGTGAGGGTAAACGTGACACAATTGATTGTGAGTTAAACTCACCATCTTTGCTAGAAATCATCGTTATTTATCCAGTTTTACAGACGTTAAACTCCCGCTTATTCATAATCTTAAAGCGGATGAAAGCATGACTGAACTGCTAGCTGTTATCACTATAACCATTTTAGCCGTCATAAGCCCAGGGCCTGATTTTGCCATGGTTTCACGTAACAGCCTGATGCTATCGCGTCGCGCGGGCCTGCTTACAGCATTCGGGATCGGGTTGGGCGTTCTCATCCACGTTTCTTACACACTGCTCGGTGTGGGATTGTTGATACAGCAGTCGCTCTGGCTTTTTAATGCAATCAAGCTGGCGGGTGCCGTTTACCTTATCTGGCTGGGCATAAAAATGCTCCGCACAAAAGCCGGTGGTGCGTTAACTGATAACCGGATCGCTCCCCTGTCAGATCTGGTCGCACTGCGTACCGGTTTTCTGACGAACGCGCTCAATCCCAAAACGACCATTTTTATCGTCAGCCTGTTTATGCAGGTGGTAAAGCCGGAGACGCCGCTGATGGTACAGATAGGCTATGGTCTTTTCATCTCCCTGGCACATATGGTCTGGTTCAGTCTCGTGGCGCTGTGCTTTTCAGCGGGCATGGTGCGCGATCGCTTTCTCGACATGCGTCACTGGATAGACAGAACCTTTGGCGGACTTCTGGTTATTTTTGGCGTTCTGCTGGCTACAGCCAGCCGGACGCGTTGATAAAGACCCAGTGGTCATTTTTAGTTAAGAATAAAAGTAAGGGGGGTTTAGATGGAAATAAGCTGGAAAGCACTGCGGGGCAGCAGCCTCAGCGCGCAGCAGCTGCATGATATTCTGGCGCTGCGTATTGCTGTTTTTGTCGTGGAGCAGACCTGTCCGTTTCAGGATATTGACGGACAGGATCTGTACGAAAGCACACTTCACGTAGCCGGATACCTGAACGAAAAGCTTGTCGCTTACGCAAGAGTACTGCACGTGGATGATTCCCCGGATGCGGTCAAAATAACGCGGGTGATTGTTGATGATTCAGTCAGAGGGCAGAAACTGGGCATCAGGCTGATGGAAAAAACGATGTCCTTCATCCGCGATCATAAAAAAGGATAAGGCGATAAAGCTCTCGGCGCAGTCTCACCTCGTCAGGTTCTATGAAGGGTTCGGATTTAATACAGTATCCGGGGAATATCTTGATGATGGCATACCACACAGGGACATGGAGTATGCGGGCGCGTAAGGCTTGCCGCGCTTAGCGGCCCGGTAAAGCCAGCAATGTCCGCTTTTCGCTCAAAGCGGACTGACACGCATCAACAGCTTACCACTGCTTTTACCAGGCTGGACGACGTTGCCTGAACTCGTTTCGGATATCGTCGTCAGCAGGCGAGCCGCGCAGCGGTGCGAGAGCAGAATTTAATAGTTACAATATACTAATGCGATTTAATAACAGGCGCAGGATTAGGCCGGCGAACCGGCCTGAGGCATTATCAGATGGCGCAATAAACGCGCGCTTCACGTGGCGTGTAGATACCAAACGTCACCACGCTCAGTAAGCCATTAACAAACGTCTGCTGCACTTCAACCCGGTTAACTTTTTCCTGGCCGCCGCACACCTGCGCCGCATCAATGCTCTTACGCTGACCGATACCTGAAACAAAGAACGGCTGGCTGGTGGTTTTCGTCGCCGCGCCAACTTGATTCTGTTTCATTACGAAAGTCTGCTGCGCACAGCCGGTTAAACTCAGAGCCAAAAACGCCGCAACACAAAGCTTGTTCATAAATATCCTTATCGCCTGAAATGAAAAAAATGCTGAGTGAAATCATCACTCAACCAGTAATCAGGTTATCGACAACGAAAGCGGAAACATGAGAAAAATTTTTAAGTACCCCTAACGGATACGTTTTGCTGAATAGTACAGCAATAAAAAAAAGCCCCTGCACAGCAGGAGCTTTTTTATGTTTACCGCAGCGTTTCCGCTTAGCGAGTCAAATCGTCGAAGAACTTTTTGACGCCATCGAGAAAGCTTTTTGAATGCGGACTGTTCTTCTCGCCCGCCGCACCACCAAAGCTCTATTCCGGCTTACGCAGCAGCGACTTATGCTTCTCGCTCATAGCGGACCCTGGGCTGCCGTCAGTCCGCTTTGTGCCAGAAGCGGACGTTGCTGAGTCTGCATTCCATTAATTATGAGGAGCAGTTCAGAGTCAGCAATCTGGATACTGAAACTAAAAATGCACGCCTTTAATGAACCATGTGGTTCTGTTAACATGAGCCTGTTTACAGGGAGAAACCACATGCGAACACTGACTGAAAAAAAACGAACTGACATCCTTAACGCCGCCACGACCGTCTTTCTCGGTCAGGGTTACGAACGCGCATCCATGGATGCTGTGGCCAGAGCAGCAGAGTGCTCCAAAGCCACGCTCTATAACTATTTCTCCTCCAAGGAAAGCCTTCTTGACGCCGTCGTCAGGGCCTACGGAACCAATTTTCTTACGCGCGCGGCGGACGATATTTACAGTCAGGACAGTCGTCATCTGCCCCTGGCTGAAAGGCTGCAGCGCTTTGGTGAGGGCATGCTGGGTGCAATGACATCGGACTGGAAGGGGCTCCAGCTGTATCGCATGGTTATCGGAGAGGCCGGACATTCCGGCATCGGCGATATTTTTTATGAGTCCGGTGTCCGCGAAAGCATGAACGCTCTGGCAGCGCTGATGAAACAGCATATCGAGGCTGGTGACCTTGTTCCCGCCCGCCCCGACCTTAGGGCTAAACAGTTTTCTGCGCTGGTAAAGGCCGAGGCTGATGAGCTCTTTCTCCGGTACAAGATGCCGGTTTATTCGCGTGAAGATATCATCGCGATGGTGAAAAGTGCTGTAGAGATATTTATATCGGGTGCATCACCACGCTGACCTGACGAGCAGAGACGGATTACTCACCATAAGCAGTTGACTACTCTCTGGGTATATATAAACTGATAGGTACAGTTTAATTATAGAGAGGTTATATCAATGCTTAATCGTTTCATTTTGGTGGCAGGTCTGACCGTGTGTTCGCTTCTGCTGAGCGGCTGCGTTTCTTTATTCTGAGGAGCTAATATGCGTCTTTTTTTACAGCCTCATTACCGGCATGACCGTACTGATGCTCACCGGGTGTCTTTCCATCGGCAGCCACATCTGAACTTTACCAGCCCGCCTTCAGGCGGGCAATTTTCTGATACCGCCTGTGCACGGCTAAAATGATACCTCCGACAGCATGACCACAATCAGGGTGCTTATGGCCATAGCCACCATAATTTCTGCAACAAGCAGCGTCATTAACGAGTTCTGGTGGACTCCCCAGGCCCCCTCTGTATATTTTCTTCCGCGGCGGGCTTTCAGGCGCCGGATATGAACGATTTCTTTTACGTTAATGATGACGTGCCACCACATAATTATGACGGTCACCGCGAGAGCACCAAATAAAATCAGGATGCTCCAGTCCATCCAGGAACCCCCCGCCGTTAATCACTGACAGTTTCTTCATCATTGTATTCTCTTTCATGTAAAGTCTTCCATTGTGGGATTCTGAAAACACGAATCCCTTTGAGCCGGGACAGATGCTGCAGGATTTTCACCAGAGGGTGACATCGCTGAGCATCAGTAGCAGCAGCACAGAAAGCGCATTCACAATGAGGCATTCAGCCACCAGAAATATTTGCACCGGCCCTGATGAGGCCCCCCCACACCCTGACGGCATAGTATCCGGCCCGGCGCTGCCCGAACCGGCGTAGACGGCCCAGTTCAGAGAGATTACCGGCGGTTCTGAGGAGGGTACCTGCCACGATCAGTAACATGACCCCGTATACGAACCATTGCCGCGCCGACGTGTTTTCCAGCGCACCGGCCATCAGCCAGCCATTCATCAGCTGACCTGGGCGTCAAATGCAGTGAGAATGCCGCCGGCAATAAACACAAGCGCCAGAACGGTCCTGATAAGCAGCACCTTCATGCTCCTGCACCTGCCGCATACAGCAGCAGAAAATCAGTTGTTCTGCGCCTCACTTCTTTACGGAGCAGCGGCTTATCCTGCTGAAGGCCAGCCATCAGGCTCCGTAACTCCTCCGTCTGCTTCAGGTAGGCATGAGCCATTTCGCCAGAGGGCCGGCAGCGCAACTCTCCACGCAGCATTGCCGTATCAATAACGCTCCGCGCATAGTCCGCTGCCGGTGTAAAGGCGTCTCGTCCCGGGCTGTCAGGGCTGATCCTGGCTTCGCCATATTTTTGCAGCGTCAGCATCATTCTTATCAGCCTGCGCCGCACTGGCAGACCGGAATAGCGGAGCGGCAGGCTCAGGATAATACAGTAGCGCTCAGCACCCACTTCCCGCATCGCCTCCGGCCTGCCCTCCCTCAGTACCGGCGCGATGGTCAGCCGAGAACGGAGCCTGCACGTGATGCCTGACGACGAAACTTCCGGGTTTAAATAAAGCATTCCGCACTCCTCATGTGAAAGTTACCGACACGCGATGAAACATTTTCTTGACAGTGTCAGGATAAACCACATTAACTATACCGTGCAGTTCATTATATCAAAAAGTAACCGGAGAATATTTATGATTCGCCTCACTAAACAGCTGTCCCGCTCGCTTATCCTGATCGCCGTCATTGCCGCCGCGGGATGTTCGTCCACGTCACCGGTAAAATATTCCGGCATTCAGGCCACGTCCCGGATGACGCCCAACAAAGCTGATGACAGCGACCGGATCCCCTTTCGCTACACCGCCCCGGTTGACTGGAGCAAATACCGCAGCATCACTATCGATCCCGTTGAAATCTATGGCGGCAGCGACGCACAGTTTAATGACCTGTCTCAGGAAGACCGACGCAATCTGGCAGATTACATGCAGAAGAAGTTTGCCGACGTGCTGCGGGAGAAGTTTACTGTCATCAACAGCGCCGGGAACACCACTTCTCTCCGGCTTAAGCTGACGCTGACCGGCGCGGACACCACGCCACAGGTTGTGGGAACCTTTACGAAATTCGACCTGGCAGGCGGCCCTTATAATATCGTTCAGTCTGTTCGAGGCGGGCGCGGACTGATGAGCGGTTACGTCAACTATGCCGTAGAAGTGAAAGATGCCGCAACCGGTGAACTCCTGCTGGCCTACGTGGCGGAACAGTACCCCAATGCTATGAACGTGGGTGCAACGTTTGGCTCAATGAGTGCGGCAGAAACAGGAGTGGACAAAGGCGCAGAGCAGTTACTGGAAAAACTGCGCCAGGACAAGCAATAAACAGAACGTGACGGCTTATGGGCATATGGCTTTGTCAGTGTAGCTATCTCTGCACTAAGAGGAGATGGTTTCAGGCATCGTTCATAAAAGCTATTCTCGCGTCAAAAAAAGGCTGTGTTATGAATGCCCGCTTTTCGCTCATAGCGGACCTTCCGGAGCGTAGGTCCGCTTTGTGCCTGAAGCCTGCTCTCTCCGCATCATGATGTGTTGATCAATTGCGGCAGTTCACCTGCACCTTTCTGAGTGACCTCCGGCATGTTCATTCCGTTCGTCTGTAATTTTGCAGGCAACTTAGCGATAATTTGTTAAGCGGAAAGAAGATCTTAAAAGGATGCACTGACAATGACTTTTTCTATAGGTGTGCTTGCAGGAATGGGACCCCGCTCCACAGCCCCCTTCGTTGATATGCTGGTAACAGACTGTTACATCGGGTACGGAGCGAAATATGATATGGATTTTCCTAAAATGCATATTATCTCGTTGCCGACACCTTTCTGGCCTGGCAAGAAAGTTGATGATAATGCGATGATCGCAACCCTGCAGCAGGGTATTACCGAACTCGTCAGGGCCAAAGTGAGTCTGATAGCTGTTCCCTGTAATCTTGCGCACTGCTACTTTGCCGAAATGAAGGCGGTGAGCTCCCGGTATCCCACTTCTGCATATCGCAGACATTGCACTTGAGTCACTGCCTGCAGAGGCAACCAGGATTGCTGTACTGGCTACGGAACCTACACTGGAAGCGGGTTTTTATCAGGCGCGGATAGAAGCTTCTGGCAAAGAGATTATTGATCCACCTCTGCTTCGTGAGATGACCACATCGCTAATTGGACGGATTAAAACGAAAGGTTTTCATGACTCCGGTGTACAGGCAGAGTGGATGAATTTAATGTCTGTAGTGGCAAATCTTAATGTGGAGGCTCTTCTTATTGCCTGTACAGATCTTAGTCCCCTGATAACTGAAAACACTTTCAGCTTTGTCATCGTAGATACGGCAGCAAGCCTTTCCAGTGCGACCATTAAAAACTACAGACGTATGTCCGGGAAAATTACAGGCGGCACCCATAATACCGGCTAACCTGATGTCCGCTCCTCGCTCATAGCGGCCTCTAGCTCAGTTAGCTTGTCCGCTTCGTGCTAGGAGCGGACATTGATAATATTTCAATGGCATTAAAAATTAGGAAGCAGGACAATCTCTCGGGAGAGGTTACGTTGGCTTTGATATTTTTAATAGATTCAGAAATATTCCGTTTCGTGATTAGAGATCCATATCAAGATTGAGCTACGATAGTCGTCTTTAGTGGAGGCGATCAGCGAGCATTTATCTGCATTACCATCAGCGGTGTAAGCACAGCTTTGCTTCAGTCGGACAATTAAGTCCCCTGTTTTTGATACGCTCTCTGAGTCAACAAATTGCGCACTTCCGGATGGATAAAAGATACGCGTGTCCTTCCGATCTTTATAGTTTCTTATACGCACAGGAAATTGGCTATTGTGATATTCATATCGCTTTACAACTTCGCCCGTATCTTTGTCCGCGATTGTTTCAAGCAATCCGCGCACATTATAGCTGAGTACATAATTGCCTTTTTCATTCTCAAGCTCAGTGATTTCGCAGCGTTCATTGATTTTTCCGGTAATACTCTGACCTTTAAAAGAGGTCAGTACACCATCTTTGTTTACCAAATGGAATTCATGGCCATTTGCCTTATCAACCATGTTGATATTAGTAAAGCACCCGTTACGATCGTATCTAACTTCTGTCATCGCCTGAAGTTTACCGTAAATATCTCGGATCCACTGGAGGCTATGTTTTACGTTCCCGGTAGTTGCATCATGCTCGAACAAAAGAGCAGCATTTAAGACTGCTGGTTTGAATTGAGTAAATGCAGCGACATTAAATGACATTGCCAAAAGTAATAGACTTAAAAGCAACCTTGCTTTCATTATTTATTCCTTTATTAGTAGGATCGCACTCTAAGGTGGTGGGGCAACTCAAGTTATCAAATTCTATGCGTAAAGACACGAATAATCGAGATGCCTCCATGTCACAATTTAAGCGACCGCTCCTCGCTCAAAGCAGCCAGTCGATGCGCTAACATCACGTTTTCAATCAGTCACCGTTTACTGCGCTGGCGAACGTGTGCGTAACCCCCCGCGATGTCTGTTCCTCTGGGCTTCCTTTCTTCCCATAGACTGCCGATTTGCATGCAGTTCTGCGCAGGATTTAATCAGGAGAATTTATTGCTGGCACTGGCGGGTCAGCCTGAAAGCGCTTATCCGTGGCAGACAAGAAAACCAGCGGGGAGAGGCGACCGGCTCATAAAGTCACCTGGAAAACTTTAGCTCACTGCTCACGGTTGACATGACTCTCCGTAACAGGCATACCACTTTGTCAGTTTTGCCGTTAGTGAACAGGTGAACAACCGGGAACTTCCGCTATCGAACGATCTGATATTGTGAGTATTTGCGCTCGTCGTCAGAAGCGGAATAATATCGATTTCGGTGGTTTTAAACTTTTGAAGTAACAACCCAGGGCTGAAAGAGCAGGAGATTAATATGCAATCAGTTCACCTCATGGGTGACGGATACGAACCTCATGTGACACAGGAGGAAGGTAAACTGACCTACTCATTGCCTGTCGATTCTGGTTTTATCAGCTATGAATTTGCTTTTGAGATCAGCCGGCACGATCTGGATATTCTGCTTTCCGATGATTACAGACGTGCCGTGCTCGAAATTACTGCGCATACCTTGCTCCAGCGTTCGACGCTAAAAGGCTATGACCGCTTTACCCAGAAAGACTTCGATAAACTGGTCACGAACACCCTTCACTCAACACCCGATTTCCTGCAAACATTCATTTCTCAGATAAGCCATGAACATCACATTGTTATTGAGCATTACGTGAAAGAAATCATGGACCGACGTTCTGCCTCACAATGAATACAATGAGTACTAAATTTTGGTCTCCTGAAAGTGAAAAACCAACAGAAATAATGAACTGACGCAATATAATTTTACGCTACGAAGTTACTTCTGAGTCTGAACAATAAAGGGGGGACCAGAACAAATCCAGGAATAAAATACCAGTCTTAGAAATGTTCTTAGCTGGAATAGCATGGGGAGAGCTTCTCAATGAGTCAAAAGCCTCCCCGCCATGCCATCGAGCAACCCCGCAACGTCCGCCGCTAATCCCCTATGCAGTCATGCCGCCATCAATCACCAGTTCGGTGCCGCTGACGTAACTGCTTTCATCGGAGGCCAGAAACAGGGCCGCAGCCGCTACTTCATCAGGATTACCCAGCCGCTTTGCCGGGATCCGTTCGCTGAGTGTCTGCCTGACTTCATCGCTGGCCTGGCTAAACATCGGTGTATCAGTTGGGCCAGGACTGAGTGTATTAACTCTGATGCCACGCGGTGCCAGCTCGCTGTTCCAGGTGCGGGCATAGGATCGCACCGCTGCCTTGCTGGCGGAATAGGCAGCATAGCCAGGATTAGCAATGCTTCCCGCGATCGACCCCACCAGCACGATGCTGCTGCCCTCCCCCATGAGCCGTACCGCGTGCTGCACCGTCAACACCATGGCACGCACATTCAGATCAAAGATGCGATCAAGGTGCTCCTCCGTGGTCTCTTCCAGGCTCGCAGGTTCTGACACGCCAGACGAGTTGACGAGGATATCAAGTCTGCCAGCCCTGGCATTGAGGGTTTCAAACAGACGCTCAAGGTCGCTTGTGTGGGTGATGTCACCCGCAATCGCCTCGACCTCACCGCCAATCCGCGCTACAGCCTCTGCCAGCTGTGCTTCACGTCGACCCGTTATAAAAACCCGTGCGCCTTCCTGAACAAAACGGCGAGCAACAGCGAGGCCAATACCGCTACTACCACCGGTGACCAGGGCGATCTTTCCACTTAGTTTCATCATTACCACTCCGGATAGGGGTTAGACACCTGATGGTATATTTATTATATTTAGTGTCAATTACGCACCTGATGTACACCAGATATCCTCAAGGAAACCAAATGACCACTGATATCACCGTAGTGCTGGCCGAGATCAACAGCACGCGCCCTATCCTGGAACAGGTGGCAAACAAGTGGTCAGTACTGATCCTGACCGTGTTGTGCTCCCAGCCCTCACGTTTTAACGCCATCAAGCGCAGGCTCGACCCCATCACACATAAGTCTCTGACGGAGGCATTACGACGATTGGAACGCAACGGATTAGTGAGCCGCCACGTGATTGCCTCCTCCCCTGTGGCGGTGGAATATGCGATTACGCCGCTGGGCCGAACGTTGCAGGATCCTTTTATCGCGCTGGTGAGCTGGGCAAAGCAACATGGGGGGAGCGATGGAACAGGCGCAGACGGTTTATGATTATGGACGGGATATCGATGAGTCTGTATGAACTCCGCCCGGGTGGCGTTCCTGCATGTCGATAGCGTCAGGTTAATGACCAGATGATTCCAGCAGGAATAATGAGTTACCGTAAGCGGAGATCCGTAAAGTCACTCAGGCCAATTCATCACAGACGTTTGAGGGAATTCAGTAGCCTGTCTCGCACATAGATGTTGGTCATCAGCAACAGACTTCTTTTTGAGCCTGAAACAGAAAATCTTTCTGCTGTGGCGCGCGGTTTCAGAATATTAGGCGGGTTAATCAGGCGTTCAGGAAATGTATCCTTGCGGGAACAGGCGGCAAAGCGTTAAACGTAAGATCCATTACCTTCAAATCCGGAAGGTCATACCAGCAATCATATGCATCGACTAAGGCTCTTCTGACTCAAAAAACTGATACGACCCATCACGTCGGGCTTTGGCCTGGTACATCGCTTTATCCGCGTTTTCGAATAATATTTTGGCCGATGCCGTCCCGAAGCGGGCAAGGCTGATACCGATAGCCGCGCCAATGCGCACGTCCATATTATCAATGGCGAATGGCGCGTGCAGACTTTCAATAATACGCAGGGCAATGGCAGCGGCTGTATCGCGATTTCTGCACTTTGCCGCCACAACAAATTCATCTCCGCCCAATCGCGCCAGTGAGTCGCCCGGACGCATACAGCGTTGCAACCGTTCACTGACCTGCTGCAGCAAGGCATCCCCTGTCGCGTGGCCCATCAAATCGTTCACCGCCTTAAAGCCATTCAGATCGATAAACATCACCGTCGTATAGGCCTCATCATCCACCTTCGCCAGCATGCGCCCGACCTGGTCGTTGATCCAGGTACGATTATGCAGCCCGGTCAGCGTATCCAGCGTTGCCAGCTTCTCCAGATTGCGCATCCTCTCTTTGTCTCGCGTAATGTCGCGCGACACCAGAACTGCACCGATATTTTTGCCGGTAGAGGGATTGATGACGCCACAGGCTTTGGTGCCCAGAATGATGTAGTGGCCGTCACGATGCAGCTTGCGCACCTCAACGACGTCCGGCAGCACTCCCCCGTTGAAGATGCAGGCCAGAGCTTCAGAGGCGGGGCCGCGGTCATCGGGATGCAGGAAATCGACCACCAGCTGACCGACAACTTCTTCGGCTGTCCAGCCAATCATTTCGCTATAAGAGGGCGAGATTGAAACGTACCGGCCATCCGCGTCGCAATGGGCAATCAGATCGGTGCTGTTTTCAATTAACAGACGATATTCTGCCGCCGTGCGTAGCGCATCTTCCAGCGCTTTACGCTGTCCGGTCACATCAAGAATGAAGCCGTTATACTGCAGACGGGACGTGCCAGGCTGGCGATCCGGCAGGCCAGACACAATAACCCGACGCGTCTTGCCATCCAGACAATGGATTGGCACTTCAATATGAAAAGGCGTCAGGAAATCAAGTGCTGCGGTCAGTTGCAGCGCGATCTTTGCATCGTCGTCGGCCTGTGCCAGTCTCAGCCATGAACTCAGCGTCACACCCTTCAGTTCAGGCATCAGACCAGCAGGGCTTTCCTGACTGGCGACGCAGATACCCTGGGCATCTGTAGACCAGACAGCGGTGAAAGAGGGTTTGATCATTGTGTTCATGGCGGCCGACTCCGACGTAGCTGACGATATTAAACAGGCTCAATACTCGTCGCTACAGACCTGATTATAACCGTTAATGTCCGCCTGTAGCTGAAGGAGGATCCGGAGACAGGTTCACCATTGCGAGAATACCCGCCATTGACGGCGGCTGACGCTGCGCTTATCCGTCTGCAGCTGCTGAGGTGCCGCCCTGCCCGCACAAGAGTGAGCGAACCCGGGATTCAGTGTCAGAAGTACGAGCCGGTGTTTATCGGCCGATCGGGCCAGAATCTTTAATGATGCCACCTCTGCCAAAAGCGCTGGGGTATGATTATTTCGCAGTTGATTGGCGCGGCCACCGCGCTGGAACTTGCGCGCCATGGCTTGAATATTGTAGCGGCAGTAGTGGATCAGAACGGCCTCGATAAGCTGGTACGCCAGATTGTCGGGGTTGCCACGCCATCCACTCTGTCCTGATGCTGATTATCAGGGCAATACTGCCCCGGCATGGCTCGCACGCCCTGATGCTATTTTCCTTCAATTTTCGCCTGATTAAGCCGCCGGGCTATCACTCTTTGCATCGCCTGAAAATTAAGAAGAAAACAGAGTAACTCAGAATTAATTCTTATAGGTTAACAGGGAAAACAGCCCAAACACTGCACTCCGACAGAGCAAATATTACATTAAATCAAAGGGTAAATGCCGGTTTAGTGAGTGACAAGCTGTGATCAAAATGCCTGTTATAGTTTTCTTTAGCTTAACCTTTTCTTAAGATTAATCTTATAACATCGTCTCTGTATTAGCCCATGTTGGGCTGTTCCGGAGTATCACCCTATGCAAAATAACAACACAGCTTCTCACGCTCTCAGTAAAGTTCCGGCCGTTACCGCGGCTTTCTGGTTAACCAAAATCGCTGCGACTACCCTGGGTGAAACCGGCGGCGATGCGGTGACCATATCGATGAATCTCGGTTACCTGACCGGGACATTGATTTTCGCCATCATCTTTCTGATCGCGGTGGTGGTGCAGATAAATCGCCACAGTTTCAACAAATGGATTTACTGGTTCACCGTGGTGGCCACAACCACCGTCGGCACGACGATGGCAGACTTTGCCGATCGCTCACTGGGCATAGGATATTTAGGGGGCACCTTGCTGCTGAGCACCCTGCTTATCCTCTCGCTTTTCCTGTGGAAAATCACCTGCGGTACAGTCGCGGTCAGTTCGGTGAACAACGGCGTCACAGAGAGTTTTTACTGGGTCACTATTATGTTTTCACAAACCCTGGGCACGGCCTTAGGTGACTGGACGGCAGACACTGAAGGGCTGGGCTACGATGGCGGGATACTGCTATTTGTTGGCGCGCTGGCAATCATCTGGGCGGCCAGTCGCTTTACATCACTTTCGCGTACGGGGCTCTTCTGGGCGGCATTTATCCTGACCCGACCACTGGGTGCCGTGGTCGGCGACTTTCTGGACAAACCCCTTGCCTCAGGCGGACTCGCGCTAAGCCGCTACGGTGCCTCGCTAACGCTGGCGCTAATCATCATCGCTCTTCTGGTGATACTGCCCCAGCGCCCGGCAATGAAGACCGCCACGGCGAGTTAAAAACATCACTGGCAGATTTACAGATAACGCATCGACTTAAACGTAATCAGGGCCGCCAGCGATGGCGGCTTTTTTTATTATCTGATGCGTAACAGGCTACATCAGACAGAGCGCTCAAAGGAGACGATTTGACCATCGGGTGCAGCAGAGAGTACCGGCAGACTCTCTGCTGGCTCCTGCATTTTCACCCGAAAAGCCGTGTTGCTGGCATCAAGGAAAACGGTTCTCAGATGACGGTTACAGATGAACCATATTTCATCGCGGTCATTTGAAAGGATGTAGTAAGCATCTGATGTTTCAGAGGGGTTAAAACAGCCCAGCGCGCGATAAGCCGTCTGCGGGGTAAAACCGCTGGAAAGCGGCAGTGGCCTGGGGCCATGCGCTAACTCTTCAATCCTGAGGTAAAGCCCCTGTTCAAGCCACAGCATAATGTCACTCCCTGAGAGTAGAGAAACCGGGCTGAACGTGTCGGCTGCATTACCGCGAAGCAGAATGCCCGTTCACTGACCGATTTAGTGATCGGATAATTTTCCGACGTGCAGAATCGTTATCCTGATCTGAGCATAGCAGCGGCGCGTTCTTATGCTTTTTTTATCTGCTTACGGTGTTCTGCTACTCAAGGCGACTGGCGAGCAGCCGCAGCTGCTCAGCAATCTGCTTCAAATCCCGTTGCTGCTGACCGGCGATACCCGTCGAGCTGCGTACCACCAGTTTTGCCGGAAGGATTGAAGAGGAACGCTGCTCATCCTGCTCACTGGCTAACAACAGACGCGCGACCGCCTCTTTGCCCTGTAAATCAAGATCGAGCGACACCGTGGTCAGCGCCGGATGGAAGAAGGCACTTTCATAGGTGTCATCGTAGCCAATCACCGAAATCTGCCCCGGCACCGCTACACCGCGCTGATGCAGCGCGCTCAGCACACCCAGTGCCATCTGATCATTTCCCACCAGCAGCGCGCTGAACTCCGGCGCTTCACGCAGCAGTTGCAGCACGCCGTTGTAACCACTTTGCGCATCCCAGTTACCGTGGCTGACGCTGACCGGCTTCAGACGATAGCTCTCCAGCGTATCCAGCCAGCTCTTTAACCGCAGATTGGCAGAAACCGACTCCTCTGGCCCGGCCAGCAGAGCAAATTCCCGATGCCCCTGCTCATAGAGATATTTGACACTGGCACGGGTGCCGTCAGCCGGGTTAAAAGAAACGTTAAACACCGCACTGTAGGGATCAACATCAAGAAACAGGCACAGGATATCGTCGTTCTCCTGCACGATCTGCTCCGCATCACTGCTTTCCAGCGGGACGTTGATAATCACCTTATCCACGCGCTGCGACTTCAGCTCATTGATACAGTTCTGCAGACTTTGATTGACGTTCTCATCAATCATGGCGATCAGCACCTGATAGTCAGCGGCATTGGCATATCGTTTAACCGCAGCGGCCACCTGCGAGGGAGCATGCAACGCCAGCGATGTGGTCACCAGACCCAGCGTTGTGCTCTGCTTACCCACCAGCTGTTGCGCCAGTCTGTTTGGCACGTAGCGCAGGGTCTCAATAGAGTGCTCCACCTTGCGCCGCGTTGATTCTGAGACGTTTGCCGACTTATTCAAAACCCGCGAAACCGTCTGGTAAGAGACGCCAGCATGGCGGGCGACATCCTCTAAGGTGGCATTTTTTGATTTCATAATTCGCATCCCTGATTACCGATGGCGGAATGGTATCACAGCAGCCGAATAAGCCAGGTTACCGCAGTCACATTGCGCAAATAAAAAGTAAAAGTCATACCTTCACATCACGAGATTTGGTGATCTGATTCACTAATCGTTACAAATACCGCCACTTTATTTGCACTGCATCACACATTATCGCGATTTTGTTTGTCACTCATCTGACAAAAAGCGTTAACTGCCGCTGTCATGTGAACGTATTACAAATAAAATTGAGGATAACATGGAAACAAGGTTACGTACTGCTGCTGTGGCGCTTGCTGCGGCCCTGACCTCCCCGACGCTCTATGCTGCTATCGACAACATTGATTTCCATGGCTATCTGCGTGGTGGCGTTGGCGTATCGCAGGATGGCGGTATTGAAGAGTATCAAAAGAACAAGATTGGCCGTCTCGGCAATGAAGCCGACACCTACGGCGAGGTTGAGCTGGGCAGCGAAGTCTACAAAAAGGATGACGTCAGTTTTTACGTCGACACCATGGTCAGCATGTTCTCCGACGGTTCTAACGATAACGAAACCACCTTCGGTGACGATGCGCAGTTTGGTTTGCGTCAGCTTAATCTGCAGATCAAAGGGCTGGTGCCGGGTGACAAGAATGCGGTGATCTGGGGCGGTAAACGTTACTATCAGCGTCACGATTTGCACATCATTGATACCAAATACTGGAATATCTCCGGCTCCGGTGCGGGTATCGAAAATTACACTCTGGGCCCGGGCGCGATCTCCTTTGCCTGGATCCGTGGCGATGCCAATGACGTCGATTACAGGGTGGATGGCGATAACGACGTCAACATTAACTACCTCGATCTTCGGTATGCTGGCTGGAAACCGTGGAGCGGCGCCTGGACCGAGTTTGGTATTGATTACGCCATGCCGAACACCACCAAAAAGCAGGAAGAGTATGGTGGCCTGTATGATGCGGAAAACGGCGTTATGCTCACCAGTGAAATCAGTCAGGATATGTGGGGCGGCTATCAGAAACTGGTATTCCAGTACGCCAATAAAGGCCTGGCACAAAATATGATTTCACAGGGCGGCGGCTGGTATGACATGTGGAACGATACCCGCAATGCCACCGGCTACCGCGTAATCAATACCGGCCTGCTGCCGATCACCGACAAGTTCTCCCTGAATCAGGTCTTTACCTGGGGTTCAGCGGATGACGTCACCGCGCAGACCAGCAAAAGCACCCTGCTGTCGCTGGTGGGTCGTGGTCAGTATCAGTTCACGCAGTATGTCCGCGGCATCGGCGAAGTGGGTAGTTTCTGGCAGAAAGATGAGAACAAAGTGGGCAGTGACTATAAACAGGCGGGTCAGAAATATACGCTGGCGCTGGGTCTTGCAGCCGGTCCCGAATTTATGTCACGCCCGGAACTGCGTCTGTTTGCCTCTTACCTGAATGACTCAGAAGACGGACACAGTTTCCAGGACAACACCAGTAACAACACCTGGAACTTCGGCGTACAGGTCGAAGCCTGGTGGTAACCAAGCAGTCTCCTCATTGTGATCATTGTTAAGCTCTTATGCAGGGGCTTATTTGGATAACCAGCGACGGTTATCCATTTTTTTTACTCCGGCTGAAGCGGCTTGAAGAATCGGGCTTCCAGCAACTGACGCAGCTGGTCGGATTGCGTACCAAAGATGGCATGAACTTCCTGCCCCAGAATCACCACGCCAATCGCCCCCCGCCTTCTGTAATCCTGCCGTATCTACCGCCCTCAGCGATGTCACTTTCACCCGCAGCCGGGTTAAACAGGCGTCCACCTGCTGAATATTTTCACGCCCGCCGAAGCACTCTACAAGACGCTCCAGCAGCGCACTGTCTATCTCAACCTCTTCCGCCGTCAGCGGCTGCCGACTGAAATATTGCTTAAACGATTTCAGACTCACCATGTTGTTCTCCTCCAGATAATAAAAAAGGCGGGCTGCTGCCCGCCACTCACGACTGATAAACGAAAACGAGGGGGGAATGGCTTCAGGGCACTCACAGAAAATACACTCTTCCTGCCCTCAAACCCTATTCCTCCGCCACAAAGTCCGCAATTAAAGCCGGTCCAAAACTTCCAACAGATAACTCCCATGCGCAAAGCGATGGGGGCCAGTACCTGTAGCAAAGCATCACGGGCCAGGGACAAAAACGCCGGGAGCGTTTTTGAACAACGCAACGCGTTGGCCCGGGAACGGGCGCACCTCAGGGATGAGGTGCGTAATTGCCCGTGTTGAGCTGGCAGGGATGCCATCTTTTGCGTCTTTGCGGAAGGTACTGGCCCCCTGAGCCGATGCTAAACCTGCCAGCAAACGGCATTAAACTAACGTCAAAGGGTTGCGCCTTCAGTTAGCGGCACACTCAGAACGCGACATCCCCACGGCGCCAGCACCAGCGATTCCCCCCACAACCGAGCCATCGATCAAATCGCTGAGCCCAGCAGGCAACGACAGCTGCTGCACCTGACCGGTAAAATTCTGCACAAAAAGAAACGCCTGTTCGCCATCAGTGCGCCGCTGAACGACCACGCCCGGAGGCAGATCAATCGCCAGCGCGCGTGGCAACGCCAGCTGCTTAATCAACGCACCATAAAAATCCCGCTGGAACGACAGATCATTACGCGACGCGATATACCAGGCTTTGCCCTGACCTACGCGATTCACCGTCACCGCCGGGGTACCGGCATAAAAATCGCTCTCATAGCTGGCCAGCGCCGTTGCCCCTTCCAGATGAATATGCTCGCAAAGCTCTCGCGCCTGATAAGGCCCGCTCAGACCCAGCTCATTGCCGCGCACCCCGCGTACGCCATTGAATTCCTCATCAGTCAGACTATCGATCTCTTCTGACCAGATGCCAAGCAACGGCCGCAACGGCCCCGGGAAGCCACCGGGATAACACAGATCGCTCTCATTCACGATGCCGCTCCAGTAGCTGGCAACGAAATGCCCGCCCCGCTCAAGATGCTGCTCCACCCGCGCCGCAAAACCATCCCGCACCATATACAGCATCGGCGCAATCACCAGATCGTAACCACTGAGATCGCAGTCGCCGTTAATCACATCCACCGCCACGCCCTGCTCCCAGAAAGCACGATAGTGCTCGTTCACTGTGCGCTCATAATGCAGTCCGAGATTGCGCGGCCCCTGCGCATTATCCATCGCCCAGCGACTCTCCCAGTCGAAAATAATCGCCACCCGCGCCTCAACCCGGCTGCCCATCACCGGCGTCATTGCGGCCAGCATCCGGCCCAGCTCACTCACCTCACGACCGGTGCGCGTATCAAGATGACCCACATGATCGACTACTGCGCCATGAAACTTCTCGACCGAACCCCGGCTCTTGCGCCACTGAAAATATTGCACCGCGTCCGCACCATGGGCCACCGCCTGCAGTGACGACAGAATATGCATCCCCGGCTTCTTCAGCTTGCTGGTCGGCTGCCAGTTGGTGGCGCTCGGCGTCGACTCCATCAACACGAAAGGCTTGCCCTGCTTCAGTGTGCGCATCAAATCGTGGTACATCGCGGTATAACAGGCGAGCGTGGTCTCATCCTTCTCGTTATGCCACATCGGGTAGCTATCCCATGAGATAAAATCGAGCACCGGTGCCAGCTTCCAGTAATCGTAGTCGTAGAAATATTCCATAAAATTGGTGGTCGCAGGCAGATCGGGATTGGCCTGCTTCAGCGGTTTAATCTCCTCACGACAGAAATCAGTAACCTGATCGGTCATAAACCGCCGCCAGTCCAGATTCAGACCGTGAATCGACATCTCACCCTGTGGCGCTGGCGACACAATCTGTGACCAGTCGCTGTAGGTATGGCTCCAGAAATCACTCCACCAGGCGAGATTCAGGTTCTCCAGCGTCTCATAACGGCGCTGCAACCAGCCGCGAAACGCCTGCTGACAGCGATCGCAATGACATTCTCCGCCATACTCATTGGAAATATGCCAGCCGAGCACCGCCGGATGATGCGCATAGCGCGCCGCCAGCCGGCTGTTCATCGCCTGCACTTTCTGGCGATACACCGGCGAGGTCATGCAGTGGTTATGACGGCCACCATGCAGGGCCGGCACGCGATCGCGCCCCACACGCAGTACCTCCGGATACGCCTGCGACATCCAGGCTGGTCTGGCCCCGCTCGGGGTAGCAAGAAACACGGATATCCCCTGCAGCCAGAGCGTATCAATCACCTCATCCAGCCAGCCAAATTCATAGCGCCCCTCTTCCGGCTCCAGCTTCGCCCAGCTGAAAATACCCACCGACATAACGTTGCAGTTCGCCTGCTTCATCATCATGACGTCGTCATCAATAATGCCCGGCTGGTGCGCCCACTGTTCCGGATTGTAGTCAGCACCATGCAGCAGCCGGTTAACCCGGGCGCTGAGCGGGGGAAATTTATTCATACCTGTTCCTCAGAGGTAGACATCAGCATTTGCGCTAATGGTTAATGAAAAACCTGCAGCGAAGGCAGCGCCTTGCCGTGACAGTCAAACAGCGCCTGGTTTTCGCGGGCGTTACCCTGTTTCCATTCGTCGTGGATATATTTCATGCCAGCGGGCGTCGCCCAGGTATTGCCGGGCGCAGGGATCCACGCCGGTTCCCAGTAGACCACGCCCTTGCCGCGATGGTCCGGCACCGCCAGCACCGCTTTGATCAGAACGTGCAGATAAGCCGCCTGGCCTGCTACGCTGCCGGGATAGCCGCCCGCCTGCTCCTCTTTGGCCTGGAAACTGTTCTCCGCGCTATCGCAGTTTTCCAGCGTGTAGCCGTAGGCCGCTTCCACCACCATCACGTCTTTGTCATAGCGCCGGGAGATATCATCCATGTTGGCTTTCAGGGCGCTGATGGGGCCGTTCCAGTAGGTGTACATCGACAGGCCAATCACATCGAATGGCACATCACGCTTAACGATCTCGTCGAACCACCAGCGGAACATGTCGTTCTTTGTGCCCTCAGCCAGGTGCAGCATGATCTTCACCTGATGCGGGTCGCTGAGATTCTCACGCACCCCGCTGATCCCGGCTTTCAGCAGACCGGCCAGCCGATCAAACTCACCGCCGTTCTGGCCCCAGCTTTTGCCTTCCGGCCAGAGCATGCCACCGTTAAGTTCATTGCCAATCTGCACGATATCCGGCATCACACCGTCCGCTTTGAAACGGGCGATGGTGTCGCGGGTATAGTCATGAACCTGGGTTTCCAGCTGCGGAAAAGGCAGCGACTGCCAGGCTTTGGGCTTGAACTGCTTGCCTGGGTCTGTCCAGAAGTCGCTGTAGTGGATATCCAGCAGTAGCTTCAGGCCCGCCGCTTTTACGCGCTTCGCCAGCGCCAGCGTGGTCGTCAGATCGTTGCCGCCACCACCGTAGGTCTGACCGCTGCCGTCGCGGGGATCCACCCACAACCGCAGCCGTATGGTGTTGATGCCGCTGGCTTTCAGGATGGCGATGGCATCCTGCTGCTGGTTATCTGCGTTGTAGAATTTCGCACCCTGCTTCTCCAGTTCAGCCAGCGATGAGATATCCGCACCTTTGATAAAATCGGCTGGCCACGGCCCGGCAGAGCCGATGACAGGCTGATCGGCGGCGAGCAGCGGTGTCGCCCAGGCCAGTGCCAGGGCGAGAATCAATGTTTTTGGCGTCATGATTTATCCTTTAGTACTGCCTGAGGCCAGGCCAGAAACGAAGTATTTCTGCAGGGCCAGATAGAACACCGCCACCGGCACGGCGATCAGCACGGCACCGGCTGCATAGGTGGTGTAGCTGGCGCCCATTTTTTGCGACACCAGGTTATAGAGGCCAATCGGCAGCGTGAACTGCTCTGGCGTTCGCAGAATGGTGCTGGAGAGGATGAAATCACCCAGCGGGCCGGTGAAGGAGAACAGCGCCACTACCGCCAGGATCGGCTTCGACAGCGGCATGATGATCTCAACAAAGATGCGGAAGTTGCCCGCACCGTCCATGCGCGCTGACTCATCCAGATCTTTGGGAATCGAGTCGAGATAACCCTTCATCAGCCAGGTGTTCATCGGGATCATCCCGCCAACGTAGATCAGCACCAGCGCCAGATGGCTGTTGATCAACCCCAGCAGCTGCGACAGCACGAAAATCGCGATCAGCGCCGAAAACTGCGGGATCATCTGTAACAACAGAAACAGCATTAGTCCGTTCTGCCGCCCCTTGAACCGAAAACGGGAAAAAGCGTAGGCGGTACAGCTGACGCTGATCAACGTCAGCACCATGGTCAGGAAACTGATTTTCATCGAATTCCAGTACCACGTCAGGTAAGGCACCGTGCCATTGAACAGGTCGCGGTAGTGCTGCAGCGACGCATTCTCCGGAATGATCGAACTGCTGAGCAGGCTGTTACCTGCATTCAGTGATGCTCCTACTGTCCAGACCAGCGGATAGATAATGATGGCCGAGACGGCCAGCACCACCAGCCAGGTCAGCGACAGGCGTATCCACCTTTCGCGTTTAATACTGCCGGACTTCGCCATAACTACTTCCTTACGCCATCTCATCTTGTTTAAACGACCGGGTCGCGCGGAACTGCCACAGCGCCAGACCTACCACGAAAATCGACAGCAAAATGGTGATAGTGGCGGCGATAGCATATTGCGACGACGACATAGTGAGCTTGTAGATCCACGACACCAGGATATCGGTTCCTCCGGCATTCGACCCCGCCACCGCCGGACCGCCGTTGTTAAACAGATAGATGATGTTGAAATTATTAAAGTTGAAGGTGTATTGCGTGATGATGATCGGCGCAATGGCGTAGAGCACCAGCGGCAGCGTGATGGTTTTCAGCCGCGTCCAGGCGCTGGCACCGTCCATGATCGCCGCCTCATAGAGATCGTCAGGGATCGCCTGCAGGACGCCGGTAGTCATCGCAAACACAAACGGGAAACCGAGCCAGGTCTGCATCATAATCAGCGCGGTTTTGGTCCAGAATGGATCGGTCATCCACGCTTTAGGTGCAATGCCAAAGAAGTCGAGAATAGCGTTGTTGATCACCCCAAAGCTGTCGTTGAACATTCCGGCGAAGACCAGAATGGTGACGAAGCCCGGCACCGCCCACGGCAGGATAAAGATGGTGCGGATCAGCGGCTTGAAGCGCAGGTCCTTCTGATTGACCAGAATCGCCAGCATGACGCCCACGGTGCACTGCAGCGTGGTAGCGAGCAGTGTCCAGACCACCGTCCATTGCAGCACGTCAAAGAAGGTGGAGCGCCAGATCGACAGGGTAAAAATGTTGATGAAGTTTTTGAACCCCACCCAGTCCACCAGCTTCGCCGGTGGCGTGTGATAGAGGTTGTAGTTGGTGAAGGCGATGGCGAAACCGAACAGAATCGGAAACACCACTACAAACACCAGCAGAATAAAGCCTGGCGAAATCATCAGATAGGGGAAGCCATCGCGCAGCAGTAACTGATACTGCTGGCGCACGCTGTTCAGCTGCTGACCCTTGTCGCGCTTAACGCCATTGACCCAGGCGTCGCGCATTGACACTCCCCAGACCGCCACGCCGAAGGCGGCAATCAGTACGCTGATAATGCCCTCTGCCAGCAGAAAAATGGAGTTATCACGCGGCACCGATTCGCCCAGCGTATAGAGCCCCCCAGAATCCCTCACGCAGAAAATCGTGGAAGACGCCGGTAAAACTGCTGAGCAAAATCAGAAAACAGAGCCCTTTAGCCCACTGGCGGTGGTAAAACTGGCCGAAGCCAGGCAGCAGTGCCAACAGCGCACCGGTGGTCGCATGACGACGCGGACGCTTAGCCGTCACCAGATTTTCATCGGAAGATATAGCCACACCCTGATCCTTATCCTGTACGGTTATCCCGTGAACCTGCATTACTGGTTGCTGGCCTGCATCGCTTCAATCTGCATGGTGATCTGCTTCACTGCATTATCCAGTGCCGCTTTTGGCTCCTGCTTGCCGGATACGCTCAGCTCCAGGGCAGCATTAGCTGGCCCCCACACTTCCTGCATTTCCGGCACGCCTGGCATCGCTGACGCACGCGCCGCCTGCACCGCGACCGCGTTGGCCTTCTCATCATCTTTGATAATCGGATCGTTCATCAGCGCGGTGACCGGTGGGATCTCCTGGGTTTTCTGATAACGCTCTTTCACGTACTGCGGCTGGTTGATGAAGGTGAGGAACTTCTGCGCCAGCGCCTGATCTTTGCTCCAGGTAGAGACCACATAGCCTTTGACGCCCAGGAAGGAGCTCATCGGCTTGCCGTTAGGCAGCAGCGGCAGCGGTGTCACGCCATAGTTGATTCCGGCAGCCTGATAGGGCTGGAATGCCCACGGCCCATTGATCACCGCCGCCGCTTTCTTCTCGGTAAACAGCGAATCGATGGCGTTGAGGCCGTTGTCGCCCATGATGCCGCCTGGCAGCAATCCTTCACTGAAGAAGCGCTTGAGATAAGTCACCGCTTCAACGCTGCCCGGGGTGTTCAGACCGATATCCTGAGTGTTAATTGCGCCTTTGGCGTCTTTGCCAAAGATGTAAGAGCCCATCGGAGCCATCACACCCCAGCTGTAATAAATCTGGTCAAACTTAGCGAGCAGGCCATACTGCTTCGCCTCACGCTGCTTCTGGGAGAAGGCACGGTATTCCTCCAGCGTTTTCAGTGGCGACGGCAGCAGATCTTTGTTGTAGATCAGCACCAGCGTTTCCACCGCTTTGGGTACGCCGTAGACCACACTGTTCTGTGTGAAAGCCGCCATTGCTGAGGGGGGTGTAAGCGCTCTGCTCTGCTGCATCTATTTTCAGCGGTGCCAGTAATCCCTGTACGACCGCGCTACCGAGCTGGTCATTAGGGATCACCAGGACATCCGGGCCAATACCCGCCGGGCCATCCAGACGCAGCTTCTCAATCTGCTGTGCAAACGGCATCTCCTGAACTTTCACTTCAACGCCGAACTGTTTCTGAAAATCGGCGATCGCCGTTTTGATGCCGTCTGATTTTTTAATGTCTTCCCAGACGGTAAGTTGCTGAGCGGCCCAGGCGGATTGATTAAGCATCAATGCGGAAAGAAGTAGCGTAACGCTGATTTTGATTTTCATTACTGGCCTCGTGTGAAGGTATGACATTTTAAGCTGTCATTTGCTGATGTTCTTTTTTCAGGCACATGCTGAACAAGGAATTATTGTGCATATGAAGTGTGAATAACGTATCGCATTTGAGCCATACGCTACGCGGAATGCGTACCGCGCTCCAGCCCGTTCGCATCAATGTGTGATCGCTATTACAGAAATCAAAATCAGCGGTAGGGCGCACTCTGGCGGAGCGATATAGTCAGCGCAGGCACCATCAGGGCTGACGTGTAAAAAAGACAAACTGTTATACGTCATACATTTCAGCCGCCAAATCCCTTGCCATGAGGATCAGCATGTCCAGCATCAGATTGAGAAACGTCACCAAACGCTTTGGTAAAACAGAAACGCTGAAAAATATCGCGCTTGATATTGAGGCCGGTGAGTTTGCGGTCTTCGTCGGTCCGTCAGGCTGCGGTAAATCCACACTGCTGCGGCTGATCGCCGGGCTGGAAGAGATCAGTGACGGTGAGATTTTGATTGGTGATGAGGTCATGAATGATGTCGCACCCTCGCACCGCGGAGTGGCAATGGTGTTTCAGTCTTATGCGCTTTACCCGCATATGACGGTGGCGGAAAATATCGGTTACGGACTGAAGGTGAACGGCGTGCCGAAAGCGCAGATTCAGCATCAGGTAGAGATGGTGGCGAAGACGCTACAGCTTGCGCATCTGCTGGATCGTAAACCAAAGCAGCTTTCCGGCGGTCAGCGTCAGCGTGTCGCCATTGGTCGCGCAATCGTGCGTAATCCCCGGGTGTTTATGTTTGATGAGCCCTTATCGAACCTGGATGCGGAGCTGCGTGTCGATATGCGGCTGCACATTGCGAAGCTGCACCAGGAGCTGAAAACCACCATGGTCTATGTGACGCACGATCAGACGGAAGCAATGACACTGGCCGATAAGATTGTGGTCATGAACTACGGCAAGGTTGAACAGGTGGGTTCACCGATGGCGCTCTATTACAACCCGATTAACCGCTTTGTCGCCGGTTTTATCGGCTCACCTAAGATGAACTTCCTGCCTGCGCGCGTGGAGCAGTGCGGCCCTGCTGGCCTGGTCGTCCTGATCAATGACGGCGAACATCGGCTGCAGCTCCCCTCGCCCATCCGCCAGTTGCAGCCTGGTGATGAGATCACGCTGGGTATCCGGCCGGAGCAGTTGCAGATCAACGGCGATGCGCCACTGAATATCAATTTCCACTGCGAAGTGGTCGAGCGACTTGGCAACAACACCTATCTGTTTGGTCAGAGCCACGGCCACGACGGCTTCAAGATGCTGCTGCCCGGCGATGTGCATTTCCGTCCTTATCAGACGCTGCGCCCCACCTTCCATCCGCACCAGTGCATGGTGTTTGATGCTGAAGGTGCTCGTATCAGCGCGGATATAGCGATGCCGCAGGTTCGCGCAGCCTGAAGTAGATGTTTGCATAAAGTTAACGATAGGCCGGAGACGGCCTTTTCTGTTTTCAGGCCTGGCATAACGCCTGAAGAAAGAGGCAGGAAAGGGGTTTGCGGGCAAGCCGTGATGAAGCGCAGACGCGTCAGCCTGAGCATTGTTCAGACAAGGCATTGCAGGTGTGTTCTGAGTAAACTCATGAACCCCACCGGCAACCCCTTATCCGGGTCGATCAGCTAACCGGGCTTATCGACTAAGGCCTTACTTACCGAGGATATTGTTTACTGCTTTCAGGTGGCCAGCCTTGTCTTTGTGGTTTGAAATCACCTGAATAACGGTGAATTTCTTGTTGGCGACCGCCAGCAGCGTCGCCTGTTGCACATCGTTGCCACCCATTTTGTCGGTGGCTTCAATATGATAAACCGGCAAACCGTTGGTATTTTCAGTTTTCTCACTGATCACCGTATAAGAAGGTGAAGCCTGCTTCTGCTTGTCTTTGATAGACTTCCCGCCTTCAAGAAAATCAGCGTCACTGCCACCGCGCGCAATCAATGGAATCTCTTCTTCGCCAATAATCAATACGCGTTTTTCCTGCTTGTTCACATACATGGTGCCTGGTCCGCCGCCCGGCACAGGCTGCTTTTCATAGCCCTGCAGTTTGAACGTCTGTTTACCATCCAGCAAAGAGATCGTCTGAGTCTGCGTGTTTGCAGCTGGTGCTGTCTCAGCTGCTGATGCCATCAGAGAAGTACCGCCGATGGCAGTTGCCAGGCAGATCGCACCCATAATGTTTAATGATTTTCTTAATTTCACCATGAACTCCTTCGTATTGATGATATTTCCATTTCGCTGATACAGCATCAGTATGGCCTGTATCAGTGATGTGAGGTGTTATCGGGTCAGGTCGTAAATACAGATCCCTGAGCCGAGCAGAAACAGAATAATCGGCCAGTAGAGAACGGGAATAAAAAAGAAGTTGTGGGTTTTTTCAGGGGCCATCATTGGCTGGCTTTTCGTTGCTTGTGCAAGGGAGTCCAGCCATTTTTCCTGCCGAAGCACCCAGACAAAGGCCGCACAAAAAAAGGGCAGAAACGATCAGCGTAGCCCCTGTCGCCCATAGATGGGCGACAAAGAAACCGTCGTAGTAATAAATATCTAACAGCCATTTACACAGGAGGTAGGCGGCAGAAATTAATACTGCGACGAAAAAACCCACTCCGCTCCATGCGATCATCTTTATATCCTTCTAAGGTGTGAGGAACGAGGAATATTTTTTTTGAAAATTAACATATTTTTATCATTGTGGCGATATTTTCTTTGGTGCTAATATCAATTACATCCACCACAGGAGATGTCCGGCCTGTGCAAGTTTCACATTACTGATTCTGATGGATTTATTTTCAAATATTGTTGTTTAACCTGAATTCGGCACCCGTGCAGCTAATAGCGCACCCAGGGTGTAGCATGGCTATTTGTACCGTACCGATATTATTTTCGTGCAAATTAACACGGCTACCCTGTTTTTAAAATTCGTATGCGCTGTTCTGGCGGTCGATGAGCACCATTCATGCGGCTGTCATCCGTCTGAAACAGTGTCGGTCTCTGTAGTTTTCTGCGCAGGATATTGAGGCAACCATGAATCAACCTATTGAAAATCATAATAAAGTAAACGCAACTAAAGAGTACAGTGCGAAATGGCAGACCCGCTTTGATTTCTTCGACCTTCATGGTGCTCCCAGTACACCAGGCTTCAGACAGGCATTGAAACAACTGCCTTTCAGGCAAAAATTAAAAGTGAACATGAATTTAATTGCCTTTCTTTTCGGCCCGATTTATCTGTTCGTACTCGGCCTGTGGAAGAAGAACATCATGCTGATTTTAATTATGGTAGTTGTTTATACTATTTTGATCATCGCCTTAGCGATAGCGGGCATGGAATTTCCACGGTATCTTCAGGTTGGCCTGGGCTATGGCTTTAATGCCCTGTACGGCATGAGCACCAATTACAGTTATTACCTGAAAGAGAAAAAAGGCGATAACGGCTGGAATCCCTTCAAAGGGATGCGCTGGTAATTTTTTCGCACCGCTCTGATGGTAAAATATAGGATTATGGTGTATCGGATGCAGACAGATGGCGGGGATTAGCCCTCGGTCAGGAGATCGGACAGAATAAGTGATGAGCACTAACTCAAATTAGTGCTGTCGTGGCAGAACCACCGGAAGCCGCCAGAAAAAGAACCTGACGGAAAAGGAAAAAATCGCCGAAAATATCCGGCTATACCTTTTCAAAACGGGTTCAGGCTGGCTTATAATCGCTCTGCAATAATTATAATATCGTGAAGCTCGCATAAATGTTTCCGCACCGTTTAACCGGGGCCAGGATATTCTTTTCGGAATTTCCTGATAGCAGCAGCTTCTCCCTTTCATAGACATGCAGGAAGTTACTATTTTGAATACATTAACGGAATTGAAAAAGGGTTATCTAAAGGTATTTTTCTGGCTGCTGTTCACACTGTTTCTCGTTCCTGTCATTACCCTGTTTTTTGCTGAATATGGCAACAAACAACTTGATCAGCAATACACGCAGTTCTTCAGGGACGATGCGCGGGAACAACATCAGGATACGGACAAACTACAGGCGTTTCTGCAGCAGAACCCGCCTTCCAGTGTCTGCGGCCCGGTAGATGAAAATCTGCAGGATTACAAAAACGCCGTCTGCGAACCGCAATCCGAACTGTGGCAGTTCTACATGATGGATAAAGTGGCATTCTGGACGCTGATCGGCAGCGGCGCTGTCCTGCTGATGGTGCTGTTGTTCAGTGCGCTGGCCTTTAAAAGCCGCCAGGGACAGGTTATCAGTCTGGCGCTGGCCCGCAAGTTCCTGATGCTGGCCTGTTCGCTGGAAGTCATGGTACAGGGCGGCATGCTGGTATGGCTCTCATTCTGGGGCACCGCCTTCTTTACACAAACCTACTATCCAAAACTGGTGATGGCAGTAGGACTGCTGGTGCTGGCCGGCATGTATTACATGATTAAAGGCATCTTCAAAAAACTCCCACCGGAAGAGAGTATTGAAGGCGAAGTCGTGACCCGCGAAGCGGCACCGGCACTCTGGTCACAGATTGATATGCTGGCCGCCAGAGTGGGCACCACGCCACCCGATCATATTGTTGCGGGTATCGACACCAACTTCTACGTGACCGAAGCTCCGCTGAACGTGAATGGGAATCCGCTCACCGGCCGTAAGCTCTATGTCAGTATTCCGCTCCTGCGTCAGCTCACTGTTGCCCAGGCTGATGGCGTGATGGTCCATGAGCTGACCCACCTGCATGAAGGCGACACCGCCTCCGGCGCATTACTGGGACCGAAACTGCATCGGTTTGATCTCTATATGCAGCTGATGGGTCAGAATGTGGCCACGCTGATCGTCTTCTATCCGCTCTATCTTTATCGCATGCTGTTTGAACTGGCGTGGCAGCGTAACAGCCGTGAACGTGAGTTTGTCGCGGATCGCAATGCATCAACGCTGGTCTCCCCTGCCGCGATTATCGAATCACTGATCAAAGTATCTGCGTATGCCAGCTACCGGAATGAAGTTGAGCGAAACTTCTTTAATAATCAGACGCTGCACGAAAATGAACTGGGGATCAGTAAAGCTATTGCTGCCGGTCTGCCTGAACATGTCGCCTCTCCGGACTTTATCAGCGTCATCCGTGAGCAGAATGTGCCGCATCCGTTTGATTCACACCCGCCGCTGGCGGAAAGGATGCGCAACGTAGGATATGAGATTAACGAAGCTGACTATGCAGCGATCGCCGCCGATTACCCGGCCCAGAGCTGGGTCGATCTGATGCCGGTTGCCAACGAGATTGAACAGCAGTTATGGCAGAAATATGAGCGCGACTTCTCTTCTGTGCATGAAGAGAGCCTGGCCTGGCGCTATCAGCCTGACGGTGAAATGGAAACCGCGCTGGTGCTGAAGCATTTCCCCAATGTTCCTTATACCCTGAAAGATGGCTCGCAGATCGTCATCACCTGGCAGGGCATCGTGTCGCCGAAAACCGGCGAAGTGCTGGAGTGGGATAACGTTAAAAACATCAACGTCATTCGTAGCTTCGGCCGGGATAAGCTCTACGTGCAACATGTGCAGCCAAACTCGCAGGGAAAAAAACGCAGTGAGATCCCTCTGCCGGGCCTGAAAAAGGAGATTGAAGCCTTTAAAAACACCCTCGGCTATTACTGGCATCGTCATCAGACAGTCAGGGCGTTGTTGAAAGAAGAAACGGCGGCAGCGACGCAAAGCGCATAACCCGTTTGTCATCGGCTCCCTCCTCGCAGCTGAAAAGGGAGCCAATGCGAACATCCATTTTCAATCTCTATTTCTGACCACATAAATAAAGGAACGATTGTGTTTAAAAGAGCAAGCAGGGCCATGATACCCGGGATGCTGGTGACTGCACTTGTGCTGCCGCTGGCAGCATGTGACAACAGTGACAAAGCGGATGCAAAACCCGCCCCGCAGAGTCAACCCCAGGCTGTTGCGGAGGATAGCGCTGCGCAACTCACCACAAAATTAAACGCCTATGTGGGTTGCTTTAACACTACGGATGGATCGGTTCGCGATAGTGCCCTGCGCTATGTGAGCTGGATGGCGAATGCTGAAAAGGGGCCAACCGGCAAAGAGCGCAGCGTCAACGTACTGGGCGAGGTCACGCCTTATGAACTGGAGAGCTGCACTAAAGCCATCAACCAGGCATCGAAAGCTAAACCGACGTTACCGGCGCTGGATGCTGCAGCAACACAGTATCTGGCGGATTTAACGACATTGCAGCCGCTGGCTTCGCAGGCTCATCTTTACTACAGTCAGGAAGATTACAAGGATGATGGCTTCGCGAAAGCCAAACAAATGCATCCGCCACTCATGAAGGCGTTTAACAGCTTTATGAAATCCAGCGACCAGTTCGGTGCCGAAGTTGAAAAAGAGAACAATGAGGTCGTTGCTGCGCAACTCGTTGAGATTGAAAAGTCTGAGGGCCGTCATAGTCGCTACTACCGCCTGGCATTAGTCACACAGGCCAAACCGCTGGCGACCCTGTTTACCTCTTCCGCTCCCGACGTGACAGAGATGACAAAAGCGATTGATGCTTACAGTACGCTGCTGAGTGAGGCAGAAAAGGCAACGGCCAGCGAAGCGGGCAAGCCATTAACCTGGTCCATCTTCCAGGATAATGCCGGAACCTTCCTGAAAGACTGCAAGGATCGCATGCGTCGGATTCGCGATAAAACACCTTACAGCACGGGTGAGCAGAGTCTGCTGAAAGGAAGCGGCAATTCAGGCTGGATGGTATCGGGTTCACCGATGCGTGTTTTAAAATCCTATAACGAACTGGTTGAGGCCGGTAACCGCCTGTAAGCTGAATACCTGCCCCGCATGCCTCCGGGCAGGCTTCGTCAGTCGGGCTGCTGCGTGCAACCCGACTGACGCTGTCACCTGCCGCGAAAAAAAAAAAAAAATGTTCACGCGCCAGCATTTCGTTAAAACGTTATGCCAGGCTAGTGTGCTGGATGGATCTGAGATCCGTGGCAAAGCGCACCCCTGAGCAGGATGCGCGCTATATCAGATTTTCTGACTGTAAAATTTTTGACTGAGAGGAGCGAGAGTGCAAGCAAAGGTCGGCGATATCTACAGCGTGTATTCCCCGCAGTTGCAGCAGTACGTCGCCTGTCAGGTGACACACCTCCAGCAGCCTGCTAATGCCAGAGGTAAAGTCCTTGCAGCCATACTCCAGCTCGACTGGGCAGGTGATCATTTGCCTGACAGGGCGGAAGCCAGCCGTATGCAGCCTTTGCGCTGTAGCTACTATTTTGTCAAAGACAGCTTCGATCACGGTTATGTCTCCGCCAATGTCCCACCGGGACATGTATTAATTGCCAACCTGCCGCCGCTGGCAGATCAGGAAGTAAACGCCTACAAGTTCGGCTGGGACGTGGGAGAGAGTCTTGTTCGTCAGCGAAACTGGGAGAAGATCGACCCGGCCAGCCGTGCGCGTTTCAAGGCTGCTTCAGGCGCGCACAACGTGGTTGTCGGCGGCCAGACACTTCGCCAGGACACCACCCGTATCAATGACCACCTCCTGCAAACCCTGACCGATCTCTCTGAACTGGATCGCCTGCCCTGCCTGATGACCATCGAAACCAGTCATGGCACTCCGGAACTGATGGCTTATATACAGCAGCATGACTTCATTAATGAGTTGCACTGGCAATCCGCTGTCGTCAGCGAAATCGATGTCGGGGCGACCCGTCTGTCGCGTTTTATTCTGAACCCTGAAGGCGTCAGCTGCGTGCGTCTGAATCCTGATCTCTCCCTGCTGTCACTCACCGCAACGCCTTCTTCAGGCTTTCAGGTAGAGGCCGATCAGGAGGGACGCAATCTGTGCCTGCAATGTTCGCAGACTTTGCCTGTGCTGCAGGGTATTGACCGGCTCAGGGCATTGTCATTGACAGGCGTTAAAGAGATTGATCTGGCACCAGTCGTTGAGCGCTTTACCTGTTTGACTGAGCTGCGCATCTGGGGAAATCCCGGCGTAGCCAGCAATATGCATCGTATTGCCGCACTGCCACAGTTGCAGATGCTGACCTTCTTCAACCTGTTTGGCTTCAGCGCGGCTGACTTTCCCTCACCAGAAGCGTTGCCCAATCTCTCATGCCTGTGGATGACCAGCGTCCCGCTTGACGTTGTCAGCTCTGTCAGAGCCGCTTATAAAAAAGGCGACAACTCAGGGGTTGGATCTCTCGCTGAGTAAAGCACGCAAGCCGGAATGGCTGGCTGAGAATCTGCACAATCCGTTCCGGGACTGGGATGGACGCGAACATATTTCGGCCACTTATGCCAAAAAAGCATCGCTGGCTTACAAAAACCTGCGGGCTGCCACGAACAACATCGATAGCAGCATGGATGTGGCGAGCCTGTTAACCGCCGCCGTAACCGCCTATACCGAAGCCTTTAATCTCATCGACCGGCGTTCAAAAGCGATTGAGACGGTCGAGCGTGAGGAGATCTACAGTGTGCTGTGCGATGTTCTGAACCCGCTGGAGCAGAAACTGGGCGAGCAAGGCGCCACGCTTGTGGATCAGCCGCGGTTGTATCACCTGTTCGACCAGTTACGCGAATTCTGAGCCATCCCGATGATTCAGGCGTGTTCCGCCACGTCAGAAAACCGTTATTCGTCCCGATCACCTTATGCGGCAAAGCGTTAAGACGTGAGTTGAGAAAGGATCGCGGGCGGGAGAGTCTGCAGACCTCTCTTTCCCGGCCAGCCATTCTGTTGTTTATGATCGGGTAACGGCGGATAAAGTCAGCTGTGCAGTGGGTTTATCCGGAGATATTACCCTGCCCTTTACGCAGTCCGTTCAGGAGCGCCTGCGTCGCGCCAGAAGCTTTTCCGGAAGGCGAACAGACCAGCCCGAATTCACGGTGCAGAGGCGGGATGACCGGCATCACTGACAGGCCGCGACGTTCCGCTGGCAGGGCTGATTCCGGCACCAGCGCGACACCCATGCCTTCACGCACCAGCATGCAAGCGCTGATCCAGTCGCGGACCTTTACGCGCACGTCAGAGAGGTGGAATCCTGACTGTTCCATCAGGCTTTTGCCATTAACGACGCATCCGCCTGTTGCAAGCACAAAGGGCTGGTCTGCCAGTTCCTGCAGGGTTATACCGTTCGCGCCTGACTGACCGATGTGCGGAGCGCTGGCTGGCATGACGGCGACCCAGGCGTCTTTTCCCAGTATCACCTCAGCACGTCCGGGTGTGGGGTTCATTACCACCCCCAGTTCAACGGTGTCTGCTGCAAGCCACTCCTCAACTTCTTCATCCGTCCCTTCCAGCACCACCACCTCCATGCCCGGATGCAGACGCCTGAAGTTACGCAACAGCCCAGGCAGGAGTGTGGACGTCACAGAGGGAAAGCTGGCAAGCCGAATGCGTCCGCCTTTTAAACCCCGGCTCTCATCAGCCAGCACGCGGATCGCGCTGAGCTGCGACAGCATAATCCTGGCATGTTCAATGACCTGCTCTCCCAGCGCGGTAACACTGATGTGCCGGCGCTCACGCACGAATACCGCGAACCCGAGTGACGACTCTAACTGGGCGATAGCCTGGCTGGCACCGGACTGTGTCATGCCTGTCGTTTCAGCAGCACGCGAAATATTGCTGGCATCGGCCACCGCCACCAGCAAGCGCCAGTGCAGAAGATTCATCATGGTTATCAGTAGCTCAGCTAATAGTTAACTTTTGAAGCATTAATTTTACAGAATTCTCTGCGTTAAGCACAGTCTGTTCCGTAACGACAAAGAGAATCTCACATCGCTTTCAATGTTAACGGAGAAGACATGAAACTTTATTACGCCCCGGATACCTGTTCGCTGTCACCCCATATCGTGCTGCGTGAACTCGCACTGGAGTTTGAGCTGGTTAAAGTGGATAACAGGAGCAAGCTCACCTCTGACGGACGCGACTTTCGCCTTATCAACCCCAAGGGCTATGTTGCTGCACTGGAACTGGACGACGGGCAGATACTGACTGAAGGGCCGGCGATTGTGCAGTACCTCGCCGACCTGAGGCCGGAAAGCGGGCTGGCACCGCCAGCAGGCAGCTGGGCGCGTGTTCGACTGCAGGAGTGGCTGAACTTCATTACCAGTGAAATCCACGCGGGTTCCGCTCTGTTGTTTAACCAGGCACTGCCCGACGCTGTCCTGTCACTGTTTCGTGAAAAGCTCTTCCGGCGGTTCGACTTTCTGCAGGATACGCTCGCCGAAAAAGCGTTTCTGATGGGGCCGTCATTCAGCATTGCTGACGCCTACCTTTTCACCGTACTGGGCTGGTGTAAGTTCTTCAGCATTGAACTGGATCGCTGGCCTGCGCTGGTGGCATACAGAGCAAATATCAGTGTGCGCCCTGCTGTGCAGGCGGCATTATGGGCAGAGGCGACGCAGTAAGCGCAGACAGATTGGTGGCCTGAGGCCAGAGTATGAATAACCGATCCTTGATCTGCTGCTGGCGCCTTGCGTAACGGTAGTCTGGAGCCAGAAGCGGACTGAAATTTATCGTTTCACCGGGAACGGGTTAGTATCTCCAGACTGACCTTTTAGCGGGGAGTCGGCTTTATGATTAACAACACCAGGGCGGAAACCTCTGTCATCAGGCATGCCGACAGGAATTTTGACGTCACGTTATTGAAGGTGAATGAGGCCAGCCACTGCATCCTTTTTGCGGCAGGCGCTGGCGGAAGTCCATTGCGTCATCTTGAGCTTCTGCAGATCTTTAGCCGCAATGGTATTTCAGTGGTAGCGCCCCATTTCGAACGGTTAACCTCTTCCACGCCCTCAAAGGCTGACTTACTGCAACGCAGCCAAAGGCTTGTCCTCGCCCGCGATGCGTTTTGTCAACATTATGCCTCGATTACCGGCATCGGACACTCACTCGGCACCGTGATTTTGTTAATGCACGCCGGGGCGACGGCCTGGACTCGCTCCGGAGAGAAGGTGACATATGCAGGCAGACAGGATTTGAATCAACTTGTGCTGTTAGCGCCACCTGCGGATTTTTTCAGAGCACCCTCGGCCCTCGCCTCCGTGAAAGTGCCGGTCAGGATCTGGAGTGGCGAGCAGGACACCCTGACACCGCCATCGCAAGCGCTATTCATCAAAGAAGAATTAGATAATCGAACTGAGACAGAACTTTGCGTGGTTAAAGATGCCGGGCATTTTACCTTCATGAACATCCTGCCGCCGCATATCACTGACACCCACCCATCACGCGACGCCTTTCTTCTCAATCTGGGAGAAGAGATCGCCCGTTTTGTCACTGGCTTGTTGGCTCAGCCAGTTAATGAATCACCTTAATTAAACCGATCCCTCTTTTTCAATCACCAGCACGCGGGCGACGCCCTGTGGACGCGCAATATGCTCTGTCCCTTCACTGGCATAAAAAATATCACCGGCGTTGAGTACACGGCTTTTAACTTCGCCCTGCTCTTTATATTGCATTTCAACACACCCATCCATGACAGCAAAAACCTCCTGACCATCGTTGATGTGCCACTTATAAGGCTGATCGGTCCAGTGAAGTTTCACGCTGACATTATCGAAGCTGGCAATATGCTGTGAGTCCCAGGCCTTCGAACCGGTAAATTCCTTACTGCAATAAAAATTCATTTTAGCTCTCTCAACAGGAGTGATTTAACGCCATCGACATCATCAATATCAGAGAGAGTTGATCGATTCTATACGTCAGGCATCTGTTGTCCTGATCTGTCCTCTGGTTGTCCGTTTAGGGGCAGAGCGGGAAGGTCGCAATACTTTCAGGCAAACCCGGCACCGCACATGTGCGCTTTATGCCAGAGCAGGCGTTGAGCGTATGGTAATGTGTTCACGATTAGCTACAGGGATACTTCTGAACAGTTATGGGCTGAAATCGCATGGATGACGAATCGCCTCTATTCATACCAATGCCAAAGGTCTGTAATGAAATCGATAAATCTGGAAGGTCTGTATCGTTCTGCCAACGAGCACACCGTCTCCATCTGGTCGGAAAATGCAGGAGTTGGGGCTGTTAAAGAGGGGAATTACTACGATCCTGTAAGGCTGGCTCTTGCAGCGGGCATTCAGCCGCCGGTGACCTTTGATGTCTCACGTCTTATTTGTGAATTACAGCAGCTCACAAAGGATGATCCCCTTGCCGATATTCTGCCCACACAGGGTTTCCATTTTACCTTCCTGTCCCTGACTCTGCCGCTCTATAACGAAAACGAGCCATTGCCCGAAAAAATCGATGAATTGACGAATATCTGGAGCGGATTTGATGCGATAAAAATTGTTATCAGAGATCTGCGGTTAGTTGCATTGCCCAGTCAGTTATTGCTTGCGGGGATCCCTGATAGTTCGGCAATAGCCATGCGCCACTCATTCTGCGAAAAAGTTCTGGATTCGCACTGGAAAAATGAGTTGCTGATGCGTCATACCGGCAGCCCATTACCGGCACCCTTCTGGCACAGCACGATTCTGCGCTACGGCGCTGATTTTTTTACCTGCACCCGTGCGTGAGTTTATTTTTGAACGTCAGACCATTAATTTTGGGGATGTAGATGGAGAGTTAAAACTGGCGACGGTCAACTACAACTGGACAAAATGTTATCCGTTGGCGGATTAATTAAGACGAAGAAATTACATGATAAATAAGATGTCTTAGTTTCCACTGCCTGTCCTCGCGTAAACGTTTCAGAAGTGGGTAATACGCCCCTTTTTTCGCTCATAACAGTCATTAATCCGCACACATTCCGCTCTATACCTGACAACCCCCCTCCGGCTGAAAAAACAGGGCCTGCGCGCAACACTTTCTGTCTTTTACAAACCTGATGTCGCTAGCCCTGTGGTGCCTCATTCACATCATGTCACTTTTTTCACGAGTAAAAACCTCAGGAAATTTAAAAAACCGCCGCGAGCTGCCGATAACCTCAGGTATCGAAACTCTGTACGCAGGAAACAACATCAATGTCACCATCCGACACCCATAGTAAGCATCAGGAAATTGGCGAAATTACGGCGCGTGCTGGCTTCATCCTGCGACAGCTTCGCGACAGTCTGCAACAGCTGGGGCTTGATAAAACCATCGCCGATGTGGCGGGAAGCATCCCAAACGCCCGTGAAAGGCTGGGTTATGTCGTCACAATGACCCGCGAAGCAGCAGAGGGCGTAATCAACAGCGTGGAAATCACGCAGCCTCTGCAAACCGATCTGGGAGAAAAAGCTGAGAAACTCTCGCAACGCTGGGATGCCACTTCCGGTACGCTGTCAGACAAAGAACAGACCCAGGCATTAGCGGCAGATACCGTTGCCTTGCTGAATGATGTCCCCCCGCGTCACGGGTCTGACGCAACAGCAGTTACACGCGATTATGATGTCACAGGGCTTCCAGGACCTCACAGGACAGATTGTGCAGGCTATGATGGCCGTGCTGAATCAGGCTGAGCAGCAGCTGATACAGGTCATCCGCGATAATACCGGCTCACACAGCACCGCCGAGCGCACTGCGCCGTCTAAACCTTCCTCCGCACCAGAGACTCCTGCCAGTCAGGATGATGTGGACGACCTGCTGGCCAGTCTGGGAATGTAAGCCGACCCGAAGAAAATACGCGATTTAAAATGACGATTAATGATTAAAGGTCTGCGCAGGACAAACAGTTCGTCTGACAGCAAACACGCTATTGCGGCTAAATGTCCGCTTTGCGCTATTAGCTGACGCGATTTAACTATCGGCCCGTTGATAAACAAGGTTCTGACCAGGCCAGATTGCATAATCTGGCATTTCAGAAATAAGAGCATAATGAGGAATGGTATAGTCTCTTATTCGATTTATTTTCCCATATTTATTATATGACGGTAGGAAATATATATGGCATAAGAGCATTAAAAGAACACTCAAAGGAGTGACGTTATGTCGCTTTATGACCTTAGAATTGAATCACATGCATTACCAGAGGCCTGGCACTCTCAGGTATTAGGCCACATTGGCACAGCGAATCTCAAAGTTTTACGAATGGATGAACGCTCTGTTATTGAAGAGGTACATGAGTATGATGAAGGGTTACTGGTCATTGACGGTCGTCTTGAACTGAGCGTGAAAGGAAAACAAATCTCTGTAACTTCTGGCCAGCTTTACGTAGCCAAGGCTGGGATTCCTCATAATGTAAAAAAAAGGCAGTTTTGGCACACTGGTTATCATAGATTTGCCAGAAACATGAGTAGCCTAACGATAGTTTGTCAGATATTTGATCAGAAGATAATTTGCCTGATGCAGATGTCCGCCTTATGCCATAAGCGGACGTTTATGAAAATGACAGTAGATTACGCGCTGCGATATTTCTCCAGTTTGATATCGGTATCGTTAATCTCTTTTTTTATTACCCCAGCCGAGCTGCATGTAAAATTTCGCCGCGCGACTATTTTTATCAGTTTCCAGCCAGGCAATCTCATGATGTTTGAATAATTCCTGCTCGGCGAGAAAAACCAGCCTGCGACCTATCCCCTGGCCTTCATATTCCGGGAGAACAAAGGCCGCAAAAAGACAGCCTTCATCCGGTAAAATCATTGAAAAGCCGACTATTTTGTCGTTTTCAGCCGCAACCCAGGCGCATAAATTCTTTTCAATCATATCGGCCACGACGCTTTCGGTGATCCCCAGCTGACGCATTTCTTCACGACTCAAATAATTCTCGAGCACTGAGGTTCTGACTTCGAAAATACTATCAACATCAGAAGCCCGGGCTGTTCTTATATTAATATTCATTAGTCTTACTCCTTGTATGACAAAAATATTTCTTGATGATGATGCCTGACATTCCCTTAAACGAACCATAGAATCTTGAGCAAAAAAAGCTGTTAAACGGCAGGCCGTCAAAGGCGGCACTACCTCAAAGCCTGCATAATGAATGAAGCCGTTATGATAAGAACGTTGTGCAATAAGAGCTCAGCCGACCTTAACTCCGCTCTGTTTCTTCATAGTGACGCCTCATTAACTAATTTGAGATAGCGGGAACCCGATATGTTTCTACCACTCACCACGCAGACAACTTTACGCCCGCTCAGTTCTTTTGCATAACGGATGGCTGCCGCAACTGCGGGTACGCCTGAAGGCTCTACAACATGGCTGTGCAGATTAAGCATTAACAGCATCGCTGCTTTAATTTCAGCTTCTGAAACCAGAAGAACACGATCGACGCGATCGCGTATAAGTGGCCAGGTCATCGCTTCAGGCTCTATATAGCCACTTATGCCTTCGGCGATTGACGACGATATTTCCACTGGGATCGCCTCACCAGCTTCTTTCCAGCACGCAAACGTCGGGCTTGCTTCACTCTGCACTGCCCACACTTCGGCTGCAGGGTTTATGCCCTTGATGGCTGTTGCGATACCGGAGGCCAGCCCGCCGCCGCCAATGTTCACGAGAATAACGTCAGCGTCTGGCCAGTCTTCCATGATTTCCAGACCGACGGTGCCGCCTCCGGCAATCATCTGCTGATTATTATAGGCTGAGACGAACGTAGCGCCGGACTGTTGCGCTGCAACAATGGCTTCCTGCCTTGCATCTTCAATGTTGTCAAAAAACGTAACCTGCGCACCATAACTTTTCATTGCAGAAACCTTAATCGGGTCTGCTGAAAACGGTAAGAATATGGATACGGGTATGCCTGCCGCATGTCCCGCACAGGCAAGCCCTAAACCATGATTCCCTGCCGTCGGGGCGATGACGCCGGCACGTCGCTGGTCTGCATTAAGACTGGCAAGAACGTTTGCAGCACCTCTCAGCTTAAAGCTACCCGTATGCTGAAGATTTTCCATCTTGAGCCTGACCTCCGTCCCGACAAGAGCAGACAGCGAGTGGGAAGGCTCCAGTGGAGTTTTGCATACTGTTGATTTAATTCGCCCGGAAGCGGCATAAATATCTTTCAGCGTGACACCGTCTGTTAGCCTTTGTCTGTGGTTTGTCATAGTATGCCCCTAAAGTTATATAAGAAAATGACTATATAGGCGATTGGCTATATGCACAACTCAAAGACATTAATGGCCGATATTTTTCGTGCCCTTGGTAATGAGCATCGGCTCGTGATTGTTGAATGGCTGTCCGATCCAGAGTCACATTTTCCGGTGCAGCAGGACGGCGATCTGGTTAAGGATGGTGTGTGTGTCGGATTTATCACCGAAAAAATTGGACTGAGTCAGCCCACCGTGACAGGCCATCTGCAAATTCTTGCTAAGGCCGGAATTGTGACATCGAAACGTATCAAGAACTGGGTGTTCTATAAACTTGATCGACAACGGATGGATGAAGCTACGGCAATGTTGTCTGGATATGGGAAGCTGGCGACTGGTTCACCTGAGCAGCCATAATTGGTCAGTATGTGTATTTACAGGGCACTAAATCCAGTGTGTGTGTATATCTCGCTCCTGGCGTGCCCGCCTTTCAGATAAATTTATTCGGTCATCGTTATCTGTTGTCATCTTCTGCAAAACTGCCGTTTAACTTCAGAAACTACCCCGGCTGATGACCAACCTGTAGGTTTGGGTCCGCTTTCGTTCAAAGCGGACCTTATGACCTAACTTTCTGTACGATCCGTGCCTGAGGCGGCCATTAATTACATTCAGATGCGCTAAGAAACATTGAGCCGCTTATTTTCCTTCAGGATGATTCGGACATATTTTAGAACCGACTGCGCACGACACGCCTGGCGTTCTGCCGCAACCCGTCAACCAACCTGCCCCATTCAGGCAGGTGGAAAGCTTTTATTAGACGAGATTCACCAGGGTGCACGCTCTCCATCCAAAAAGAATCTTGCGGTGATTGTCTGGGATACTTCAGCAGCGAGCCAGACGATCCCCCCTGGCCGCCTGGGATACAGTTCGATAACCGGTATGTCCGTTAAAATCGGTGGCCGTATATCCCGGGTCAACTGCGTTTACGCTGATGCCATACTCAGACAGTGAATTGGCAAATGCCACCGTAACGCCATTTAATGCTGTTTTTGAACTGGTATAGCCCAGTGCCGCTACCTGAGAGTGGGGATGCGCTTTGTCAGATACCCATTCCAGCGATCCCAGCCCGCTGCTGACCATGATAATCCGGGGTTCCTCACCCAGTTTGAGCAGCGGCAGAAAAGCCTGCGTTACTCTGATGACGCCGAAAACGTTGGTGTTATACACCGTCATAATATCGCTGATGCTCTGCGACTCAGGCGCGATGGGCCAGGTTCCGGGAATACCCGCATTGTTGATCAGCACATCTAGTTTTCCATCTTCTGACTTTATCTGCCCGACGGCCGCATCAACACTTTTCTGGTCTGTCACGTCAATGATAGCCAGCCGCACTTTAATGCCTTCCGACAGCAACCGGCTGTCGCCGTCTTTGAACACTGGCTGCAGCCCTGCTTTACGACGGGTGAACTGCTGCCTGTGCTTCCGGAGTGGTGGCCCGAATTTGAAGGTCCCTGGCTCTACTTTCCCAGCCGCTTTATGTCAGCACCTCTGCGCGCTTTTGTAGATTTTCTGAAAGAGGTACAGTCAATGCCTGAACCGCTCGATTGACTGCAGTAGCAGGCCCGCCAGTCGATATTGAGCTCGGCTAACAAGCGCACCTCTGTTTTGACGGGTTGTGGCAGGTTAAAACGCACTGGAGGCATGGGGCCGCGTTTCAGACCGCTTTTTTCCCGGAGCAGACCTTGAGAAATTTCAGCTTCCCTGACTAAAGTGGAGTACTAATTTTTATTTAAAACCACTCATTACGGGAACTGGAAAAATGGAAACTGATTGGCATAGCTCCTCACTAACACGTTCGACCATCATTGATAAAAATTACAAAAACACACAAAACGTTCGCCGTTTTATGATCAAAGAGTGTGGAGAGAATTTCCGATTCAATCGTGAATTTATGATCTGGATAAGTAATGCTACCCCTAAGAATTTGGGTGATGTCGTAGATGAGTGGAAACGGCGATATAAACGTTAAAATATGGATGTCAGCCTCTCACTTATAGCGAACCTTGTGCGTTCTGGCACAGGTTAACACCTCGAATTTTATCTCGGCGACAAAGCTGTTTCGTAAGAAAGCTTAGTTTCTGTGGTACTCAACCCAGTTAAAATCAGGTTTTTTTATGGAAAAAATAATTCTTGTCCCGTCTGGTCTTGGTCTCAACCCTCTTTATGAAGGGCACATACCGGGCACATTCCGTGCGCCAGCAGTTCTCATGCACCACGGACTCGATAAAATGTTTCCCTCTTGTAACTTTGTTACTGTTCCCTGCCCTGAATACAGTCCTGAATGTGAGCCAGGTACTGATATCCTGAACGGTCACAAGCTCAGACAACTTAATCTACGATTGGCTGATGAAGTAGAGGCGGCGCATCATCGCAACTTAAAGCCCGTTGTTATCGGAGGCGACTGCGCCATCCTGCCCGGAGCCTTGCTGGGCAGCAGGCGTCAGTTAGGGCAACTTGCACTTGTGCATATTGACGGCCACAGCGATTTCCGTCATCCCGGCAACTGGAAGCGAGAACCAGGAGCACGACCAGGCGCTGCGGCCGGAATGGATTTGGCACTCGTTACCGGTCGGGGAGAGCCATTACTGACTGCATGGCCCGGTATCGAAGGATCCCTGGTTCAGGATGACGCAGTGATTCAGCTGGGAGAGCGTGAGTCGCTCCTTGAAGATTATGAATGGCCTGACATTGTTGGCACTGATATCCGGCGTATAACTATTTTTGACGCGCTTAAGTTGCCTGATCATGATCTCATCAATGTGATATTCGAGCGGCTCAACTTTTTTCCTGAAATGCCCTACTGGATTCATCTTGATATGGATGTCCTGGACAGTTCTGAAATGTCTGCAGTTGATTGTCCCGGCAATCCCGGTTTGTCTTCTGAAACACTTGTAAATCTCTGTCGCGAACTTTTCAGAAATATGCGCTGCTGAATCGCCACGGGTTTAACAGACACCTCAGAGTCATTTAAGATGGCTTAAAGAGAGGTGTCCATGAGCGGTAAGCGTTATCCCGAAGAGTTTAAAATTGAAGCAGTCAAACAGGTTGTTGATCGCGGTTATTCTGTTGCCAGCGTTGCAACACGTCTCGATATCACCACCCACAGCCTTTACGCCTGGATAAAGAAGTACGGTCCAGATTCTTCCACTAATAAAGAAGAGTCAGATGCTCAGGCCGAGATCCGCCGTCTCCAGAAAGAGCTGAAGCGGGTTACCGACGAACGGGACATATTAAAAAAAGCCGCGGCGTACTTCGCAAAGCTGTCCGACTGAGGTACGCCTTTATCCGTGACAACATCTGTTGCTGGCCTGTTCGCCTGCTCTGTCGGGTGCTGGATGTTCATCCCAGTGGTTTTTACGCCTGGCTTCAGCAGCCGCATTCACAACGCCATCAGGCAGACCTAAGACTGACAGGACAGATTAAACAGTTCTGGCTGGAATCGGGATGCGTCTATGGTTATCGCAAAATCCATTTGGATCTGCGGGACAGCGGGCAACAGTGCGGAGTGAACAGAGTCTGGCGACTGATGAAACGTGTCGGGATAAAGGCTCAGGTCGGATACCGGAGCCCGCGGGCACGTAAAGGCGAGGCCAGTATCGTGTCGCCCAACAGGCTCCAGCGACAGTTCAATCCGGATGCTCCGGATGAGCGTTGGGTAACGGACATAACCTACATCAGGACCCACGAAGGCTGGCTGTATCTTGCCGTGGTTGTTGATCTGTTCTCACGCAAAATTATCGGCTGGTCCATGCAATCCCGGATGACAAAGGACATTGTCCTGAACGCACTGCTGATGGCTGTATGGCGGCGTAATCCCCAAAAACAGGTGTTGGTTCATTCGGATCAGGGCAGTCAGTACACAAGCCATGAGTGGCAGTCGTTCCTGAAATCACACGGCCTGGAGGGCAGCATGAGCCGTCGCGGTAACTGCCATGATAATGCGGTTGCAGAAAGCTTTTTCCAGTTGTTGAAACGCGAACGGATAAAGAAAAAGATCTACGGAACGCGGGAAGAAGCCCGCAGCGATATTTTTGATTACATCGAAATGTTTTATAACAGTAAGCGTCGGCATGGTTCTAGCGATCAGATGCCACCGACAGAATATGAAAACCAGTATTATCAACGGCTCGGAAGTGTCTAGATTATCCGTGGCGATTCATGCTGTGGCATCACAGTGACCATTTATGATCCTGATTTAGATCATGAAGGGACAGCAGCAAAGCTCATTTTGGACATGCTCAGTAGCATAACTAACGGTATCTGACCCAATTACAATCAATGCGATTACTACGTCCGTTTCTCGCTAATAGCGGACATTGCCTGATGCAGATGTCCGCTTTGTCCAAGAAGCGGACGTTGCGCTTTTTACTGCCGTGAATGCATCTCAATGATATTACAAACTTGTTAGAGATTATTCATTTCCTGAGCTTTCACGAATGCTGGTCGGCTCATGGCTCTGGCTATGTAGCTGTCAGTTTCTTTGCCAATTTCTAATCCGCATAGTTTTGCCCACAGCAACGAATGAGAGAGGAAAATGTCGGCCAGAGTAAAATTGTCCCCGGCGATCCACGTATGGGACGGATTGAAGCGGATCCGGGAGATGACCTCGGTTGCTTCGTCTCTAAGGGAATTCATTAAGTCAGTGGATCGTTGGTTTTCTGGAATGAATACATTTTGTCTCAGTAAACTCCAGACCGGCGCTTCTAAGTCGGTGAGACTAAAGCTCAACCACGCATTAACGGAGGCTTTTTCTTCTGGATTAGTGGGGTAAAGAGTACAATTTTGATGTTTTTCACACAGGTAAATACATATAGCTAAGGTTTCACTGATTGATATTTTTCCGTCAACCAAAAAAAGGGATTTTTCCAAAAGGATGGGGTGATTTCACGTCAGAAGTTGGATTAAAAAGCTCTACTCTGATGTTATCGTAAGTTGCCCCAATTTCTTCAAGCGCCCACAGCACCCTAAGGGATCTGCTTTTTGGGTAGGTATAGATTTTCAACTCAAAACTCCTTTTTTTATGAGCAGTCCTTATAGAATAAGTGTTGAGTTAATGTCAAAAAAGTCCGCTTTGAGCCAGAAGCGGAAGTTGCACTTGCACTTGCACTTGCACTTGCACTCCTATGTTAAATACTGAAAGCAGTCATAGATGGAACATTATGTTAGATTCAGTAGTTAAAACTGAATCGAGGATAGCGAATGTTCAGCATTTCAGAAGTAGATAAAAGTGATTCTGACCTGCAGTGGCTGGTAAGGGAACTCGATGCCTTTCAGAACGAACTATATCCTACAGAAAGCAATCACTGCCTGGATCTTTCAACAGTTACTGATGAGCAGCTCCGGTGCATTATCGTACGTGATGAAGGTGGCTTACCTGCAGGTTGTGGTGCTTTGCTATTTCATAAAAATGGCTCAGCTGAGATTAAGCGGGTTTATATTCGACCGGAATATCGGGGGAGGAAGCTCGGAGAAGAGATAGTCAACGCAATCGAGAAGATTGCTTCAGAAAAGAATTTGAGCTTATTGCAGCTTGAAACAGGGATTCACCAGCAACCGGCTATAGCACTTTATCGTAGATGCGGTTATGAGATATGCAATTCATTCCCACCTTATGCAACAGATCCGTTGAGTGTTTTTATGTGCAAAAAACTTCCTTAACTTCATGTTTTTATGTTGCTAAAGGGTGTAGATGCAAAGTTATAATGTCCGCACCCCCACCTATGAACAGGCTATCTGGTTTTATCGGAGAGGCTTTTTCATTGAAGGTGATGTGTGTGCCACAAAACCATTCCGTTCATAAAAGGGTATCGCCTGCTGTCGGGCATCAAGGAACACGAAGTTCATATCCCTGCTTTCTGATTCAGTAGTGGCAAAATCCAGCAATTTTTTCCCTATCCCTTTGCTTCTTAAAGCCTCATCTACGATCAAATCATCAATATAGAGATGTGATCCTCTGGCCAGAGTATGAACGGGACGGAAACCCATCAAGCCAAGCATTTTCTCATTGCCAAATGCGCCAACAAGTTCATAACCGTTCAACGTCTGAATTCTGACGCTTTCGATAAATTTTTCTTTGGAAATGTTCCGTAGCTGTGAAATTAGACTGTAAGCATGATCCCATTCTAGCGGCAGTAACTTTCTGATTGAAATGTTCATAGTGCCTTCATTTCCATATAGGTTTCTGATTTTATAAGCTTATTAGCAATAATTCGCAACAGTGAAGTTATGTTCAACCTATTGGAAACCTTCGGCTGTCAAAAGTGAAACGTCTGCTCTTTACTTAAAGCAGAACAAATTTTGATAATTTGATGCTGATCTTCCTCAAGAAAGGTGACCGGTTCACCTTTCTCTGTAGAAGACGTGAATAACCATATGATAATTATCTACGCTTCTATCCGCCGTTCCGCGAGTGCATGCCTTGCTGCGTTTGATGCCCATCCATCGGACTGGTCATGATTTTCAATCTCTGCCTCTGCTATCGGCGTTACACGGATCAGCGGAACTGAACCGAAAGGCAAACCTTCAATCTGACGAGCATCACGGCTGAGAATGATGCGGGACATAGGTTTATAGTCGTCGGTAAGAGAGCAAAACAGTATGGCTCTATATTTTTCAACATCGGCAGCGACCTGATAGCCGTCGGCAACGAGATCCCCCAAGCTAATTAACAAATGAGCCCAATCATCAATCTGCTGGCTGGTATTATCTGAAGCATCCAGCTCCATGAAAAGTTCGCATTTTACGCCGTTTTCCGGGTCTGAAATGCCGGCCCAGGGCGTCGAGAGACCATCGGTAGCCAGCGTTAATTTGGTGCTGCTTTTGGTACTGAGTACCCGGCGATGGGGCCCGAACCACTTCGTCTGGTTGTGTACGTTTGCGTCATTTCGTTCAGCAATAAAGCTATCTGACACGTCGCCATACCTTTTCCAGAATGCTCGCCTTGCGACAGCGGCAGCCTCATACATCGGACTCAGAGGACCGCGCGGCACTATTGTCTCATCGAAAATTGTGTCAACCGTAACGCGCCCGCGCATGAACGGTATTTTAGACTTAGTCCAGCGAACAATAACCTTATTAAAGGACTGTATCTGTAATGCTTCGAGTTTATCGACAACGTTGCAGACCCTCTGAAAAACATGGTCACCAGCAGTAACGTGACTCCCATCAGCATGCATGTAACCTCCATATTGCGAGGAAACACCAGCCTGTTCCGTAATAAAGAACCATTCACCGTTCACAGCGCCAATGGATGCCTTGTCTAATGCCGGGCGTAAGTCCCTTGCCGCATCAGAGTTTGAATATGCAGTCATGCCTGTCCCTTATCTTCATTCCTTATGTATCTTGCTTGTTTTACGCTTTTCCACACCTGAGCGTTGCTAAACTTACGGCCCGATAAGTTTAAAAATGATAAAGCGATTGTAGGGCGTTAGTCTAAAAAAGTTGAGAAGGCTCTTAGATAATTACCCCTTCAGTCAAGAAGGCAAAACCGCCAGAAGCGGAAGTAGCGCATGAACTGTTATGGTAAATTTGAACGTCCGGCTTAATCACTTGAGGATAAGCAGAATGCTTCTGGAGAAGCTCAGATTGCTTGAGTGCAGCCTTCACGGCGACAGGCGCAATGATCCGGAGTGGCTGGAACTGATTCTTCATCCTGAATTCCGTGAAATCACCCGGTCAGGTGTGACGGTCGACCGGTCAGAGACCATTGCGTCGCTGCTAAGTGAAAAGGCTGCACCTTATATTCTCAGCAGCGATTTCCGTCTTACGGAGATGGGCTGCGGTTACGCTCTGCTTCACTATCGGACGTTTTACGCTGATGGCAGCCATCATGCATTACGTTCCTCTTGCTGGATTTGTTCGGATGAGGGCCAGTGGACTCTGTTTTTTCACCAGGGAACGCCGGCTGCAGGCAATGCCGGGGTTCAGGGTTAAGTTGCACACTTAGGACAGAGAGAATGTGTTTATGCGGAAGATTATTGTTGTGCCATACGTTGATAGATGGCCTGAGATGTTTGAAGCTGAAAGTTTACTGATAAAAACATTGCTCGGTGGAATGGCTAAGGATGTCCATCATATTGGAAGCACGTCAGTTCCTGGTCTCTCAGCAAAGCCTGTAATTGATATGCTACTTGAAGTTTCCGACATCAATGAACTGGATAAGTACCATTCAGCAATGGCCCACGCCGGGTATGTTGCTCGCGGTGAGAACGGGATTGCGGGGCGCAGATATTTCATTAAAGGTGGTGATCAGCGTAGTCATCAAGTCCATGCGTTTGCAGTCGGAGATATGCAGGTATTGAGACATCTTGCTTTCCGTGATTATCTTCGGAGAAACAAAGACATTGCAGAAGAGTATGCTGAGATAAAACACGCAGCTGTATTAGTCAGCAGGAACGATGCTCATCGCTATAGCGCCCTCAAAGCGAAATTTATAGAGCGTCATCAACAACTAGCGCTAGCTGTCTGAGAACGATTGAGATTGAGTTCGTTGCCGGGAGGGTATGTTCAATAACGATGAATTCACTGAGTAGTCATCAGTCAAAGTCTGCTGTTCGCTGTGAGTTCAACGGGTCGATGCAACGCTATCCTTAATCAAGGGGGGGCGTTTCCATGAAACGAAGAACTCGGATTAACTACACGCCAGAGCAGAAGGCGATTATCTGGGACAGATATAAGCAAGGTGATTCCCTGCATGATATCGCCAGAATGTTCGACAGATATCATTCTTCTATTATGCCCACTATCCACCAGACTGATGGATACCGCCCCCCTGTCCGAAAGCGGCATCCGTTAGCGCTTTCACTTGATGAAAGAGAGGAAATATCCAGAGCGCTGATAGCAAAATCAGCATCAGGGCGATCGCAAACAAACTATCGAGAGCCCCCCTCAACGATTAGCCGGGAGATAAAGAGGCACGGTGGTGCAAATCAATACCGTGCATCAAAAGCGGATACTGCTGCGTGGGAAAATGCTCTGAGACCAAAACCTTGCAAGCTAATTGAAAGACCCACACTGTGTAAAATCATCGCAGAGAAGATGCATCAGGACTGGTCGCCGGAACAAATCGCCGGTTGGCTGAAACGCTGTTATCCGGATAATCAGGAAATGCATGTGTCACACGAAACGATATATAAACGCTTTTTATACAAACCCGGGGTGCATTAAAAAAAGAACTGCAGCAATGCCTCAGAAGCGGAAGAGTCGTGCGTAGATCCAGAACATCATCGCTTAAAGGGAAAGGATTAGGGTCAATCCGGGATACGATCTCTATCAGCGAAAGACCACCTGAAGCCGCTGACAGAGCCATACCCGGTCACTGGGAAGGTGACCTGATCCAGGGCTCTAAAAACTCCTATATCGTCACCCTCGTAGAACGTCATTCCCGTTTTGTTATGCTGGCCAGGATCAGGGACAACAAGACCATAACGGTTATATCTGCACTTATCAAACAAGCCCGGGAATTACCTGCTGAGCTTTATAAAACATTAACATGGGACCGGGGCGCTGAAATGACCAGCCACACCCGGTTTACTGTAGCCACAGATATCCAGGTTTACTTCTGCGATCCTCAATCCCCCCTGGCAACGCGGCTCCAATGAAAATACAAACAGATTGCTTAGGCAGTATTTTCCAAAAGGAACTGACTTATCGGTTCACAGCCAGCAAAGACTAGACAGTGTTGCCAGGCAGCTCAACGAGAGGCCAAGAAAAACGCTAGACTATGAATCACCCGCAGAGCGTTTTAACCAATGTGTTGCATCTATCAGTTGAACTCACAGCCAGAAGCGGACATTTTTGCTAAAGGTAATGAGTTACTGGGTCAGGCTGTGCAGAGTAAAAGCAATGAGCAACACCCCGCCGGCAATGTTGACGTATTTTTTGAGCATTAATGGATTTGTTTTTTTTTACTGAAAATATAAGTGTTTGACTGACAGCGAAAAGCCAAACGCTCATGACCACGACATGTACTGTTGCCAATGTCAGATAGTTGTAGACGCCTCCCTGTATCCCTGCGAACTGCGAAACGACTGTCAGATAAAAAATGATGGCTTTAGGATTCAAAATATTAGCTATACAGGCCTCTCTTAAAGTCACCGAATGTTTCGTAACAGCAAGCCCGCTGGCATTTGACCTTATCCCGCTGCGGATGAGCATTGCTCCTAACCAGAGCAGATAGGCGGTTCCGAAAACTTTCAACACCGCAAAAGTTGCTGGAGACGAGATGATCACAGCGGTTATACCTAGCCCTATGAGAACCGCATGTGTGTATATACCCAAGGCTGTTCCGGCAAGCGTTCTGAATAGTCCTTTGTAACCGCCAGCCAGAGCTCCATTCATAACAAGAGTGAAGCTTGCTCCGGGGGACAGTGCAACAGGGAGTAGTGCTGGCATAAAGCCATAAAGGTTTATTTCCATAGGTTTTGGATATTAATTGATGCTCTACTTGATTTCCATTAAGGCGCTTCGCCAGAAAGTGATATTTAAAGCAATTGGAATATATAAATCTTTGCCAAAAAAAGGTCCGCTCTTCGCTCATAGCGGTCATCCGCGCTTTTCAGCAGGAAGTTTTGTACCAGAAGCGGAACTTGCTTACATTGCTATGTCAGTTTGCTGGGAGCAGGTCAGATAGGTTTTTATGACCTTTTCAGACAGGGTCGTATCAGGATTAATTTCTGATACTGACAGGCGTGGTTTTTACATCATTGAACGTCAGACTCCATCAACCAGGGAGAATGAATCCTCTCTTTTTTATTACGTCAGCTGCACCCAGTGGCACGCCACCTGATGGCCGGGGCGCATTTCGCGCAGTTCTGGAATTTCTGTGCGGCAGCGTACTGTTGCCTGCGGGCAGCGGGAAGAGAAGCGACAGCCAGAGGGCGGGCGCGAAGGATCCGGAATTTCCCCCCTGCACCACCGGCACGGATAAGCTTCCAGGGGCAAGCGTCGGCACCGCCGCCAGCAGCGCCTGGGTGTAGGGGTGAAGCGGCTGGCTGAACAGCGCATCGCGGCTGGCAGTTTCCACCAGTTTCCCCAGATACATAACTGCCACGTCATCACACAAATGCTCCACGACACCGAGATCGTGAGAGATGAACAGGAAGGTGACGCCATGGTCATCACGCAAATCGGAAAACAGGTTAATGATTTGCGCCTGAATAGAGACATCCAGCGCCGAGATGGGTTCGTCGGCAATAATAAAATCCGGGTTGAGAATCAGCGCTCTGGCGATGCCGATACGCTGGCGCTGGCCGCCGGAAAACTCATGGGGAAAGCGATTGTAATGCTGCGGCGCCAGTCCACAGATTTTCATTACCTCCAGCACTTTGTCGCGCAGTTCTTCTTTGCTGCACAGCGTGTGTTCCAGCATTGCTTCCCCAATTGCATCACCTATTCGAATGCGTGGATTCAGCGAGCTGTAAGGATCCTGAAATACCAACTGGATTTTCGGGCGCAGCGCGCGCATCTGTTTCGGCGTCAGATCCTGCAACTCCTGACCACGATACTTCACGCTACCTGCCGTTTTGTCATAAAGCCCCAGCAGCGTGCGTCCTACGGTGGTTTTACCGCTACCGGATTCGCCCACCAGGCCAAAAATAGTGCCAGGTCGAATGTTAAAACTGACGCCGTCCACAGCGCGTAGCTGTCCTGTTTCCTGACCAAAAAGCCCGTCGCGTAGCGAGAAATGCTTTTTCAACTCGTCCACTTCAATAACATATTGCTGGCTCATGCGATCGGCTCCGCTAACTCACTGTGAATACATGCGGCTTGCCGCGTATGCCCGATCAGCGGCGGAATGACCGTGTGGCACTGCGCGGTTCTGCGTTCGCAGCGATCATAGAACGCGCAGTACGGCGGCAGTTCGGCCAGGTCAGGCACCTGTCCGGGAATGGAGTAGAGGCGGCGTCGGCGCTCGCCCGGAACAGGGCGCGATGCGATAAGCCCTTTGGTATAAGGGTGCAGTGGGTTGTGTAGCACATCGGCAGTCGGGCCTTGCTCAACGATGCGCCCGGCGTACATCACCACGACATGTTCCGCCATCTGCGCGATAACCCCCAAATCGTGAGTGATCAGCATCAGCGCCATCTGCTGCGCCCGCGCCTGGTCGCGCAGTAAGCGCAGGATTTGCGCCTGCACGGTGACATCCAGCGCCGTGGTTGGCTCGTCGGCAATCAGCAGCTTCGGCTGGCAGCTTAACGCCATGGCAATCATGATGCGCTGCAACATGCCGCCGGAAAGCTGATGCGGATAGCAACCCATCAGACTCTCCGCACGCCCGAGTCCGACATCGGTGATCAGTTGCGTGGCGTGCGTCCAGGCCGCTTTTGGTGTTTCGCCGCGATGGCGTATCAGCGGTTCACAAAGCTGCTCGCCAATGGTCAGCACCGGATTGAGCGCTGTCATCGGCTCCTGAAAGATCATCGCTAATTGATTACCACGCAGATCGGCCATTTTCGACGGCTTCAGAGCAAGCAGATCGGTGCCCTCAAAGCGGATTTCTCCGCCGTCGATACGCGCAACCTGCGGCGGTAACAGTCCCATCAGCGACATGGCGGTAACGCTTTTGCCGCAGCCAGATTCACCAACAACGCCAATGGTTTGCCCTGCCTGAATGGTAAAGGAGACATCCTGTACAGCGCGCACACGCCCCTGCTCGCTGGCGAAGGAGATGGATAAGTTATTAAAGGTAATTAGCGGCTCGCTCATTTCAGGCTCCGTTTCATCTTCGGATCCAGCGCATCGCGCAGGCCATCGCCCAGCACATTAATGGCGATGACGGTCAGAAAAATGGCAATGCCCGGCGGCATCCACAGCCATGGGCGACGCTGAAAGTCGATCAGGCTGTTGGCCGCGTCCATCATATTGCCCCATGAGGGCGTTGGCGGTACGACGCCAAGGCCGAGGTAGCTAAGCGCGGATTCCATCAGGATGGCGTTGGCCACCGCCATGGTCGCCATCACCACCAGAATGGGTATGGTGTTCGGCAACAGATGACCGAACAGGCGGCGGCGCGAAGAGAGGCCCAGGACCTGCGTCGCCAGCATAAAATCGCGTTCGCGCAGTGACAGGATTTGCCCGCGCACCAGCCGCGCCAGCTTCGGCCACTCCAGCAAGCTAAGCATCACTACTACCATGTAGATGCGCGAATCAGACGAAAAATCGAGCTCAGACAACATCGCTCCGGCAACAATCAGCAGCGGCAGGCTGGGGATCGTCATCACCAGATCCGCCATGCGCATAATCAGTTTGTCCGTCCAGCCGCCGGCATAGCCGGATACCGCACCCAGCAGGTAGCCCAGAGCCACCGAAAGTAGCATGGTCATCAGGCCAATAATCAGCGAGATACGACCGGCAAGCAGCAGGCGGGTATAAATATCGCGGCCAAGAAAATCGGTGCCCAGCCAGTGTTCTGCGCCAGGCGGTTTGTTGATCATCAGCGCATCGGTGGCGTCATCTTTCCACGGCGACCACACCGGGCCCAGCACGCACCAGATGGTCATGATTACCAGCAGAACCAGGCACAGCATCGACAGATGATTGTGGCGCAGCGCTTTCCACGCCTGGTGCCACGGAGAAGGTGTGGCCTGCGCCATCGCCGGAATTACCGCCTTGCGTAAGCGGCGATTCGTAGAGAAAAGGGAACCGAACATCACGACCTCACGCGAATGCGCGGGTCGGCCCACGCGTACAATATATCGGCAATCAGGTTGCCCACAATGGTTAATACCGCAAGAAACAGGGTGAACCCCATCAGCACCGGATAATCGCGGGCGGCCAGAGAATCAATATGAATATGCCCTGCGCCCGGCCAGTTAAACACCTTTTCGGTGATGATCGCGCCGGAAAACAACCCCGGCAGCTCAAAACCTAACAGGGTGATGATTGGCAGCAACGCATTGCGCAGCGCGTGTTTAAGGATCACTGTACGTTCGCGCAACCCTTTAGCACGCGCGGTGCGGATAAAATCCATCTTGACTACGTCAAGCATGCTGGCACGGAAATAGCGCGTCAGGCTGCCCGCCTGCAACATCACCAGCGCCATGACCGGTAACACCAGATGCGCCGCAACCTGCATCACCCACACCCAGCCGTTATCGTCGCTGCCGGTGTTGGTCATGCCGCCCACTGGCAACCAGTGCAGATCGACTGCGAACCACTTAATAAGCAACAGGCAGAGAAAGAAGGTCGGGAAAGACATGGCAGCAAACACCGACACGCTCACCAGATGATCGAACAGCGAATTGGGTTTCAGCGCCGAGGCAATGCCCACCGCAAGCCCGATGCTCCAGTAAAACACCAGCGCAACGCTTGCCAGCAGGAAAGAGTTCCAGATGTACTGGTTAAGTAGCTGACTCACCGGAATTTGGTATTGCAGCGAGAACCCCAAATCGCCGCGCAGCAACTGGCCGAGCCAATGCAGATAGCGGGTAAGGATCGGTTGATCGAGTCCATAAATAGCTTTCAGTTCGGCGGCGCGGGCAGCGGTGAGGGTAATGTTACCGTCGATAAAGTCGCCTGGCGTTTTCGCGAAAAGCATAAAAATAATCAGTGATGCGAGCAGCAGCATTGGCAGGGTTTGCAGCAGTCGCCTGAGGATAAAATTTCGCATAGCTTTCTCATGACAACTGCCGGGAGACCCGGCAGTTGTTACTGTTATTTAATGATTTTCACATCCGGCAGGCTACCGGTCAGCCCGTTGTAGATATCTGGTTTAAAGCCGGTGACGCGGGCACTACTGGCCGATAAAATCTCGCGGTTACCCAGCAGAATCACCGGCGGATCGTCCGCCAGCACTTTATACAGCTGGTGATAAATTGGTTTGCGTTTTTCCACATCCAGCACAGCATTACCTTCGTTGATCAGCTTATCAACCTGCGGATTGTTATAGCCGGACTCTTTCGCTTCCGTGCTGTAGTAATCCCACACGCCATCATGTGGATCGTTGAGTGTGCTGGTGCTGAAAGAGGCCAGGTCATAGTTACCGGCTTTACGCTGTGCCATGAGGGCGTTGAAATCCACCACCTGCGGCTTCAACAGCACGCCAATCTGCTGCCAGTTCTCTTTGGCGATGGGGATCAGCGCATCATTCAGCACTTTCTTGCTCACCAGCAGCGTCAACTCCAGACGTTTACCGTCCTTCACGCGGATTCCATCAGGCCCCGGTTTCCAGCCCGCTTCATCAAGAAGTTTCTTCGCCTGTGCCGGGTCAAATTTGTATGGATTCACGCCATCTGTGTTATACGCCCATGAAATCGGGGCAATAGGTTCAATTGCCACTTTTCCATAGCCCTGATAAACCACATCAATCAACTTCTGGCGGTCGAGACCATAAATCAGCGCCTGTCGCACTTTCACGTCCTGCAACGCCGGGCGACGTACGTTGAATTCCACTTTGCTGTAGTCACTGGAGCCAAACAGGTTGATATTGGCGAAGCCCAGCATTTTCAGTTGTTCGATATCATCAGGGCGAGAAGTAAACGAGTCGTAATCGGTTTCGCCGGTCTGGAACAACTGGAAGTTAGTGGACGGGTTGGTTACGCGGTAGATAAAGCGCGGCGTCGGTGGTGTGCCACGGTAAAAATGGGTATTGGCGTGGAAACGAATCTCCTGGCCCGGAATATATTTGTCATAGACATACGGTCCGTTGCCCAGCGGTTTACCGTGCAACATGCGCAGATAGTCGAGATTGCCGCGCTGATACCCTTTCCCATAATACGCTTTCGACAACACCGGGCCGCCAATTTTCGCCAGCGTTGTCGCGCCAGGCTGCCCGGTGGTGACCTGTAATGTCAGCGGGTCGATCACTTTCAGGCCACTGACGCTATCAGCTTTTCCGGCTTTATACTCCGCGCCGCCCACAATGTTGGCGAGGGTGATGTCAGTATCGCCATCATATTTCGGGTCATGCAGCACGGTCAGGGTAAACGCCACATCTTCGGCGGTGAGGGGCGAGCCGTCGCTGAAAGTCAGGTGTGGGCGCAGCTTAATGGTATAGACATTGTTATCCTGACTAACGCTCCAGCTTTCGGCCAGGCCTGGCACCAGCTTACCGTGGCTATCCCAGTCAATCAGACGTGAGAAAATCACGTTGGTGACGTTTTCGTCCCAGCCGTTAACAAAGAAATAAGGGTTAAAAATACCCTGCGGTTCAGAGATACCAGCCACCACAGTGTCTTTACGCAGCTTAGCCACTGCCGGAATCTGGCTGGCATCGGTGGCTGGTGTAATGCCCTCTTTTAAGGGTACATCGGCGAAAGAGGCTGAAGAGAAAGCCACCATACTGCTGAGTAACGCGATTTTAAGCGCCAGAGTAAAACGCGTGGGTTTTGTTTTTATGCTTTTCAGTAGGATGGACAAAATGGCTCCCTCATCAAATGTTTGTGTGGAATTTACAAATCATGACGAAAGATAAAAGCCGCACCGCACCCTGTCTAACAACGAAACAATCTGGCTTATAGCAAATTATCATTAGTAGATTTATGAGAAAGCAATGCTTAATTTCATCTAAAGAAGATGAGACATTACGCGGGGCAGTCGAAGAGTTCTGATATCGTAAGGGGTTTGACAATCAATAATGTGAAAAACCACGGCACAGCGCGCCATTGTTTGTCGAACAGGCGCTTGCGCTTGTCAGGCGCGATATCAAATCCCGTATATCCGACGCGGATCTTCGTCAGCATGGAATCAGCCCGGAGCGGATGCGGCGATGGTTCCTGCAACATCACGGCATCACTTTTCAGGCCTTCCAGCGAATGCAGCGGGTAAATATTGCCCTGCAGGAACTGAAAAGCGGACGTGCGGCGACTGACGTAGCACTGGACAATGGCTACGAATCCCTGAGCGGCTTTGGTTACATCTACAAGCGGCTCACTGGCGCAGCTCCCACTCAGATTATAGTCATTCACCGGTTAACCACTACACTGGGCCTATGTTTGTCTGTGCCAAAGAGCAGGAGGGAGTGTGCCTGCTGGAGTTTACCGATCACCGAATGTCAGAGACGGAATTTCACGATATCCAGCGTTTACTTAACGCCAGGATTGTCACAGGTGAAAATAGTCATTCCCGACAAACATGAAAGAAATCAGAGTTAAGTGAGTCAATACAGAATGCTTGCTGTATGAAACAGTCTTTTTCCGATCCTGTTACTTTTTACATGCAGTTTTAAGGTATTTGAAATCCCCACGTCCGCTCCTCGCTCACAGCGGCCGCTCATTTTTGTGACCAGTAATGATGCCGACACCAGTCGGCTTCATGGGCTGATCTGACCGCTACTACCTCACCCCGTGGCCCTTGCGCTTCCGGACTATCAGCCGGCTCTTCCTGTTGGCCAGCAACCAGTCGGCAGCAATTGCCAATATGTAACTCACCTGAAAACCCGTTTGAATCGAGCCTCTCCACTCATTTGCATTTTTCAACCCTCGGGCGTCATTGTCCCCCCTCCTTCAGCTATGCCTCCGCTGAAATATCGTATCAAGCATGAAGGTCACCAAAAAATTAACCTAACAAGTGTTAGACAGATGTTGACATGTGTTGATTTGCCCGCTAATGTTTGCCTACCTAACGTTAGTTAGACATCCCAACCATCAACCTGTAGGATCGACCATGACTGCTAAACTTCAGCTTTTTACATCACCTTCGGCCTTTCCTAATCCACAGCGCCTGCGGCTTTTCATGCACGAAAAAGGCATCGCTGACCAGTTTGCCGAGACCATCTATGACATGTCCCCTGGAGGAGAGCAGCGTGGCTGGCGACATTTGAATATGAATCCGTGGGGCGAAACGCCTACCCTTCAACTGGCTGACGGGAGTTATATTTCTGAAACGGCTGCCATCGTTCGCTATCTTGATCAGGAGTATCCGGGCCGCAAGATTATGGGAGAAACAGCACTGGAACAGGGGCTGGATAATATGTGGGATAACCGGGTGTGGGTGCATATCCTGTACCGCATCGTTACAGCGTTCCACGTGTTGCACACCGGCCTCGGCTTCAGGCTGGAATTGACCAAAAATGAGGCCTGGGGAGAACACTGCCGTAAAGAAGCTTTGGCTCACGCCGCGCTGGTTAATCGCCATCTGTCAGACGGCCGCGAATGGCTGCTCGGCGGCGATGCGCCGACCTTCTCGGATATTACTCTGGCGACCGCGATCGCCTTCTCGAAATTCCCGGTCAATGCCACTCCACTGGACGAGCGTTTTGAGTTCTTAGATGCCTACTGGCAGCGCTGGACAAAACGTCCTGCCTTCCAGGCGGCCTACGCCGATCGCAACAGCGGCATTCCTGAGCTGGATTCGCCAGCCCGGTAATAGCACCACTCGATGTAAACTCCGGTACGCCGGGTTCGTTATCTACTGACTTTCCCGGTGACCAGAGTGCTTATGATTGCGTCGGCTGTTGATGTTACTTGCTAAACCATGATGGAATGACGTCTGCCTGAGCACCCTGGATGCATTGAACTTACTGTTTTCCATGGCAATCACCCTGTCACCCGGTAAGCGTTTGCTGTAAATTAGCGTTCTCTATTTAAGAGATCATCCCAATACCAAAGGCATCAAGATGAGCGTCAACACCAGGGAAGCCATTTTGCAGGCGGCCAGGAAAATTGCCCAATCTCAGGGCTATAACGGTTTGAATTTCCGCGACCTCGCGCAGGATGTGGGTATCAAAGCGGCGAGTATTTACTACTATTTTCCAGGCAAAGCCGAGTTGGGTATTGCCGTTGCCAGACGATACTGGGAGGACGGTGCGCTCGCACTCGAGATGATCGAATCAGAAAGCCCATCACCCATTGACGCGCTGCGTCGCTTTCCTGAAATCTTCCGAAGATCACTTGAGGCCGAAAATCGTCTCTGCCTGGGCAGTTTCATGGGCGCTGAAAAAGATACCTTACCTCCTGAAATGAATGCAGAAATACAGAAGTTTGCTGATGTGAACATTGCATGGCTGAACAGACTGCTGGTGGCTGCGAAGGTGTGCGATTCAGGTGAGAGTGAATCCAGAGCACGTGCAATTTTCACGGCCATTGCTGGTGCCCAGCTTATCGCCAGAAGTCGCTCAGATATCTCGCTTTTTGATTCACTGGTGGATTCATACCGCGCCTTCGGACCTCTGCCAGCATAGCAACTGCACGCAATCCGATTCAATGAATGGGCGGTTTTCTGCACGCGCGCCCAATGCGGCGCGGCGTCCGGTAGCGTATGTGCTTTTCCACTCAGGAACTCACCCCTTTGAATCAATGCGCGACGGGCCAGGGTAAAAGTATTACGCCGTGTCTCATCATCACCTGCGATAAAGGAGTGAAACCTCGGTTCAGGAAAGCGTTTATTTCAGCGGTTCAGGCAGCTAACAATCCACAATTTGCTGTCCGACTGCGGTTTCTTTAGCGGCTTCAGGCCAATAGTCGTGGCAATCAGCTTATCATCAACCGTAAGCGTCCCCTGCTCGGTCACCCGATAATCTTTACGCTTCTTACCTTTCAGCAATGCGGGTGATGCGGTACCCCTGAGAGTACAGCAGTAAAGCCTGGCTACGGGGATCGCGTTCATCGGGGGCGGATGTCATGTTCATGCAGCACAAATACGGCCGCGACACTACTTGATCACAATAATGCGGCAGATTGCGCAGAGTTCCCCCCCCTCGCCTTTGATTTACGCTGTTATATCCAGGAAAAGATGTTTACATTTGTTCAGCAAAATTATCGGCCGCTTAGCAGAGCGTCACTGACCGACACGCGGATTGAACGCAGGGAAGAACAGCCGTTAACTTCATCATCAAAGTCATACCGCTAACAGAGGCAGGGAAAGAATGAGGGAGCTTGCACCCGATGGCATCACCGGGATGCCGTCACGGACGGCAGAGTATCTTTGTCGCCAGATTGCACGCCTGCTGAAAGGAGGAAGCCTGACCCCGGAAACCTGCCAGCGTATCTTTGCTTTCTGTGGAATCAGACCGTCAGATGCTCAGTGGCGTCAGTTTCTTATCCCGGTTCTTTCCTGTCTGGGATTACTGTCTCTGGTTGCCGGAGCGGTGTTCTTTATTGCCTGGAACTGGGCCTGGCTGCCGAAAATGGCGAAATTTGCCCTGGCTGAGCTGTTGATCGTCGCGCTAGCGGTGATTGTCTGGTGGCGCTGGTACAGCACGCTGGCACGCAACGCATTACTGGCGACAGGGCTAAGCTTCGGTGCCCTTTTTGCGCTGTATGGACAGATCTATCAGACCGGTGCTGACAGCTGGGAGCTATTCCGGGCCTGGTTATACGTTCTTCTGCCGCTGGCGCTGATTGCCCGGCAAAACAGCCTGTGGTTTTGCAGCTGGCTGGTCGCTAACCTGGCGTTCCAGCTCTATTACAACACCCTGCCGTCGTCACTGCTGGATCTCGCCGCGTCTGACAGTTTAGCCAGGCTCCCGACCACTGTGCTCTACGCATATCTGGCGTTGCTGGCAGCCTGCCTGATTGTCAGGGAAGCGCTGGCGTGGCGCGCGATAACGCATCATCCCGAGAGCTGGCTGGCAAGCCGCTGGTTCTCGCGAGTCATGGCGGGATTTTTACTGCTTCAGCTAACCGCCATTGTGGCCGGGAACCTCTCTGACTGGGGTGGCGGTGACCACCTTCCTAATATCACGGGCGGTTGGGTGATCACCCTGCTGGCAGGTTATTACCTGTACCGTTACCGCTATCCGGATCTCTGCATGCTGACGCTGGGCATCGCCAGCCTGGCCGTGGTTGGCTGTGCGCTAATTATGCAGTTATTTCTTTTAGCCTACGATACGGGTGATCTGTTTTTGACTGGCATCCTGTTGGCATTCTGGGTGGCGGTAAATGGTTCAATTCTGCTGAAGTGGCAACGCAAACTGGTTGAAAAGGGGCCAATCGATCTGGTTCCGGCCAGGCTGACCTTACTGACAGACACTTTGCGTCAGCAGGGTTTGCTGAGCGCCTCGCAGGTTGAGGAAATTAAGCAACGCGGTCACGCATCCGACCTGCCCTGGTATCTCAGGCTGGCGCTAAGCGTCGGAGGCTGGGTGGCAGCGATCATCATTCTGTTACTGATGATACTGATGCTCTATGCCACTGATCTGCTGGAAGACCCGAATGCTGCCACCCTTATTATTCCTTCGCTGCTGCTTGCCTCCATTGCGCGTGGCCTGTTAAGCAGTCAGCGTGACGGTAAACATCACCTCGGGCTGGCATGGGCGATTGCGGCAACGTGCGGGCTGATAACTGGCGTTCTGCTGCAAATCCAGAGCAATGATGCCAGCTTTATTATGCTGAGTTCACTGACTGCCTTGCCGATTCTGGCCGCAATGGCGATGGCGATGCCCGACCGCACTTATCGGTTTATGGCCATCACTGCCCTGACCTTTTTCCTGGTGCTGGCGGGCTACTCTCTGGCCCGGATCTGCCTGTCTCCGATGGCTGCACGACTTGCTGTGTCCGTACTGGTGGCGGCGGTTATATTTTTGTGGATGTGGACTGTCAGTCATCAGTTGAGGTTACAGGCAGGGCCGTATGCTGACGCGGTACATCCTCTGCAGCATGGCATCCCGTGTGGTCTGATGTTGCTGAGTTTCCTTGGGATAAACGCGGCTTATCTCACGGATTTCCTCTGGTCAGCATCGCAATTTTCCACGCTGCAGTCTGGGACAGGCACAGGGATCGCGGCTGGCTTAGTGCTGAGTGCACTCAGTCAGAAAAGACACAGCAAGTCGCTGTTTTCGATTATCACTCTGCCCGCTGCACTTATCTGCGGGGCTGCCGCCCTCTATGCACCAGGTATAGGGCTGGGATTGTGGTTAATTCTGATGGCACGTTATCAGGGAAGTCTGGGGTTGCTGGTGGCCAGTGGCGGTTTCATGGTGCTGTATGTCATTGGCTGGTATTACTTCCTGGAGGTAATTCTGCTGCAGAAATCCCTGCTGCTGCTGGTCAGCGGTCTGGTTTTACTGGGGCTGGCATGGGGAGTCAAAAAAGTATTACCTGCACAAATCGGAGGTGCCAGTGAAAATGCATAAACAGAGCCGATGGCTGGCTGGCGCTGTGATAGCGCTGGCGCTGATAGCCGTCAATGTCAGTATCTGGCAAAAAGAGCAGTTGCTGAAGCAAGGCGCGGTCATGATTTTACCTCTTGCCCCGGTTGACCCGCGATCCCTGATGCAGGGTGATTACATGGCGCTGAATTATGCCCTCACCCGCCCACTGGAACTGGCGTTGTATCAACAGGCTGAGTCCTGTGGCGCGACCCTGTCAGCGCCATGCCTGCCCACCAGCGGAACCCTGATTGTTGACCTCGATGCGCAGCGTCATGCGACTCAGGCCCGTTTTGATCAGGGTGAACCTCTGCAGCCGAATCAGCTGCGGGTAAAATACCATCAACATTATGGCTCGCTGACCGTCGGCACCAACGCTTATTTCTTTCAGGAAGGTCATGCCGACAGATTCGCGCAGGCACGTTATGGGGCATTTCGGGTGGGAAGCGATGGCACAGCACTCCTGACGGATCTGCTTGATGAGCAGGGTAAAGCGATTCAGCCTTAAGGATGCGAGACGCTCACTGGCCTGGCGCTAAATACCCTGACAGGCGGCCTTAATGTCCTTATTGCCGGATGCCCGTCACAGGTCAGCAAAAGGATGCTGTGCCGGAAGCCTGTTTTGCGATCAAGCCTCGTGCCGAAAATTTAAGCGAGTAAGCTACATCAATATAGCTGCTCAGACATAGAGAAAATTATGCCGAACATTATTGACGACAACTGGATTAGGATATCTGTGATATCAGCACTATTTAGTAGTGTCGTGGGTTCATTACTGGTTTTAACCTATCTTTCCTTGGGAAAAAGCAGTACACCCGTAGTGGGTTTAATTTTTACTTATTTTTTCATTGTTATGGTGAGTATTATTGGCACCACGATGGCCTCAATGTTAATCGGCATGCCATTAGCGATGATTTCAAAGCGATTTTATCCTGACGCTGCCCTTAAGGGGAGCTTTTTTATCGTGTGCTCTGCGCTCTTCATGTGGCTGGTTGTACTGGCATGGCCTGTTATCAGAATATGTGAAACGCCTTATTCGGATATTTTGCTTTTAAGCCCCTATGCTTTCTGTTCAGCTGCCGCACTTGCTTATCTGGTTTACTGGGATTAATGCGTATCATATCAATCAGCAACTGGGCAGAAGGACCGTTAATGAAAAGAGCTAATGGTATCACTTTTCAGCCAGACATATAGAAACAGGTGAGTCCAGAGTGTCGGAATACGGATGTTCCCCCCCCCCTGAGAGCAGTTTCAATTACAGACTCACCTGGATGTTAATTAGATAATGTTTACGTGACAGCACGTGATCACATTTTGCCTGCCAGATAATCATGGATTCTGCTCGAAATACTGTTTATCCATCTCGACAAATTTCTTTTGTAATCCTGACTCCCCTTCAGCCACTTCGTAAAATTTACTGTAAGTATACAGATAAATACGCTCGGATGACGCAAACATAAACATGTCTGGTGAAGCCATATTTGAGAAGCGACTTATCACTTCGGACTGTAAAAAAGATGACACCATTCCCAACTTGAGGAGTATTTTGCCACTGAATAAAGATAGCGCTTTTCTATTCACCCCATTTACATCGGCTTTTCCGTTAAAAAACCCCAGAAGATAATAGTATAAATTAAACCTATAGTATCTTCCGTGCCACAGATGCAAAGAGCGTACTCATAATTACTTTTACTCGTCCAGTAAATTACCACCCTATCAACTTGCACTGACTGAATTCAGTCCTTGGTACAATGAGCGCCATATGGTTTTCTGCCATGCACTGTTTAAAAACCTGCTCTTTGTAACGGCCCGCCTGCAAACCCAGCATGGTGCTGGACCGCTCCGCTGCGTTATTTTCAATGTAAGAGCCACAATTTTCTTTGAACTCCTGAGGATTATCGCTATAAGACATCGACCATTTCAGCTGAGCTTCAACTGAATCATCTGATTGATGCTGGGGGGACGGCTTTTACTGGTTCCAGGCCAGAATAGACTGGATTGCCGAGTAATTTCTGTGCAAATCGTTGATTTTCTGCGGTTAAACGTCCGGTTTTACACATCTGCATATAGATCTGCGAAAGGCGTTGCTCCTCAGCATCGGCAGCATGGGTGCATTCCTCCAGGACTTGTTCATTAGTCTTAGCCGGATTTTTTTCAGTAGATCTCCAGTAACTATTTTTCAAGTCCGGAATCGTGCCTTCGGTGGTGCCAAAAGGGCAAAGTGCACTGGCGCAACCCAGTAAAAACATGGGCACACACGTCAACGTCAGAACACGTAACAGGGAAAACGCTTTAAGACTGCTTTTGTTCATTTTATTTTCACTTTAGTCAACTGCGGATATGGGGTCTGAATAATGTCATTATTTTTAATGTTCCGCTTTTCGCTCATAGCGGACCTACCGGAATGCAGGTCAGGTTTGTGCCTGAAGCAGGCGTTGCAAATACTCAGTTAAGTTAACATCTGGCGCGCAGTCCTTACCTTAAGACAAGCCATAGCGGTGTTCATAATTCGTCAGCAGGATGAAGGAAGGTCAGAACGATCTCCTCGCGTCGTTGGGTGCGAAATTACAATAAATTCTACAGGAAACTCAGTGTCGTTTCTGGCTTGATGCTTTGACCCCGGTGGAATTTCTAGCCCCTGCAGGGCTTTAATATTATGCATCTTACCCTCCAGTTCCATTGAAAGAACACCATCGAGAACAAAGAAAAATTGTCTGGAAACGGAGTGAAAGTGTCGCTTTTCAGAAGTGCCGGCAGGCATTTTCTCATGAATAACCAGCATATCCTGACGGTTTACCAGATACCAACCATCGCAATTGTCGCCCCAGAAATAATGCTCTGCATTTTCCTTTGAAATCATCATCCTTCTCCTGTTTACACGCGCCCATCTATCAACATCTTAAGAAAGTGATACCGAGATATAGTATCGATTCTCAACAGGTTATGCTTTTGATTATTTACCTAAAGATCTGAACTGCATCGTTCAACATATCTGGTAGTTATCAATGTATTGGGATAGCAGAATTTTATCTGGCCATAATGTCCGCTTTTCGCTCATAGCGGAAATTAGCCTGACGTCAGTCTTCCCTATACCAGCAGCGTAGGTTCGCACGCCATTAGAGAATAGCTACGCTGGGCACTCGTATGCGCTTCACTGGCAATCTTAATTGCGGAAAATGGCCAGGGAAGAAAATCCGCCCCGGCCATCTGATTTAAGCCAGTTGTAAGTGAAGATTATGTTGCATCAGGATATCAGCCAGCGAACCTTCATGGCTGGCAGAGGCATTGTGATACAGGTCGTACTGCTGAACGTTACTAATACGCTGCCCATCCTCGCTCCAGACGCCGCCTTCAATGTTACTTAGCGTAACCACATTGCCGTCCGCGTCTTTTATCGTCGGCGCCTCACTCGCATTGTCGTTCATTGGCAACGGCTCTTTTTTGCCCCAGATTGACGCTATTACTGCTGAAAGCGCCCAGATTAATGACCTCAGCGTTGCCTGATCTCAGCCCAAGCGTGGCAAAATCAAACGCCTCATGCGCACCATTCAGCTGAAACGAATCGTCATCGGCAGCACCGTTCAGGCTGGTGTGCAGATTTGAATATAAAAGCGAGAGCGTTTCAATGTTTACTGTTTCAGAGAGATGGAGATTGTCAGCCATATCAGGATGAAGAGACGCGTGCTCCAGTGTGATAGCACTATGGCTTTCCGAATTGCTGCCATCTTCTGTGTTGCTGCTGATCACAGTTGTGGCATTGATCAGGTTGTCCTGCGCTGCGGTTGCAATACTCAGCTTCGGTTGCGGCTCGGCCATATAAAGCTCGACGTTTTGCGAAACGTGGTTAACGTTTCCGGCAGCATCACGAATAGTTGCGGTTATCCTGTGCTCGCCCGGTTCAGGCGTGAGTGCGTCCAGCGTTTCAAGCTGCACGGCCCACGTGCCTTTGCTGGTCACACTGGTTTGCCACTGGTGGTCGCCAAGCCTGACAGTAACAATATCACCGGCTTCACCCGTACCTGATACATGCTGATCATGGCTGGAGGCAAGGTTGATTTGCTGCCCCTCTGTGAGGTGAGTAAAAGCGATTTTGGGTGCGCAGACATCCACCTGATAGCTGGTCGTTATCGTAGCCGTATGGCCAGCCGCGTCGCTAGCAGTCACGACAATGTCATGCTGCCCCTTGCCGAAACCTGTTTTCATCGTCCCCGGCGCCAGTGGCAGGCTCCAGTGACCATCGTCGCTTACTGCCGCATTGTGATGTTTACCACCAATAATCACCGATACCGTCTGACCGCTGCCGGTGACGCCCGTTGTGCCGGTCAGCATCGAGCCCTCTTTTTTCTCCGCACGGTTCAGCCAGCCGTCACCAAATGGCGTATCAATTTCAGGTGCAGGCTGACCTGGAATATCGACCACTGGCGTAGTATTGCTTCCATCGGTGGGATTATCGGGGGTGACCGGTGGCAACGGATCGCCGCTGTTATCACTGACCGGAGAAGTCAGATCCGCTGTGACGTAACCACTCTGTTCAAACCAGTTTCCGGCGCCATCCAGCACGCCAAACGACAGGAAGTTGCCGCCCTGGGAAAGCTCCGACGCGCTGATTTCCGCGCGCCAGCTGCCATCTGCCTCTACCACGGCATAATTCCAGTGGAAGGTATCAGAAACCTGCACCGCAAAAGTCTTAAGCGGCAGCGGCGCTTCAAGCGTGCCGCTGATAACGTACCAGGTCTGACCGTCATGCTGTACCGCATCCGCCAGCGTAATGTCGTTAACGGTGACTTTCGGGTTGCTGCTGTTGTAGTGGGTAATCAGCAGCAGATTCTGGCTGAGGCTGGTACTGTTTCCATTCAGATCCGTTGCGCTGACCTGAATGGTGTGGTTGCCGTCCTTGATAGTTTTCACGTCGCTGTCAGAGAGCTGAACCTGCCACTGATTCTGATAGACACTGCCCTGCCAGGTTCTGCCGTCAAGGGTCAGTTCAACCGGCGTGCCGGAGGGAAGATGAGCGGCGGTACCGGTGAAGATAATGCCGTATATCCCCTCCTGGTAACTGACCGCATTGTCGCCGGTGATCGGATCAAGGGTCAGCTGCGGCAACGCCTCAGTAGCGAAGATTTGCACACCTGCTGAGGCATAACCTTTGTTGCCCGCTTCGTCGGTTGTTTCAGCAATGGCACGGTAGCTCCCTTCCTCCATTCCCTGCAGCGTTTCCGCGGGAACTGAGAACTGCCACTGGCCATTTTGATCGACGATGCCGCTCCAGTGGGAGGCCCCAAAACTAACCTCAATCGTGCTGCCGGCTTCGCCTCTGCCGGAGATCACCAGCGGGCTGCTGATTTCATGACTGTCGATCACCCCGTCCCCTGCCAGGGTATTAATCGTGACAAGAGGATCCTGCGTATCGGTAATAAACGTCGTCTCCGTGATACCGGACTGGCCCCAGCGATCGGTGGCGGTTAGCGTAACGGAATGACTCCCCTCGGCTAAATCTGCTTCCATCAGCTGCCCGGTGGAGAGTGAGACAAGCCAGTTGCCCAGACTGTCCACAGCGCCCGCATAGTGAACACCATCTACGATCAGATCGATCTTCTGGCCCGCCCCGGTCACACCAGTGGAGCCGCTCAGCGTAACAGGCTCGAAGCGTTCATGTGCGTTCATAAACCCGTCGACAAACGGCGTGTCTATAGTCGGCTGTGGCGGGATAGCGTCTGATGGCGGTGCTGACGCCTCTACGGTAATGACTTTGTTTGCGGTGGTCGTACCGCCAACGCTGTTTTCAAAGGTTACGCTGATGTGGTTAGACCCTACCGGCAGCACCTGCAGATCGGCAGACGGCAGGGTAACACTCCAGCTGCCGTCAGCGGCCAGGGTTGTGGTATAGGTCTGACCGTTCAGCATTATGGTCAGCGTGCTCTCTGCGGCGAGGTTCGCTGTGGTGCCGCTGAACGTCTGTGGGGAGAGCTTTTCCTCAGCGCTTAACACGCCGTCACCAGTAAAACTGTTAATGGTTAAAGAAGGGGGCGTGCTGACAGGCGGAATCGGCGTGCCACCATCGGCGGGTGGCGTATTGCCACCATCCGTTGGATTGTCATCGATAACCGGCGGAACCCCATTGCCGCCTTCAACGGGCGTAATAAGGTCGGCTGTGACATTGCCACTCTGCTCAAACCAGTTTTCGGCACCATCCAGCACGCCAAACGACAGGAAGTTGCCGCCCTGGGAAAGCTCCGACGCGCTGATTTCCGCGCGCCAGCTGCCATCTGCCTCTACCACGGCATAATTCCAGTGGAAGGTATCAGAAACCTGCACCGCAAAAGTCTTAAGCGGCAGCGGCGCTTCAAGCGTGCCGCTGATAACGTACCAGGTCTGACCGTCATGCTGGACCGCATCCGCCAGTGTGATGTCGTTAACGGTGACTTTTGGGTTGCTGCTGTTGTAGTGGGTAATCAGCAGCAGATTCTGGCTGAGGCTGGTACTGTTTCCATTCAGATCCGTTGCACTGACCTGAATGGTGTGGTTGCCGTCCTTGATAGTTTTCACGTCGCTGTCAGAGAGCTGAACCTGCCACTGATCCTGGTAGACGCTGCCCTGCCAGGTTCTGCCGTCAAGGGTCAGTTCAACCGGCGTGCCGGAGGGGAGATGGGCGGCGGAGCCGGTGAAGATAATGCCGTATATCCCCTCCTGGTAACTGACCGCATTGTCGCCGGTAACCGGATCAAGAGTCAGCGCCGGTAATGGAATGGCGCTGGCCTTCATAGCGTCGGAGGTGGCGGGGGCATCTGAAGCTGTTGCTGACTCAACCTGGGGCGTAAGCGTTAAGGTTGAATCGGCTTCGCTGGTCGTCGCCCTCAGGGCGACAGCTGCTCCGTTTAACGGCGTGCCTGACGGGATCAGAATCTTGCTTTGGGAAGACTCTACGACTGATAACGCGGGATCTGACTCTGGACTCGCAGGGAATGGCATTGGAGATGTTGCAGAAGCTGGAGATTGCCAGACAGGTGTCAGCGTGGTGACAGTCTGAGCATCGCCGGAAACGTCTGTGCTGAACTGTGCCTCCTGAAATAAACTTCCCTGCTGGAAAAGCATTTTACTCTGCTGGCCTGCAACCTCAGTAAAGAAATTCTGATAGCGAAGCGTATCGCTCTCGTGCAGGTTAAGAATGAGATCGTCACCCTGTTTCTGAAAAGAAGAAATCTGAGAAGGTGAGCTTTGCAGCGTGATAAGAGCGGGTTCGCTCAGAATAGATTGTGATTTTCCTTCAGTGGACTGAGACAATGGGTGACCGCTTTTCAGCGATATGACCGTGGCGCGGCCCGTTCCTGAAAATGCCATGGAAATCTCCTTATATACCAGTTATTAAGTAGGCAATGCCGTTGGAAATAAAGCGACGCTTTACTTATTTCAGGCACGCAACGGCCAGCGCCAATAAAGGTGCTGAGGCAGAGCCGGCACTCAACGCATTAAACGCAATTCGTAGCAACAATAAAGGGCATAACCACAGCCAGATTAAATATTCGTTTTTGAAAACAGATTATTTCTGCTGGCAAAATAAAAAAGTACCATTCTTTGCAAGAGTCCGGGCATCGGCTCAATTAACCTTTACTGACTTCAACGACGTATCGTCAGGAAAAGTGAATAGTTGATGCTGGATAGACATAAGCTAAACTTCGTTTTCATGTCTGGCTACCAGGTAAAATCTGGAAATGTCCCCTGTTAATAGCAGATGCTTCCTGATGATTTAACTGCCCTGCTGTCTCAGTTTAGTAACGACTTCCCCATCCCTGTAAGAGCAATGATGATGCTATTGCACCATTTTAAGTGGCAGGTGGGAAATTGCATTACCGATATACGTGTCCGCTTTATGCTAAAAGCGGACACTTTAATTTAAACAGGAATAAGTCAGCGTCAATCCTTATTAATCAGGTAACGACTGAACCAGTTACTTCACCACCGGGTTCTTTTTAAGTGAAAGCATGTTCATAAACTCTTCATCCAGATGCAGGTGTTGCCGGACAAGTTCAGGTGGTGTACTGGCGAGCCACTGGTTAAGCGAAATATCGGCATAGTAATCACTTTTAAAAAGCTCAAGAAAACGCAGTGGTCCCTTACCGGTGTTTTCGATGTAGTGTCCCATAGCAAAAGGAACATATCCCACATCGCCGGCGCGGTAGTCAAAAGTCCTTGCCTGACCGGATGATGCAAAGACCCCCATCCGTCCCTCTCCTTCAAGGTAATACTGCCATTCATCATTGTTAGGATGCCAGTGCAGCTCGCGCAGTCCGCCTGGCTCAATTTCTACCAGTGCGGCAGCAATCGTTTTTGAAACCGGAAAATTGGATGAATCCGTAATCCTGACGGTTCCTCCCGGCGCGCGTACCGGATCCTGAGCCAGCATCTTGTGGGTAAAGCGGATTTTCGACTTCACCCCGCCTTTTATACTGTCTGATTCCAGGCTGCCCGGAACGTTGCCGGCAAAAATGTACTCATCATCAGGTGAAGGCAGGTGAGAAAATGAAGATACCGGAACCCTGAAGTTTTTGGCGAGAATTTCCGGGGGAATATGCCTGAACCAGTCTGACAGCAGAAAAGTGCTATCCTCATCAAAATTTCCGTCGTCAAAAGCCAGTAAAAATTCACAGCCGTCGGGACCGAGACCCTGAATCGAATGGGGAATACCGGGCGGAAAATACCATAGGTCACCTGCAGCGATATCATCAACAAACCATCCTCCGCTGGCGTCAAAAGCGGTAATCCGCGCGTTGCCATAAGTCATGTAAGCCCACTCCCCCCTCTTTATGCCAGTGCAGTTCGCGAATACCTCCGGCATTGAGGCGCATGTCCACACCCGCAATCGTCGTAGATATGCCCAGCTCCCGCTGCGTCACCTGACGCGTCCAGCCACCGCTTCCCTTGCGTACGTGCGCATCACTGAAAGAAAAGTGAAGGTTTGGCAGCGTTCCGCTGTCGGTAACGGGCGGATTTACGATGTCCGGACTTTCAGCCTCACGAATAGGATCATGTGGTCCGGGATCTCGTCCTCCGCTCCCTGCCGGAAACGTCTTTACGCCGTTGTCATGTGCCATGGCCTGACCCGCCGCAAGCGCGACCGTTCCTCCTGCAGCAAAAGCCATAAAATGTCTTCTTGTCAGTGTTTTCATATTCATCCCTCTTAAGAATCTTTTATAAACGGTATTATTTTTGTTACCGCCATAAAGTTATAAACGGGCTGAATGCGGAGGGAAAAACAACTTTGTAACACTGTGGAAAGAGTGCAATTTTCACGCAAATAGTAAAGATACTTGAATGTATTAAGAAAGATTAATGTTGTTTAATCACCGTATAGTTATAAAGGGATTATCCTGTGCTTAAGCGCACTAATCGTCAATTAATGTGGGTCTTTTTGATTTTCATTTACCCGGTGATCGGTAACTGCTGATAAGAATTTTTACGAATTGAGGGGTTTAACGAGGCCTGAGCCTTTGATGCGTGAGCTTTCACGCACGTACTTAGATAGACGAGGCGCATGTGCAGGGCCGCTCTGTTACGCCTGATTAAGCCCGAAGCATAAAGTCCCCTTCTCACTCATAGCGGACATAGATAAATCCGCCCTGGATCACGTATTTCAGTCACTATCACCGGCACTGTTGAAACCGGAGATCAAAGTCACCCCCCGATTTACTACGCTGGTTACAAGACAACATTCAGAAGCCGTTCAGCGCTCAGCGTCCAAACATGCCCTTTAGTTTTTGCTTCATGCTCCGAACATAGAATGGCGTAAACTGCGACCTGATATGTGAGTCCAGACCTTTGTCGTTCTGGCCAAGGCGCATCAGATCCACCGCCTCCCCATCCGGAGAGGTATCCGCTGCGACAAGACCCGCACCACGCATCACCTCTTGCACATCACCGCTCATTTCCACCCCCCACCAGATAATGCGGTTTATCATCGACTGACGGGTCGTGCATTAAAACCAGGAATGCACGGCTGACCCCGGGACATTTTGCAAACCAGGCAGATAACTCTTTCAGAAGCCTGTCCGGAACAACGGCAGGTACTCCCACTAATACCTGTGTTTCTTCCTCAACCACCCTGGTCTGCGGCAGGCGACCCGTTCCTTCCGCCAGCATGGCTTCTATTTCTTCCGGCACAAACTCCTTTCCGTAATCCGACCCTGGATTAAGAAACACACCCTCTCCCCGCGTCATTTCAAAAAAGGCTCTGGCAGGCAACTTCATGTATTTACTTTCCTGGCTGATGGCGCGCTGCAGGGTGGCAAGCGAGCTGAATACCGGAATGACAGGCGTTCCATCCGGTTTTTCCCAGTGCTGAATCGAGATATTCTCACCCGCCTTTAGTTCGACCTCACCATCACCCGTTGCCCCTCCGGAACTACCCAGGACGTAAAGCGATGAATCTAACAGTACCCGGTAAAACTCAGGTCGTTCTGCTGGATGATCGGCCGCCAGTTTTAAAGCAGTCTCCAGTTTGATTGCCTTTTCATCAGACATTTAACCACCTTAGGCAGGATTGGATTAGGATCAATTTAACAAGGGCTTATGAGCATAATACAGATAATTTCTACTCGCCAGATTCCTGCACGTACCGGAGGATTGCCTTTGAGGGCTCGTTATTGCGATTAAGGACATGCGTTTGAATGGGTGAATGGCAGAACAGGCACGATCTTTTCCGTTTTCCAGACGCTTCCCTTAAACTACACCGCACAGGCCTCAACTATTAAGCTTATCTGACTAACATCCTGTTCTATAAACTCGTGAGTCAGAACCGTTACCAGCGTGTTTATCAGTGTTTGTTTAAAATCATGCTCACGCTGACATGCCATACTGCTACAGAGAACGATGTAACTTCAGCTATTAAACCAGGAAAATAAGATGTTTTTACCGGATGCACGATTCACAAAAATCTTTCCTCACTTCTCATTCCAGGCATGAGTTGTCAGCTGTTTGTTTCTCTGGATGGGCCCAAGGGAACCGGTAAAACCACCCTGCTGGAGTCCATTACGCAAGTGCTAAGAGCAGATAACAGGAAGGTGATCCGACTTAGCGAGCAAAAAAAGCGATCCCTTCAGGTCGGAAACAATGGCGCTGGTTAACAGGCTCGCCAGAAATCCCTCCGTCGAACTGGAGCGGGAAATTTGTGAACGTTTTGCCGTTAGCCGAGCCTGGATTTCACAGAATGTACTCACTAAACAGCCCGGGAACTGCATTATCCTGATGGATCGCTGGTATCCGTCTGATGCCGCATTTCGGCGGATGATGCCCTTTGCAGAGATTTTGCAGCGAAACATTAAGCTCAATGTGCGAGCGCCAGATCTGCATGTCGGGGTGGTCACGGCACCTGAAGTTTCATGGGAACGAGCCGCGGCACGATCGCGTGGGCTGGGGAGTACAGTGATTCACAGGCTGGAAGAGCATGTCGCTTGCACCAGAGCGTTCGAGCAGGAGATGACTAACCACGGCTGGTTTTTATGTCGCAATGAAGGAACCATAGAAGAGGCAACGATGCAGGTCATTGCTGAAATCTATAAAACGCTTTGATGCCCTACAGTTATCCGTTTCAGGGGCTGATTCCTACTCGAAATTGCCAGTTAACAGCGCGACCTGTTCCGTTTCGCTCTCCCATGCTCGCGCTTTATGAGTACCGCTTTGCATATCACTGGTTTCGGTCTTTGACACCAGCAAATAAAACACATAACAGTCGCGTTATCATCTCTTCTTCGAAAATTCGTGCCACCTTTGGTTGTTAACTCAAAAATCATCCACCTGAATTTTACTTGTCTGAAATCAACAATAATCAGATTACCGCTGGCACAGATATCCCGCTTTAACTTATAAAATTGCTTTATTTTTCAGATAAGGGCACAGGGAATTGCGCTACGCATCGATACCATTTAATCACAATCAACTGGGCTGGCCTGCGGGTGAGCATTGTTTTACACCGCAGCCCATGCTGCGAGAGGATATCACTGCCGACTGGGTTATCGTCGGCGCGGGATTTGCAGGTGTTGCCTTTGCGCGCCGCCTGGCTGAAATTAATCCTGGCCTGAAAATTATCATCGTCGACGCGCACAGCACACGGGAAAGCGCATCGGCACGTAATTCCGGGTTTGTTATCGGTCTGCCTCATAATATTGGCAGTTCGACCGCTGAATTAAAAAAGGCCAACGCTTACCGTAACCTGCTTCAGGAAGGCATTCGTCAGCTGGAGCAGGTTATTTCTCAGCATCATCTTCATTGCGACTGGGAACAGGTCGGTAAATATCACTGCCAGGCTGAACGTGGCAGTGATCGTATTTTAAAAGAGTACGCCAGCCAGCTCGATTTAATGGATGAGCCATGGCAGATGTCAGACAGCGAGGAGCTTTACCTTAAACTCGGCACGCGCTTTTACAGTAAAGGGATATATACGCCTGGCTGTGTGCTGGTTAATCCGGCGCAGTTGATCGCCGGGCTAAACCACTCTTTACCTGAAAATGTTCAACGCTTCGATAACACGCCAGTGCTGGGGATTCGCTACGGCAGCATGGCTGAAGTGCTGACACCGTTTGGCATCATCAAAACGCCAAAGGTGATGCTGGCCACCAACGCATTATCGCCAGAGTTGCGACCAGGACTTTCGCGGCAGGCTGCAATGGCGACCTTCGCCAGCATTACCGATCCGCTGACCGATGAACAACTGGCTACTCTGCCCCTCATGCAGAGCTGGGGGCTTACGCCGGTTAATGCGATTGCCGGTGCTACCTTCCGTTTTACCTCAGACCGCCGTTTCCTGATTCGCCAGCACGTGATACCCGCACTCAGCGGTCAGGTAAATGCCGCAGAGACCTGGCAGGCAACCCAGCTGCATCAGCGCTTATTTCATAAAGTCTATCCGACCCTCAGCAGCGTAAAGATAACCCACACCTGGTCCGGCACCATCAGCGTTACGCGAAACAGCGCGCCTGAATGGGGCATGCTGAACAAATTTATCTGTACGGCGGGTGGCTGTAACGGCGCAGGTGTTTCAAAACAGACCGTAGCGGGCAGTCTGCTGGCAGATTACATGATGAAACAGGACAACCCGCATATCGCGGATATGCTGTCGCTGGGCAAGGCCAGTTTCATGCCGCCATCGCCGGCGCTGGATATCGGCATAAAACTGTCACTGATTAAAGAGCGTTATCTGGGCCGTAAAGAGGTCTGATAATCCGTAACTGTAATGGTCGACACACTGGATATTGCTGAAGTGGCGGCAATTGAACTGATAAGGCGCGACCAGGCCAGCGAAGAATTACCGGTCGAAACGCTCAATCTCGTGGGGCCGGATACGCTCAACGGAGAAGAGGCAGCAGCAGCCTGGCAACAGCTTCTGGGCCGTCCGGTAATTTATGGAGGAGATAATCCGGATGCATTCGAAGCCAATATGGCGGAGTTTATGCCGCGCTGAATGGCGTATGAAATGCGGCTGATGGCTGAACGTTACGTCAGTGATGGGATGATTCCACAAGAGGGCGACCGGGAACGTCTGGTCACCCTGCCTGGCCGCCCACTGCATACCTATCGTGACTTTATTAGCACACTTCCCGGAGAGTAATCTGGATCTCTCAGGCTTAAGGACAAGCCTGCAGAGCAATACCGTGGACCAGATGCCTGAGCCTGAGCCAGAGCCACTATGCAAAAATATTCTCAGAACAATCTTTATCCAGAACTTCAATGCAGACAGATTATCCTTGCGTAGCGATTTAAACCGGCCAGTTTATGGCACGGTTGTTTTCGATAATATCCTGATGAGAGGGTGCATCACCCAGCGTCGCGAAACTGGCATAAAGCTGTGGCAACCGAGCCTGGCCTTCTCCCTTTCTGGCCAACGCCAGAGCTCGCAGCATCACGGGCGCTTCCCAGTCACAGCAGTAACAAGGTGTGCAGGGCTGCTGACGCCATGATTCAGCGATAGTCCCAGAGAACACAGGATCAAAACCGGTGTCGTTAACCAGTGACATGGCCGTCTGCACAGCATCAGGATGATCTCCCGCTACGGCAACCGCCAGACGACCCCGACTTCCCTGCGGCTGGCCCAGATCGGCGAGCGAGTCGGCAAGGATATTATTAAAAGCTTTAACCACAGGGTGTCCGATTTGCTCCTGAACCCATTCGCTTTCGGTCTGCCCATTATCCAGTGCAGTAATCGGTGCGTCACGCAGGCCAGGATAGTAGTTGCTGGTGTCGATCACCGGGACATGGGGTGGCAGGTGATCGAAAAGCCCATCAGGCAGGCTGCTAAGTGCCGGCAGCGGAATGGAGAGAATCACGGCTTCGACGTCTGTAACCGCTCCCCTGATGTCTGTGGGTTCTGCATTAATTTCACCCGCAAAACCACGCACGCCATCAACTCCGCGTGAATTAGCGATTTTTACCTTGTGCCCCGCTTCACTGAGCTTCCGTGCCAGGGTGCTACCGATATTACCTGTGCCAATTACGCCGATTTTCATATTTCGCTCCTGATTCTGTGGTGAGTGAGATACCCTACATATTCACTGAATAAACAACAAGAACCGACAAAATAGTGGGTTACTAACCTGAAGGTAAGTATGGAAAGAGACTGGCGTTGTGATATTCCGGAGCAGCGAATGGTGTGGGCTCAGGCTACTACTGAGGCGCTGAAGATTATTGAAGGAAAATGGAAGACAATTATCATCTGTCAGCTTTTCGCTGCTAAAGGCCCGCTGCGCTTTTCAGAGCTGGAGCGCCGGATTGAGGGCGTAAATCAAAAAATGCTGATCCAGCAGCTTAAACAACTGGAACAGGATGGCATCGTGACTCGCACGGTTTATCCCGAAGTCCCTCCGCGTGTTGAGTACTCACTTACCGATCTGGGTAAAGCGCTTGGGCCATCAATGACTGCTCTGATTGACTGGGCCTTACTACGTCGTGAAACGCTGGGGCTTGATGGCGACTGAAGCTCGCATTTCAACCCAGTTATACCGATGTGGCTGAGTGCAGGGCATGGCTGTTCAGGCCAAGGCTGGCGTAACGAGAGAGAAACTCCAGCTGATGGTGGATTATGTCGTTTCTGGCTGGTCCCGATGATCCCGTAACAGCGCTTGCGGATAATTCGGAACCGGCCAGCCCGGTTACATCGCCATGTGCTGGGCGGATTTCAGATGCTGTTCTACAACAGGGGTATGCGCGTCGGCCAGCGCCTTCACATCCGCATCCTTTATCTTCGTCGCGTCACTCTTCAGCGTCGACAGCACCTTCTTATGATCCATTATTCCGGCATTTTCCATATACATTTTGTCAAAGGCAGCGCCGCTCTGCTTTTCCAGCTTGTCTGCCATGGCCTTATGTTTAGCGTCTGGCGCAGTCGGTAATGTCACCTCTTTTTGCTTAGCAACCGCCTGAACTTTTGTCAGAGCACTGCCATGATCTTCGACCATCTTCTGTGCAAAGGTTTTAACTTCTGCGCTTTGTGTTTTGTTCAGCGCAATTTTGGCGGCGGCAATTTCATTGATATTGGCCTGCGCCATATCCTTCAGTGCTTTTTCATCACCAGGGCTGAGCTTGTCATTCTTTACGGTCTGCGGTGTATTCCCGCCCTGCGGGGCGCTTGTCTGCGTCTCAGCCTGTACGGTGGCAGTGCTGCACAGAGCGACGACGGCTGATATAGCCAGCCATCCTTTATAGCTTTTATTATTTTTCATTTTGTAATCCTGAATATTATGGGAAGACCGATATCAGAAAAGTTCTGCTCAAAATTACCTGCTCCGTCTCATGAGTCGACATGGTTTCTGTCTCGCTTAAGGTACCTTACGTAGCAGAGTTATTAAGCGTTGTAGTAATGTCAGGTAATCGCAAGTATAAACAATGCATTGCAGCAGCATAAAAATAACGAAAATGTATTCCGCCTCGCTTAAAGCCGAAAATTTATCTATTGTTAGCAAGGGCTTCAGCATTAAATTTATACGAAATATCAAAACATCGTACAGCTTTTCTTTGATTAGTTTGAGATAATTCTTAAGGTTGCTATGTGGTTGTCGGCCGTTTAATGCTGGGTAATAACTAACAGGTGACATAATAATGTGAAGAGGTTGAGCTCATGTTACCTCCTTACATCGCTTTATATTTTCTGGTTCAGATTACTGAATAATATTAAGGAAAGATCACATGCTCAAATCTCGCGCTTTAAAAGCCGCATTTGCGGTGGTGATATCTTGTACCGTGCTTGCTGCGCCCGTTTTCGCAAATCCGGGCAACGGCAACGGTGGTGGCGGTCAGGGTAATGGTAATAGCGGAAACCCGGGTAATAACGGCAAAAGCGGAGAGCACGGAAACAAGGGGCATGGTAATGCGGGTCCGAAAGAAAAACATGGAAATCGTAAGAACGCTGGACGGCCCGATCACGTCGAGTCAGATATCAACTACTCTCTTGCACGTAAACTTGCCGTCAATTATGGCCTTGTCGGCTATCAGTCTTTGCCGCCAGGAATAGCTAAAAAAGTTGCGCGTGGTAAACCTTTGCCTCCGGGTATCGCCAAAAAAAGTTTGCCAGCATCAATGCTAAATGAGCTGCCCTATTACCCTGGTTACGAATGGCGAGCTGTCGGAGATAATCTTGTGCTGATAGCCCTGAGCACCGCTGTCGTGACCGCCGTAATTAATGGGGTTTTCGATTAACCTTCAAAACTTTTTCGAACGAATTTACTTTCCTGGTGGAGCGCCAGTAACACGCTTAAATGCTTTTCTGAAGGCGCTCTCAGACTCATATCCCAGTGCGGCAGAAACGCCTGAAATCGTTTCGCCTGAATTTTGCAGACGATCGCTGGCGAGCAGCATCCTCCATTGCGTCAGAGATTCTATGGGCGTAATTCCAACCGTCTGACCAAAGTGTTTTGCAAATGCAGCGCGGGACATCCCTGTCTGTGATGCCAGCTTATTTAACGTCCGGCATGTCATCGCAGCGCCCGTCTCCGGTGTAAAGTACCTGACAGGCAGATTGCCACTCATGCTTTATGCACTCTGTGACAGGCTCCGTTGGTCCCGTTGATCGGGAATGCGTGCAATCACCTTGATTTCAAAATCAAATCCCGCCAGCCACGTCACACCCACCGCTGTCCAGTTAGGATAAGGAGGCTGCGGAAAAACGCGCTGCTTTATCTGCATGATGGTTTCGAACTGATGCTCCGGATCGGTGTGAAATGTGGTGACATCGATCAGATCGTCAAAGGTACACCCTGCCGCAGCGAGCGTGGCTGCCAGATTCTCAAATGCCCGTTCTACCTGAGCAGCAAAATCAGGCTCCGGCGTGCCGTCGGCACGGCTGCCCACCTGACCTGAGACAAACAGCAGATCGCCTGAGCGGATAGCCGCTGAATAACCATGCTGCTCATAGAGAGCGTGACGATTGGCAGGAAAAATGGGTTCGCGTGTGATCATAGAATTTCCTCAATAGCCTTTAGGGGATTGCAGGATGCAGCGCACACGAGTTTGATTTAATATACGCGGCGTATGTCACATTAATCACACATACGCCGCGTATGTCAATTAATATACCTCGCGTATGTGAAAGGAGAGTGTATGGCCGCTAAACGTCGCGCTGAAACAATGGAAGAGAACCGGGCAAAACTGATTGCAGCAGCACGCACAGCCTTTGCCGAAAAAGGCTTTGCCGCCTCATCAATGGATGAACTGACGGCCAGCGTAGGTCTGACACGCGGGGCGCTCTACCACAATTTTGGTGACAAAAAAGGGGCTGCTTGCGGCGGTCGTCGCACAGGTTGATGGCGAAATGGCCCAGCAGGCTAAAGCGGCAGCGTCTGGGGTGAGCGATGCGTGGGAGAAGCTGGTGGCTGAAGGCATCGCCTATATCCGCATGGCAATGGATGCCGAAGTGCAACGTATTGTGCTGCGCGATGGCCCGGCTTTTCTGGGAGATCCTTCGCAATGGCCCAGCCAGAACAGCTGCCTGGAAGCCACGCGTGAAACGATTACCCGCCTTATCGACAGCGGGATAATGAAGCCGGTCGACGCCGATGCCGCCGCTCATCTGCTGAACAGCGCGGCGCTGAATGCCGCACTGTGGGTCGCTTCCAGCAGCGAGCCGGAAAAGGCGCTGCCAAAGATGATCGACGTGTTCACACAACTGGCAGGCGGCTTGCGCCATAGTGCGATTTAATCCTGAATGATCACTGCTGCTTTCACTGATAGCCCTGAAGCTCCGAGTGCTGACGCATGCAACTCTTTCAGGCGCGGTGTCGTTTTAATTCAGTGTAACAGCGGATGCGTAGTCTCAGGACCGGGCGTGAGATCGCGCTGATAGTTCTGCATAACGTGGTCTGGCTGATGTAAAAAAAACCCCGGAAAATCTTCCGGGGTTTTCTGATCTCAAAACACGAAATCTCAGTGCGTCAGCCTTATCAGAACGACGCTTCAGCCTGCATTGCGCTCAAAGTGGCTATTTACAAAGGCGCGGCAGCGTGGCGAGATCGGATCGAGAAACACCTGCTCCGGCGAACCGGACTCCTCAATCATGCCCTGGTGCAGAAACACCGCTTTGTTCGACACGTCGCGCGCAAAGCCCATTTCATGGGTGACGATAATCATGGTACGTCCCTCTTCCGCCAGACTGCGGATCACCCGCAATACTTCGCCCACCAGCTCCGGATCCAGCGCTGAAGTTGGCTCATCGAACAGTATCGCTTTCGGCTGCTGCGCCAGCGCCCGTGCAATCGCCACACGCTGCTGCTGTCCGCCGGAAAGCTGCGACGGCCAGGCGTCGCGTTTTGCATAGAGTCCCACTTTATGGAGCAGCGCTTCTGCTTCTTCAATCGCTTCTTTATGGCTGCGCTTCTGCACATGAACCGGCGCTTCAATGATGTTCTGCATCACCGTTTTATGCGGCCACAGGTTGAAGCTCTGAAATACAAAGCCGAGCTGCATTCGCATCAGCTTGATGCGACGGCGCTGCTCGCGGCTCAGTTTTTCGTCGGCGTTATCCAGGGTGACGTTCACCTCGCCTACCGCAATTTCGCCTGCCTGCGGCACTTCAAGAAACGGAATGCAGCGTAACAGCGTACTTTTTCCCGACCCACTGGCACCAATCAGCGATATCACATCGCCATCCTGCGCGGTCAGGCTGATGTCGTGCAGCACTTCGTGTCCCGCATAACTCTTTCTGAGATGACTCAGCATGATGGTAGGTGCGGTCATGAGCGTGCTCCAAAATAGTAAGGTGATAAGCGTCGTTCCAGCATCGATACGCCTTTGCTGACCAGCATGGTGAGTATCAGGTAGATCACCGCCGCGCTCAGGAACACCTCCAGCGCCCGGAAAGTGGAAGAGACTATCGAGTCGGCAATGCCGGTCATCTCCATCAGGCTGATAGTGCTGACCAGCGACGTTGCTTTGATCATCGAGATGATCTCATTGCTGTAGGCCGGCAATGCCTGTCGAATCGCAATCGGTAAGGTGATGCGGGTAAAGATCTTATACGACGACATGCCTGAGACTTTAGCGGCTTCCAGCGACTGCTGACTGACGGCACGCAGCCCGCCGCGCAGGATCTCCGAGGTATAGGCGGCATCATTGAGAATCAGCGCCAGTAAGCCGCACCAGTAGGGATCGCGCAGCAGCGGCCAGAACAAGCTTTCCCGCACCGCCGGTAGACTGCCCAGGCCGTAATAGACCATAAAGATCTGGATCAGCAGTGGCGTACCGCGAAATAGCCAGACGTAGAAGCGACAGAAAACGCTGCCGACACGCGTCATGCGCAGCAGGTTAAGCAGCAGCGCCAGCACGCCGCCGCCAAAGAGTGAGAGCAGCGCCAGGTTGATGGTCAGCGGCAATCCTTTCAGCAGCGCCAGCAGCGTCTGCTGTAAAAACATGATATCCACGTGGTCTCCTTACCCCTTTACGCGCTGTTGACCGCGCATCGCAAACTTTTCCACGTAGCGGAAAACCATATCGGAACATGTGGTGATAATCAGGTAGATCACCGCACCCACGCTGTAGAAGAAAAAGGACATCTGGGTGGAGTTGGCTGCGGTGGAGACCTGGTTCATCGTTTCCACCAGTCCGGTTACCGAGACCAGCGCCGACTCTTTGATCACCGATTGCCACTGGTTGCCCATGCCGGGCAGCGCAGTGCGTAACGCCTGCGGCACGATAATGCGGCGAAACATCATCAGCCGTCCCATGCCGGTCACGGTCGCCGCTTCCAGCGTTCCGCCGGGAATGGCGTAGAAAGCGCCACGGAATACCCCGCTCTGATAGGCACCGGAGATCAGCCCGATGGCAATCGCGCCCGCCACAAAACCGTTCACATCAAACGGTCCCTGGAAGCCCAGCGCGGTGCCCACGGTGGAAACCACCTGTCGTCCACCGAAGTAGAAGAGGTAGATCACCAGCAGTTCCGGCACGCCGCGAAACAGTGTGATATAGCCCGCCGCCAGTCGCTGCTGCCAGCGTGAACCGGCAATCTGCATCCAGCAGAGCACGCTGCCCAGCAACGCACCCAGCAGCCAGGCGCATAACGACACGCTGACGGTGACGGCGGCGGCGTTAAGCAGCACGCCACCCCAGCCCTCATCCCCGAAGCCCAGTATCTGCCAGTCAATATTCATCAGCATCAGCGGTTACGCTTTCGGCGCGACATCTTCGCCAAACCATTTGATCGACAGTTTGCTCAGCGTCCCATCTTTGATCATGGAGTCCAGCGCCTGATTCAGCACCTGCTGCAGCTCACTGTTGCCTTTACGCAGACCAATCGCCGAGCCTGCGCCCAGCACGCCACCGGAGAAGCCATAGCCGCTGCTGCTGATCGCCTCAGCATGTTTTTTCACAAAGGCGTTGAGGTTGGTACGAGACGCCATGACAGCATCCACCCGGCCATTCATCAGGTCGGCGAAGGTTTCAGGACCCGCCTGATAGGTGCGGATAGTGGCAACGTCGCCCAGGTATTTCTGCAGGAAATCCGCCTGAATGGTGGCGACCTGCACCGCGATGGTTTTCCCTTTGAAGGTGGTTTTCAGATCGTCGATCGCTTTTTTCATGCCGGCGTCATCATCCGCCGTCACAATCGTGCCGCTGCCTGGCAGCGTGGCCAGCGGGCTTTTTTTCGCAGTCACAAAGCTGGAGACGCTGACGGTGTACTGATGGGTAAAATCGATCGCTTCAGCACGTTTTGGCGTTACGGTCACCGCATCGATCACCGCATCATATTTACCGTCGATAAGACCCGGGATCATGCCCGACCATTTCTGGGCGATGATTTCATATTTAAAACCTGCACGTTTAGCCAGCTCCGCCACCATATCCGGCTCATAGCCGACGATTTTGCCGCTCGGTGTGGTCTGGTTGAACGGAGGATAAGCCGCTTCAGTCGCAAACTTCAGGGTGCCGAAATCTTTCGCCTGGCTGAACGCGGAAGTGGCGAGCAGTGCCACGGTCAGAGAAGCCGTGAACAGGCGGTTACGCATCATCATATAAACCTCATTTATTTATTATTAAGAGAGTAAATCAATTGCAAGGCGGGTCAGCGCCTGCGTCCCGGCGGTAATGCTGCGTTCGTCCGGCTGATAGTCGGAGTTATGCAGGTGATCGTCACGGCCCGGCGTGGCCGATCCAATATGAATCTGGCAGCCCGGTACCCGTTCCGTGAACAGTGAAAAATCTTCGGCTCCAAAGCTGGCGCTGGGCTGCGCGATGATGGGCTTATCAAACTGATGCGACAGAATCTGTTCCAGTGAATCGATCAGACGATCGTCATTCATCAGAGGCGGCACGCCACGCTGGAAGTTAACCTCCACCCGCACGTTTTGCGCCAGCGCCACCCCTTCGCACATCCGTTTAAACGAGGTTTCCATAGCAGCGCGTACTTCCGGCGACTTAGTACGGATGGTGCCCTGAAACAGGCAGCTATCGGGAATGATATTGTGGGTGGTACCACCCTGAATGTGCCCGATGGTTAATACGGCGGAGTGAGCGGGATCGCGTTCACGCGAGATGAGGGTCTGTAGCTGGCTGATGAGATGCACGGTCGCGATGATCGGATCGGTGCCCATGTGCGGACGTGCCGCGTGGGTCGAAACACCATGCACTGTAACGTCGAATTCATCGCTGGAGGCAGTGCTGGCCCCGCGCGTCAGGGCGACTTCCCCCCGCAGCCAGTTCAGGCTTGTTATGCAGGGTCACGGCCCAGTCGATGCCATCTGCCGCGCCGTCCGCGATCATCGCCTCAGCGCCACTTTCTGGCGTCTCCTCCGCGGGCTGGAATATCAGCCGGACCCGACCTTTGAGCTGCTGACGATAGTGCGGCAGGATCGTTGCGACACCCAGCATCGTTGCGGTGTGAATATCATGCCCACAGGCGTGCATTTTTCCGGGATAGCGGCTGGCAAACGGTAAACCGGTCTGCTCATGTATCGGCAACGCGTCCATGTCGGCGCGCAACAGCAGCGTCTTACCCGGCTCTGCGCCGTCGATATCCACCACAACACCGCTGCGGCCAACGCCGGTGCGGGGATTAAGTCCCAGCGCCTGCAGATACTCTGTGACCAGACTGGCGGTGCGCAGCGTATCAAAGCCTAATTCCGGATGCGCATGGATATCACGTCGAATCGCCACTAACTGCGATTCAAGTTCATTAACTCTGGCTTTTATTTCCCCGGCCAGTCGTGCTTTTTCCTGATTCATAGCAGCCCCGGCAATATGCGATCGGCACTCTGCTGCCGACCGCTATTTTAATCTCATCCTGATGGCGGACGTTGATGACCGTTTATTTATTCACAGCACGCGACAGAAAGCAACGCGCAACAGCCTGCTCTACATACTTAAAAATCAATAAGATAGTGTTATTTATTGGAAACCTGTATGAGATAACAGCGGATCAGCAATAATATTAATAATCCGCCACACGACATTACTTTCCCTACTGTCACTGAGGTGATATTTCGCTTTTATCCGGAGAGGTAATAAAGAAGTCTGCCAGTATTTCCGCTAATTTCTCGGGTTGTTCGTCGGGAATAAAATGACCGCAGTTGAGAACAGTTTCAATGCTTACCTGATGCGCTACGGTGCGCAGCGGGGTGGCCATATCGGGTATCGATCCCTGGTCGGCACTGACAGCCAGCAGCGGTAAAGCCAGTTTGCCTTTTAACGCGCGCTGTCGATTCTGCTCTGCCGACTGTGCAAAAGCGCGGTAAAAAGCCAGTCCGGCCCGCAGGGCCCCGGGCTGCTGAAAAACGCGCAGATATTCATGACGGGCCGCCGCATCTATGCGATGTGGATTGGCTGACTTACGGTTAAAAAACCAGTCCAGGTAGATCGCCTCTCTGCCAGTGATCAGCGCTTCCGGTAAATCATCCACACAGTGAAATCCAAAATGCCAGGTTTTCCAGGCGCTATCACCCACCATTGGCAGTAAGTCAGGCAGCGTGATACCGGGAATGCCGCCATCCAGCAGCGCGAGACGGTTGACCTTTTCGGGATGGCCTGCCGCCAGTGACCAGGCGACCCACGCCCCGATATCATGCCCGGCCAGATGAAAGCGTTCGATACCCAGCTGGTTCAGCAGCGCCAGTATGCGCTCTGCCACGCTGTCAGTGTCGTAACCACTGGCTGGAAAGTCAGAATCACCCTGCCCTGGCAGGTCGGGTGCGATCACATGAAAGCGGCTGGCAAGCAAGGGAATAACCTCCCGCCAGGCATAACTGCTTTGCGGGAAACCCGCGAGCAGAACCACAGTCTCAGCGTGTTCACTGCCTGCGCTGAGGTAGTGCAGCCGCTGCGAGTCAATGTTAATAAAGTGGTGCTGGTAGAGTGGATATACGCGCATATAACCTCCGGATAATAAGGAAACGATCGATTCCTTAATGTGTAAAAAATTTAGTCGAGTATCTTTAGCGCCAGGGGGATGATGCTGGCATCGGGCCGGGTAGCAGCAACTTTACCGGCTACCCGCATCCCCAGAACAATGCATAGCATCAGCGAAGCGGTGGCCTCTCTGTCCAGTGCAGGATTGACCGAACCATCCTGCTGACCCAGGCTGATTATCTGCTGCAGATTCTGCTGGTTGCGTATCAGCGCCGCGCTGACGGCTCCGGCAAGTTCCTCATCCAGAGTTTGCAGCTCTAAGGCGCTGACAGCCACCAGACAGCCGCGCTCACCTTCGACATCGCGCACTGAATCCACATAAAAATTGAGTAGCGCCGCCAGTTGCTCACGGCCATTTTCACATTGCGCCAGCCGCGCAGCTAAACTGCTGTTACGCATTGAGAGATAGCGAGCGAAGACATTTGCAAACAGCGTGCGCTTGTCGGTAAAAGCTTTATAGATGCTGCCGGTAGTGAGCTGCATAGCCTGGCCCAAATCGCCGATCGAGGTGGCGTGATAGCCCTTTTTGCCGGAATACCAGCATTGCGCTGTCCAGTGCCGCATCGGTATCAAACGCCCGCGGTCGTCCCCGCTCTTTATAACGGTTATCGTTCATCGCAAACACCATTAGAGAATGATCATTTCCTTAAAGATAGACTGATTTGTCCGCCAGATAAAGGCTTTCTTATGCCTGGGGCTCGCCTTAAAATGGAACCCGCCCCTCACCATGACCTTTTCAGATAAAACACCGTTTCGACGGCGCGTGAAAGGCATAGGCCCAGACATGTTCGGCACGTCAGGTACGCCGTTTTAATCTCGCGTTATGTAATCAGGCCTATCTGAGCCACGTATTGCCGATCTTGAGCAGGAGCATGAATTTCAGGTTCAACTTAATGGAACGCTCTCTGGCAATATCCGCTTATCCGCAGGGGAGCATGCAGCTCAAACTCTCGTATGGCCGAAATTAAAACTTTTATCATTGGAAGGTTGAGAAGGAAGGAAAATCGTTACGTGTCAGAGTTGAAGGACAGGTCACGTTTAATTTTCTGTCAGAAAGAATCGATGCCGTATTATCGGGTTTTGGTATTGCCTGTGTTCCTGAAGATACGATCAGGGAGCATGTAAAATCCGGAAAGCTAATTCAGATTCTGCAGGATAGGTGCCCTGCATTTCCCGGTTATTATCTCTGTTACCCGAGCCGTAAACAGCATCCGCCCGCTTTTGTGCTGATGATAGATGCGCTTCGGCACCTGGAATAGCGGGTCTGCAATTCGATGCAGACCCGCCTGAATCTTAACGGCCCACACGAGCCTGATGCTCAGGGGAGTAACGCTCGCCGACGATTTCTATCGTTTCAAGCGCCTCTTCTATCTGCCGCACGTCGTCCTGTGAAAGAGTGATGTCGGCAGCACCCAGGTTTTCATCCAGCCGGTGCAGTTTAGTAGTCCCGGGGATGGGAACAATCCACGGTTTTTGTGCCAGCAACCATGCCAGTGCTATTTGTGCAGACGTAACCCCTTTTCCGGCAGCCAGTTCACCCAGTAATGTGACCAGCTTTTCGTTAGCTTCAATTGCTTCAGCGGCAAAACGCGGCACCTTACTACGGAAATCGTCACTGCCAAACGTCGTTCCTGACTTAATCGCGCCCGTCAGAAATCCTTTGCCTAATGGACTGAATGGCACAAAACCAATCCCCAACTCCTCCAGCAATGGCAGGATCTCCTGCTCGGGCTCGCGCCACCACATTGAGTATTCGCTTTGCAGTGCAGTAACAGGTTGTACGGCATGTGCACGACGAATGGTTTGTGCACCCGCTTCAGAAAGGCCGAAATGTTTGACCTTACCTTCTGAAATCAGGTCTTTCACGGTTCCCGCAACATCTTCGATAGGGACTTCCGGATCGACGCGGTGCTGATACAGCAAATCAATCACATCGGTTTTCAGACGACGCAACGAGCCTTCAACCGCTTTGCGAATATGTTCCGGGCGGCTGTTTAAAATCTGCTGTTTATTGTCCTCACCAAAGGTAAAACCAAATTTGGTAGCGATAACCACCCGGTCGCGTAAGGGTTGTAACGCTTCACCCACCACGTCTTCATTAAGATATGGGCCATAAACTTCGGCTGTGTCGAAAAATGTCACCCCACGTTCAACCGCGGCGCGAATCAGCTCAACAGCCTGACGGGTGTCGGTCGCCGGACCATAGCCATGACTCAGGCCCATACAGCCCAAACCGAGTGCTGACACTTCAAGCCCTGATTTTCCGAGATAGCGTTTTTGCATTATTGAAAGCCTCTTCTGTTGCGTTTTAAACGTCAGGTTTGCGGCCAGTCAGCCACTCCATCATCGCCGGATAGGAATGAGAGAAGAATGTGCTGGTTGCGGAATCAAGCGCCGCAATTTGCAACATATCCTCAGAACTGCGTTCAAAAACGAGGATATTGATGTTCTCTACCATTGTTGAGTTTTACAGTTGGCATGGCGTTATCCTTCAGCCGTTGTGTGTGAAAATCATAACGTAAAATAATTTATTGGATTAAGTAGGGTAATTAGCTAGGGCTTATTACTTTTATTCATCAATGATGATTAATCCTGATCTTTGCCTGCCCGCTATTGCAGATTTCGCTCTTTAAGAAACTGGCTGATGAGATCGACAATCTGCACATTATTCAGATCAATAACGCGATATGAATGAAACTCATGAATATGTGTGAGTCGCGACTTGCTCTGACACATGACTCTGAATGGTTCAGAGTGACCGGTTTTCCTGATTTATCAGAGCCTGAAATTTGCGCCACCACCCACCAAATGGTTATAGTTAAATGACCAATTGGAGGTGACAGATGAAGACATTCAGTTTTTCTGCGAATAAAACCAGGCCGCCACGCTTATGGCAGGTCGCAGGCCTGAACAACGCTGATGGTGTCGCCCTGCTTGCCCAGATTAATGAAGGCCTTGATGGCAACGTAGCTCACCTGATCGTCAACTGGGCGAAGATTACGCAAAACGATCTGCGCAAAATGTCCGGTATTCCCTCCACGACGTTCAGCCGAAGCGTCAAAGCGAAATTCAGCGCTGAACAAAGTGAACGACTGGTACGTATTATCCGTGTCATTGATCGCGCAGTTGAACTGTTCGAAGGTGATAAGGATGAAGCGCTAAAATGGTTGAATGAGCCTAACAGGGCGCTGAGCTGGAAAATGCCCGCAGAACTGATGGCGTCTGAAACCGGGGCTTACGAGGTCATGAAATTAATCACGCGCCTGGAGCACGGAGTTTACTCTTGATTCTCTACAGGCTGACCAAGACAAAGTATCTTTCGACAGCCTGGACGGGATTTGGCGCAAAAAGAGGCGGGCGGCCGCTGGAACAGCATCGGCATATCCATGGTTTATGTTTCTGAAACAGCATCGCTGACTTTGCTGGAAACACTGGTCCATCTGCACTCAGCACACATCCTGGATGCTTTCACACTTCTGCGCATCGATGTTCCCGATGTGCTGATTCAGACCGCTGATATCACTGAGTTGCCTGCAAACTGGGCCGATGAAGACGCACCGGCAGAACTGGCTGACTATGGAGACGCCTGGTGCTCTGCCTGCGATGCGGTTGCGTTGCGTGTTCCCAGTGCCCTCTCCCCTGTAGAATATAACTATCTGTTAAATCCTGAACATCCCGAGTTCTTCCGGATAGTTCAACAGGCTGAGGCCATTCCGTTCCGGTTTGATCGTCGGCTGAAACCGGATCGTACATAAACTATCCGGATAGCTTTTGGTCGCGCATTCGTGCGTTGAACAAGGGCCGGAAGCCACCGATGATCGTCTCTTAAGCCCTGCGAGAAGCCTTTCCCCATCTGACCTGACGCAAGGCACTGAAGCTTAAGCCTCATCTATACTGCAGCTTATCTTTGCTGAAGGAGCCCAATCATGGGACTGAGCTGGTTCACCCTCTGGCTGCCACTGGCACGCGTGCTGTTTATCCTCGCCTGTCTGACCATTATTCTGACCGGCCTTTATCTGGCAGCACCGCTGATCAATCAGGTTCTGCTGGCGATGTTACTGGCCATCATGCTTGATCCCCTGATTACCCGGCTGGAAAACAAACGCATACCGCGCATCGTCTCGTCACTGCTGGTGATTATGCTGATGCTGTTGATCATGGTGGTCACTATCCTCAAGTTAACCGTGCTGACGCCCGATTTGATGCAACTCAGCCGCCAGGCGCCCGTGCTGCTGGCGGCACGGCTTGAACAGCTGACGCTGGCCTTTGCCCGGCTTGATATCGGTATGACGCCCGACCAGTTGCTGACCTTTGTGGATGCGGGTGCGATAGTGCGCATTGTCACTGCATTTCTGACGCAAATCCCTGGCGTCATCTCATGGTGGATCATGGTGTTCCTGATGCTGCTGTTTATGCTCTATGAGATGCCGCTGCTGAAAGCTGCACTGCAACAGCGGGTAAAGGGAAAACATCAGGCCTTTTATCTGGCGCTGCAGGAGGGAATTCAAAGCGTGATTGTGTATGCCAGAGTGAAAACGCTGACCAGTATTCTGGGCGGGTTAATCGTGGGCGTCGGCGCGCATCTGATCGGGCTGAAGTTTGCCTTTTTCTGGGGCGTACTGATGTTCATCTTTAATTACGTGCCGGTGCTTGGCTCCTTTCTGGCCGCGATTCCGCCGGTGATCCAGAGTTACATCATGTTTGATTTACAGATCGCGCTGGCGGTAGCAGGTTTCTTTGTGGTGCTGAACCTCTGCCTGAGTTCGGTGATCGAACCATTGCTGATTGGGAAGCGACTCAATCTGGCGCTGACCACGCAGTTGCTGGCGTTTCTGTTCTGGCAGGCGTTACTGGGGATTACGGGCGGGATACTGGCTATTCCACTGACCTATCTGATTAAAAAAGGTCCTACTGGCGAGCTATCCGCAGCAGGACCCGGAGACAGAATTAACTCAGTGATGGCGTCTTCACCCGCCATGCGCGGGTGAGGCGTTTTTCAATCTCAACTATGATGAAGATCGCGATACTGACAATCAGCGAAATCAGCCAGTAGTTGATCGGCAGTGGACGGGTACCAAACAGCGTGTTCATTAATGGCACATAAATAATGATCGCCTGAAGGACAATCAGTACCAGCGTCACCAGCCAGATACCGCGATTTTTCAGCAGACCGCGATCCAGTGAGAAGCCATCAGAGTTACGGCAGTTAAGCATGTAGGCCCACTGCGCAGTCACCAGCATCTGCAGCAGCACGGTACGGATAAACTCGGCAGTGTAGCCACGCGGTTGCAGCCAGGCTTCCAGCACAAAGGCACTGATTGAAATCAGCAGACCGACAAACACCACGCGCCAGATAGCGTAAGCGTCCATCACGTGCGCTTTAACATTGCGCGGTGGCCGGCGCATCGCATTGGCTTCAGCAGGCTCGAACGCCAGACCAAACGACAGCGTGGCGGATGTTGCCATGTTCATCCACAGAATCTGTACCGGGGTTAACGGCAGCAGATTGCCCATCAGAATCGCGATAATAATCAGCAGACCCTGTGCCAGGTTGGTGGGCATAATAAACAGGATGGTTTTCTTGAGGTTGTCGTAAACCCGACGTCCCTCTTTGACTGCCGCAGCGATGGTGGCAAAGTTATCGTCGGCCAGAATCATATCGGCCGCCTCTTTTGTCACCTCGGTGCCTTTGATACCCATCGCAATACCGACGTTGGCCTGTTTCAGCGCCGGAGCATCATTGACGCCGTCGCCGGTCATGCCGACGATCTCGCCGCTCGCTTCCAGCGCTTTCACCAGACGCAGTTTGTGTTCCGGGCTGGTGCGGGCAAAAATGTCATAGGTTTTTGCCGCGTCCGCCAGTTCGGCGTCACTCATGTGTTCAAGCTGGTAGCCAGTGATAGCAGCCTGGCTGTTGCCGATTCCCAGCATCTGACCAATCGCCATAGCGGTTTCCTGATGGTCGCCGGTGATCATTTTGACGCGAATGCCCGCTTTCTGGCACTCGTCAATGGCGGCAATGGCCTCGGGACGTGGGGGATCCATCATACAGGCCAGACCCAGCAGCACCATGTCACTTCTCAGATCGGCATGATCCAGCGCGGTAACGGGTGCAGAGGTTCTCTTCCAGGCGGCGGCAACGGTGCGCAGCCCTTCGCTGGCGTAGGTGGTGATGGCGGCATCCCAGTACGTACGGTCTATCGGCTCTGCACCCTCCGGTGTTTGCTGCTGCTGACATAGCGTCAGCAGCACGTCTGGCGCACCGGTCAGCAGCACATAAGATTCGCCGTTTGCAACACAGCTGACCGACATATATTTATAGAGGGAATCGAACGGCAGCTTGCTCACCACCTCAACCGGCTGAGGTGTCGTCTGACCCTTCGCCGCCAGCACCTTCAGCGCGCCTTCAGTCGGGCCGCCAACAATCGTCCAGTGTCCCTGACTTTCCTGACGCAGTGGCTTTCATTACAGGTGTCTACCGCATGCAGGAACTGCTGAAACAGCGGATCCTGTGCCGCAGAGAGTCCACTTGCGTCGCCCTTCTCAGCAACAATCTCCCCTTTGGGTTCATAGCTGTTTCCGCTGACGCGCCAGCGGCTCTTCGCCAGCACCACCGCTTTCACCGTCATCTCATTCATGGTGAGCGTGCCGGTTTTATCGGAGCAGATCACCGACATCGCGCCCAGGGTTTCAACAGTCGGCAGCTTACGGATAATCGCCTGGGTCCGCGCCATCGACTGCACGCCCAGCGACAGGATGATAGAGATAATGGCAGGCAGACCTTCCGGAACCGCAGCAACCGCCAGGCTGATGACGGACAGCGAGAGCTCGCCCAGTGGAATGTCACGCAGCAGATAGCCGAAGATAAACAGGGCGACCATCATCAGCAGGATGATGAAAAAGATCGCTTTACCGAGTTTGTCGATCTGCACCAGCAGCGGGGTTTTAACCTCTTTTATGCCGCTGATCATTTCGTTGATATGGCCCAGCTCAGTATCACCGCCGCTGGCGATCACCACGCCTGCGGCGGTGCCGGAGCTGACGGTAGTGCCTGAAAAAGCCAGGTTCAGACGATCGCCCAGCGATTTTTCACCGCTCAGCGTATCGGTGTTCTTCGACACCACCGTCGACTCCCCGGTGAGAATCGCCTCTTCAACCCGAAGATTATTGACCTCAAACAGTCGCAAATCAGCCGGGATTTTGTCGCCGGGGCGTAACATCACCACGTCACCAACCACAATATCGCGCGTCGCGACCGTGACCTGTTTGCCATCCCGCACCAGCATCGCTTCACTGGCGAGCATGTTCTGAATACTTTTCAGTGACTTCTCGGCATTATTCTCCTGAATAAAGCCGATCAGGGCGTTAATGACGGCCACGCCGATAATGACAAAGGTATCGACCCAGTGACCCATGATCGCGGTGATCACCGCCGCGGCCAGCAGAATATAGATCAGCACATCTTTAAAATGCGCGATGAATTTGAGCAGAGCCGATTTCTCAGCTTTTTGCGGAAGGGCATTGGGACCGTGTTTCTGCAGGCGTTCCTGCGCAGTGGCGGTGGATAATCCTGCTGATGAGCTCTGCAGTTCGGAGAATATCTCTGCCACACTACGCTGATACCAGGGGCGCTCAGATAAAGCTAACGCTTTATCCTGCTTATCATTATTTAGCATATATAAACCTCGTGCCATTTAGCGATGAAATAAAGGCGCAATTAAAAGACATGCATTTTGCAGGCAGCCCCTCCTGCAGGTAATGACCGATATCATATTTACGTAAGAAACGTCTGACGAATAACATAAAATGGCTAAATTAAATCTAACCTATATTATGAGAATGACAACGTTGTTTTTGTTTAGCTAAGGTTTAAGTATGCTGATGCAGTGTGCATCGGTTTATACTCTGGCTCGCAAAAGGAAACTCTGATGAAAAAACAGAGCATTATCATGCTTTGCGGTTTCGTTATTCTCGCGGTCGCCGCAACGACTCTGGTGGGCTTACTGACCTGGCTGGTGGTCTCTCAGATGGCGGCGTAAGCCGATTCAGGCGAAGCGGCCCTGCCGCTTCGTTAAACTTATATGACGAAGATTAAAAATAAGTTTATCCCGGTCGCGATAAGCATCAGGGTTTATTACGCCTTAATGCTTATCAAACCGCAGTTTAAAAGCTGATGTTAAGGCGAAGAAAATGATTAAACGCAAGGTTATCCTCATTTTGCTCTGTTGTTTTTTTATGACAGCGTGCGATGAAAAAAAAGAACCGGATGCTCCCCCCGCCCCGCGTAATTAAAGTTTTCACCCTTGAGTCGGACATCGCTCAAAATATCCGGATATTTCCTGCGCGTATTCAGGCGGGTGATAATACCGATCTTGCGTTTAAACGGGCAGGCCAGCTGGTACAGCTTGATATTCGTGACGGAACGCCCGTGAAAGCGGGACAGCTTCTCGCTACCCTGAATGATGCAGATGCGAAACTACGGGTACGCGACCGCCAGACTGCACTGCAACTGGCGGAGCGACAATTTCAGCGCTTCAATACGCTGGCCCAGCGCAGCGCCGTTTCAAAGTCTGAAATGGATGTGCAGCGTGCTAATCGCGATGCCGCCGCGACTGCGCTGAAAATCGCACAGGAGGAGTTACAGTTTCTTAGCCTTCGCGCGCCGTTTGATGGCGTGATTGCAAGGGTACAGGCGCGTAATCATCAGGTCGTGGCCGCCGGACAGCCCATTGCGCTGCTGACCCGTGCCGATCTGCTCGACGTCATCTTTACGCTGCCCGAAACCCTCTTCACCAGCCTCGATATCCAGAATATTGACTATCAGCCTGAGGTGCAGTTTAACGCCCTGCCAGGCCGCTTTTTCACCGCACAATATAAAGAGCATACCAGCCAGACGGATGCCGCCACGCTGACCTATCAGGTGGTGCTGACCATGCCGCGTCCGGCTGATCTCCCTGGCGTTGCCGGCCTCAGCGGATCGGTGCGCGTCAGGCTGCATAACCTGCCGAATGCCCCTGCCCAGCCGCGTCTGGTCGTGCCTGCGGCGGCAGTGTTCAATCCCGATCGCAGCCCCACCAATCAACCGCACGTCTGGCTGGTTGAGCAGGATGGTGAGGCGCTGCGCATCAAAGATCGACCTGTCGAAGTGGGCCGTCTCACCGCCCAGGGCATAGAAATCATCAGCGGGCTGAAGCCGGGCGACCGTATCGTTGCCGCCGGTGTGGGTGAGTTGCGCGACGGTGAAGCGGTGCGCATCTGGCAGCGCGAGCGGGGTTTATAATGCGTATTCAGGAGCATTTTCTTGATAAACCCATTCGCATCTGGATGGTCATTCTGCTGCTGGGCGTGGGCGGCATCTATGCGCTGCTCAACATTGGCCGCCTCGAAGATCCGCTGTTTACCATTAAGTCGGCGGTTATTGTCACCCACTATCCCGGCGCGTCCGCACAGCAGGTTGAAGAGGAGGTAACGCTGCCGCTGGAGAATGCGCTGCAGCGCCTGCCGTCGCTGGACAATGTCACCTCCATTTCTGGCAATGGCCTGTCGCAGATTACCGTTAATATTCATACCCGCTATCTGGCCGATCAGCTGCCGCAAATCTGGGATGAGTTACGTCGTCGGGTCGGCGATGCGGCCCGGCAGTTCCCGCCTGGCGTTCAGGCCCCGCTGGTTAACGATGATTTCGGCGATGTTTACGGCTACTTCTTCGTCATTCACGGTAAAGACTTTACCAACAGCGAACTGCGCAACTATGCCGATCAGCTGCGGCGCGATCTGGTGCTGGTGCCGGGTGTGGCTAAAGTTGCAGTAGCGGGCGTCGAGCAGGAGGAGATCCGCATCGCTCTCTCCGCCAGCAAAATGACCGCCTATGGTATGACGCCGCAGCGCGTCGCCGATCTGCTGAGCCGGAATAACAGCGTTGCCAGTGCCGGAACGCTGAGGGTCGACAGCGAATCGATCCGTTTTCATCCCACCGGCGAACTGCAGACGCTGGACGATCTGGCTAATCTGCCGATTCTGCCCGCTGGCAACCCACAGAACGTGCATCTGCGCGATATCGCCACCCTGACGCGTGGCGTTACCGACAATCCCGCCAATATCTACTTTGCAGACGGTGAAGCGGCTCTGGCTATCGGCATTTCGTTCGCGCCCGGCGTCAATGTGATTGATGTTGGCGACGCGCTTTCCGCCCGAATGGCGCACTACCAGCAGGATACGCCCGCCGGTATCAGCCTGAAGGTGTTCTATAACCAGGCCCATGAGGTGAAACAGTCGGTTGATGGCTTTATCCTCAATTTCCTGATGGCGCTGGCGATTGTGGTGGGAACGCTGCTGCTGTTTATGGGCCTGCGCAGCGGCATGGTGATTGCCGCCTCGCTGGCGCTTAACGTGCTTGGCACACTCCTGATCATGTACCTGTTTAAACTTGAGCTGCAGCGGGTGTCGCTGGGCGCGCTGATTATTTCGCTCAGTATGCTGGTGGATAATGCCATTGTGGTGGTCGAAGGGGTCAAAATCGATCATCAGCGCGGGCACCCTTTACAGCAGGCCATTACCCGCATGGTGCGGCGCACTGCCCTGCCGCTGCTGGGTGCCACGGTGATTGCGATTCTCGCCTTTGCACCGATTGGCCTGTCGCAGGATTCGACCGGCGAATACTGTAAATCGCTGTTCCAGGTGCTGCTGATTTCACTGATGCTGAGCTGGGTCACGGCGCTGACCTTAACGCCGGTGTTTATCAACTGGAGTGAGAAGCGCCGCAGCACGGCTCAGCCTGAGCAAACCGAACCCTCCACGCCTTATCAGGGCATCGTATTCCGGCTCTATCGTCAGGCGCTGGGCGGCCTGCTGCGTTTCCGCCTGACCACGCTGACGGTAATGGTGGCACTGCTGGCTCTGTCGCTATATGGCTTTACACTCGTGAAGCAGAACTTTTTCCCCTCCTCCAGCACGCCGGTCTTTTTCACCGATCTCTGGCTGCCCTATGGCACCGATATTCATTACACCGCGAATACGGCGGCGGACATTGCCCGGTTTATTAATCAGGATCCTGAGGTCGCAGCCACGGTCACGACGGTGGGCCAGGGCGCTCTGCGCTTTACCCTGACCTACGACGCGGCACGGCAGTACAGCAACTTCGCCCAGATTATGGTGCGGGTTAAGGATGGCCGACAGCTTGATGCGCTGGCGCTGAAAACCGAGGCCTATATTGAGCAGAACTTCCCACAGGTGAATCAGCGCATCAAACGTATCCAGTTTGGCAGCGCCAGTGACAGCGCCATTGCCCTGCGGGTGATCGGCCCCGATCCCGAAGTGCTGCGCCACATCGGCAGCCAGCTGGATGCCATTTTCCTGGCGGATGGCTCAACGTTTCCGGTTCGCAATGACTGGCAGGAGCGCAGCAAAGTGATCCGCCCGGCCTATTCGGCGCTGCGTGGTCAGGAACTGGGTATCGATAAACGTGACATCGATCAGGCGCTGAGAATGAATTTCAGCGGTGACGCGGTGGGCATTTTCCGTGACGGTTCGCGGCTGATGCCGGTGATGCTCTATCCGGCTGATGAAGAGCGGCAGAGTGTCGATCACATCGAGAATATTCAGCTGTGGAGCGCCGCCCTGCAGCACTTTGTGCCACTGAGCAATGTGATTTCTGACTTCCGGCTGGAGTGGGAGAATCCGCTGATTATGCGCCGCGATCGTACGCGCGTGCTGACAGTGCAGACCGATCCCGATCCCGCTTCAGGGTTAACCTCCGCACAGGTGGTGGCACGGGTTCAGCCACAGATCGACCAGCTTAAACTCCCGGCGGGCTACCGGCTTGAATGGGGAGGTGAGCTGGAGAGTTCACGTGAAGCGCAGAGCGGGCTGCTGAGTTCGCTGCCGGTGGGATTCCTGGCGATGTTCATCATTACCGTGCTGATGTTTAACTCGCTGCGCGACGCCGTCGCTATCTGGATCACCGTGCCGCTGGCGCTGATTGGCGTCACCTGTGGCTTTTTGTTCACCGGTATTCCGTTTGGCTTTATGGCGCTGATTGGGCTGCTGAGCCTGTCGGGCATGCTGATCCGTAACGGGATCGTGCTGATTGAGGAGATCAGGCTGTTCCGGCAGGAGAAATCGCTGCAGCTGGCGATTATTGATGCGGCGACCTCACGTCTGCGTCCTATTCTGCTGACCGCCTTCACCACGGTGCTGGGCCTGCTGCCGCTGCTGCGCGACGTCTTTTTCCAGAGCATGGCGGTGGTCATTATTTTTGGCCTCGGGTTCGCGACAGTATTGACCCTGCTGGTGCTGCCGGTCATCTATCGTTGCTTCCATGGTCGGGAGGCGCACGGTGAATAAGAGCGGACTGGCAATGCTGAAGACGCTGGCCTGTATCACCGCCGTCTCGTTTTTCACGCTTTACCAGAGCTACGACAGCTACCATTACGACATTAATCTGACGCTGAACGTGCTGAGTTTTGTTTCGACGATCGCCACGCCGCTCTATTTTCTGCTCAGCGGTTATATCGACGCCGGTGAGCTGCATACGCCCGCGTGGCAGCTCGGCAAAATTCGCCGCATTCTGCTGATTTTTATCTTCTGGTTCAGCTTTTTCTGGTTTGCCGGGATGCATCATAAGGGCTATCTGATTCAGCCGTGGTTTGTAATTGCGTTGATTGTGATTTATGTGTCGCATCCGCTGATTGACCGACTCATTCAGCGGCCTGGGCTGATGGCATCGGGGATTTTACTGCTGCTGGTGTTAGCTTTTGCCTATGACCTGCTCGCCAGCCTCTACCCGGGCCAGCGGGCCTTTTCGCTGCTGCCGCAATACCGAATCTGGACCTGGGTGCTCTACTACCTCACGGGTCGGCTGATGGCCGCGCCGCGCGTGATGCAGTTGCTGACATCACCCAGAGTGATAAAGATCAGCCTGCTGCTGCTGCCCGCGGTTTATCTCTTTACGTGGCTGTATGAGCGTCATTACTTTCTTGCGCGCTTTCTGGCGACCCATAACGATGTGGTGCTGACGGGCTCGCAGGTTTATCTGCTGGTGGTGCTGATTGTGATCAGCATTAACGCCATTCGCCTGCCGGAAAAAGTCCAGTGGCTGACGCCGTTTCTGACGACCCTGGGGAAGACCATGACCGGCGTCTATATCCTGCACTATCTGATTTTTGGCCTGCTGGCGGCGGCAATCCGCATCCAGACGCTGGGCGATAAACTGCTGGTCATCGCCCTGACGTTAATCTTCTCAATGGCGCTGTCACTGCTGCTGTTGCGCATCCCCGGCGTCAGTAAGCTAATCAGCCTGTAGTCGCAGGGCGGCTCGTTCGGTTGCCGCACGACGAGTGGCAAGAAACTCAGCCATTTTCGCCCGCGCCTGCTCCACTTCCTGTGGCGATGCGGTATGCGGCGAACCGCTGGTAAACGGCGGTTCAGGATCATATTCCATCTGCAGCTGAACCGATTTCGCCACCGCGTCACCCGCAATTTCTGCCACCAGCGTCAGGGCAAAATCGATACCAGAGGTCACGCCTGCGCCGCTGATACGATTGCGGTCGCGCACCACCCGCTGACTGACCGGCTCCGCGCCCAGCAGTGCCAGCTGATCGATGGAACTCCAGTGCGAGGTCGCACGATATCCCTTTAGCAGTCCGGCGGCCCCCCAGCACCAGCGAACCGGTACAGACCGACGTAACCCACTTCGCCTGTTCGGCCTGCTGACGAAGGAAATTCAGCGTGACGTCATCCGACATCAGGGCGATCTGTCCCGGCCCGCCAGGCACACAGATCACATCCAGTGGCGGACAACCTGCAAACGTAGTGGTCGGCAATATCGACAGGCCGCGATCGGAACGCACCGGCTGAAGATCTTTCCAGATGAGATGGCATTCGACACCAGGCGTGCGCGCAAATACCTCCCACGGGCCGGTTAAGTCGAGCTGAGTGACATCAGGGAACAGCAAAAGACCAATCTGTAGCGGACGATTCATGCGTGAACTCCGGGCAGGTGATGAAACGCCATCATGCCGCGATGCCCGGTCAGATATCAATCCCGGCTACCGGAAACTATTTCCAGCGTATCCACCAGCGATGAGGGTAATATCTGGCCGTGACTCTGACCGGGATAACGCGTCAGAATCAGTCTGGCACCGCTCGGGCGCAGGATGTCGGTAAGCGCACGCTCTTCCTGCTGAAGATCGTCAGAGTGGCCGGTTCGGCGTTCGGTGATGCCATCGCCCTCCATCAGATAGAGCGACAAATGTTTTAGCGGTCCGGCGTCGGCGCGTCGGGCCAGGGTAAGAATGCGCTGATGATTCCAGCTCAGCGAGGGAGCGGCCGCAAAATAATGGCTGAACCAGGCGGCATGAAAGAAGGTATCCAGCACGAACAGTCCGCCGTAGGAGTGACCCCAGAGCGCACGCCGCTGCGGATTACTGGGCGCAAGGCGTTCTGCCCACGGGACAATTGTGTTCAGCAGCAGCTGACGAAACTGATGGCTGCCTCCGCCTTTGCGGCCATGAGGCTGAGTAACCAGAGTATCAGGCGCATCATTGGGTGGGGTGTAGTCGTAATTACGCGCCCCCCACATCAAAGGGCAAATGGGTGTCGTAACCCACCGCGACCAGCACTGGCGGCGTGCCGCTGCTCAGCTTTTTAAGCAGAGGTTCTGTCAAATGTGACATCGCCGCATTGCCATCCAGTAGCCAGAGCACCGGATAGCCGCCTGGCGGCGCATCGCTTTTGGGGATAGCAAGCCACACCCGATAGTGCCGTTCCCCATCCTGTGAGACAAACTTTTTACTCTGGAAGCGATACCAGGCGGAACCTGTGTCGGCGATGTTCTTGCCCAGCGGACGCATATCGGGTCGGGCAATGGCCGGAACGGCGGTTAAACCGGCTGTCATCACGGTCAGCAGCATCAGGAGGAAACAGATACGGATAGTGTTCATTCAGCAATCCCTGCAAGGTTATCGGGCTAATCACGCCTGAGAGAGTGCCATCCTGACAAATTTTCACTGCGATATCATCCCCGCTTTTGCCGGGGTTAATGACATCCTCAGGGCACGCCGAGAAAACGCAACAGCGCCGTCATCGCCGCCGCCCCCCAGAATAATCATAATCAGCGGCGCACGACGCCACGCCAGCAACAGGGCAAAGCCCACGCCCGCCACCCGTGCCACACCGGCAAAATGCTGGCCTTCAAACAGCGTGGTGGTGGCCGCTACCGCCAGCAGCAATATCGTGGCGGCGTCGGAGAGCATCTGCTGGGTGCGCTCGCTGATCGGCAGACGGTTTCCCAGCCTGACGCCTGCAAACCGCATAAGATAGGTTCCGGCAGCCAGCAGGGCAATCCCGGCGATAATCATTCCCTGATGTGTCATTTGCGCGATCTCCATGTCAGCAGGCCCAGCAGTGAAAACAGCACCGGCATGCCCGCCGGAACCAGTGGCGTCGCCAGCAAGGAGAGCAGCGCGCCGACGGTCGCGGGGATCCGGGTGCGTCGCTGGCGCAGCGCCGGGAAGATCAGGGCAATCAGGATCGCCGGAAACACCGCATCCAGTCCGATCACCGAGACATCAGGAATAAACTGCCCGATTGCTGCCCCGATCATGACGCTGACCGGCCATATCAAGCCGATACCGATACCGCACAGCCAGTAAGCACTGCGGCGCTGCGCCAGTTGCGGCTGAGAGATCCCAAACACCACACTTTCATCGTTCATGATGTGACAGCCCAGCCAGCCTGACGGACCCTGCCCCACCAGATCCTTGACCGCGATGCCAAACGGCAAATGACGTGCGTTTACCAGCAGGCCCGCTGCGGCGGCGGTAAATGGACTGCCGCCACCGGCCACAATGCCGATAAACAGGAACTCCGACGCCCCCCGCCAGCACCAGCGTTGAGAGCGCCAGCGGCACCCAGAGCGGAAACCCGTCGGCCGACGCCAGCGAGCCATAGGATAAACCAACAATTCCATCAGCCAGGCAGACCAGAAAAATCGCTTTGATCACCCCTTTGTCCAGCAACTGCATTTGCGGAAAAAGCATCACTCTGTCTCATAATGAACATATAATCCGATATAATGAACACTGCGAAAACGTTTTACAAGATGAACGTTATGTTCGATATAAAAAACATTCAGGTTATCAGGAGTGCGTTTGAATACCCCTATCAGCATTATTGCCAATGCCTTAGTACGTGAACGCCAGCGAGCCGGTCTTTCACTGGCTGAAGTGGCGCGCCGCGCAGGGATCGCTAAATCTACGCTGTCACAGCTGGAAGCGGGTAATGGCAATCCGGGCATTGAAACCCTGTGGTCGCTTTGCGTAACACTGAACATTCCATTTTCACGTCTGCTGGAGCCGGATGCGCGTCGTCTGCAGGTGATTCGGCGTGGAGAGGGCCTGACGGTTACCGCCGATCTTGCCGATTATCAGGCCGTTTTGCTGGCCTCCTGCCCGCCCGGCGTTCGGCGTGATATCTATCTGCTGGAAGTTCAGCCCGGCAGCGAACGCATTTCCCAGCCCCATATCCCCAATACCATTGAGCATATTATTATCGCTAAAGGGCGTGCGCTGGTGGGCCCGGTCGACAGTGCGGTGGAGCTGGATGTGGGGGGATTACATTACCTATCCGGGCGATGAGCTGCATATCTTTCGGGCGCTGGAAGCCGATACGATGGCGCTGCTGGTGATTGAGCACAGCTGATCACTGTTTAGTGAGCTTCTGCAGGGTTTCTGCGGGCGTGAGGTGAGTGATTAGCTGCACCTCACTGCTCAGCCTGATCTCCGGATAGTGCTCGCGCATCCCTTCCAGCAGCACCTCATCTGGCCATTCCTCCTGTTTCCCCTGTGTCGCGGCGACTTCGCTTAAGCGCAGCGTGTCGACCTGCTTCACCCACACGATTACCGCGTCCGTTTCATCGTGCTGATTCACCAGTCTCAGCGGACCCATAGTGATATCGCCCTCCTGCCAGCGAATCGTCGAGGTTTTCTCTCCGGACCTGACGGCTGGCATCAGACGCGGGACAAGCGTGAGTTGTTGCATTTCCACTCCCTTTTAAACGCTCATTGATACCCGAAACAAAAACACAAATCCGGGTTGAAAACAAACTCACCAATGTTATGTTATAACGTATCTATAATCCCGTTCTTACAGGTAACATCATGACACTCTCTGCTCTGACATCCGACGATCCCCGTCTGCCGGTTGCCGTTCTCTCCGGCTTTCTCGGTGCCGGTAAAACTACCCTGCTTAATCATATTCTGAACAACCGCGAAGGACGGCGGATCGCGGTGATCGTCAATGATATGTCTGAAATTAATATTGACGCTGCACTGGTGCGCGATGGCGGTGCGCAGCTCTCCCGCACCGATGAAAAGCTGGTCGAAATGAGTAACGGCTGCATCTGCTGCACTTTGCGTGAAGATCTGCTGCTGGAGGTAAAACGTCTGGCTCAGGCCGGGCGTTTTGATCACCTGGTGATTGAGTCTACCGGCATTTCTGAACCGCTGCCGGTTGCCGAAACCTTTACGTTTGAAGATGAAGCGGGTGAAAGTCTGTCAGCCTATGCCCGGCTGGACAGTATGATCACCGTGGTCGATGGCTTTAACTTCCTGCGCGATTATCGTTCAGCCGATGATCTGCAATCACGTGGCGAATCGCTGGGCGCGCAGGATGAGCGCTCAGTGGTTGATCTGCTGGTGGATCAGATTGAGTTTTGTGATTTGCTGGTGCTGAACAAAACGGACCTGCTCAGCCCGGCGCAGCTGCACCAGTTGAAGGGCATGCTGCAGGCGCTTAATCCGCACGCGCTTATTGTGAACAGTGAGTTTGGGCAGGTTCCGCTAGACTGCCTGCTGAATACCGGCCGGTTTGATTTTGACCGGGCAGCGCAGGCACCCGGCTGGCTGCAGACCCTGCGCGGTGAGCATCAGCCGGAATCGGAGGAGTATGGCATTCGTAACTTTGTCTATCGCGCCCGTCGTCCGTTCCATCCGCAGCGTTTCTGGCATGCAGTAAACCACCAGCTTGACGGCGTTATCCGCTCTAAAGGCTACTTCTGGCTGGCCAGTCGGCCGGAATATGCCGCGATGTGGTCGCAGGCGGGCGCGGTGGCACGTCAGGGTTATGCCGGGCGCTGGTGGGTCAGCGTGCCGCGAACTGAATGGCCACAGGATGCAGATTCGCTCAACTTTATCGCTGAACAGTGGCAGGAAGGTACCGGCGATGCGCGCCAGGAACTGGTCTTTATCGGCATTGAGATGGACGAGAAGAGCGTCCGTGCCGCGCTGGATCATGCGCTGCTGACACCACAGGAGATGGCTGCGGGGCCTGAACAGTGGATCACCCTGGCCGATCCGGTGCCCGCATGGTTCGATGAAACCACCGCCTGACGCTGCGGTTGACGTACTTCTTTGACTTCGCAATAGTAAACGAACCGGCGGGTAGCAGTTTTCCACTAATCCCTGTTCAGGAGAGACCAGATATGCCACAACGTATTGCCGTAATCGGTGCAGGCGTGCTGGGTTTAGCCGTCGCGCAGTCATTGTCGCGACGGGGCGCACAGGTCACCGTCTTCGATAAAAACTATCCTGGCAGCGGAACCAGTCAGATCAGCTATGCCTGGGTCAATGCCAACGGCAAAGAACCCACCAGCTACCATGATCTTAATGCCCATGCGATAGACGAGCACAAGCGCTGGCAGGCAAGCCATCCTGCATCACCCCGATGGCTGCTGGAAACCGGCACGCTTGAGTGGGCGGCCGATGAATCATCCCTGCGCCAGCTGGCGCAGCGCGCAGCAAAGCTTACGACGCTCGATTACCCCGTAGAGAAACGTAGCCGCGCCGCACTTCTGGGTGCAATGCCCGAGTTGCGGCTTGATCCCCGCGTTCAGCACGCCTGGTCTTTCCCGTCGGAGTGTCTGCTTTATCCGAGCCTGTTTATCGCCTCTCTGCTGGCAGACCTGCGTACCAGTGGCGGGCAGCTGGTCTGCAACAATGAAGTGACGACGCTCACTGAATCGGCGCAGGATGTCCATCTTACGCTGGCCAGTGGTGATGAATGGCGCGGCGATCAGCTGGTACTGGCGACCGGCCGCTGGGCACCGGAACTGATAAGTCAGTGCGGGCTTGAACTGGCGATGACCGATGCGAATCGAGCCGATCCTGTTGCCTGCAGTTTTCTGGCGCAGACCCAGCCTCTGCCGATCCCACTTAAATGCAATCTGATCACCCCGGAACTGAATGTGCGGCCGGATGGCGGTGGCCGTCTGATGCTGCAGGCGCTGGATCTGGATCAGCATGCCGATCCGGCGCGGCCGGTCTCGCCAGATGGACTGATTGGCAAAGAGATGCTGCGTCGATTGCGGCGGCTGTTTAGAAACACGGAAGGCGCGAGAATTGAGCGGATTGAAACAGGACAGCGGTCGCGTCCGGCAGATGGCTTGCCGGCATTAGGCTACATCAGCGAGTCAGCACGCGTTTATCTGATGGTAAGCCATAGCGGCATGACACTTGCCCCATTGCTGGGCAGGCTGGTGGCTGAGGAGATGCTGAGCGGCACAGGCTCACCAATGCTGAGTGCGTTTGCACCGCATCGGTTGCTGCGTCCGCTCAGTGCGGTCGCTAAAACAGCGCCCGCTTATCTTCCGTCGGCACAGTAAACACTAGCGACGATTCTTCCACACGGTCTGCACGTTACAGAATTCGTGCACACCAAAGTGCGACAGCTCACGGCCGTAGCCGCTTTTCTTCACACCACCGATGGTAACGCGCGGATCGGACGCGCCGTTGCCATTAATAAACACAGCACCGACTTCCAGCTGGAGCGCCAGACGATCGGCTATCTCTTCATTACCGCTCCAGACGGTGGCGCTGAGGCCAAATTCGCTGTCGTTGGCGATCTCCAGCGCATGTTGTGGATCCCTGGCGACCGCAATAGCGGCTACCGGGCCAAATAGCTCCTGCCTGAACGCGGTCATGTCGCTGGTGACATCAGCGAGAATGGTCGGCGCGTAGTAGTTACCCTGCCCTGCCACTTTCTCGCCGCCCAGTACCAGACGTGCACCTTCACGCAGCGTGGCCTTTACCTGTCCATCCAGTTCGTCACGCAGATCGGCGCGTGCCATCGGGCCCAGGAAGGTATTTTCATCCAGCGGATCGCCCATGGTGAGTGCCTGGACCGCGGCAGTGAAGCGTTTTTCAAATTCTTCAGCGATCGGAGCTTCCACAATAAAGCGTTTGGCAGCCATACACACCTGCCCGGTATTCTGGAAACGTCCAATAACGGCTGATTTAACCGCTTCATCAAGATCGGCATCCGCCAGCACGATAAAGGGATCGGATCCACCCAGCTCCAGCACGGTTTTCTTAAGTGCTGCGCCCGCCTGTGCAGCGATCGCGGCGCCAGCCCGGACACTTCCGGTAACGGCAACGGCGGCAATGCGGTCATCTTTGATGGCTACGGAGACACCATCGTTGTCAACGTTGATCAGGTTAAAGCCGCCAGCAGGCAGATCAGTTGCCCTGAACAGCTCAGCCATCAGTGTGGCGCTTCCCATGACGTTAGGCGCGTGTTTGAGCAGATAGGTGTTGCCTGCCAGCAACATACTCACTGCGCCCCGCAGAACCTGCCACAAGGGGAAATTCCATGGCATTACAGCCAGGATCACCCCGATGGGACGGAATCGCTGCCACGCATCGGCAATCTGCGTAGGCTGATCGGCCAGCATTGCAGGGCCATGTTCCGCATACCAGTCGCATAAGTTAGCGCATTTCAGAACTTCAGCGCGTGCCTGTGCAATGGGTTTACCCATCTCCAGGGTGATCATGCGGGAAAGATCCTGCTCACGCAGACGGATCTGTTCGCCAAGCTGACGCAATACGCGAATGCGGTCCGTCATGGTGCTCTGTTTCCATGCTGCAAAAGCAGATGCGCTTTCAGTCAGTGTCTGTTCCAGCTCTGCACTGTTCTGCAAAGGATAGCGTGCCAGAATTTCACCAGTTGTAGGGTTACGTGATAAGGCATGTTCAGTCATGGTGCCGTTTTCCTCATTCTGTCAGTGATGGAGAGACGATACGCGCTGTAGTTGATGATGAAAAATGAATAATAGTGAGGAAGTTGTTTATTGATTGAGAATGAATGCAGCTATGACCTATTAGTCGGTCAGGCAGTGGGCAGATTGCGGGCCAGTTTTTGCTGGTGGTCAACACGTCTGAAAATGATGTTACGCCTTAAGTTTTCCACTTATACAGTGACCAGATCCTAATAAACGATCCTTAATAGATCATATAGAGATCCTAAGAGATCCCCGATCGTCGCAGGCCGCACCCCACAAGGGCTGAAAGGGTGATCGCGTTCACTATAATCAGTAAAGTGTTCACTGTAATCAGTACTTTATTCACTGTACCAGGTAGAATGTTCACTGTAAACAGTGCTAATGTTCACTGTAGTCAGAAAACGATCCCTTTCATCCACAGAATGAAGATCTTACGCCATGGCAGATAAAGACAACGAAAACAAAGCGTTACTTGAACCTTTTCTGTCAGTGACAAAAAACAGCGGTGAAGTTATTCAGCTTCATCCCAACAAGAATAATACCGTTCAGCCTGTCGCTTTAATGCGTCTTGGGCTGTTCGTGCCGACGCTGAAATCTACTGCACGCGGTAAATCCGGTGCTATGGCATCAACGGATGCGACGAAAGAGCTGAAGAATCTGACGCTGGTGAAAGCGGAAGGCTACGAAAAAGATTACCATTACCGGCGCGCGGCTGGATATGGATAACGATTTCAAAACCTGGGCGGGTATTATTCAATCGTTTTCCCGCTATCCGACCAAAGGCGATACCGTCACGCTGCCGTTTATCGATTTTGTGAAGATGTGTGGCATTCCCTCTGCCAACTCTTCAGCTGCCCTGCGCAAGCGTCTTGATGCCTCTCTGCGCCGTATCGCGACTAATACGCTCTCTTTTGAAGGCAACGGCAAGGCCTATCACACCCACCTTGTTCAGTCTGCTTATTACGATCGCGAAAAAGATATTGTGCGCATCCAGGCCGACCCCAAGCTGTTCGAACTCTATAACTTCGACCACAAGGTCCTGCTTCAGCTCCGTGCAATATCCCGTCTGAAGCGTAAAGAGTCTGCGCAGGCGCTTTACACTTTCCTGGAAAGCCTGCCAACCAATCCGGCGCCTATCTCGCTTGCACGCCTGCGTATGCGCCTGAACCTCGGCTCTAAGACCACCACGCAGAACCATGTCGTGCGGCGCGCGATGGAGCAGCTGAAAGAGATCGGTTATCTGGAATACTCAGAAGTGAAGCGTGGCCGCTCAGTCTTTTTTTATTATCCACAGCCGTACGCCTAAGCTTGATGGCATCAGTAATCTGGAGAGCATCGATTCGCTGGATGAGATCGAGTTTGATGATTAACCCCTCACGTTCACTGTAATCAGTATTCCTGCGTGGCAGTGTCACTTTCTGCGTCACCGGTGACATTGCGCCATCCACTCTTCATTCACTGTAATCAGTACTCCCCAGGGATTCACTGTGATCAGTAACGTTCACTGTAATCAGTAACCGGGCCGCCGTGCAAAAGTGTGTTCAGACCCTACCCCCCCTTCAATGCGCCTGATAACAAGGGCTTATAAGTAAGTTAGTGCTTACTCTCATATTGGTTAGCACTCAATTATACTGTGTTTACTGATTACAGTGAATGCCCTGACTTCGGTTGGCTAAGCCTCTCTCTGCTGATTACAGTGAATCCTTTTTTACTGACTACAGTGAATGCCTTTGCTCTGCCCTGTTCTCAAAGAGCATTACTGGCTGGCCAGCAAATCAGGGTTGGATGCGGTTTACCATGAGGGGTCTGCTCAGCGTGATTCACATGATACGTATGAACTGAATGACACACGTAACCATAGAGAACAGCGTGACACTGTTACTGATTACAGTGAATGTTTGTTGATGGGCGCTACCTTCGCCTCACCATTGAATCTCTTTAACGGCTTTCCGAATCGCTACTGATTACAGTGAATGTTGTTGCCAGATGCCCGGTCTGAGTCGAGTCATAACTGCCATGGCGGGATGCTAATCTTGTACTGATTACAGTGAACGTTCTGCTGATTACAGTGAATGTTTGCTGCGGTGTACCTGAAGGCATCGTGCATTCTACTGATTACAGTGAACGTTAAAGTAAACCTGCTGACGGCATTGCTGATGTATACGATACGGGGCTGGTGCATGACTGGCTGAAGGGCGACAGAAGAAGCCGTTGCTCGCAAGGTCTGGTCACTTCATGACTCACGACCACTCGGCACACACTGATGCAGAACGGAATCGCCTCTGTCTTCTTACTGCTATCTACTGACTCATATTACGACCCTGTCGGCACGCGCTGATGCAGAACAGAATCGCTTCTGTCTACTTACTGCTAACCAGGAACTACTGACTACAGTGAATGTTTGCGCGGCTGTTCTCCTTCTAATCCCTCTTCTGTTTGTGATGTTACTGACTATAGTGAATGTTTACTGCTTTCTGGATTTACTGATTACAGTGAACGTTTATGGGCTTTTACGCTTCTGTATCGCAGAACAGAATCGGTTGTGACGTTGCCGGTGTATATTCCCTCTCCAGATTCCGATGCTTTTATCATCCGATGAGGATTTTTCAACCCATCCTTACTGACTACAGTGAACGTTTACTCTGCCCTGCTCCCTCTTCTGGCTCCTGATCGGCAAGTTTACTGATTACAGTGAACGTTGCTCTTCACAGAGCTGAACACGTAAAACGCTACTGACTATAGTGAATGTTGAAGTGATGCAGTGGCAAAGATCAGCACAGCAACCTGCAGTCACTGCCTGAAATCCATTTATCAATGTATCCATCGCTCTTTCGCCTGCTCCATAACTTCACCGAATGAGACACAAGCTTTACTGACTGCAGTGAACGTTTGATCTCAAGGTTCGTCTTCTGTGTTCTCCCCTTTCCCGCTCAATGTACCCGGTTTGGCTGATGATTTTTTAAACCTGTTTGCTCACTACAGTGAATGTTCTACTGATTACAGTGAATGCTTACCGCAATTAACCTGCAAAATATATTCGGCCAGACGAAATAATGTGATGAAGCTCACCAAAACCCGTGTGGTTACATAAAAACGGAGATTATGTTGAGAAGATAATTTATTGCCTCACGTGCAGGATTTCTGTATAAAGTCATAAATCCTACATGTTTGGAGCAACTATGGCTAATGATGACAAGCAGGTGATGAAGGTTGCGCAGCGTTCAGAACGCATGCTGCTAAGTCTCACCGAGCAAATTCAGGCGCAAAAGCAGGAACTGCATGAAAATACCTACTATCAGGTCTATGCCAAAGCGGCGCTGGCAAAGTTGCCCAAACTGACCCGAGCCAGTGTGGATTACGCAGTCAATGAGATGGAAGAGAGCGGTTATCAATTTGATAAACGTGCGGCCGGTTCTTCCGTTAAATATGCTATGTCGATTCAGAATATTATCGATATCTATCATCATCGTGGCGTGCCGAAGTATCGCGATCGCCATAGTGACGCTTACACCCTGTTTGTCGGTAATCTGAAGGGCGGTGTCTCCAAAACGGTTTCAACCGTCTCGCTGGCACATGCGTTGCGCGCACATCCCCATCTGCTTTTTGAAGATTTGCGCATCCTGGTTATCGACCTTGATCCGCAGTCCTCAGCAACCATGTTTCTGAACCACGAGCGCTCCGTCGGGCTGGTGGAAGCGACTGCGGCGCAGGCAATGCTGCAGAATGTCTCACGAGATGAGCTGGTCAACGAGTTTATCGTTCCGTCGATCATTCCGGGTGTGGATGTGCTGCCTGCATCGATTGATGACGCCTTTATCGCCTCAAGCTGGGATCAGCTTTGTGCTGAGCATCTTCCGCAACAGAACGTTCACGCCGTGTTGTATGACAACGTTATTGCCAAACTGAAAAAAGATTATGACTTCATCTTTATCGATAGCGGCCCGCATCTTGATGCCTTCCTGAAGAATGCGATTGCAGCGTCAGATCTTCTGATGACTCCGGTGCCACCGGCTCAGGTAGACTTTCACTCGACACTAAAATACCTGACACGTCTTCCGGAACTGATTGCGATTATCGAAGACTCCGGCGCGACCTGTCGGCTGCAGGGCAATATTGGCTTCATGTCGAAGCTCTCCAATAAAGCGGACCACAAACTCTGTCATAGCCTGGCGAAAGAGATTTTTGGGGGTGACATGCTTGATGCTGCCCTTCCCCGCCTTGATGGTTTCGAACGTTGTGGCGAATCCTTTGATACGGTTATCTCCGCCAATCCTTCGACCTACGTCGGCAGCAGCGAAGCGTTGAAGAATGCACGATCCGCCGCAGAAGATTTTGCTAAAGCCGTCTTCGACCGTATCGAATTTATTCGCCTGAACTGAGGTTTGTATGAGCGCAAAAAGAATTACGATTGGCAGAACCTTCAGCCAGACTCCATTGGAAAATGACACACCAGACAGCCAGCACAACCAGACTTTCGTTCTGGCAACGGGCAAACGCGCCCTGTTTCGTTTTGAACGCATTGCCGCCAGCGACGTTGAAAGCAAAACGTTTGTCACAATGGAAACCAACGGTCGCGATCAGGCAGGCCTGACACCTGATTCGCTGCGCGACATTATCCGGACCATTAAGCTGCAGCAGTTCTTTCCCGCTATTGGCGTGATGCGCGATGACCGCATCGAAATCCTCGATGGCTCACGTCGTCGGGCAGCCGCACTCTACTGCAAAACCGGCCTGGACGTGCTGATCACTGACGCGGCCATCACCGCTGATGAAGCCCGCCGACTGGCGCAGGATATTCAGACGGCACGGGAACACAATCTGCGCGAAGTGGGGATGCGTCTGTTAACACTTAAAGATGGCGGTTTGTCGCAGAAGGAGATTGCTGAAAATCAGGGTTTGTCCCAGGCAAAAGTGACGCGTGCCCTGCAGGCCGCCAGCGTTCCGTCAGATTTGATTTCACTTTTTCCTAATCACGCCGAGCTGACCTATCCCGACTATAAAGCGTTGTTACAGGCAGCTGACAAGTTGAGTGAGTCCGGGCAAAGCGTTGAAGCACTGATCAAGTCAATTTCCAGGGAAATTGATGTGGTCTGTGCCCGTGAAGGTCTGGCCGAGGACGAGCTTAAAAATCATATTCTGCGTCTGATTCGACAGGGTAGCCAGACTCTGATCAAAGAACCGGAGAAAGATAAAACCCAGGCGACTGCGCTCTGGTCTTTTGCGGATAAAGATCGCTTCGCCCGTAAAAAAGGTACGCGGACGGATGTTCAGTTATGAATTTAACCGGCAGTCGAAAGAGTTGCAGGAAGAGCTGGATAAAGTTATTGCGGAGACCCTGAAAAAATATCTCAACCGTTAAGGCATCAGCACTCAAATCAGCCAGCGATAAACGCTGGCTTTTTTTTCGATTTTTGTAGCGAGTCGTCGTTAAAAGAGATGGCGGACACCCAAATTTCAGGCTGAAATCGCCAGAATTTAAAGGGTGATTTTCTGTTTAACTTATTGAAATATAATAAATTACTTTATTATCTCTTGCTGAAAAACTGAATGAAATCGCCACTTCGCTGAACTCTTTCGCCAGATACCCAGGCCCCTTCCAAACCGCACAGGTCACTATAAACAGAGATAACGTTTTTCGTCTGATGCTATCGTTGATGAATCTCATCGCCGTCAGCGCGCATCCGACGGTCAGAATATTGCAAGTAATGATTTTCCGGGGCTGGTTCATTAGTGACCAATCAACCCCCACTGAACCTCAGTAACAGCGTACCGGCTTCACACACTCCGCTAAACCCTCTGCCTGGCCTTTCTCCAAACATTAGCCCGCCAGCGATATTTCGTGATTAACTGTTTGTTTTTAATATAAAAGATGCAAGAATTTCAGCCTGAAATCGCCATGCCTGCAGTTAAACGCTCTCTCGTTTCAGGCCTGAGGGCGAACGGATAAGATCAGAAAAGAGGCGTATCTTGAGAGCAGTAAAGTCCTGAACAGAGAGTGAAAAAAAGATACTCAGAAACTATCCCTCACTTATCCACAGAAAAAGTGGATAACTTTTTCTGCGCGATAAAATTTTTTTTGAAGAGGTGCGATACAAGATGCAGCTTTGGCAGGGAACTCCATTAAAACCTGATCAGCGCGAAAAGATTGTCACAGTCTGCTCATGACGGAAAGGTAGTTGCATGGCATCAGATTCACTGTATTGGGTAAAGCAGATGAAATCGGCAGCTTACGGACGAAGAGCCCCTATCGGCCTACCTGATAAAAGGCGATGGCTCACTGCACTGCTGTTTGCAGTGAATTGCGAGAAATAACGTCTGTATGGCATTGAACCGGGTTATAAGTGGCTGTTATCAGCATACAGCGTAGTTGCTGATGCGCAGAGAGTGCTGACCACTGCAATCAGTAATCAGACCGATGTGAAGTGACGTAATGCAATGATGATCTTCCACGGCAGCAGCGAACCTATGCAGAAGAAAACCGGGCCAGGCCCGGTTTTGATATGAATCAGGCTTCAAGCCAGGCGGTGATTTGCTTAACCATGGCATCCGTTGAGATGCCATAACGGTCATGCAGCGTCGGTAGTGCGCCTGCTGCAAGGAAAGCATCCGGCAGCGCAATCTGTTTAAAGCGCGGTGTCACATGGTTTCGCATTAATAGGCCGGCAATAGCTTCGCCTAAGCCACCGGTTATCGAATGATTTTCAGCGGTGATAACCAGCTGGTTATGATGCAGTGCTACTCCCGCCTCACGCAGGATGGTCTCTTCATCCAGAGGCTTAATCATGGGTGAGTGAACCACACCGACCTCAATCCCCTGCTTCTCCAGCGCTTCAGCGGCCTCAAGCGCCCGCATGGTCATCAATCCGCTGCTGATAATAACGGCATGCTTACCGCCGCGCAGGCGCTGAGCCTTACCGTGCTGATAGCGATAGTCATATTTATCCAGCACCAGCGGAACCTTACCGCGCAGCAGGCGTAAATAAACCGGGCCCTGATGTTCAGCAATAGCCGGTATCACCTGGCTAATCTCCAGTGCATCGCAGGGATCGATGATAGTCAGGTTCGGCATGCCACGGAAGATTGCCAGGTCATCAGTCGCCTGATGACTCGGTCCATAACCGGTGGTCAGGCCCGGCAGTGCGCAGGCGATTTTAACGTTCAGATTCTCTTCGGCGATGGCCATGCAGATAAAATCATAAGCGCGGCGGGAAGCAAAGACGGCATAAGTGGTGACAAAAGGCATAAAGCCTTCACGCGCCATGCCCGCTGCGGCGCTCATCAGTAACTGTTCCGCCATGCCCATCTGATAAAAACGTTTCGGAAAAGCCTCTGCGAACAGGTGCAGATCGGTGTATTTACTTAAATCAGCCGTCAGCCCGACCACATCGGAGCGCTGCTCTGCCAGAGAGACAAGGGCATGCCCAAAAGGAGCTGAAACCGTGGGCTGGCCTTCAGCGGCGATCGAGGCGATCATGGCGGATGTGGTCAGACGTTTTTTTTGCGGTTGTGAACTCATCTCAGACTCCTTGCTCAAGTGCAGTCAGGGCTTTGTCCCACTCATCGGCATCAACCCGAATAAAGTGGGTTTTCTCACGACTTTCCAGAAACGGCACCCCTTTGCCCATTCGGGTATCGCAAATGATGACGCGCGGCTGGGGTTCGGGCCAGCTGCGAGCCGCATCAAAGGCGGCCTGCAAAGCAGAGATATCGTTGCCATCAACCCGCTGGGTGTACCAGCCAAAAGCCTGCCAGCGATCCACAATGGGTTCAAAAGCGAGAATCTCACTGCTATGGCCGTCAGCCTGCTGATTGTTGACGTCGATAAGGGCGATCAGGTTATCAAGTTGCCAGTGTGAGGCGGACATTGCCGCTTCCCATGTAGAGCCTTCATTCAGTTCACCATCTGAAAGCAGGTTATAGACTCGTGCCTGCGAGCCTTTCTGTTTCAGCCCCAGACAGGCACCCACAGCAATACCTAAGCCATGACCCAGTGAACCGCCGGTTATTTCCATGCCTGGGGTATAGGCAGCCATGCCGGACATCGGCAAGCGGCTCTCATCAGTCCCATAGGTTTCCCTTTCCTCTTCAGGTATCACGCCTGCTTCCAGCAGGGCGGCGTAAAGGGCGATAGCGTAATGGCCAATCGACAGATAGAAGCGATCGCGGTCTTCCCACTCAGGTTGATCCGGCCGGTAATTCATGGCGTGGAAATAGCTGACAGCAAGCAAATCGGCTGCACCCAGCGCCTGACCGATATATCCCTGCCCCTGAACCTGCCCCATTAATAAGGCATGACGGCGAATATTGGTGGCTCGTTGCTGCAATGAGAGCACGTGTGAAGCGTGACGAGAGTCAGTCATATTACCTCCTGATTAACGATTAACGTCCGCTGCCCGGATGCGCAGCACGCATAGCGCGCCACCCAGCAGGACGGCAGCAATAAAGTACATTCCGGAAGCGGGCGTACCGGTTGCGGTGATGATGGTGCCTATCAGCCACGGTGAGAAAAAACCGGCCAGATTAGCAATGCAGTTCACGGCGGCGATGCCTGCGGCGGCAGAGACGCCACCTAACAGATTGGTCGGCAACATCCAGAACAGCGATGAGGCGGAAAGAATGCCCGCAGCGGCAATACAAAGGGAGAGCAGTGACAGGGAGACGCTATGGCTCAGCAGGGTCGCCAGCGTTAGTCCGGTGAGTCCGATCAGCATCGGAACAATCAGATGCCAGCGGCGTTCACGATAGCGATCGCCACTGCGCCCGGCCAGCAGCATAAAGATAATGGCGCAGAGGTAAGGCAGACTGGTCAGCAGCCCAATATGCAGCGGTTCACTAACGCCTGAGTTTCTCACCAGCGTCGGTAACCAGAAAGTCAGGGCGTACTGACCCATCACCACACAGAAGTAGATCAGCGCCAGCAGCCACAGACGACGGTCGGCGACAAAAGCTTTTACCGTGCCATGACAGGCTTTCTGCTGATTATCCTCATCCAGATCGGCACGCACCCGGCGTTTCTCATCTTCGTCCAGCCACTCGGCCTGTTCAACACGATCCTTCAGAACCAGCAGTACCACTAATCCCATAACAATGGTGGGGATAGCTTCCAGCATAAACATCCACTGCCAGCCTGCCCATCCGTGAAAGCCTGCAAAGGTCGCCATAATCCAGCCTGAGAGCGGGCCGCCAATCATCCCTGAGAGCGGAATGGCGACAAACCAGAGCACGGTCATACGCGCGCGACGATGTGATGGAAACCAGTAGGTCAGGTAGAGCAGTAAACCTGGCGCAAGACCGGCCTCGGCGACGCCGAGCAGAAAGCGCAGCAGGTAAAACTGCCACGCGGTTTCAACAAAGGCGAACAGGGCTGAGATGATTCCCCATGTGATCATAATGCGGGCAATCCAGCGGCGTGCGCCGACACGGTGCAGGATCAGGTTACTCGGCACCTCAAAGAAGAAGTAGCCGATAAAAAAAGATCCCGGCACCCAGTCCATACACGGTTTCGCTGAGTGACAAATCATCCATCATCTGTAATTTAGCGAAGCCCACATTGACGCGATCAAGATAGGCGCAGAGATAACAGAGCATCAGCCAGGGCATCAGGCGCCAGGCAATTTTGCGATAGGTGATATCGCGCGCAGCAGAGGCTGCGCTCAGGTTAAGCGTGGTCATGGTGTTCACTCCCGAAGTTAGCCCGCCAGGCGTGCGGGCAGGGAAGGGTGCTATTTAATGGATCAGCATGCCGCCGTTCACATCCAGCGTGATGCCGGTGAGATAACCGGAGAGATCGCTGGCGAGAAACAGCGCAGCGTTGGCGACGTCACTGGCGGACCCAAGGCGGCCGAGCGGAATTCCGTCGAGAATGGCGTGGCGGCGTTCATCCTGTAACAGTCCACCAGTAATGTCCGTCTGGATCAGACCGGGCGTCAGGGCATTAATACGTATCTGGTCAGGGCCAAATTCGCGCGCCATCGCTTTAGTCAGGCCCAGTACGCCCGCTTTAGCGGCACTGTAGTGCGGCCCACCGAAAATCCCGCCGCCGCGCTGTGCTGAGACCGAGGACAGGCAGACGATGCTGCCGCCTTTCTGCTGCTGCATGGTGGGGATGACCGCCTGAGACATCAGCAGCGTGCCGCGCAGATTGACATCAAGAATACGGTTGTAATCCTCGATGCCGATTTCCAGTGTTTTAACCGGCTGAGTAATACCTGCATTGTTGACCAGCACATCAATACGGCCGAAATGCTCAAGAACCTGGTCGATGGCACGACGAACAGAGAGGGGATCGGTCACATCGGTGGCCAGGCCGAGATGCCCCTCACCACAAGACTGTGCGCTGGCCTGGGCGGCCTGCAGATCTAAATCGAGCACCACCACGCGCGCACCATGTTGAGCAAAACAGGCGGCTGTAGCCCGGCCAATGCCGCGCTGAGAGGCGGCACCTGTAATAATCGCAACTTTGTTTTCGAGTAACATTGTTTACTCCAGAAAAATAATTATTAGTGGTTCGGTATCGCTACCGGCAGGGTCACGATCAGAATTGATAAAGCGGCTAATATTGGCAATGCAAAAAAATTCATTTGATGCTGAATGAATTTGTTGGTTTGATGCAGTTAACAATTCTGCGATTTAAAAATGGGCACACATCACAAAATTCCAGTGTGGAGAGGCGGATGGAAAAGCAGTCTGATCACTTACCTTCGATTAAATCACTGCGGGTTTTTGAGCAGGTGGCCCATTTTGGTAATGTCGCGCGTGCGGCCGAGGAATTAAGTATTACGCCTTCGGCGGCCAGTCATCAGCTGGCAAAACTGGAGCGTGAACTGGGCTGTATTCTGTTTAATCGTTCGGCAAAGGGCGTAGTGCTGACGCTGTCGGGTGAGCATTACCTCAGGGAGATTGGTCCGATACTGCTGAGTCTGACGCAGGCGACTGCACGCATCAGTAACGAGAAAGCCCGCAGCAACCTCAGGATCCACTGCGCGCCCAGTTTCGGTCTGCTGTGGCTGTTGCCGCGCATCCATAAATTTCGCGACAGCTATCCCGAGTTCCAGCTCACGCTCTACTGCTCTTACGAGAATTTATCTTTCAGCCGCGACAATATTGATATTGCGATACGCCATGGATTCCCGGACTGGAACGCATTCGAGATTAAAACGATCCGCCACGAAAGAATGTCGGTGCTGGCCTCGCCTGAGTATCTGAAAAAACATCCTGTTAATCAGGCCGCTGATTTAATTCATCATGCGCTGATATTATCGGAGTCGCCGCTTATTCAGTGGCCGCAGTGGTTTGCTTCTCAGCAATTACCTCAGCCAGATAAAGAGTGGTTATTTCGCTTTGATCGCTCTTATATGAGTCTTGAGGCGGCGATGTTAGGCCACGGTCTTATATTTGAAAGTGAATTGCTGGCGGAGGATTATCTGCGCAGTGGAAAACTGGTCAGAGTCTTGTCCGAACAGGAGAGTCTGCCCGTCAGCGCCCATCATCTGGTCTTCCCGCGTGGATTTGCCCAGTTTCCCCGCGTCGCGCATTTCCTGAGCTGGATCCAGCAGGAACTGAAAGTGTTAACCTAATGTTAAAATAACTTTCACGACGTCATTATTGCGCTGGTTTATTTATCCGGTTAACTATCCCTGTTATAAAAATCGCATTGCTAAAGCTAACTTTTAAATACCGTCTACACTTCTTTACCCACTCGGTAAATATGTTCCATTTCTATTCCGTATGAAATTTAATCAAACGGATGTTTAACTAATTAATGGCAGGGATATTATGAGTACGAATACACCAGACTCTGGTGAAGCGGGCGATCACGCGCCTGCGGATACGGTACGCCAGCGCATTTTTTTAGTGGTACTGGTTGCCACTATGGGCGCGCTGGCTTTTGGTTATGACACCGGGATAATCTCGGGTGCGTTACCCTACATGACCTCACCACCCGATCAGGGTGGACTTGGACTGAATTCATTCACTGAAGGGCTGGTAGCCTCTTCGCTGGTGTTCGGTGCCGCGATAGGCTCTTTCCTGAGTGGTTTCTTCTCTGACCGGTTTGGCCGGCGTATTACACTACGCAGCCTGGCGGTTATTTTTGTGCTGGGTTCACTGGGAACAGCGCTGGCGCCTTCTGTCAATGTCATGGTGGCAATGCGCTTCCTGCTGGGGATTGCTGTCGGTGGCGGTTCCTCTACCGTGCCGGTGTTTATCGCCGAAATTGCCGGACCGCGCCTGCGTGCGCCGCTGGTCAGCCGCAATGAGCTGATGATCGTTACCGGACAGCTCATTGCTTATGTTGCCAGTACGCTGCTGAGCTATCTGCTACATGATGAGCACCTGTGGCGCTATATGCTGGCAATTGCCATGGTGCCGGGTCTTTTACTGTTTATCGGCACGTTCTTCGTTCCCGCCTCACCACACTGGCTGGTGGCGGAAGGGCGGCTGAAAGAGGCTAAAAAGATCCTGAAGTATCTGCGTGAAACGCCGCGTGAAGTGCGCCATGAAATGGCGCAGATGAAGAAGCAGGCGAGAGCGGCGGAACGTGGGCCGGATGCGAAAACCCTGATCCGTGAAAAGTGGGTGATTCGCCTGATGGTTATCGGCGTCGGTCTGGGCTTTGTCGCACAGTTCACCGGGGTAAATGGTTTTATGTATTACACCCCGATCATCCTTAAACAGACCGGACTTGGCACCAGCGCCTCGATTGCCGCGACCATCGGTAACGGCGTGGTCTCAGTGGTGGCGGCGATTGTAGGTATCTGGGCGGTCAGTCGCTTCCCGCGCCGGACGATGCTGATTACCGGCCTGTGTCTGGTGGTCGCTTCGCAGATTATGCTGGGCAGCGTGATGACCTTTATCGCTCCCAGCCTGATGCAGAGCTACCTCGCCCTGGCCTGTATTCTGCTGTTCCTGTTCTGCATGCAGATGTGCATTTCGCCAGTCTACTGGCTGATGATGTCGGAACTGTTCCCGATGCAGTTGCGCGGCGTGTTAACTGGCGGCGCTGTCTCACTACAGTGGATCTTTAACGCGATAGTCGCCTTCGGTTTTCCACCGATAATGGAATATGCCGGCAGCACCACCTTCTTTATCTTTGCCGCGATTAACGTCGGGTCGCTGATCTTCGTGATGGCGATGGTGCCAGAGACGCGGGGCAAAAGCCTGGAAGAGATTGAGTCACACATGAAAGAGAAGTTTGGTGAAAAGCCAAAAGAGGCTGAAGCCTCCTGAGTCTCCCACCGGATTCAGCCCACCGGCTGAATCCGGTTTTACCTCCTTATCGCCTTATCTTGTTACCTCCTTATCTTCTTACATACCGTTGCACCGCATTTTCCCGGTCCTTATCCTCACTAAATCCCAGCAGACAACATTCACTGTAATCAGCCATTTTTCCTCGATTAATTTTCAAACAGGTCTGGCGATTTCAGGCTGAAATCGCCAGACCCTGACTGAATAAGCTGTCGTTATTGTCTTCAGAAACTACCGATTAAGCGAAGCATGACCGCTGACAAAGATTGCCTCAGGCTCTGCGCTATACTCATTTTTCATCTGCTCCGCACGCTGACCGGTACGCACTATGAAAATTTCAACCACTACGGCAGTTTTTGCCGCATTGCTGACTACTGCGCCATTGCATGCTGAAAACACACCAATCTCCTCCTGGTGGAATGGATTCACTGACGATGTTGCGCAGACCTGGAACGCGCCTCAGCATACCGATCTCTACCTGCCATTTATCAGCTGGCACGCCCGCTTTATGTACGACAAAGAAAAAACCGATAACTATAACGAGAATCCCTGGGGAGGCGGTCTGGGCATTTCCCGCTACAGCGACAGCGGCAACTGGAGCGCGCTTTATGCAATGGCTTTTAAAGACTCACATAATGAGTGGCAGCCGATTGTCGGTTATGGCTGGGAGAAGGGCTGGTATCCAGATTCGAATCAGGACTTTCGTCTTGGCGCGGGATTAACAGCCGGTATCACTGCACGCGAAGATTTTGGTAACTATATTCCGCTACCGATTATTCTGCCGCTGTTCTCTGCCGGTTATAAGGCGCTGAATGTACAGTTCACCTATATTCCGGGCACGTACAATAATGGCAACGTGCTATTCGCGTGGTTTCGCTATGCATTTTAATTTTTCAGGAAAGGATTTATGACCCGGAGGTGGAAAACCGTTACCCGCAGGCTCTGGCGTCTTGCGATTGCGTCTGGAGTACTGTTACTGCTGCTACTGATTATTCGAATCTATGAAGCGGAGCGCGGGCCGGAGTTACATCGCTGGCACACCTGGGTCCCGCATGAACTGACAGTGGAACAGCTTGATAATGCGACCTATGCCGACTACCTCAAGGCCGAAAATCATCTGTTCGACGAGATGAAGCAGCAGGTCAGCAACCGGCTGGATGCGGAAGAAAAAACGCCACTCAACCGATACTATGCCGGCAGCATGATCTATCCGGGGCATTTCGCGCAGGACTGGAACCGTTCCTATATTCTGCAACCGACGAGCACGCCGCGCGGTGCGGTGGTGCTATTACATGGACTGACCGACAGTCCTTATAGTCTGCGGCATGTGGCGGAGGCTTACCGTCAGCAGGGTTATGTGGCAGTGGCGATACGGTTACCGGGTCATGGTACGGTGCCTTCGGGTCTGACCGATGTTGACTGGCAGGACTGGATGGCCGCCACACGTCTGGCGGTGCGGGAAGCGACCCGGCTGGCGGGCACGCAGACGCCGCTGCATCTGGTGGGTTTCTCGAACGGCGGGGCGCTGGCGGTAAAATATGCGCTCGACAGCCTGGGCGATCATACGCTGCGTCGTCCGCAGCAATTGATTCTGTTATCGCCGATGATCGGTGTGACTCGTTTTGCCCGGTTCGCAGGTGTTGCCGGGTTGCCCTCTGTTTTCCCTGCCTTTTCGAAAACGGCCTGGCTGAATATCGTGCCGGAGTTTAATCCGTTTAAATACAACTCTTTTCCGGTTCACGCTGCCCGGCAGACCTATTTACTGACGCAGGCGCTGCAGAAAGAGATCCTGCAATATGCGCGTAATCAGCAGCTCTCCGGTTTCCCGCCCGTGCTGACCTTTCAGTCGGTCATGGATTCCACCGTCAGTACGCCTTCGGTCATCCGCTCGCTCTATAATTATCTGCCAGTGAACGGCAGCGAACTGGTGCTGTTCGATATCAATCAGGCGGTCAGCGTCAGTCCGTTATTCCGCCACTCCTCATATACCGCGGTTAATCAGCTGTTGCCTGCGGCGCGTCGGAATTACTCATCCACGGTGATCACCAATGCCTCCGCCACCTCGCTCGAAATGGTGACAAAAAGCGTTCCCGTGGGAGAGATGCAGGAACGGATTCAGCCGCTGGCAATTGCCTATCCGGCGGGTCTCTACTCGCTGTCGCACGTTGCGATTCCGTTCCCGGCCGAGGATGGGTTATATGGCAGTGCGCCCGCGCAGAAGAATGAGTTTGGTATCAGTTTTGGGACGTTGTCACTGCGCGGCGAGAGTGCGGTGCTGATTGTCGGGCTGGACTCGATTATGCGCGCCACCTCTAACCCGTTTTATCCTTATATGATTAACCGAATCGATCACCACATCAGTTGTAGCGACAAGCCGCAACTTGCGGCCTGCCTCAGCAGTTTCTGAATCAGTACAGCATCAGGCCCGCATCGTGCGGGCCTGATGTTAAATAGCGTTCAGCATTTCCATCACATCATCCGACAGTTCCAGGCTGTCGCTGGCAAGATTCTCTTTAAGATGTTCCGGGGAAGAGGTGCCTGGAATCAGCAGAATATTTGGCGATCGCCGCAGCAGCCACGCAAGTGCGACCTGCATCGGCGTGGCATTCAGGGATGCAGCCACTTCATTAAGCTGATCCGACTGCAACGGAGAGAAGCCGCCCAGCGGGAAGAACGGCACATACGCAATTCCCTGCTGCGCCAGCTGATCCACCAGCTCATCATCCTGTCGATGCGCCAGGTTATACATATTCTGCACGCAGACAATCGGCGTCATCGCCTGAGCTTCTGCGATCTGCGTGGCGGTAACGTTACTCAGTCCAATATGGCGAATCAGTCCGCGTGCCTGTAACGCCAGCAGCGCCTCCAGTTGTGGCTTAAGAGAGCCTTCTTTGGGCCTGGCCGGATGCAACATACTGCGCAGGTTCACCACCTCAATCACATCCAGCCCCAGGTTGCGCAGGTTATCTTCCACTGCCTGCGTCAGCGCCTCTGGCTCCATCGCCGCCAGCCAGCCGCCTTTGGCGTCGCGTCGGGCACCCACTTTGGTGACGATGCAGAGATCCTGCGGATAGGGATGGAGCGCCTTTTTTAATCAGCTGGTTGGTTTCGTGCGGACCGTAAAAATCGCTGGTGTCGATATGATTAACGCCTGCCGCGACAGCGTCGCGCAAAACCTGGATTGCCCGGGCTTCATCTTTTACCGGGCCGAAGACGCCCGGCCCGGCCAGTTGCATTGCGCCGTAGCCAATACGGTTAACTTCACGATCGCCTAACGTAAAAGTCATGGTGGTGTTTGACATGAAAACCTCCTGCGTGAATGTAGATCAATTGTAACGGTGATTCAGCTGTGCAACTATCCGGTGAAATCAGGACAGACTGTACGGGGTGATGCACAATGGCGATCGATATGGCGCTGCTGGATGCCGTCGTGGCGGTGGCAAAAGCGGGGGGGATTTCGTGAAGCGGCACGCGTCACCGGCAGCAATGCGTCACGCCTGAGCGATGCGGTACGACGGGCAGAACAACAGCTGGGCATTCGTCTGTTTCACCGCACCACCCGCACCGTGGTGTTAACCGAAGCGGGCAGGGCGCTGATGGAACGTCTGCTGCCCGCGATCAATGAAGTTAACGCCGCGCTGGATGCGGTGAATCGCTACCGTAACACCCCTGGTGGCACGCTGCGGCTGAATGTGCCGGTCAGTGCTACGCGGCTGGTGCTGCCCGCGCTGGTGCCGGAATTTTTGCAGCGTTATCCCGACATCCGGCTGGAAATTGTGGCGGAGAGCAGCGTGCAGGATGTCTTTCGAGACGGTTGTGACGCCGGAATTCGTTATGATGAGCGGCTGGAGCAGGATATGGTGGCGATGCCCATTGGCCCCAGACAGCAACGGTTCGCGCTGGCGGCTTCTCCGGCTTATCTGGCAGAACATGGCCGACCGGAACATCCGCGCGACCTGATCCATCATCGCTGTCTGCGTGGCCGTTATGCCAGCGGCATCATGGCTGACTGGACCTTCAGCCACGAGGGCGAAGAGATCAGCGTTGAAACCAGCGGGCCGCTGGTGGTTTCGGTCGGTGGCGCAATGGATCTGGCGGTGGAGGCGGCCATCGCCGGAAGCGGCGTGATATATCTGTTTGACGAGTGGCTCAGGCCAGCCCTTGACAGCGGCAGGCTGGAACCGCTGCTGCAGCCCTGGTGGCTGACTTTCTCCGGTCCGTGGCTCTATTACAACGATCGCCGCCTGATCCCCGCTCCGCTTCAGGCATTTATCGACTTTGTCCGCGAAAAAAACGAGCGCGAAAACAGCTCAGCTATACCAGCTAAACCCCTGCGGCACCCGTGAAAATCCGGCATGTCGCAACGCGTTAAGCAGCGGTGACTGCGAAACCGGTTCACCATCTACCTTCTCCAGCGTGAAACTCGCGGGCTTTTCACGCTTCAGTGCCAGGCCCAGCGCCGCCACCGCGACCTGCTGCAGCGCGGGATCGTCGATGAATGTCAGCAACTCTTTGCCTCCCGGCGTCAGGTAAAGTACCAGCGCGCCGCCTGCAATCACCACGCGTCCCCCCCTGACGGCGGGTCGGGCGGATGCCGCTGGCGTGGAGCGGCCAGCTCAGCAACGCGCCAAACGGATTTGCCGGGTCCGGTGCGGCCAGCGCCACAGCCTCTGTCGCGGTCAGCGGCTTTTCTGCCAGCTCCCGCAGCCGCTCAATGGTGTTATGGTCGGCAAACTGCGCGCCGCCCGCACCAGCGACAAACCGGCCACGCAGCAGCCGTCCGGCATCTTCCATGCTGCGTAATACCGGCTGTAACGCCGGGAATCCTCCGGGGATCTGCTCCGATATCGCGCTACCCCGGCTGATCACCCCATAACGGTCGAGAAGATTTTCCACCAGCGACAGGGCCAGCCGGGCAGGAGCAACCTCCTGTCGGTTAACCCGCGACCAGCGACCAGCCAGCGTGTTGACCGCCGGTCGGCGTGCAGAAAGTGCGCCCGGGGTGAAGCGCTGACCAAAACGGGTGCGCAGGGAACGCGCGGGACGTGAACGGGGGGGCGCCTGGCGTGGTCAGCAGCCCACGCACCGCAATCCAGCTATCGGCGGTGACATAGCCTTGCCACACAAGTTGCCACAGGGCAGCATAAACGTCGGTGGTTTGCGTCTCTGCCTCGTCCATCTGTGCCATGATCTCATGAACAAACCACGAGCCACCCCGGCTCAATGCGTCGAGAGTCGCCTGCTGAATCGGCGTCAGAGGCTGTGTGGTGTCAATCACCGGCAGTGTTTCAGCGGCATATTCCGTGAGGTGCAGCGAAATCAACCCATCATTCTGACCCAGCGCTTTATGTCCGCACCAGGTAACCTCGCCACTGGCTAACAGTTCATCGAGCATCGCGGGCTGATAGTCGGCTATCCTGGCGCGCAGGATTTGTGACTCCCACAGCGAGGCCGGTAGCGGCACGCCCGCAAGTTGCTCAACTACCCGCAACAGCCCGTTAACCCCGTGATGCTCTTCACGCTGCGTGTTAAGCACACCGTGACGCTCCAGCAGCAGGTTGATCCAGGCGGCAGGTGGAACAGGCCGGGTTGCTTCACGTGCTGATTGCAGTGAACGTAAGCGTAACCGTTTGAAGATCTCTGTGGAAACCCACTCCGTATCCGATGCGCCCTCTGGCGAACCCAGATTGAGCAGGTTGCCCTGCTGATGCAGGGAAAGCAGCACCTCATTCACAATGGCGATACCCAGACCAAAATACGTGGCCAGCTGTCGGGCAGTGAACAGGGTATGGGTTCGGGCGTAGCGATTAATGAGATCGCGTAGCGGATCGGCCTGCGGCTCCAGAAATGTTTCGGGCAGATCGTCAGGCAGTACAACGGCCAGTGCGTCGCGCAGGCGGGCTGCATCTTCAATGATTGCCCAGCGCTCTTCACCGGCAAGGGTGATCGGGATCATTCGCTGCGCGGCAGCAAACTGCGTTATGGCTTCCGCGATCTGCTGAGCGTTGCCACTGAAACGTGCCGCAATACCGGCAACCGGGAGCGGGCCAAGATCGCGCAGCAGATCGATAATGCCTTCGGTGTGCTGCGCCTGATAGCGGGAATCGATGCGCTGCAGTTCCTGTTCAACCTGCTCAACGACGTCAGGTGCCAGCAAATCACGCTTGCTGGTCTGGCCGAGTAGCTCACCCAGCAGATTACTGTCGAGCGCCAGCAGTGAGGCGCGCCGTTCTGCCTGGGGGGCGTCGCTGGCGTAAATAAACTCTGCAACATAGCCAAACAGCAGCGGCGCGGCAAAAGGGGAGGGCTGTTCGGTCGTCACCTCGACCAGCTTTACCTTTCCCTGTACCATCTGTTCCATCAGCTGGTGCAGGGCAGGCAGATCGTAGACATCCTGAAGACATTCGCGTGCGGTTTCGATAAGGATGGGGAAATCGTCATACTGTCGTGCAACTTCCAGCAACTGACCAGCGCGCAGCCGCTGCTGCCAGAGCGGCGAACGTTTGCCCGGATTACGCCTCGGCAGCAGCAGAGCGCGTGAGGCACATTCACGGAAGCGGGCGGCAAACAGCGCCGACTGACCGACACTCTCAGTGACCTCACGGGTCAACTGGTCGGCGTCGAACATAAACAGGTCAGCGCCGGGTAATACTCCCTCACTGGCGGGAAAGCGGGCCACGATGCCGTCATCGCTGGCCGCAACAGAAGCATCAATGCCCAGGCGTTGCTGGATTCGGGCGGCAATCGCCAGCGCCCAGGGCGCATTGACCCGCTTTCCCCAGGGCGAATGCAGGATCATCCGCCAGTCGCCGATTTCGTCACGGCAGCGTTCAATCAGCAACGTGCGATCGTCCGGCAGTACGCCGGTCGCGGTGCGTTGTTCAGCCAGCAAAGCCAGCAGATTTGTGACTGCGCGGGCATCCAGCCCCAGCGCGCGCAACTGCTCCTGCGCGTCTACCGGTGAAGCCGCACTCAGATGACGCAGAAACAGCCCGAGGCTGGCACCCGATTCGGCCGTGCGGCCCACACCTTCTCCGCGCCAGAAAGGCAGACGAGCCGGACGGCCTGGCGCAGGCACCACCAGTACCTGGTCGTGGGTAATCTGCTGAATCCGCCACGACGTTGCGCCCAGGGTAATAATGTCATTGACCCGCGACTCATAGACCATCTCTTCATCCAGTTCGCCGACACGACGTGAGCCAGCCTGCTCTTCGCCTTCCGGCAGGATGACGCTGAACATGCCGCGATCGGGAATGGTGCCGCCGCTGGTCACTGCCAGATGCTGAGCGCCGGGTCGCGGCGTCAGCAATCCGCTCTGACGATCCCACACCAGCTGCGGCCGCAGCTGAGCAAAAGCGTCTGAGGGAAACTTACCCGCCAGCATATCGAGCGTGGCATCAAACAGCCGACGCGACAGAGTGCGAAACGGATCGGCCCGACAGACCCGCGCGTACCACGCATCGACATCTAAGGGATCCATTGCGACGGCCGCCAGGGTTTGCTGCGCCAGAATATCGAGCGGGTTACGCGGCGGAGCCAGCGCATCGAGCTGGCCCGCACGCATTGACTGCAATATGACGGCCGAATCCAGCAGATCGCGCCGGGTGCGCGGAAACAGGATGCCGGTTGATACGCCGCCAACCTGATGTCCGGCGCGTCCCACCCGCTGCAGTGCGCTGGCGACTGAAAGCGGTGCGCCCACCTGGATCACCAGATCCACCGGCCCCATATCAATGCCAAGTTCCAGACTGGAAGTCGCCACCACGCAACGCAGTCTGCCCAGCTTCAGTGCGGCTTCAATCTCGCCTCGCTGCTCCTTCGAGACAGAACCGTGATGTGAGCGGGCAATAAGATCATCACTGTCGTCCGGTTCTGCATCCCAATCGCCAGCGGTTGTCTGCTGCGCCAGATAACGCGCATTGAGACGCGCAGTCAGCTTTTCCGCCAAACCACGCGAATTCACAAACACCAGCGTGGCGCGATGGGACATGACCTGCTGCAGAATGCGCGCTTCAATGTGCGGCCAGATCGAACCGCTGGCAGAGGAGGCTTCACCGGTCAGGTCATCGGGGCTGGCGATATCGGTCATATCTTCGACCGGCACCTCGATGGTCAGGTGCAGCGTCCGATCGGCGGCCGGATTAACGACCTGAACGGGCTGACAGCCGCCAAGGAAGGCGGCGACCCGCTCAACCGGCCTTACCGTAGCGGAAAGCCCGATACGCTGGGCGGGCTGTGGCAGCAGCGCATCCAGCCTCTCCAGGCTCAGCGCCAGCTGGGAACCCCGCTTCGATCCCGCCACCGCATGCACCTCATCGACGATGACCGTGGTCACGCCCTGCAGCGTCGTTCGCGCTTTTGAGGTCAGCATCAGAAACAGTGACTCGGGCGTGGTGATCAGGATATCGGGCGGGCGGCGCACCAGCCTGGCGCGCTCTGCACCGGGCGTATCGCCGGATCGCATTCCGATATTCAGCGTGATCTCTGGCTCATTCAGCGCCTGCCGCTCAGCGTAAACGCCTGCCAGCGGCAGATTAAGGTTGCGCTGTACGTCCGCGGCCAGCGCTTTAACCGGTGAAATATAGAGAATGCGGGTGGTCGTTTCACGTGCAGGTGAGGGCTGGGTGGTTCGGAACTGAAACAGCGTGTCGATGGCGGTGAGGAAGGCCGCCAGCGTCTTCCCTGAACCGGTCGGGGCGATCACCAGCGCATGCTCTCCGCTGGCTATCGCCTGCCATGCCGCCTGCTGCACCGGCGTGGGAGCAGCAAAGGTGGCAGAAAACCAGCGTCGTGTGGCGGATGAAAACCGGGCTAAGACCGCATCAGATTGGGATTTCGACATCATACTCACGGTATCACGCAGCAACTGCGCCTGAAATTAATCCGTTGAGTGTAAGTGAAAATTACCGTTTGTGGATGACGCGGCAGATATCTGGCCGCGTCGGGCGCGTTTATTAACTGGCCGCTCCGGCTAAAGCGCGACCTCTGATCGCCAGCAGCGACACCAGTGCCAGCACGATGATGGTCATGCCATAGAACCAGGCGGTATGGTTCAGCCCGATATGCGGCGCTGCCATTCCGGCGGCAATCGCAGGGAGGGCAAAGGCGAGATAGCTTTTGATCAAAAAAGGCGGAGAACAGTCCGGCGCGTTCATGACTTTCAGCTAACTGCATAATGATCTTCAGCACGCTGGAGAAAATCGATCCAAATCCCTGACCCGCAATGGCAGTGCCGAGATAGAGCCAGGCCACGCTGTGCAGAGAAAGGCCCGCAAGCGTGACGCTGACGCCCGCTATCAGCATCAGCGTACCGATAACTAATGCCCGCGCAGGCGGTAACGGGCGAAAGAGAAATACTGCTGCCGTTGCGCTCAGCATCAGCGTCGCCACAATCGAGCCGCCGATAAAAGGCGAGGTCAGGCCGGTTGCGTTCGCCACCATTGAGGGCATCAGTGAAAGGTAAAATCCGCCCAGCATCCAGGTTGCGATATTAACCGGCGTCACCATTAACAGCGGACCCAGCGCGCGTCGCGGTATGCTGACCTGAGGTCGCAGTGCGGCCAGAACACCCGGCTGAGGCGCAATGGTTTCTGGTATTAGCGGCAACAGCGCCATGGCAACCAGCATCAGTATCAGCAGCAGCGCGTAAAGCGTCACCGTGGGAAAGGGCGCAAAGGTGACCAGTATGCCGCCCGCCAGCGTGCCCAGCGTCATCCCCAGAAAGGCGGTGAATGAGTTCAGCAGTGGCCCACGGGTTTTACTGGCGTCAATCAGGCTGGCACCAAAGGTCGGTAAGGCAATACCGGTTGCAAAGCCCTGCACCAGCCGGGCGGCGATTAAGGTCGCCGCAGAACCGGCAGACATAAAGATCACCAGCGCGACCGCATTGATCGCCAGCGCCAGCAGCATCAGCGGGCGGCGGCCGGTATAGTCGGACACTTTACCGACCGTCAGCAGCGCGGCCAGTAACGCGAAAGTATAGGCACCAAAGATCAGCGTCAGCATGGTCGGCGTCAAATGGAACAGGCTGCGATAAAGTGGGTAGAGCGGCGTTGGCGCACTGCTGGTGGCGGAGATCAGCGCCGCACCGGTAAAACTGAAAAGCGTGGTGCGGGCAGCAGCCTGAGGCGTCAATGTGGGGTTCATGAAATTACCTTAATGCAAAGTATTAGCTTTTAATAAGGTATACGGCTATCTGTGCCTTAATGCAATATCTTTGCTTTAACCTATTTTGCTGTGTGACTTAGTGTCACCCTGTGGTAAGCTTTGTGTTACTAAGTCACACATGGGAGGAGATATGGCTTCAACAAGACTTCGTCAGCAGGGCGGGGCGGTCGTGCTGACTATCCCCAGCGAGATTGCTGCCAGAGCGGGCTGGACCGTTGGCATTGAGCTGGACGTCACCGCAGAAGGCGAATCCGTGAATATTGTGCCGGTAACGCGTGTACCACGCGGTCGCCGCACAGTTGCTCAGTTGCTGGCCGGTATCGATCAGCAGGAAATTCAACAGTATAACGAAGAGGCCGCCGACGGGCTGAACGACGCGCCGCAGGGCAGGGAGCATATCTGATGGTTTCAAGGAGAGTGCCGCAGAAAGGCGAAATCTGGCACGTTAATGGCGATCCGGTTGAAGGGCGAGAGTTTAAAGGGCCGCATTATTACCTTGTTATCTCGCAACGGGAGTTGGTTGCGGCTTTGGGAACGGCAGTTTGCGTGCCGGTAACAAGTGGCGGCGGCGCATCACGCTCACAGGGCGTGACCGTTTATCTGGACGGTAACAGCACAGATACCGGCAAAGTGACCGGCGTGGCGCTGTGCTATCAGGTGCGCTCGCTTGACCTGACTGCGCGCAGGGCAAGCTATGCCGCCACCGTTGAGCCACATGTTATGGATGAAATATTGTCTTTGGTCGTAGATCTTATCGACCCGCGGTAAATCAACACTGGCTGACAGTTAAAGCTTAATAATTATAAATTCCTGGAAAGCATAAAGGTCTGGTCCATATTGTAATTGTGTGACCTGATGCAAGCGTTACAACCCCAAATGGGGCTCGTTTATGCTAACTCACATCCGCTCTCCCTTTGCCTGCGCTTTGTCTCTCCGGGCCGCTTTCCTGCACTCTTCTCTGTCCGTTTCCTGATACGTGTTGTTATGTGCTTTGCGGGTTGTTTATCAATAATATTTCGGCGAGTCTCACTGTTAATAACAATCAGGGAGCCAGATGATGAAGATAGCTGAGATCGATCATATCCATCTCTACGTTGAAAATATTGAACAGGCAGAAAAGTGGTACAACGAGATCCTGGGCTTTGAACGCGACCCTTCCCTGTACTTCTGGTTTGAACAGGGTGGGCCGCTGGTCATAAGAAATAACAGGGCATCACTCTCTCTTTTCCTGCGAAAATCTCAGCCACCAGGCCATACGGTGGCTTTCGGGGTGGCAGCCTCATCTTTCAACGAACTTATGCCTGTACTCCGTAAGAATAAAATCCCTTTCAGCGTCAGCGACCATGACGTGTCGATGTCCGTCTATTTCAGCGATCTCAGCAATAATAAAATTGAAGTGACCTCTTACGACTACCTGCATGCAAAGCAGATACTGGAGAGCTTTGCGTAACGCTATCGCTGTTTGCGCTTAGAGGCGTGACTGCAGGCGCACTTGTGATCTCCGTTCCGAAAGTATAAGTACTTCACTCATCAGCACGCCGGATCAAGTGAAGCCTCCAGGCCCTGAACGGCGATTAGTAAAGTGAGTTCTTCAATCTCTCAGGCAGCGCTTTGTCGTAGGCATCGCCATCAATCTCTGCAATCTGTTTGAGGATGGAACCGGTGCTGGGCAGCGATTGCCGTGAGATCTGCGTTTCGGCATCCCATAATCCGGAGCGAATAATCGCCCGGCTGCACTGAAAGAAAACGCTCTCCACAGTGATGCATAATACGGTTTTTGGCAGCTGATTGTTGATGGCAAAGCGCTCAAGCAGCGCCGGGTCGGTGCTGATTGCTGCCGTGCCGTTCACGCGCAACGTCTCGCCAATGCCAGGGATGAGAAAAAGCAGCGCTACCCGATTGTCATGCAGAATGTTGCGCAGGCTGTCGATGCGGTTATTGCCGCGTCTGTCGGGTAATAACAGGGTCTTGTCATCTTCGATTTCGATAAATCCGGCCGGATCGCCGCGCGGTGAAACATCCAGTCCCTCAGGTCCCGACGTTGCCAGCGCCACAAAAGGCGAGGCGGCGATAAACGGACGATAGGCGGGATGAATATGATCGGTTTCTTTAGCGACAGAGGGCCGGGCGACCGTGCCGTAAAGACCTTCAAGTTCGGTAAGTTCAGTGATAATGCTGCTCTGTTCAGACATTTTTGCACTTTCCTTTCACTATTCAGATCCTCATAACGCTGAAGGTGAGACTACACAGACCCGACGCGCCAGTTTAAGCAGCACTTTAACACCCATGCAGCGTATTCAGAACCCGTGCGCCACCCTTTATGGCAATCGCCCCAGGTGAATCCGTCTTCCCGCCGCGAAAACAGCTTATTACCTGGGGCGGCAACCTCTTTCCACCCTTTACCAATATCAGAAGCACAACACAACGTAGTGACAGCCTCTGATGAGAGGTCCATTTTCTGCAATCAGATGAGCACGAAAACCGCGACTTGTGCACTGAAATTAGCCGCCGTTCGTTAAGAGTATTAACAGAGTTGGTGACAGCAGAAGTTGCTGATATAAAGAGTAAAGATTGCTTATTCAGCACCCACAAGGAGCGCAGGATGGTTTGGGAATCAGAGCGACTGCTCTACAGATATACTCTTCGTGAGGATCTTGACGACCTCTTCAGAATCTATGGCGACCCCGAAACGCATAAATTTAACCCGCGAGGTCCATGGCCCGACAGAACGTATGCCATTCAGGCCATAGAGCGCATATTACAGAGCTATCAGGAACAGGGTTTTGGCGACTGGACGATATTTGAGAAAGCCCATCCGGATAAAATTATTGGTTTTGGCGGTGTGTTCAGAAGCCAGTTTGACGGTCGTCAGACGAATAATCTCGGTTACCGGTTTGAGCCTGCTGCCTGGGGAAAAGGGTATGCTACCGAGCTTTCCCGCAGAGCCATTCGTTACGGATTCGAAGAGGCCGGGCTGAGCATCATTACGGGTGTGACGCGCGAAAACCATCTGGCTTCGCGCCGGGTACTGGAAAAAGCCGGCTTAACCTTTTTGAAAAAGGTCGACGATCCGGAGGGGTTGCCTCCCAGCCTGATGTACACCCTCACACGACGTGACTGGCTTGCGGCTGGCAACATCGTTACCGCATCTGTCTGATCTTTCCCGTTTGTGATTCAGGCGTGGCGAAATCTGCGCCACCTTTTCGCACTAAGTCCCTTTAAACCCTCTCTTATCCCGCGATTAATACTCCGCTGTGTGGATTACTTTAGCCACCTTAATCAGGGGGGAGGCTTTATGGATATTCGTACAATTTTTATTTCAGCAGTTATGGCAGTCAGTCTTTTATGGATAGGCGCATCAGATAACCGTTCGTCACATCTCACCGCCGAGCCGGTTAAATCTGTCCTGAGTAAACTGCAGCCTTGATTCTCAATCGTCCGATAGCACACATTAGCGCCTGCTCAGTCTGAGATGCGGTACACTGCCGCTATCTGTTAATGCAACTTCGTTGCTTTAACCATGACGTTCAGGCTGATAAAAGCGGGAGCAAGTGATGGCGAGGGAGATGATTCGGCAGGGTGGGCGCAGCGCACGTATTCAGGCGGAAGTGCATAACACCGTTAACCGGTTGCTTGAAACGCTTGATCGTTCAGCTATTACAGTGCCGATGATCGCCGAACAGGCAGGTGTGACACCTTCCACGATCTATCGGCGCTGGGGCGATCTGTCCCAGTTGCTGGCGGATGTGGCCGTGGCACGGATGCGGCCCATTGCAGAACCGGAAGATACCGGATCGACGGCCGGCGATCTTACCGCGTTCATCCAGCAGTATGCTGAAGAGATGTCGTCCAAAGTCGGTCGTGAGCTTCTGGCTGATGTGATAGGAAGTCAGGCTGAAGTGGCGAGCCAGAAATGCTGTGGGTTTACCTATCAGCATCTTGAAACACTGAAAAGTCGGGCCGAGGCACGCGGCGAATCAGGCTTTGACGTTGATCGCATCATCGATGTGGTCGTGGCGCCGGTGATGTTTCATATTCTGTTCGGCGACCGCGACATCTCAGCAGAATACTGTTCGTCTCTGGTTCAGCGGGCATTTCAGACAGTAGTCAGCGCTGAACAAAGGGCAGGGCGGCTTGCGTGATCAGATGCTGCAAGAGTGCTCGCGCCGGATCGTCACCCTGATCTGAGCGGGCGAGCGCGATACCCAGATAGCCGGGCATTGGCAGCCGGTGTGATTCAATCACCAGCGTCTCCGGCAACCCTGCGCGGGTGCGCAGGGTGATGCCCAGCCCGGCCTGTAATGCCGCCCAGATCCCGCTAAGACTGTGGCTGGTGAACACTACCCGCCACGGAATACCTGCCTTATCCAGCGCCTCGATGGCGCGCGATCGCATGACACACGGCGCATCGAATGCCACCAGCGGCAGCGGCTCGCCGCGTTGCAGATATCCCGCCAGATCAAACGCCGGATGCTGTATCCAGGCTAACGGACACTGACCAATTAACTGCGTGCCAGCCTGCTGCTCTGCCTGCCACAGCAGCGCCAGGTCCAGCTCATGACGGGCCAGCGCCGTAAGCAGCGGCAGATTTCTGTCGACGCGTGCGGTCAGCATCACATCCGGATGCTGCCGGTTGAACGCGCCGAGAATGGCCGGCATCAATGCCTCGCCAAAATCCTCCTGCATCCCGATGCGTATTTCGCCCTGCAACGCTTCGCCTTTCACTGCCCGCAATGTCTCATCGTTCAGCGACAGCAGGCGTCTGGCGTAACTCATCAGCTGTTCGCCGCTGCGGGTCAGCTGCACATGACGCCCTTTTTTCATCACCAGCGCCGTGCCGCATTGCTGCTCAAGTTTTTTAAGCTGCGCACTGACGGCCGAGGCAGACCGACACAGATGCTGTGCCGCCAGGGCAAAGCTGCCGGCATCAATGCCCGCGACGAAACTGCGCAGCGCATCCATATCGAGGGACTCCGGTACCTTGCTCATTATTGTCCTGTAATTATGGATGGTAAGAGCTGATTAATTTGATTTTCAGGATTGAAGGCCTGAGTGACACTCTGTCTCACCACTGAGGAGTGTGCAATGAAAAAATCGCTTGATCGGGAAACACTGGCGCAGCGCGCGCCAAAACTGGCCGAACTGACACAGCAGGTGCTGTTTGGCGATATCTGGCAGCGCGAGCAGTTGTCACCGCGTGAACGCAGCCTGCTGACGCTGGCAACGTTAACCGCGCTGGGGCGGGTCCAGCAGCTGCCGTGGCACATCGATTTCGCCAGGCAAAATGGACTGACGCAGGATGAGCTGGTGGAGAGCTTCACCCATCTGGCGTTTTACGCAGGCTGGCCCGCCGCCGTCACCGCGCTGGGTTATCTGGAGGATAATCACTGATGCCCTTTACCCGAATTACCCTGCGTCAGGGCTACAGCGAGGCGGCTCTGCATCAGATCTCCACGCTCCTTCAGCAGGCGCTGGTCGCGGAATTTGACGTTCCTGAGCATGATTGCTTTCAGTTGATTGAGATGCTGCCCGCCGGACAGCGGGTATTTGATCGTCACTATCTCAGCGGCGGGCGTAGCGACAATTTCGTGCTGTTTCAGGTGACGGCAGGCCGACCGCGAACGCGGCAACAGAAGCAACGGTTTTATCATTCACTCTGTACGACGCTTCAGGCGGAGATGGCGATCGATCCTGACGACGTGATGATCATTATTCAGTTTAACAGCACCGAAGAGTGGAGCTTTAGCGGCGGCCGGATGCTGGCACAGGAGGCGTTATGATTATCATGCACTACCGTTTTACCCTGCCCGCTGACTACGACATGGGCATCATCGAACAGCGCATCAGTCTGAACGGAGCCCGGCTTGATGGCTTTCCAGGGCTGGTGGCCAAGGCATATCTTTACACTTGCCGTGATGATGACGGACAGAATGAAAACCGTTATGCGCCGCTCTATTTCTGGCGGGAGGCGAGTGGTATGCAGCGTTTCCTGCAAAGTCCTGGCTTTGCGACGCTGGTCAGGGATTTTGGCTGGCCGATCATCGAAAGCTGGCTGGCGCTTGAGGGGCTGACCCACATGCCGGATCTGGCCGATGCCCGCTTTATAACGCTGAACCGCTGGACGATTCCACCGCATTCAGACCTTACGACACTGCCGGTAACAACAGGGATCAGCGCCTGGGATGTGAGCCGCTGGCAGGGAGTAGACGTTAACGCTTCACACCAGCGCCCCGCTGGCGAGCAGGAAGTCTATCGCATCGGTTATCTGGCACGGGGTGCAGCCGCCGCGGATCTGCAACTCTAGCATCGGGAATGCCGCTGTTTTCTACTCAGAGGGCAAAAATGGCTTCAATCTCTATGCGCAGGTCAGCGGAGAAAAGTCCGCTGACCTGTACCAGCGAGCTGGCGGGCAGATGCTCGCCGTAGTTGCGATAAAGCACTTCCCGCAGCGCGGTGATCTCTGTGAAAGAGGTGATGAATATCGTGACCTTCAGCAGCGCTGCGAGCGACGTATGCTCAGCCGCGGCAACCGCCCTGAGTTGATTAAAAATGGCTTCTGCCTGTTCAGCCATATCTCCCTGCTGAGCCGCCGTACCGAAAGCGGTCAGTCCTGAGACATACAGCGTCGCGCCATGCTTCACTGCGTGGACATAAGGCGCTTTTACTTCGCCCAGTTGCGGGTAATTTTTGCGTTCTGGCATCGTCATATTTTTCTCTTTTAAATGGATTTCATACCATACAAGCTACTGGCATTAAAGCAGGCCGAAAGTTGATAGCGGGTTGAAGGATGTTTTGAATAACGAGGATGTTCGGGAAGCCAGCCGTTTACAGGTTCCGCTCTCTCCTGCACGCCGTGCAGCGATGCAGGCCCTTGCTGTCGTCAAAACAGGCATGAACGAAATGCGCATTGTGCAGACTATCCGTATGCACAAGCCTTTTTCGGGTTCTCAGGGGGGTAGCAAGTGGGGAGACAGAGAGAAATTCGCTTTTTTGCGGCCTTCAATGACTGACGGCGAATTAAGAGGTAACAGGCAGGCATGGCTGGCAGCACTTATAGGCTGATTGTTATAGCGGTTGAGGACTGCCCGCATCCACTGAACAGTTATGATGCTCACGATCTGTTTCCGGATGGCGGTGTCAGGACACGGAGCGGCAGCGACGAAAAACGGAGCTTAGCGATGAGAAGTATTCCCGCCAGTTCCGTCGTGAGAAAGAGGAGTGAAAACGGACTTATCAGACGGCAAAAGGGCAGGCTGAGATTGATCTGGCTTTCCATACGCCGGCAACTGTCATCAGATGGATATCCCGCTGGTTAGATTCGCTGCTGCATCATATCGAACTGGAGATCATGTTTTATCGCTGGAGTGAGGGATTCTCTTCCATGAAGGCTTGTGAACGCTGGGAAATAGAAGGCCTGCCAGTGTAGAAACTGTAGGCAGAGGTCGGGCGGGAGCTGGATTGTTGGGTAGTGCTGAATAAGCTGCCATTTCTCAGGCTGAAACTATGCGATTTTTTTAGGATGCTCAGGGTTTGCAGGGCTGGTAAAAACGACTGATATGACTTCACGAACTTTCGCCGTTCAGGCCCTGCAGCACGACGTCTCAGCATTGCTATGCTGTCCGTTTATTCTGCAGGAATGAGGTCGCCGGAGCAATCAACCTCCGGCAGACCGCGTTAACGGCATACGGATAGCTATTTAGCTCCACTCATCCCGGGAGAACCATCATGTCCTCCCTGACTCCCGCCGCTGCCACCCTGACCGCCGACGCCGCCAGGCCCCGCATCGCCTCCGTTTCCGCCATTACCTGATCCATCACCATTACCTCCGTTTCCTCCATTTCCGCCGTTTTCACCCCCATTACCGCCGTCGCCGCCATCTCCGTTGCTGCCAGAACCAGCATTCCCTCCGTCTCCCCCGTTTCCGTCACCGCCACCGTCACCACCGTCGCCACCATCACCGTCTGCCCATGCCGCAGTGCTGAATATTCCGGCCGCCAGAGAGGACGTTACAGTGAATACGACAATGAAAGGTCTCAGTAATGCTGAGGTTAGAATAATGAGGTATGCAACTTTCATGAGAAGGTTTTTCATATCATCCCCTGAGTTATGGACTATATACCGCCGCCATCACCACCATCGCTGCCGCCATCACCACCATCACCGCCATCACCACCATCACCACCGGGTGAATTATTCCCGCTTCCTCCGTTGCCACCATTCCCTCCATTGGCTCCGTTTGTGCCGCCATCACCGCCATTACCGCCATTGGAGTCGGAACCTGTGCCAGCATTACCGCCGTTACCGCCATTTCCTCCGTTTTCACCCGGACCACCGTCTCCGCCGTTTCCGCCATCAGAAATCAGTGACAAAGAATCAGGAGAAGGGATCGGGTATGCCGGAGAGGCATAACCGTAATGTGTTAAAACCGCCAGTATCAGAGCTGAGCACCTTAGTAAGGTCCGGCATCGTTTACAGATGTTGTGACTGGTCATTGTTACCTCCATCACCGCCAGCACCTCCGGGGGGCATTGTCTGTTGACCCGCCATCACCACCGTTTCCACCATTAGCGCTACCGTGTGCATTGTTATGATGTTTGTGGTGTTTGTGATGCGATTCAGTCCCGGCGTTTGCACCGTTTGCGCCGTTACCACCATTTCCGCCGTTACCCCCCAGAAGCAGAACCGTTACCGCCGTTACCTCCGTTCAGGCAGCCGGTGCCGGGCACGCCGTCTTTACCATTTTCTCCGTTAGGCGAAGCGGCGTTCCCATCCTGTCCGTTCTGATTTTCACAGGCAGAAAGCTGGATAATGCCTTGCGGGAATGTCTGACTGAATACCGGCAGGGAAAAGAGCAGCCCTGCAGAAAGCGGGAAAAGAATCAGAGTGTTGTGCAGCTTTGACATAGAAGTTTCATCCTTTAATTAATGGCCGCCTTCAGGAGGCGACCATTTTTAGTTAGATTCAGCAGCCTGATTACGCACCACCACCATCGCCACCGCCGTCACCACCATCACCACCACCGTCACCGTCTCCGGAACCATTGCCGTTAGCTGAGCCGTTGCCAGTACCGTTACCATTACCGCTGTCGTTCCCGTTACCGCTGCCGCTGTTATTACCGCCATCGCCTCCGGGGCCACCAGGAGAATTGGCACCAGCACCTCCGTTCCCGCCGTTGCCACCATTAGCATCGTCGATAAGTAAGAAGGTATGTGAGGAGTGATCAGTCAACGGTTCGTTATGTAAGGGTGCGGCAACAGAAAGTCGCGCCGCAGAGAGAACAAAAATACCCAAAGCAAGAGCTAATTTTTTATGTCTCATAATCCATCCTTAAAGGGTAAGAAATACATGAGATAATCTTTGGCCCATCCCGTAGCTAATGAGCCGTTTAATTAAAAGTAAATTAACTGAAAATTAAAAACTAAGGATTGTAATGAAAGGTTTATCGATGTTTTATAATGTTTTTATTTGAATTAAATCGAAGTTGTCGGAGGTGTTATTTAAATGTTAAGCCTTTAAATTTAAATGATATTAAAGACTAATAATTATCCTGCTAACAGTTTACTGTTTTCATGAAAATATACACATTACATTTTTATTAATGTAGCGCGCTTGTCAAAGAACAGAAAAATAAAAAAAATTAAATTTAAAAAAAAACAGAAGCAAATATCATTTTTATATAATTAATCTGACTTTTATGAGGCATGGTCATGGGGAAAACTGTTTAACCACTCTGAATTCGTTTTACCGAACCTGTGAAATTCAGAAATTTCATGAAGCATTATCAGAACTGCGGCAGGCGGGACCTCAACAGCTAAAAAACCGACTCATTATCGTGCGTGCAGCAAACAAAATAGTGGTGCTGTGAGAGCGTTCAGCTTGCAACCGGTCAGGAGTATGCGTGAATTTACGTCAAACTCTTCACTGCATAACCCTCCGGCTCCTGCCCTGGCAGGCAGTCGTCGAGCTTCACTCCGTCAAACTTGCAGGCGAGTTCGTGCCTGACGGCTGAGGACAACGGTTGCAACCGGCTATCAAAAGAGAGGTGCTCATGAGCGGTAAACGTTATCCCGAAGAGTCAAAAATCGAAGCGGTTAAACAGGTCGTTGATCGTAGCCATTCCCTTGCAAGTGTCGCCACCCGTCCTGGTATCATCACGCACAGCCTCTATGCCTGAGTAAAAAAGTAGGGCCCTGATTCATCAGCCACTAAAGCGCATTCTGATACCTGGTCTGAGAGTCGGCGACTTCAGAAAGAAGTGAACCGGGTCTGGCGACTGATGAAGCGTGCCGGAATAAAAGCTCAGATCGAGTACCGGAACCTACGAGCACGCAAAGGTGAAGCCAGCATAGTGTCACCCAACAGACTCCAGCGTCAGTTCAATCTGGAGGCACCTGATGAGCGCTGGGTGACGAGCATAACGTACATCCGGCCGCATGAAGGCTGACTTTATGTGGCCGTGGTGGTTGATCTGTTCTCCTGGAAAATTATCAGCATTGTCAATGCAACACGCCCGTCAGAAATCAGCGCTTCAGCATCTGCTGGCAGGCGAGGTTATCCTGGGCGGCGCGCTGCTGTCCATCAGGTGTCAGTTGCTGCCAGCGAGCAATCACGCTGCGGCCCAGCCCCGATTTATAAGTGATTTTTTGCAGCGCATAATCAGAGTTGCCGCCTTCAATGACGTTCTGCATCTGCCGGTCGAGGGGCTGCTTACTATCATGATCAATCGCGCAGAACACCGCGACGTAATACGCCTTATCTTCCTCACTGTCCTGTGGGATAAACCACCAGGCGGTCAGGGCGAGGATCAGCAGCAGGGGCAGGATATATTTTACTTTAGCCATTTTAGTCACCGGTTGAGTGCCGTTAAGTCAGCCGGGTATGGCCAGACGCAGGGCGCGTATCCTGCCACAGTTTCCGCTCACCGTTAACCTCGTTTAGCCGCTGTTGAGGCAATGTTCAGTTTGCTGGCGCTTCAATTAGCGTCGTACTGATTTGCGCACCCGGCATCATCTGCTGTAATCCCGAAACCAGATCGTCGCTGGCCTGTTGCAGCGCGGAAAGCGGCATAGCGGGCAGACTTTCCAGAATGAACCACATCTGCTGCGCACTGGCATCCAGTCGGGTTCTTACACCCTGACGCCAGTTCCAGCGGCGACAGGTTACGCCCTGATCGTCGCGCCAGATCACTTCGCCTGGTTCCGGCGACTCATAAACCACCTCGCCCTCTTTAACGGTATCGAAACGTTCACTGCCGTCAGCTATCACCAGGCGTGGCTCGCCAGCATAGGCCGCGATATTTTCACCCCCGACCGGCAGCGCATAACGAATGCTGATGGCGTTATAGAGATCGACAACCGGATCGATGGCAGGCAATGCGCCATCCCGCAGCACACGCTTACGCAATGCTTCTGCCGAACAGGGTGTACGTTTCGCTTTGGCACCAAAGGCTTTAAACACCTCAGCCCAGGCGGCGAGATGCGCGTCTGCCCACGCCGCATCATCATTTAACACCTGCTGGCATGCGCTCTTCAGTGCTTCGCTGGCAACTTCTGGTCGGGTAATCGGTGTGGCTTCCACCACAATACTCATGGCACGAAAGCCGGGAGCGAGCGCGAAAACAGCGGGAGCGATTGACGGGTGAACAGATAACATCGGATACTCTCTCAGTGACTAATTTATTTCATAGTAATGACCGATGACCAAAAAAGTCAATATAACGACCGATGCGGGTGCCGATGTCGCCAGTGTCAATCAGGCTGTTTCGGACAGCATCAAAAGCTGGCGTAAAAGTCAGAAACTCTCGCTGGATGAGTTATCCCGCCGGGCTGGCGTCAGTAAAGGCATGCTGGTGGAGATCGAGAAGGGTGTCGCCAATCCCAGCATTGCCATTCTCTGTAAAGTGGCTGCCGCACTGGGCGTCTCGGTGGCAGATATCGTCAACGTTGCGCATGCGCCTGACGCCTGGCTGATTGAGAACAGCGAAATGCCCCGGCTGTGGCAGGGCGAGCAGGGCGGTTATGCGCAACTGCTGGCGGGAACCCGTGGGCCGGATATGATCGAGCTCTGGCGCTGGCAGATGTTTGCGGGCGAAGCTTTCCGTTCTGCCGGTCACTCCTCAGGCACACTCGAACTGTTGCATGTCGAGCAGGGCACGCTCGCCTTAACGGTGGGTGAGCAGACCCTCGTGGTGCAGCAGGGCTGTGCAGCCGTAGCGCGAACCGATATGCCGCATGCCTATGCCAGCGCCGATCACCTGCCGGTTATCTTCACCATGACGGTGGCCGAACTGCAGCGCTGACGGCACTATTCTGCGGCTGTCGCTTCGCCTGGACACGCCAGCAGCAGCGTTTTCAGCAACCTTTCCAGTTCGGCACGCTCTGAAGCGCCAAGCGGTGCCAGCAACGCCTCCTGCGTAGCGGTATGGACGCGGAGTGCATGCTCAATCTGCTGCTGCCCGTGCGGCGTCAGCCCGACCAGCATGCTGCGCTTATCCTCTGGCGCGGCAATACGCTCAATCAGATGCTGCTGCTCCAGCCGGTTCAGACGATTTGTCATCGCACCGGAAGTCACCAGCAGCGCCTGGTAGAGCTGGGTGGGCGACAGGCGAAAAGGCGATCCCGCCCGTCGCAATGTCGCCAGCACATCAAATTCTCCCTCCTGAAAACCAAAAGGCTCCAGTGCCTGACTGCGCGCTTTCGCCAGATGTTTCATCAGACGCAGCACCCTGCCGAAGATCCGCATTGAAGAGGCGTCGAGATCGGGCATCGCGTCGTCCCACTGACTGACAACGAAATCAATATGGTCATGCATAAATTACCTTTAAATATTGTGGTTATGTTGTCGGGTTGTGCGCAGCCTCTTAACACCGGGGGGGAATTTATCTTAACGTTAAGATAAATGGTGGCAGCCCGGAGCTGTCATCGTCAATCCTCTGTTAAGGCGTCGATGATGAAAAATAAGGTGTTGTTCCCCATTCTGTTTGCCGTGATCGCTTTTCTTATCGGGCTGAATCTGCGGCCTATGCTGGCGATTATCGGCCCGCTGTTCCCGGTGTTGCAACTGCAGGCCGGATTGTCGTCGACGACGTTCAGTCTGCTGACCACGCTGCCAGTGGCGATGATGGGTCTGGCCGCACTCTCTGGCCCGTGGCTGATCGCCCGCATCGGGCCGGTAAAGGGAATCGCCGCCGGTTTGCTCTGTCTGACGTTCGCCTGCCTGTGGCGCGGCGTTACGCTTACTCCCTCTCAGCTGCTGCTCACCGCGCTGGCGGGGGGGCGCAGGAATTGGCGTGATACAGGCGCTGATGCCCGCTCTGATCCGGCAACGCTTTGCTGAGGCCGCGGCGACGCTGATGGCGCTGTTCAGCACGGGCATTATGGCGGGCGCGGCACTGACTGCTGCCGGTGCCGACCCGCTGTTTTCATGGCTGGGCCTGCAACCCGCGCTGGCGCTTTCCGGCGGGTTAACGCTGGTCACACTGCTGATCTGGCTGACTTTAGTCAGACGATCGCCGCAGGTGAGCGTGGCCTCTGATGCAGCGACGCTGCCTGTGCGGCGTACCCTGTTGCTGATGCTCTTTTTCGGCATTGGCACGGGTGCTTATACATTAGTGCTGGCCTGGCTGCCGCCATTCTATATTCAACTGGGCTGGAGTGCTCGCCACAGTGGCTATCTGCTCGCGGCCCTGACGTTAACCGAAGTGGTGGCAGGATTCATCGTCTCGGCGACGTTACATCGCTTTCCCGATCGCCGTCCGCTGCTGCTCGGCGTGCTGGCCCTGTTGCTGTTGGGGCTGCTGAGTCTGGTCTTTTACCCGGGCACGATGCCGATACTCTCTTCACTGTTACTGGGTACGGGCATCGGTGCGCTCTTTCCGCTGTCGCTGATCGTCACGCTGGATCATGCGCGCAGTGCCAGAGAGGCGGGCATTCTGCTATCACGCGTGCAGGGAGGCGGATATATGATTGCGGCTCTGATGCCGCTGCTGGCAGGCTGGGTGCGTGATAGCGGAACGTCAATGACTCAGGCCTGGCTGATCATGAGCGCTGGCGTTGTGCTGTTAATGGTGATTGCCCGACGCTTCAGACCTCAGAACAGTATCAACTGAACAAAGCCGTTGCCGATCAATGTCGATCTGGCATGCTGGAATAAAACCCCTGAACCCGGAGTGCATTGTGAAAGTGATTGGTCTGTTAGGCGGTATGTCGTGGGAGTCTACCGCGCTCTATTATCGCATTCTGAATCAGCAGGTTAAACAGCGGCTGGGCGGCCTGCACTCGGCGGAGCTGGTGCTCTATAGCGTCGATTTTCAGCGTATTGAGCAGCTACAGGCCGCGGGAGAGTGGCAGCAGGCGGGAGAGATACTGGCTGAAGCGGCACGCAATCTGGAACGGGCTGGCGCGCAGTTCATCGTACTCTGTACCAACACCATGCATAAAGTGGCAACACAAATCAGCGCCGCAACGGGCATCCCGCTGCTGCATATCGCCGACGCCACCGGACGGCGCATTCAGCAGGCCGGGGTGCGTAAGGTCGGATTACTGGCGACGCGATTCACCATGGAACAGGATTTCTATCGCGGGCGACTTCAGCAGCAGTTTGGTCTTGAGGTGATCACGCCGGATAGAGAGGATCGGATTTTTGTGCATGAGGTGATTTACCACGAACTCTGTCTGGGCGAGATCAATCCCGCGTCGCGTCGCCGTTATGGGGAGATCATGCAGCAACTGGTTGCGCAGGGGGGCGGAGGCCATTATTCTCGGCTGCACCGAAATCACACTGCTGGTGGATGCCACGGATGCCAGTGTGCCACTGTTTGATACCACGCTTATCCACGCGGAAGAGGCTGTTACCCAGGCGCTGGCCTGACGTTTATCCTGCACTTAGCCTTGAGGGAATCGCATGAAAATTGAAAATCTGCCGTTTGGCCTGACCCAGTGGGATCAGATTGAAGAGACGATTCATCCCGGCGACCAGGGGCAGGCGACCTGGCGAACCGTGAAGTTTAACGATATCCGGGTGCGGATGGTCGACTATTCACCAGGCTATGTCGCCGATCACTGGTGCACAAAGGGCCATATTTTGCTGTGCATGGCGGGTGAGTTGCATACTGAACTGGCAGATGGTCGCCGTTTCGTGCTGACACCGGGCGTCAGCTATCAGGTGGCGGACGATGCTGAACCACATCGCTCCTTTACGTCCACAGGCGCGCAACTCTTCATCGTTGACTGAGTTCACCATCAGCCTCTCTGGTGATCACCTGCTGGTGAATCATCGCGTCGTTGACACTTTTAAAAGTAAACTGAATCAGCTTTATAAAAATCAGCAAAATTAATGGCTTATTTCATCAGAGTTATCTGGTTCTGACAGGAATAATTTCCATCAGGTTGTATGCTAGAAGCCTTATAAGAACGTTTTGCATTCACCTGAGGTGGGGAAGCCTGTGCTGATAAAAAAGAAGAAAGTTCGTTCGCATACCGAAGATCGACTGCTGGCGCTGGTGCTTGCCACCACCGCCGGCATCCTTAATGCCATGGCGCTGGGCGCGTTTGGATTTTTTCCATCGCATATGACGGGTAACACCTCGCAAATCTCCCAGGAAGTGACCACCAGCGACCTCCATACCATGCTGTTTTTGATGGCACTGATTATTGCCTTTGTGCTGGGCTGTACCGTTGCCCGGCTGGCGGTGGTAGTGGGGATCAAACATAAGTTACGCACCATATTCTGTCTGATCATTCTGGCGGAAGGGGCGGCACTGACGGCGGCATCAATCTTTGAAATCGTGTTCTACCGGCCAAGCTTTAACGGGGAAGTGCTGTTAATGCTGGGCTTTTTTAATGGGGATTCATAATGCGACATCGACGCAGCTCTCCAATGGCCGCGTCAGATCGACCCACATTACCGGCACGCTGACCGATGCGGGTATTGCGCTGGGGTCGTGGATCTTTGCCCACACGTCGCACGCCGTGCATCTTGAAACCGACGATCGTCGCTTTTTCCAGAAGGTTCTGCACACCCATCTGACTACCGTGTTTTCATTCCTGAGCGGCTGTATTGCCGGTCTGCTGCTGTTCAAAGTCTATGGCTTTAACGCCATGGTTGGACTGGGGATATTTCTGATGCTGGTGGCACTGACGGCCATCGCTATCACCGTGCAGCGTACCCGCAGAAGCCTCTACTGACAGTAAAACCTCCCGCCCGATGCACACAGCGCATCGGGCGGGTTGCTTACTGCTGCGTTCGGGTTGGCCGCACCACGATTTCGTTCACATCTACCTCTTCAGGCTGTTCAATGGCATAGCACACGGCGCGACCAATGGCGTCCGGCTGCAACGCGATAGCGCGATAGTGCTGCATCGCCTCGGCGGCTGCCGGATCGGTAATGGTTGATGCCAGCTCGCTCTCCACCACACCGGGATGGACACAGGTCACCCGTAGCTGACTGTTCTCCTGCCGTAATCCGTCGGAAATCGCCCGCACCGCAAACTTAGTGGCGCAGTAGACGGCTGCGGTGGGCGACACGGCCAGCGCCCCTATCGACGCGACGTTGATGATGTGGCCGCGCTGGTGGGCCAGCATGGTCGGCAACACTGACGCAATGCCATACAGCACCCCTTTGATGTTTACGTCGATCATCTGTTCCCACTCTTCCACCCGCAGCGACGCCATCGGTGACAAGGGCATAATACCGGCGTTATTGATCATTACATCCACCCGGCCCCATCTCTCCAGCGCATACTCAACGAACTGCGTCATCTCTTCGCGGCGCGTTACATCAAGCGCTTTGATCGCCACCTCTGCACCATTGAACTGCAGCTCTTCAGCCAGCGCGGCCAGGCGGCTTTCCCGCCGCGCACCCAGCAGCAGAATGACATCTGTTTTCGCCAGTTCACGTGCAATGCCTGCACCGATGCCGCTTGAGGCGCCGGTAATTAAAATCACTTTCTGAGTCATTTTGTTTCTCCAGTCAGGTTGTCACTGGCGATCATACGGCGACTGCATTATAAAGATAATCCACCGAACGCTTTACGCACTGGTAACTCAATCTGACCAATGAATGCCGATAAAAATGCTCTCGAAGTTTTTGTGATTGTGGCGCAGACGCGAAATTTCCGGCTGGCCGCAGAACAATTAGGTGTTACGCGTCCGGCGATCAGCCAGAGTCTGCGGCGTCTGGAAGACCGGCTTAACATCACGCTGATGCAGCGCACCACAAGATCGGTTCAGCTGACAGAAGCCGGACAGCGGCTCTATGCCGAAGTGGCGCCGGCGATCAACCAGCTCAATCGCGCCGTGACCGATATTGCCGAACTGGCTGCGGAACCTCGGGGCCAGCTGCGGCTGGCGATCTCCTCGATTGCTGAGCGGATGTTGGGGGGAAAATTACTGGCGAGCTTTATTACCGCTTACCCGCAGGTTGAGCTGGAAATCACCGTCACCGATGAGGAGTTTGATATTGTCGGGCAGGGCTATGACGCGGGCGTGCGGCTGGGGGGAGGTGATTGCTCAGGATATGATTGCGGTACCGGTATCCACCGCGCAGCGTCAGGTGGCGGTGGCGTCACCCGCCTATCTGGCTCGTGCAGGCACGCCGCAACATCCTCAGGATCTGGTCAATCATCGCTGCATCGGCTGGCGAAAAGGGCCTGGTCTGGCCCCTTATCGCTGGGAGTTCGCAGAGCAGGGACGCGAGTTTGATGTTGCCGTCAATCCGCAACTCACCACCAATGACATGGGGGTGATGATTCGCACCGCCTGCGCCGGGGGCGGCATCAGCTTTGGCATGGAAGAAACCTTCCAGCCTTACATCGCACGTGGCGAACTGGTGACCCTGCTCGATGCATGGTTGCCTGCCTTTGCCGGCTTCTATCTCTATTTTCCAAGCCGCAAAAATCTGGCCCCCAAGCTGAGGGCGCTGATCGATCACGTCAGACTTTAGCGACAGAATGCACGTCTGATTTAGCGCTGATATTGCTGATCGCTGACCTGCTCCAGCCAGTCAACCGGCGAGCCGTTCAGTGACTCAGCGATAGCAATATGCGTCATGGCGTTATCCGGCGTTGCACCGTGCCAGTGCTTCACGTTTTCCGGGATCCAGACGATATCACCGGTGTTCATCACCTGAATGGCTTCACCCTCACACTGAATCCAGCCCTGGCCATGCGTGACGATCAGGGTTTGCCCGAGTGGATGGGTATGCCATGCGGTGCGGGCACCCGGTTCAAAAGTCACCGTTGCGCCACCCACGCGGGCGGGTTCGGTTGCCTGGAATGGCGCATCAATCCGAACCGTGCCGGTAAAATATTCAGCAGGTCCCTTACGCGAAGGCAGCGATCCGTTGGCGATAATTTTCATTACTCACTCCTGTTGTTAACGTGTCATGCACAGTGTAACCGGCAAGCCGGAGCGTGATTAGCCCGCTCAGTCGGCAAACGGTTATGAGCCGGGCTCATTAATTGCCTGACAGTTTTCAGGCTGTCATGTTGTAACGGGTGATGATGTTAATTTTAGAGTAGGGCGCGGGCGGTTCTGAGGCGGGCAAAAATCCATGAAACGCCAGCAGCGTTCTGAAAGCGTGCAGCGCATCAAGCTGTAAATTATGCTCGATTAATGCATCAATTTTACCGGCCTGCAGCAGTGCACGATTCTCACGATCGAGATCGTGACCAATAAAAGCGTTAACCGTCCGCTTTTGTTCGGCAAAAGCGCGCAGTATGCCGGGATTACCGCCACCGACTGTGTAGACCGCATCTGCATCCGGATGTCTCTGCAAAAACTGTGTCACCGACTGCTGCATCCGGGCGTCAATGCCATAACCGCCTGCCACCACGCTCACCTGATGCTGGGGCGCAAACTCCTGCATTGCTCGCTGAAACCCCTGAATTCTCTCCTGTTCGCCAATGAAATCGTGACTGCCGGTCACAGCCACAATATGCGAACGACTCACCCGCAGCCATTTTGACATCAGAAAAGCCGCCACTTTACCGGCATCAAAATTATCCATGCCGATATAGCGCAGGCGCGCGCTGCCGGGCAGGTCGCTCATCATGGTGACCACCGGAACGCGTTGTTTCAGCAGTGATTCAAGGGTGGGATGAAGTTCACCAGAACAGGCTGCCTTAAGAATGACGCCGTGACTATGCAACGCTTTTTTATTCAGCAGCGCGTTAATCGCCTCCGCAGTCAAATTCGCGCCGAAGTGGAAACGCAGCTGAAGTTTAAAGGCAGTAAAACTGGCAATCTGACTGCTGAACGCCTCACGTATCAGTGGCTGAAAGCGGTCAGGTGTATGCATGATGACGTCGAAATAGATCGTTCTTCCCCTGGCGAGTCCCGCTTTTTGCATCAGTTCCAGGTCCGCTATCGCCTGCTGGATTCGGTGCTGGGTCGTGGCATGCACGTTGCCGCGCTGATGCAGGGCCCGGTCGATGGTCGCCAGACTGAGTCCCGACTGGGCAGCAATCTGTTTCAGGGTAAATTTAGCCATGTGCTGCTCGTGACACCAGAGGATGACGATAGTTTTATCATACTGCTGGCCATTGTCAGATGATCATTTGTGAAAGGCTGGTCAGCACATATCAGGCCGGGAAAGCTGCCCCGCAGGTTATCGCAACAAACAGTGAGTCGTAAAAGTGTTTATAACACATTCAGCCAAAAGTCTGTTTCCGCGATATATAACTATCCAACTCTCAATATACATGGGCATAAATAGATTACAGCGGTTGCTACCACGTTTTGGCTATTTATAGCTTCAGGGCTGCATGGGGTGAAAATAAAGCAAGATAATATTCTGAGGTTGTATAGTTAATAACCTTTTTTGCCGCTTCGCTTATATTTCCCGCTTGACGGCTTTTTTTGTTTTTTTGGCTCCCGCTAATGATAGACTGTATATGCATACACCATCGGGAGGTCGTGTGAAGTACGACAACGATAATGAAATCCGTGCGCTGGTCGGTGCGGTAGTCAGTGATTTGATCAAGGCGGGAGAGCCGGTTCATTTCCACGACATTACGGACGCGCTGTTTCGCCTGAGCGAAGAGACGCGTGACAGCAGGCTGAAAGCATTGTGTCAGGAAGCGATAAGCTTTTTCACTCGTAAGATGCATTAAGGTTGCCAGGCCTGATGCCGGGCGTTGTCCCGGCCTGTGTCATGATAGCGGCCCTGCTACCTTTGACATCGGCGAGAATAAGAGGCATTGCATATTGCTGGCAGCCATTAAAACGGATTTTTTGTGAGTCGTTTGTTTTTTATTCAGCGAGACGGTTGATGACCGCATTAAAAATGTCAGTCAGATCTTTCTGTTGATTATTCATTAGGGGTGGCGAATTTCTGATAAAGAAGTTCGCCTTTTCATTGGCAGGTCTTATTAAGCCTGAATGATCATCATCTGGCATGATTGCAAAAAAAGCGTTATCGTCGGGATCAAATCCCTGCTACATCATTAACCTGCAAAAGAATTTTTATATCGGATAATTTCTGTGTGGCATATCGGGTATACAGCGAAAGTGAGGGAAGGAAACAAAAGCGGGCGAGGGGGGAAGAGTATCCTGCGTTACCAGAGGTAACGCAGAATGGCGTATCAGATGCCGGTATCGTCTGGCGTGCGGCCAACCACGATTTCCAGCGTTTTGCGTAACACATCCAGCCTGACAACATCTGAAGTGCATTCCAGTTCAGCGATCAAATAGAGGATGATCGCTTTATTGGTTACACGTCCCTGATCAGCAACAATGTCACGAATCACTGCGCCCAGCAGTTCAGTTTCCGGAGCAAGCTGATCGCCTGCGCTACGGAAGTAGTCAATGATTGAAGAATCTGATGATGAATGCTGCATGATTATTCTTTCTCTGAGGAAAATGGGTCAGATGCAATGGTTGAAGTCAAAAACGAGTGTAGGCGCAGTTTTCGTTTTGCCCAGCCCGCCTTAAAAATTCTGTTCAGGTCTGCCGCTTCGCTTAAAATTAGCCGCATGTATCAGGTACGCAGTACGCTCAATCAGTGCTTTTTCGAACCTTCAGGCGGGCCATCACTGTTCATACGATGAGCCGTGTTATCACGTTCGGCACCGTCGCCCTGCACGCGTTTGCGCGCGGCAACCATACCATTACGGACTTCAGTGATGGCTTTGCGAATCACTGACACTTTCACGGCGTCGTCAGCATCAGCAGCCATCAGTTCGAGCTGTGCGATTAAGGCGTTGCTGGATACCGGTTTGTCTGACTTGAGTAATGTCAGAACGGCTTCGCCGATCATAACATCTGTCAGTTTCTCATCTTCACTTCTGTACATACTGGCTTCTCTGATTGCGAATCAATGGCCATGCTGCGGGTCCGTATGCGTCAGCGGGTGCGACTTAGTGCACCCGATACGGGAAGCAGAACTGGGCTTTATTGCTAGGATAGATCTTCCTGGGTGATGGCTGAAACAGGCGTCCTGATTAACATGCACGACCGTGAGAGGGCATTAATCTTCGCGACGAAAAAGCATCGCAATGAGTTCATGCAGATGACTCTCTTCTTCTGGCGTGGCAGCCAGTTCAAGGCGACTCAGCAGTTTACTGCAAATCGTTTTCCGACTAAGGCTGTGACCTGCGCGCAGAATTTCCACCACAACCGAACCCAGCGTCTCCTGTTGCGACGGTGAGCTGGCCTGATTGAAGTAACGGGCAATATCGCTGATCGTTTCCGGGGCTTGTCCGTTCTGACGCATGTTGTTGTCCTCAGGTGGTTTAAATGTATGCACTCTGGATGCGCAAGTTATACATCTTTGCAAAACTTGTACAGAATTTTGGATTTTTGGGATTGATTTTTTTGTGCAAAAAGTGCTAAGGCTTTTAAAACAGGGTGTTACGAGGAGTTTGTAGCGAGGTAAAAATTGTACCAGATTCTTGTATCATTAACACCACACCGACGCTCCGACCTGAATATTAAGGCCGGAGAGGAACGGCACACCTGGGTTAGTGTTTAAAGAAGATGTCATCAGCAGAGACGGGAGCAGCGGGCTCTTTGCCAATGGTTTTGGCAAGCCAGGTCGCCGGGGCGGTGCTGCGGGAACCGATGGTTTTGAACCCCATCAGCCATTGAAGCGCATGCTGCATCTGCTCAAGGCGACTCTCATTAACTTCAGAGTCAGCCATGACCCTTAGTTCATTAATCAGCAGTTCAACATTCACTTCCTGACCGGCATTAAACAGGTTCATTGCGGCTTCGCCAATGATGACATTCGCTTTTTCGTCGCTGGAAAAATACAAATTATCCTCCTGGGTGATTGCGGTAAGTAACATTAACTGTAGCAAAAAAATTTACGAAGCTTAATCAATTCAGCCTATCAATAAGATTATTTTAATTGTCGGTCTGCTATGCGTGTCATGTGAGTGCCGCCAGGTGTCAGAACGCTTTTCGGTAAATTGCGCCGTCAGGATGGGCTTTTTGTAATCCTGTTATCGTTCCTGCGGTTTACTCAACCACAGATGAGAAAGGCGTAAAACCCGGTTATAGCTATACATCACGCTTTCCATAAACTTCCCATCATTGAAATTAAATTTCTATATATCAACAAGTAAAGCGATTCGCTTACAAAACTTCACATTCGGGCCCGGACGCTGAAGAAACTTCACAACCCTTCGCTGTTACAAAGGTATAGCCTGTGCTATAAAAAATAGCCTATGCTAATTGTGTTCTGTTTTTAATCACCTCTGGAGATCGCCCTATGGTCCCGAAAAGAAAAATAACCATGATGCTACTGAGTGCGCTACTGACAACCCTGATGGCGACCAGCAGCTATGCAGCAGAAAAATTTAAGGTAGTGACGACGTTTACGGTCATCGCTGACATGGTAAAAAACGTGGCGGGCGATGCGGCCGAAGTCACTTCCATTACCAAACCGGGTGCTGAAATACACGAATATCAGCCGACGCCCGGCGATATCAAACGTGCGCAGGGTGCGCAGTTAATCATGGCGAACGGTCTTAATCTCGAACGCTGGTTTGAGCGTTTTTATCAGCATCTGGATGGGGTGCCGGAAGTGATTGTCTCTGCCGGGGTAAAACCGATCGGTATTGGCGAGGGGCCTTATAACGGTAAACCGAATCCGCACGCCTGGATGTCTCCGGACAATGCGCTGATCTATGTCGATAATATCCGTGATGCGCTGGTGAAATATGACCCGGCGCATGCGGAAACCTATCGTCAGAACGCCGCCGCCTATAAACAAAAAATCACCGCAGCGCTGGATCCGCTTCGCCAGCAGATTGCCGACATCCCGGAGGATAAACGCTGGATGGTGACCAGCGAAGGCGCATTCTCCTATCTGGCTCGCGACCTGGGTATGAAAGAACTCTACCTGTGGCCTGTAAATGCTGATCAGCAAGGCACGCCGCAACAGGTGAGAAAAGTGATCGACCAGGTGAAGAAAAATGCGATTCCGGCGGTGTTCAGTGAAAGCACCGTGTCGGATAAGCCAGCCCGCCAGGTCGCGCGGGAAACGGGTGCGCATTACGGTGGGGTGCTTTACGTCGACTCATTAAGCAACGCTCAGGGACCGGTGCCGACCTATCTGGATTTGCTCAGAGTCACCACGGAGACGCTGGCACAGGGCATCAAAGCGGGAGAGAAAGCGCAATGACAGACACCATCGTGGTTTCCGATGTTACCGTGACCTATCGCAACGGTCACACCGCGTTGCATGATGCCAGCTTCAGCGTGCCGGGCGGATCGATTGCGGCGCTGGTGGGCGTCAATGGCTCAGGCAAGTCAACCTTGTTCAAAGCGCTGATGGGCTTTGTCCGGCTCGCCAGCGGCAGCATCTCAGTGCTCGGCATGCCAACTCGTGAAGCACTGCGTCAGAGTCTGGTCGCGTATGTGCCGCAGTCGGAAGAGGTGGACTGGTCTTTTCCGGTGCTGGTGGAAGATGTGGTAATGATGGGTCGCTATGGTCATATGGGCCTGCTGCGTCGACCGAAACCGCACGACCAGCAGATTGTCAGTGATGCGCTGGCGCGGGTCGATATGCTGGATTACCGCCATCGTCAAATCGGTGAACTCTCCGGCGGACAGAAGAAAAGGGTATTTCTGGCGCGCGCCATTGCCCAGCAGGGCAGCGTTATCCTGCTGGATGAGCCGTTTACCGGCGTGGACGTTCAGACTGAGGCCAGAATCATCAGCCTGCTGGGTGAGCTGCGCGATGAAGGCAAGACCATGCTGGTCTCAACGCATAATCTGGGATCGGTCACGGAGTTCTGCGATTACACGGTGATGGTCAAAGGCACCATTCTGGCCAGCGGCCCGACCCGCACCACCTTTACCGCCGCCAACCTTGAGCGCGCGTTCAGTGGGGTGCTGCGTCATGTAATGGTGAAAGGGCTGGACGATCAGATTATCACCGACGATGAGCGGCCTTTTATTGCGCCACGTACGGCACCTGAAGACGGGAACTGACCATGGAACTGTTACTGGAGCCTTTTGGTTATCACTACATGCTCAACGCGATGTGGGTCTCCGCCATGGTCGGCGGCCTGTGTGCGTTTCTCTCCTGCTACCTGATGCTCAAAGGCTGGTCGCTGATTGGCGATGCGCTGTCGCACTCCATCGTGCCGGGCGTAGCGGGTGCTTACATGCTGGGACTGCCCTTTGCGCTGGGCGCGTTTCTCTCAGGTGGGCTGGCGGCGGGCAGTATGCTGTTACTCAATCAGCGCACCCGCTTAAAAGAAGATGCAATCATCGGCCTGATCTTCTCCTCCTTCTTTGGTCTGGGTCTGTTTATGGTGTCGCTCAATCCGACCGCGGTAAACATTCAGACCATTGTGCTCGGCAATATTCTGGCGATTGCGCCCGCGGATATACTCCAGCTGGCGCTGATTGGCGGGCTGTCGATCATCATTCTGCTGTTTAAGTGGAAGGATCTGATGGTCACCTTCTTTGATGAGAATCACGCGCGCGCTATCGGACTGCGACCTGAACGACTGAAAGTCCTCTTCTTTACCCTGCTGGCAGTCTCAACCGTGGCGGCGCTGCAAACCGTCGGTGCATTTCTGGTGATCTGTCTGGTGGTGACGCCAGGCGCGACGGCCTGGATGCTCACCGACCGCTTCCCGCGTCTGCTGATGATTGCCGTAGCGATTGGCAGTATCACCAGTTTTCTCGGTGCGTGGGCGAGTTACTACCTGGATGGCGCAACGGGCGGCATCATCGTGGTGGCGCAGACGTTGTTGTTCCTGCTGGCGTTTATCTTTGCGCCCAAACATGGCTTGCTGGCTAACCGGCGTCGTGGCCGCCATCGTCCCGAAAAGGAGCCTGGCTGATGTGGATCTTTGAACCTTTCCAGTTCGCTTTTATGAACAGCGCGTTGCTGATTGCGCTGGTGGTGGCGATCCCCTGTGCGCTGCTGTCGGTCTTTCTGGTACTGAAAGGCTGGGCGCTGATGGGCGATGCCATGAGCCATGCGGTATTCCCTGGCATCGTCCTCGCCTGGATGGCCGGGCTGCCGCTGGCGGTGGGCGCGTTTGTCGCCGGTCTGTTCTGTGCCGTTGCCAGTGGATTTCTGCAGGACAACAGTCGCATCAAGCAGGATACGGTGCTGGGAATCGTCTTTTCCGGCATGTTCGCGGTGGGATTGATCCTCTATATCGCCGTGAAGCCGGAGGTGCATCTTGATCACATTCTGTTTGGTGACATGCTCGGCATTACGGGCGCTGACATAATTCAGACCTCGCTTATCGCAGCGGTGATCGTTGGGGTCATTGCGGTGAAATGGCGTGATTTTATGCTATTCAGTTTTGATCCGCAGCAGGCGCAGGTCTCTGGCTTACCCGCACGCTGGCTGCATTATGGGCTGCTCTGCATGGTCTCGCTGACCATTGTGGCGACGCTGAAAGCAGTAGGGATCATCCTGTCGATTTCCCTGCTGATCGCGCCCGGTGCTATCGCAGTTCTGCTTACCCGCCGCTTTTCACATGCGCTGCTGGTGGCGGTCGTGGTGTCGGTGCTGGTGTCGCTGAGTGGGGTCTATCTCTCGTTCTTTATCGACAGCGCGCCAGCACCCACGATCGTGGTGCTGTTTGCACTGGTGTTTATCGTGGCGATGGTGATTTCAGGCCGCAAAACGCGACAGCTGGAGCGTCTGAAACTTCGCGAGAGCGGCAGGCATGAGTAGAGTGATGACCAGCATGAATGCGGTAAGTTGGGATTTTATGTGCAAACGGATGTTCAGAGTATTCTAAACCTATGAACATGACTCAAAGGAAATGGTAATGACATTTGAGATCAGAAAAGGAAGTAATGTGATTGGTCTCACTGAACTGGAGTTCGGTGATCCTCCGATGGGGTTTGTTTATGGAGAATTTAAGCCTACCACTTTTTATCAAAGAAATGATTCAATGACTGAACTTGCACTTTTTAAGCGAGATGGGAGTCTGCATATTCATACGAAGTTTATAACTATTGTGGATAGCTCCGAGCAAATTGATGAAAAGCTCACAGAAGTGACGATTTTAATTGAATCAGCTGAAGAATATGAAAGATATTTTTATCACCATTTGGAAAAATATAATAATAATTTTGGTTGCGTTGACTGATTTGGGGTGGAAATTGATTGGCTGCAATCTGGTAAATTAACCCGCATACAAAGTATGCGGGCTTTTAATTTATTTTTTCATTGCTGGAGTGATTGTCAGGTTGTTGCCTTGTTGTACAGCCTGGAAGGTAGAGACATAGGCCTTTCTTGTCGCCTTTTTTATTCTCACCGCCTGCTTTTTTATTCACTTCAATATAAATGAGGTATGTTTGTCCATTTTCAAGTTTTATTTCTTCTGGCTGAATGCAAAAAAAGGCCAGCTTTGGGTTGTTTGTCAGCAGGGAAAATAACCTGTTCTGAGGGGTTTTTCATATTATAAGTTAACGCGGATACAACCTTTTCATCACTTTGTATTGGTATAGAAACACATACATCACTATTCTGGACATGGGCCAGAACAGGTGTTTCTTTTGTATATCGATTATCCAGGTTTTCGCCCAGCGTGCAACCACTCAAGAGAAAAATTACAGGGATTAAGGTCTTAGTTAAAATATTCATTAGAACGGGAACCCCTCAAGAACTTTTTGATATTTTGAATGAATCTTATTGTCTACTGATCCAACATAAGAAACTTCGCCATCTTTACCACGTCTTGCCAGCCACATATTAAGCCCAAATTTAGAAAGCAAAAAGTAATCAGCAATAATTTGTGCTTGTTGTTCTAATCTATAATCAAACAGCTTTTTATTTTCTTCAAAAGAGTATTCGTAGCTAACAAAGCCACTAACAAGGCCTCTCATACGTACCCATATGCCCCTTTGATACTGCCAGACATGAGACATTTCATGGATGAAAAGATGTTGAAACTGAAAAGATTGAATTGAAAAGTTCTCGCAATACCAGTCCCGGAAATATAATTCGCCATTGGGGCTCATTGCGGTATTTCTACCCTGAAGTTTGAAGGGAAAGTAACTTGCATGATGAATCCACACGCGAGGATAGACGATTGAGTTTCCGAATACTGATTTTGCTAACGCTATTTCGCCAAGTGTCAGGAGTCTTTGACTCCCTTCATTATCACTCATGAAATCCTCCTTAATCTCTTGATTTTAATCAATGAATAGAGTGTTCCGACTCAATGCACCTATAGTTAACTTATCTGAATCCCACGACTGGTGATGGATTTTAGCAAAAAAAGACGGGAGTTGTCTCAAATATGGTTTTGGCCGTTAATCGAGGAGCTTCTGGCTTAAGGTGTAATCCCGGCGGCAAACTATTGCCATTTTTTATCCTGAAGTCCCTGTCCTACACACTGTAAAGGATAGAGATCATCATCTGGTGAATAAAATCTCAAAATCTAAATTTTCAGTCAGCCGAAAAGGATGATGCACGTTCATTACTTTTTTCACATCTGCGAGTATACCTGTAAGTTCGTCACGTTAAAGAAACTATGAGCGATCAGCCGATGGGGATCTCACCGCTCACTAAACTGTTCAGCAAAGGGGTATAAAACAAAAATTATTCAAGCTCTCCCTGAAAAGCGCTACTGAAAATGGCAGGGTTTCTGCCAAATGTGGCGCTTTCATGTGATCTGCCTTTTTACACCGTCTGATATCAGCTCTGCCACTGCGACTGGCGGACAATGCTGCAGAAGTTAATCAGTTTGAACTGGGCATCCTTGTCTGCCAGTACATCTGCTTTTACGTAACCAAAAGTCATCTTTGGCTTGTGCTATCGCAGTTCTGCTCACCCGCCGCTTTTCACATGCGCTGCTGATGGCGGTCGTGGTGTCGGTGCTGGTGTCGCTGAGCGGGGTCTATCTCTCGTTCTTTATCGACAGCGCGCCAGCACCAACGATCGTGGTGCTGTTTGCACTGGTGTTTATCGTGGCGATGGTGATTTCAGGCCGCAAACGCGACAGCTTGAACGCCAGCGGCTTAATGCGAGCTGACTGGCTATTGCGGCTGTCTCTCAACCGCGATAGCGCACCGCATCAATCAAACGTGTAAAGGCGCTGGTGTGCTGTCTGCGGCTGGGATAGTAAAGATAATAACCCGGAAAAGGCTCACACCAGTCAGCCAGCACCTGAACCAGACGGCCACTTTTAAGGTGTTCCGCAACGCTATCCTGCGGCACATAGCAGATCCCCATCCCGCTCAGTGCCGCATCAATGCGCGATGCGAGATGATTAAAAATTAACTGACCCTGCGTTTTGACCCTGATCTCCTTGCCATCACGCATAAACTCCCAGTTATAGAGGCCACCCAGCGTCGGCAGCCGCAGGTTGATGCAGTTATGATGCTGTAAATCATAGGGAGTCTCAGGTCTGCCGTGCTGATCAAAATAGCTGCTGGCTGCCACCACGCACATATTCCAGTCCGGCCCGATGCGCACCGCCACCATATCCTTTTCGACCTGCTCACCCAGTCGCACGCCCGCATCGAAACGGCCGCTGACAATATCGGTCAGACTGTTATCCACCGACACTTCAACATGGACATCGGGGTATTGCTGAAGAAAGGGCCTGAGCAGCGGCCAGAGTGTAGAGGTGAGCGCATGTTCGCCTGCGGTGATACGAATGTTGCCGGAGATTTTACCCTGACTGTCAGTGACATTGACCAGTTCAGACTCAATCTCGCTGAACAGCGGGGCGAGGGTAGTGATCAGCCGTTCACCCGCTTCTGTCGGGGCAACGCTGCGTGTAGTGCGCGTCAGCAACCGGACGCTAAGACGCTCTTCAAGAGCGCGAATCGCGTGGCTCAGTGCCGACTGCGACACACCCAGCTTCGCCGCTGCCCGGGTGAAGCTGCGCTCTTCTGCTACCACCACCAGATAGATCAGATCGTTAAAATTTTCTTTCAGCATAGGCCCTCTGACCTGTTTGATCGGTTATCCCGGTCGGGACAGGCCGATTTATCGACGTTAACTACAGCTTCGCTACCCGACCTGCTATCAGACCCGAAATTGCCTGTCAGGGTTACACATTTCGCGGCAGGATTAATGAGGCGCACAGATAAACCCTATGAACGACGGCTATAAAAGCTTTTTTCAATAAAATTAATAAAATCATTTAGATGAGCGTTGTATGAACACATATTTATCCCGATTCAACCTCGCTCCGCCATTCAGATAACACTTACTTTTCCCTGCTTCCCCGCAAAATTGCCAAAAAAGCTGCTAAACCTTAAAGCAGAGATACGCGCGTAAAGATTAGGGTTATCACGCTTTTCCCCCGATTCGAACCCCGTCAGAAATAAACCTATAAAAAATTACATCTTTTGGCCCCCAACAATGGGAAGCAGACAATGTCGGAAAAAATATCGCTAACAATGCAGGTTAATGGTCAGTCGCAGCAGATGCAGGTCGATCCCCGTGTCACCCTGCTTGATGCGCTGCGTGAGCATCTTAACCTGACCGGCACCAAAAAAGGGTGCGATCAGGGGCAGTGCGGTGCCTGCACGGTACTGATTAATGGCCAGCGGGTGCTGAGCTGCCTGACGCTGGCGGCTCAGGTGGATGGCGCCGAAGTGACCAGCATTGAAGGGCTGGCTTCCACCGAAGGTGAGCTGCACCCGGTGCAGCGCTGCTTTATGGAGAATGACGCCTTCCAGTGTGGCTACTGTACACCGGGTCAGATTATGTCCGCCGTCGCCTGCATCAAAGAGGGCCATGCGGGTTCAGAAGATGAGATCCGTGAGTATATGAGCGGCAACCTTTGCCGCTGTGGAGCATATCCGCACATTGTGGATGCGATTAAACAGGCCGCAGCAGAGATGGCGAAGGAGTCCGCATGAATGAATTCAGCTGGAAAGTCGCGCAGTCGCCTGAGGAAGCCGCAGCCCTGAAACAGCAGTCTGGCAGCCAGTTTCTGGCAGGGGGGCACCACACAACTCGATCTGATGAAGTGTGGGGTCTTCACGCCGCCGCAGCTCATCGGCATCACTGGATTGACCGGGCTTAAAAACCTGCAGTTTGACGACGATAAGATCACGGCCGGCGCGCTGGTCACCATGAGCGGCCTGGCAGATCATCCCGCCTGCCAGCAGAACGCGCCAGCCATCTACGGCAGCCTGTGGCAGGCCGCGTCACCGCAGATTCGTAACATGGCCACGCTGGGCGGTAATTTACGCCAGCGCACCCGTTGCGCCTATTACCGCGATCCGGCGACCTTTTCCGCCTGCAACAAACGCAATCCGGGTTCCGGCTGCGCCGCACTGGATGGCGTTAACAGCAATCATGCCATCCTGGGCGCCAGCGACAGCTGCATCGCGGTCTATCCCGGCGATCTGGCGGTGGCGCTGGTGGCGTTTGACGCCATCGTGGTCCTGCAGAATCAGCAGGGCGAAACCCGTCGCATCGCGATTGATGATTTCTTCCTGCTGCCGGGTGACACACCTGATCGTGAGCACGATCTGCGCGATGACGAAATTATTGTGGCCATTGAAGTGCCGCAAACCGAGTCACTGCGACACTCACACTACCTTAAAGTCCGTGATCGCAGCTCTTATGAGTTTGCTGCAGCCAGCGCGGCCGCAGGCTTCACGCTGGAGAACGGCGTGATGCGTCAGGTGCATATTGCGCTGGGCGGCGTCGCCACCAAACCCTGGCGGGTCAAGTCGGTGGAGCAGGCGCTGGAGGGCCAGCCGTTTAATGAAGAGACGGTCTTCCAGGCGGCAGAACTGATTATTCAGGAGACGCAGGCGCTGACCCACAACGCCTATAAAGTAAAACTGGCGCCGCGTGTGATTGCACGTGCGCTGATGGCAGCAGGAGAAACCGCATGAGTGACGTAAATGACAAAGCACGTCGGGAGTTACTGAAGGCGACGGCGGCGATCTCAGCGGCGGGCAGCCTGGGGCTGAGTATGCAAAGCGCCAGTGCCAGCGATACTGCCACGGCGGAACCAGAAACCACCGATCCGATTGAGGGACTGGGCGCCGGGCGCTCGCGGGGTGACGGCAAAGTAAAAGTCACCGGTGAGGCGCGGTATGCGGTAGAACATCAGCCGGAAAATCCGCTCTATGGCGCGGTGATCCAGTCTACTGTTGCCAGCGGCCGTATCAGCCGGATGTCGACGGAAAAGGCGCAGCAGGCCTCGGGTGTGGTGGCAGTTTATACCCATCTGAATAGCCTGAAGATCAACAAACCCACCGCGATTGCAGACGGCGGCGCGGCGCAGTCAACCTATACCCCGATTCAGGACGATGTGATTATTCACAACGGCCAGAACATCGGTCTGGTGGTGGCAGAGACGTTTGAGCAGGCGACGTATGCCGCCTCGCTGGTGGAGATCGACTATGAAACCTCGCCTGCACTGATTTTTGCCACCGATGAGGGTGTCGAACCGAAACCGGTATCGAAACAGGATATCGATATGGGCGATGCACAGGCGGCGATGCAGCAGGCCGAGGTGCGTCTGAGCCAGCGCTATACCACGCCGCGCGAATACAACATGCCGATGGAACCGCACGCCTGTGTCGCTGAGTGGCAGGATGGACGCATGACCGTCTGGGAGCCGAGTCAGTGGGTGGCAGGCGCGCAGGTGGAAATCGCCGAGTGGATGGGCATTGACGTTGAAGATGTGCGGATTATTTCGCCCTATGTCGGCGGGGGATTTGGGTCCAAGCCGGTGCCTTACACCCACGTCGCACTGGCCAGTGTGGCATCACGAGCGCTGAAGCGTCCTATCAAAGTGTCGCTGACCCGACCGCAGACCTTTACTGGTCTGGGCGGACGTCCCGCCACCTCGCAGCAGCTGGAACTGGGTGCCTCGCGTGACGGTAAAATCCAGGCGATTATCCAGCGCAGCTTCAGTGAAACCTCATTAATCGATGTATTTGCTGAGAACTGCAGCAAAGTCACCGCCCGCATGTATGCGGTGGGCAACGTCTCCGCCCAGCATCAGGTCAGGCCGATCAATACCGTGACGCCAGGCTGGATGCGGGCGCCAGGTGAAAACCCCAGCGCCTTTGGCTTGGAAGTGGCGATGGACGAGATGGCCTATGCCCTGAATATCGATCCGCTGGAACTGCGTCTGCGCAACTGGGCGGACAAAGATTATCAGCTCGATCTGCCGTGGAGTTCGCGTCGCCTGAAAGAAGCCTATCAGAAAGGGGCTGAGGCCTTTGGCTGGGATAAGCGCATTATGACGCCGCGGTCGATGCGCGAAGGGCGTGAATTGATTGGCTGGGGCATGGCCTCTGGCACCTATCCGGTCAACAAACTGCCTGCTGAGGCAAAAATCATCCTGACCCCACAGGGTAAATTTGTGGTGCAGTGCGCCGGTGCGGATATCGGCACCGGGACCTATACCATCCTGGCGCAGACCGCTGCCGACATTCTTGGCGTCGCCTCCACCACCATTGAGGTTCAGCTGGGTGATACTGAGCTGCCGCGTGCCGGTGTCGCAGGTGGATCGCAGCTTGCGGGCAACGTGACCGCGGCGGTGAACGATACCGCCAGACGAATGCGCGACCAGCTGCTGAAACTCGCCAGCGAGCTGCCACAGTCGCCACTGAATGGCACTCCGGCATCTCAGCTCACGCTGAAAGGCGACGGGGTTCAGCATAATCTGCGCAGCGGTCTGGCGGTCTCATTTGCCCGGCTGGCAAGCCTGGCACCGGCGGAGAGTCTGACGGTGAAAGGCGGCACTTTCCCGGACGATCTGTCACAGAGCGAGCGCGACAAGATGGTGCGCAACCTTAATGACATGAGCCGCCCTGAAAAATTCTCGGCCCACAGCTGGAGCGCGCAGTTTGTGGAAGTGCGGGTCGATGAAGATTTCGGCACTATCCGGGTCAAACGGATGGTGGCGGCGCTCGACAGCGGTCGTCTCTACAACCCTAAACTGGCGCGCAGCCAGTGGATTGGCGGCATGATCATGGGCGTCGGTCAGGCGCTGATGGAAGAGGGCATCGTCGATCTACGCAATGGTCGGGTGATCAACAACAACCTGGCGGACTATCTGGTGCCGGTTAACGGTGACATCCCGAGCATTACCACCATCAACGTTGGCGAGCCCGATTTTGAGGCGACCACCATGGGCGGTAAAGCCGTGGGTGAGCTGGGTATCGTGGGCGTGGCGGCAGCGATCAGTAATGCGGTGTTCCATGCCACCGGTAAGCGGGTGCGCGACTTACCTATTACTCTCGATAAGATTATCTGAGCCTGTTCCTGACCTGCTGCCAGCAGGTCGATGTGAGGATATGCGGGCGCGGGCTGAAACCTGCGCCCGTTTTTCACGCTTAGCGGAGAGAAAGAGTGAAGATAGCGTTGATTGTGCTGGCCGCCGGGCTGAGTCGCCGTTTTCGCCAGCAGGCGGGTGAGCATAAGCTGCTGGCCGATCTGAATGGCAAACCGGTGCTGCAACGCACGCTGGAGCAGGCCGCTGCCAGTGGTCTTGACCTGTTTGTGGTCACGCGCCCGGACGCCGCTGCGCTTAAGGCGCTCTGCTCGCAGGCTACCCTGGTGCTGTGTGACAGCGGCGGGCTGGGCGAATCAATCGCCGCAGGTGTCAAAGCCAGCCGTGACTATGACGGCTGGCTGATTGCGCTGGGCGATATGCCGTTTGTCACGCCTGAAAGTTACCGCGCCGTCAGCGCCGCGCTGGCTGACGCGCCGATCGTCAGGCCGTGGATTGACGGCAGGCCGGGCCATCCGGTGGGCTTTCAGAACCCCTGCTACCCGATGCTGAGCACGCTACAGGGCGATGCCGGGCCGCAGGCAGCGGTGAAGTCATTCGCCGTCCGGCTGCCGCTTCAGGATCGCGGCTGTTTGTGTGATATCGATCTCCCTGCTGATCTGCAGTTAATAAAGGAATTTTCATGATTACGCTGGATCAACGTGTGATTAATGCGGCACTGAGCAGCTGCCAGGCGGGTCAGCAGGTCTGGCTCTGCACGGTGCTGCGCACTTATGGATCTTCGCCGCGCGCGCCTGGCACCCTGATGACGATCAACGAAACGGGTGCTTACTGCGGATCGCTGTCGGGCGGCTGCATTGAAGAGGATTTTCTGGCGCAACTGGCGGCAGGAGCCTATCGCGCCAGCAGTCAGCGGGTGCGGTACGGTGAAGGCGGAATGCGTCCTGACGTCAGCCTGCCGTGCGGCGGCAGCCTGGAGATCGTCATTGAGTTTCTGCCGCCCGATGATGCCACGCTGGCGCTGCTGACGGCCATGCAGCGCGGGCTGAGCGGACAGCAGCCGATGGTGAAAATGATACGACCCGGCGAACGTGCGCAGTGGGAAGTGCTCGCCCCGGACAGGGTGTTGCCTGCGCTGGATGCCAGTGAGCAGCAGATGTTACTGCCGGTTGGTGCGATACCGGAACTGCTGATCGCGGGCTACTCGACTGTGGCATATGAGTGCATCCGGCTCGGGCAGATGCTGGGATTTCACGTGCGGGTCTGTGAGCACCGACCGGAGATGCTGACGGAGCTGGAGAGCCACTTCAGCGCTGCGGACAACGTGACGCTGGTGTCACAGCATCCGGCGCGCTGGCTGGAGCTGAACGGCGCGCATGCAGCGGTGGCGATTGTGGCACTGACCCACGATCCTCGCATTGACGACCTGACGATGATGGAGGCGATCGCGACACCCGCGTTCTATATCGGCATCATGGGCTCGGCGAAAAACAGCGAGAAAAGACGGGCGCGACTGCAACAGATCGCCGGCATGGATCGTGCTGAACTGGACCGCATCCATGCGCCCATCGGCCTGCCCATCGGCAGCAAAACTCCGGCGGAGATTGCGCTGTCGGTGATGGCCGATATCGTCCGGGTGAAAAATCGCGGGCTGTCAGCCGCCTGAGTCCGGCGTCGCCTCCGGTGCGAGCCGATAGAGGTAGCTGCCCGAATAGGGGATCGGCAGGAAATCACGGAACAGCTGCCGCAATGTCTGTTCAGGATCGACATCGCGGAACAGTTGCGGGTAGAGCGTGGTGGCGAAGAACTCTGTCGCTACCACGTGCCACGGACTGAGGTAAAAGTTGTGCCAGATTGCCCCGGCATGACCGTCCCGCAATGCCGTCAGCTGCTTCAGCGCATTCTGCTGACCGGTCAGCGCCAGCAGGCTCTGCCGGGTCTGCGCTGTTGTGACGGCGGGGCCGAGTTTTAAGGCTCCCGCTTCATCGGCGCTCCCGGTGCCGGTGGCGAAGTAAAAGTCTGGCTGTGCAGCAATTACACTCTCCTCACTCAGCCGCCCGAACACGCCTTTGATCTGCTGACTGGCGATGTTGTCGCCCCCCGGCAAAGCGCAGCAGCTCACCCAGGTTGCCATTCACCGACGTCACGCAGCATTCACTGCGCCGCCCGAGATGCAGCTGCAAAAGAACTTTAGGTTTAGCACCGTGATAGCCCGCCAGTCGGCTCTCAATGCGCTGCATGTGGCTGCGGTAAAAGCGATTGAAGTCAGCAGCCCGCTGGGGCTGATTCAGCACCTCGCCCAGCAGGGTCATGCTGCGCTCGGTATTTTTCAGCAGCTCAACCCGCAGATCGATCTTCACCACCGGAATATGCGCCGCGCTGAGCATCTTCTCCAGCACTGCTCCGCTTTCACTGCCGCGCGCCAGCTGCGGCAGGATCACCAGGTCCGGTTTCAGTGCGATCACCTGTTCGGGATTCATGTCATTGACGCCATCCAGACCCAGTACCGGAATTTCCTCCATCTGCGGAAACTTACTGGCAAAAATCTGCCAGGTCTGGGGATCATACTTTTTCAGATCCTGTGGCCAGCCAGCGATATGCTGCAGCGGATTGCCGGGTGTCAGCAGCGCGACGCTGTAGAGCATCCGGCTTTCACCCAGCACAATACGCTGCGGATGGTCGGGGAGGGTGACCTCACGGCCGGTGATGTCGGTCAGCGTGCGGGCGGTCGCGCCAGCGCTGACCAGTATCACGCTCAGCATTAATAACGCACAGCGCAGCGATTTAAAATTCAACACGGGCCTGTACCATCAGGTTGCGGGTTTCACCTTCACGGACGCGCAGGTTGCCGCCGCTTGAACTGTAATAGTGCTGGTTAAACAGGTTATTGATGTTCAGACGCAGCTGCGTTTTTTCACCGAACAGGCGGTTGTTCCATGCCACAAAACTGTCTGCCACCACATAGTCGGGCAGGTTGAAACTGTTATCGGGATCGCCCGCACGGCTGCCGACATAGCGTGCGCCTCCGCCGAGCCGGAACGAGCCGGGCAGGCTGCTGATCTGCATCTCATGACTGAGATAGAGCGCACCGGCATGACGCGGCGCATTCTGCAGCCGATTGCCGTTGTTATCCGGATTAACCCGGTCATTAACGATCTCTGCCTGATCATAGCTGTAGTTCGCACTTAAATCCCAGCCGGGTGCAATTTCGCCGTTCAGCTCAAACTCAGCGCCGGTCGATCGGGCTTTATCAATGGCCCGCGTGCTGCCATTAATATTTAGCGACATCGCTTTTTCGTCTATCCGATAGAGCGCGACGGTGGCGAACAGTTTCGGCGAGAGTTGCCATTTACTGCCAACCTCCCAGCTGGTGCCCTGTTCCGGTTTGCCGACATTGCCCTCATCATCCACGTCGGTTGACGGAGTGAACGACTTACTGACGCTGGTGTAGAAAGAGAGGTCAGGTGTGAGTTTGTAGATCACCCCCCGCCTGCGGCAGAAACTTATTACCCTCATCATTCAGGGTTTCCACCTGCGGATTAAATCCGCGCGAGGCGCGCTGTTCATAATGCTGATAACGACCGCCCAGCACCACAATCCAGTCGGGTGACAGAGAAATGCTGTCTTTGGCGTAGAGCGACCGGCTATGAATGCGGTTCAGGTTATTGGCTGCTGCGCTATTTTCCGTGCTGGCGTCCGTGACCGGTGACAGCAGGTCATATTCAGGCGTGAAATAGTTGAACTGGCGGTTGACCTTGCCCTGATACTGATGGGCGCGATAAGTCTGGTTCATCTCATAGTCGGTGCCCACCACCAGCGCGTGCTGCATACCCAGAATTTCGGGATTACCCAGCAGATCCCAGCTCAGATATTTGGTTTTGTGGTTAAACCCGCGATTGGCATCGGCGCGACGTGTGACCACGCCGCTGCTGGCGTTCACCGCCGTCACGCGCACTTCATTGTTGTCATAGCGCCGCTGGTTCCAGCCCAGGGTTAACCGGGTGCGCCACTCATCATTAAACTGCCAGTCATAATGAGCATTCAGGGTTTTGTTATGGCCCCAGGCGTGATTGGCTTTGTCATCCAGCCGATCTTTATAACCGATGTCGATCGGCTTGCCGTCGATAAAGGCCGTGCCGCGATCGTAGGGAATGTCATAGCGGTAGTCGGCATAGCTGATCAGAAAACTTGCCTGCTCGCCATACCATTGCAGAGAGGGTGCCAGCAGTGTGTGCTCTTCACTGCCAAAGTTGCGCCAGTAATCCTGATTCTGCTTTTCGGCGATCAGCCGGAAGGCGAAGCCGTTGCCCAGCGGGCCGGTGACATCCAGCGTGCCCGCACCGCCACCTTCACTGGCGTAACGTCCGCTGACGCTGGAGTGCCAGCTGTATTGCGGCTTTTTGCTGACCACATTGATAATGCCGCCCGGATTCTGAATGCCATACAGCAGCGAGGAGGAGCCTTTCAGCACCTCAACCCGCTCGGTCGTGGCATCGAAATTCAATCCCTGACTGCTGCGGATGCCATCCCGGTAGATGGAGCCATCGGCGTTGCTGCCAAATCCGCGTCGTACAAAGCCATCTTCGGTGCCAGCCAGCGTGTTCGCTTCGGTCACACCACTGACAAAGCGTATCGCATCCGCCAGTGAGCTTGCCTGGTAATCGTCCAGTTGCTGCTGCGTGACCACGCTGACCGACTGCGCCTCATCGATCCGCGCGGTCGGCATTTTACTGGCAACGCTACTCTGGCTGGCGCTGTAATTTCCCTCTGAACTGGCATCCGCGGTCACGGTCATATCCGGGGCGCTGTCGGTTGCTGCATTGACCTGTGGCAGCATGATGCTGCTGCAGATCGCCACGACCAGAGCGGGGTGCCGGGCCGGATATCGTGAGTCTTTGTTTATCATTTTTCTTTTGGTGTCTGTTACTGACAGTTTCTGAAGCAAATACGCCCTGCATGACGGTCTGTCACTCAGGGCTTCCCTGGAGGTGGTCTGCAATATGCAGCGCTTTAAGCAGCGGAGAATCGCATCAGGGATCAGACATTATTTCGTCTCCCGGACGACAACCTTTCTCATCTGTAATTGAGAATCATTCAAACATCCGCTATTGTAGTAGTAAACATAATTTGAATAGAAATGACTACATTATTGCCGTGTCGTTTATCGCTGCAAATAGATTGGCTGGCAGTTTTAACTTATTGAAAATAATTAATATATTTTTATATGGAGGTGAGGGGTTTGGTTAAATCCACATCTTCTGCAGGTGAAATATAAAACAGTGTGACGCTTTTACTACATCTCCCGGCCCTGAAACTATCTATTTAGCCAGACTAGCAATGAGTCTTTCACACATTTAACCCCAGTTGCAGGTGCAGCATGAAACAGAGCAGGACCGTTAAAAACAGAGTGGATGTGGTGGCAGAACGTCTTCGCGCCCGTGAAAAGCAGCTTTCACCCCGCCTGCTGGCGGTGGCGCGCTATATCGATCAACAGCGGGAAACGGTGCTGGAGAGCACCGCGATGGAGATCGCTGTGGCGAATCACACCTCTGATGCCACTGTAATCCGCGCGATTCAGGCGCTGGGCTTTAGCGGACTGCGTGACCTCAAACAGACACTTAAGACCTGGTTTGGTCCCTCGCTGACCTCTGAAGATAAGATGATCACCACCGTCAGTGAGGTGACCAGTGATGTGAACAGCGCCATCGACTTTGTGCTGGAGGGCCACCGTCACGCCTGTGAGGTGCTGTCGCAGCCGCAGAATCGGGTGGCGGTAGCGGATAGCGTGGCGCTGCTGGGCGAAGCGCGGCAGGTCGCTATTTTCGGCATCAACGCCTCTGGTATTCTGGCGGACTACAGCGTGCGGCTGCTGAACCGTATCGGTCTGCCCGCCTTTTCCCTTAACCGTGCCGGAATTGCGCTGGCAGAGCAGATGCTGGCGCTACAGCGTGGCGACGTGTTGATCATGATGGCGCAACAGTCGGCGCACCGGGAAGGGACAACCGTGGTGCGTGAAGCGAAGCGGCTGGATATTCCGATTATTCTGCTGACCAACGCCACCGACTCCTTTTTCGCCCGCGAGGCAGATGTCGTAATCAATGTGCCGCGCGGCGGCGAGAAGGGACGCATTCCCCTGCACGGCACGATTATGGTCTGTCTGGAGATGCTGATCCTGTCCGTTGCCTCAACGCTGCCACAGCGTACCGTTAAGACGATGAAACGTTTACAGGATCTTAATCGCGGGCTGAAGCCCGCCAGCAAAAAGTAGCCAGTGTAACGACGCCGTGGTGGATTCCCGGTATTTCACCTGAACCGGCACGGCTGATCTTTAAGTCAAATTTCTCCGCTTTGCGAGCGCGATCCCGTATTTTCTGCCACCCCTTTCCTCAGCCGTCTACGCTTACAGCTTGCTGCGCCAGCCGGTGCGGTTCTTACTCATACTGACTTTCATTTGATTTGTGCGGAGCTGCTGATGAAACCCCTTCACGCGCAATACCTTTTCTGCTGTGCCACCCTGAGCCTGCTGTCGCCGCTCCCTGCGATGGCCTGGAGCGACCTCACCGTCTTTGGCGATAGCCTGAGTGATGGCGGGAACGTCGGGCGCTTTACCTATGATGGCGCGACCCATCCGCTCTATGACGAGATCGTAGCGCAGTCGCTGGGTGATAACCTGCGCCCTTCATCGCAGGGCGGAAGCAACTATGCCGAAGGTGGCGCAGTTGCGGTACCTGCGATTAATCCCCTGTTTAACACTCAGGATCAGCTTGATAACTACCTTGCGGCGCGGGGCGGACAGGCTGATCCGGACGGTCTCTATATTCACTGGATTGGCGGCAATGATTTAGCGGCGGCGGCTCTTGCCCCCCCTCGCTGCCCGGCAGATAGTGGATAACAGCGCCAGTGCAGCGGCCTCACAGGTCAGCCGGTTGCTGGATGCCGGAGCCGGAACGGTGATTGTTCCGACGGTGCCTAATGTAGGTGCAACGCCCGCCCTGCTGCAGGCGATTCTGCAGGTGCTTGGTCCAGCGGCACAACCTGCCACGGCGGCGCTGTTTCAGTCGCTGAGCACCACCACTACGCCTGACCGTGCCGCAAGAGAGCAGGCGATTGAAACCGCGCTTGGCGAGGCGGCCGGACAAATCTCTTCAATTCCGCTGATTCGGGATGCCATTGCACAGCAGCTGATTGCCGCCTGGCAGTTACTGAGTCAGGAGGCGGCGACACTCACCGACCGTTACAACCAGGCTGAAGAGCAGGGGCTGGTGACCGCACGCGGGAACATCGCGCGGGTGGATATCAATGGCCTGTTTAATGAGGTGATCGATAATCCGGGCCTGTATGGACTCACGAATACGGCCGGAATGGCCTGTCCACCCGGTGTCTCGGCGATGGACTGTACCTCCTCGACGACAGGATTTTCGCAGTCACAGCAGTATCTGTTTGCAGACAGACTGCATCCCAGCCCGGCGGTCCATGCGCTGATCGCCGATTACATTCAGTCGGTGCTGAATGCGCCGCTGCAGGTAGCTGCACTGAGTCAGGCACCGTCGATGCTGGTGGGCGATGCGCATAATACGCTGGATGGACATCTGCAGCAGCAGCGTCAGCAGTCCGCTAACGCCGGGGAATTTACGGTTTTCGGCGGTTATGCCGGGCAGCAGCGTGAATTCCGCGGCGACAGCCTGCAGGATGGCGATGCGACCAGCGCCAGCGGCACCGTGGGTGTGGGCTATCAGCTGACCGATCACTGGCAGGCCGGTGCCATGCTCTCTACGACCTCGCAACGTCAGGATCCCTCGTCGCGCTTTGATTACCGTTTACGCGGCAATCTGGTGGCGCTCTGGAGTCAGTTGAATTATCTCGATCGGGGATGGATTAATGCGGACGCCCATTATGCGGATCTCGACTTTGATGATATTGAGCGTCAGGTCAGGCTGGGACCGGCGACCCGCACGGAAAAGGGCAACAGCAATGGTAAGGTGCTGGGAATGCGGCTGCAGACCGGCTGGGATTTGCCGCTGGGTAGCTATGTTTCTACTGGCCCAGTGGCCAGCTATGCGCTCGACTACACCCAGGTCGATGGCTATAAAGAGGAAGGCAACAGCAGCACCTCAATGCGCTTTGGCGACCAGACGCTGCACTCTCAAATAGGCGCAGTGGGCTGGCGTATCGACAGCAAAGATTTGCTGATCAATCCCTGGGCGCAGGTCAGCTACAACCACCAGTTTGGTGACAGCGATTCGGCGGTCACCGCCGGACTGAAATCGACCCGCACCGCCTTTACCCGCAGCAGCGATTCCAGTGATGATAACTGGATCGATATGGCGGTGGGTGCGAGCGTGCCGCTTGGCACCTCGGTGAATGCCTTTGCGGGCGTCTCGGCGGTCACAGGCAACAGCGACATGCATCAGGTGACATGGAACGTCGGGCTTAACGCTCGCTTTTAACCGATCTGTTTTGCGTAGTGAAAAGCAAGGTGAACGTCGTCTGTCGCTATCTGAAAATGATAGCGGCGGGCGACGTTGCAGCAGATCTGAGCGTTCATCACGCCCCGGATGCAGTCGGGTATAACTCTCTTCTGCGGCGTACCTTTTTCACGCTTCGATCAAAGCCTGCGCCTCCAGCTCGCGGACCCGCGGTATCACTTCGCGGCCAAAGAATTCGACCTCTTCATGAAAGTGCAGAAATGCCAGCAGCAGCAGATCCACACCGGCCTGCTTCAGTTCGATAATGCGTTCAGCAATCTGCTGCGGTGTGCCAATCAGATTGGTTTTAAAGCCGTCGTTGTACTGCACCAGATCCTCAAACGACGATTTCGCCCAGTTCCCCTCTCCTTCGGGTGAGGCACTGCCAGCATTTTTGACCTCATGCTGAAAGCCTTTTACCGCATCCGGGTTGGCTTTGCTGATGATCTCATGAAGCACCGCCTGCGCCTGCTGTTCGCTCTCGCGGGCAATCACAAAACCGTTCAGCCCGATTCTGACCTGATGCTGATTACGTCCGGCTTTTTCACGGATATCCGCGACCTGCAGACGGACACCGTCCGGGGTATTACCGTTGGTAAAATACCAGTCTGACACCCTGGCGGCCATGTCGCGCGCCGCGCGTGAACTGCCACCCTGGAAAATTTCCGGGAGCGGTGACAACGGCTTGGGTTTCATCACGTAATCGCGGAAGCGATAAAAATCGCCGGCAAAGCTAAAACTCTCTTCACGCCAGATGCCGTGCAGGCAGCGAATAAACTCTTCTGAACGCAGATAGCGCTCTTCATGATCGAGCCAGGGTTCACCAATTGCCTTGAACTCACCCCGGAACCAGCCGCTGACAATATTAACGGCGATGCGTGGACCATAAAGATGGCTGATAGTGGCAATCTGCTTTGCCGCCAATACCGGATTCCACGGGCCGGGAAGCAGAGCGGCAATCACTTTTAATTTCGAGGTGTGACTAAGTAAATCCTGCGAGAATGTGACCGATTCATGCTGATTATCTGCGCCATATCCTGCAGTAAAGCGAATCTGCGTCAGCGCGTAATCAAAACCCGCCTGTTCAGCGATCTGCGCCAGTTTGCGGTTGTATTCGGCATCCCAGCGGGTACGCTGCTCTATCTGACTGATCACCAGTCCGCCCGAGACATTCGGCACCCAGTAGGCGAACTGTAAAGGTTGGTTCAGTGACATGGTTTTCTCCTGGCATATAGCTGGATTAATGGAAAAGTTAAATCTTCCAAACTTTCAGATATAAAAGAAAAGACCAAGCAGTAACCATGCCAGAGATTAAATAATTGAAGTTAAAGGATTAAAATCCAGTTTTGCATAAGCGAGCTGTTGCAAATGCAGCAACACAGAAACAGCACGGTTGCTGATGCAGCAGCGCTTCATGACCGCGCGTAACTGCGGCGAGGCCAGGGGCACTGAACCCGGCGGTATTCGCAGATAGCCGCAAAGCGATGTGATAACGTAGCGGTTCTGTTGCAGAGCCGGAGGGCACTATGATTGTCAGACAGGCATCGCCCGAAGAGGCGCACCATTTATGGAACATCAGAAATCTGGCCATCCGTCATGGCTGCCAGCATGCTTATCCACCCGACGTGCTCGCCGCCTGGACGCCAGACCGCATGCCCGCCAGCTTTCCCGCAATGATCCGCATGAATCCCTTCTTCGTGATTGATGGTCCGGACGACGTACCGGTTGCTATGGGATCGCTGGACCTTGCCGCCGCCAGCGTGGAAGCCATTTTTACCCTGCCTGGGTTCACCGGACAGGGAATGGCGGGCCTAATCATCAACACCATCAAAGCGGAGGCGCTGCAGCGTGGCTACCGCCGGTTGACGCTCGCTTCGACGCCGAACGCCGTGGGTTTTTACCAGCAGCATGGCTTCCGGCCGCTGGGCGAAAGTTTCTATCCGTCAAAGCTGGCGGGCAGCGATTTGCGCTGTACTGAGATGGCGATTGATCTGTGAATGCCCGCCGCCGTCAGGCTGGCGAAGCAGGGCAAAAGTTTCCGGTGCAAAGACTTCGCAAGCCCCCGCCGGTAAGGTATAGTCCGCGTTTTTTGGAGGAATCATGCTGACTGACTCATCAACTCGTCTTAATAAATACATCAGCGAGAGCGGCATCTGCTCCCGTCGTGACGCCGATCGTTACATCGAGCAGGGCAACGTTTTCATTAACGGCAAACGCGCCACTGTAGGCGCGCAGGTATTTGCAGGCGATGTGGTGAAGGTCAATGGTCAGCTTATCGAGCCGCGCGATGAAGACGATCTGGTGCTGATTGCCCTGAATAAGCCGGTGGGGATTATCACCACCATGGAAGAGGGCGAGCGCGATAACATCAGCGATTTCGTCAATCACAGCAAGCGCGTCTTCCCGATTGGCCGACTCGACAAAGATTCTCAGGGCCTGATTTTCCTGACCAACCACGGTGATCTGGTCAACAAGATCCTGCGGGCCGGTAACAACCACGAAAAAGAGTATGTCGTTACGGTCGACAAGCCGATCACCGATGAGTTTATTGCCGGAATGAGCGCAGGCGTGCCGATGCTGGGCACGGTGACCAAAAAGTGCAAAGTGAAGAAAGAAGCGCCGTTTGTCTTCCGCATCACGCTGGTCCAGGGGCTGAATCGCCAGATCCGCCGCATGTGTAAGCATTTTGGCTTTGAAGTGACGAAGCTTGAGCGCACCCGCATCATGAACGTCAATCTCAAGGGATTGCCGCTGGGGGGAATGGCGCGATCTCACTGACGACGAACTCGTTGAGCTGTTTAAACTGCTGGAGAACTCCTCTTCAGAAGATAAACCTGCGAAGAAAGCTAAAGCCCCGGCGAAACCGGCCGCCGCCAAAAAACCGCAGAAGAGTGCGGCGAAACCCGCTGAAAAAGCGGATGCTAACGGTGCCTCACGCAAGCGCTTTGTCCAGCCGGGACGTAAGAAGAAAGGGCGCTAATAATGGCCCGATGCAGAGAGCGACTTTCCTGCTCTCTGCATCGGTATTCAACGGATCATCACGGAATGATCCGGGCCGCCCGGAAGCGGGCAAACAGATCGCAGAACATCTTATCCGTTGCGCGATAACCGTGGAATCCCGCCCGCCGCAGTTTGCTGCCGTCGCCAAACATGTCGTAATCCCAGCCAAAAACAAAATCAGCGAAGACACCATCACTGAGCGCCAGAATATCGGGCTGGAGCAGCGCGTCGGCAGCGGCGATTTCCCGCCACAGCGCACGATAATCCTGAAATAGTTGCCGGAACGACAGCGAAACCGGCGGCGCGATCTCCAGTTCAAACCACGCTGCAATGACCGGCCATAGCTCACTCCAGCGCCAGAGATCGCCATTATTGATATTAAAGGCCTGATTGCGTGCGTCTGGAGTACGCGCGGCCCAGATCGTCGCGTCGGCCAGCAGAGTGGCATCGGTAAAATCGACCATACTGTGCCAGGTTTCCGGCGAACCGGGAAAGCGTAAGGGCAGCCGCGCCGCGCGACAGATTGAAGCGTACAGCGCCAGGCTCAGCGCCAGGTTCATGCTGTTGCCCGGCCTGTCACTGCCGACCACACCGGGCCGCAGCGCACTCCAGTGCCAGGCTTTACCTTGCTGTTGTGCGGTCAGCCAGTTCAGCTGCGCGGCGTTAAACTCAGCACCCGGTACACCAGGATCGCTTTCCCGCGCCGGCGTTTTAAAGCGTCCGAGATGGGCACCATACACCTTGTATCCCTGCATCAGGCTGACATGCTCAAGTGGGGCGACATCCTCCATGGTCTGAACCAGATTTTGCAGCATGGCAAGATTTGGCCCGACCATCGTTCCCCAGTCAGAAGCGTTCAGCCAGGCGCTGTAAAAGATATGCGTGACGTCGGTGAGTGATGCCAGCCGTTGCTGGCACTGCTGGCTATCGCGCAGATCAACCGCAATCACCTCTGTGCCGCTGACTGCATAGTCTGACCGATGCGTCAGTGCTTTGACCTGCCAGTGGTCTGCTACCAGCGCCTGACTCAGTTGCTGACCGACAATCCCGCTGGCACCCGCCACCAGCGCAACCTTCTTATCCTGCGTCGTTTTCATGATCATTGCCCTGTTAAGAGAGAAGCTGCATTCTCACCTGCGTTTATTTCTGATTAAATCCCCTGAACCGGATGTCACTTATCAGGAAAATCAATAAATGCAGAACAAACTGAATGCGATTCAGACCTTCATCCGGGTGGCGGAAGCGGGATCTTTTTCGGCGGCGGCCCGGCAAAACGGCATGAAGCAGTCGGCGATAAGCCAGCAGATTGCCGCGCTTGAAGAGGCGCTGGGGGTTGTGTTGCTGCACCGCACCACCCGCAAAATGGCGCTGACGGAGCAGGGTCAGCATTATCTGCAGCAGGTCAGGCAGCTGCTCAGCGCGATGGAAGAGCTGGAGCAGCAACTACGGCCTGAGTCGCAGCCTCTTCACGGCAAACTCTATATGCAACTACCGAGCGGCATCGGGCAGCGGCTTATGCCGCATCTGATTGCATTCCAGCAGGCGCATCCCGCGCTGCGTCTGAATATTGCGCTGGAGGATCGCCTGTCGGATCTCATTGGTGAAGGCGTTGATGTGGCAATCCGCCTCAGCGAATCGCCGCCCGCCACACTGGCTGCCCGTTCACTCACCACGGTTGAAACCGTGCTGGTGGCTTCCCCTGAGTGGATCGCGCGAAACGGCACGCCGCAAACTCCCGGTGACCTGCAGTACCATCCCCACATACGTTTTAGCGGCGTGTCGCCCGATGCGCCGCTGCAGCTGGTGTCCGCGACCACGAGGGTGTCTGTGCCGGTGGAAAGTGCATTTCGTTCTAACAACAGTGATGCATTGATGCAGGCCCTTGAAGCGGGGCTAGGGATCGGTGGGTTACAAACACTTATCGGCGCAGACGCGCTGGCATCCGGCCGACTGGTGCGGGTTTTACCGGACTGGCGGCTTCCCGACCGCTATCTTTATGCTGTGTTCCCCGATGCCCGCTTTATCCCGGATAAAGTGCGGAAGCTGGTCACGTTGTTAACTCAGGAGCTGGTGCGGTTGCAGGGAACAGGGCAGAAACTCATCTGATGTGGTGAAGAAAAAATCAGGTCTGATTGAAATGCACCCAACTCAGGGGTAAAGTATGCCCAGGTTGGGGACAGGGAAATACTCAGCACATGGACGCACTATTCATCGATAAAGATCAACGCGACGATTTGACCGGGCAACAGCGTGATGTCCTGGCTACCGCGCTGAATGTGATCAAAAAAAGGGCTGAGACATGACTGAACGCGATATTTTCAGTGAACTGATGACGGGTATGCAGGAGCTTAAGGATCATCAGGAGGGCAAAATTACGCTTAAGAGTCATAAGTTCACTAAGCGTGCCCCTGTAACTATTGCGCCGCAGGAGTTACGCGACGTACGCGAAAAACTGAACCTTTCCCAGGCCGTATTCGCCCATTATCTTCATACTGGTGAAACGACATATCAAAACTGGGAACAGGGCAGGGCCAGACCTAACGCCCAGGCAGTTTTACTGATCCGCATGGTGCAGCAGAACCCAGAAACGCTGAAGACGCTCGCGAAGCTCTGACAGGCCAGCCTGTAAGGCTGGCATCCTGTTTCATTATTGATGCCTCCGGTTTCCCCTCTCTGACGAATTTAAAACGCTAACCCCTCTCCCCAATCCGATAGTCCGTTCCACGCCACCCGCCAGATTTTAATGGGGGGTCACATTCAGACCAACGACACTTTTCACCCTGATCAGGGCGTGGCAGGATAAGCGCAATCTATCAAGGAGTGTGCCTGATGTTACTGAAAGGTATGAACGATCCGCTGCTGAAAGCGTATCAGCATCCCAAATCACGGATGATGATCAGCCGTTTCAGGGGGCTGGCGGGGGGATCGAAGACTCAGTGACTGGCAGGCGTTCTGTATTCTGGTCACCGGCTTTACCAATTACTGGTATGTGCATGCAGGTCACTACACCATTAATGTCACACTGACTAAAACCCGCCAGTTCGACTTCCTGCAGGACTTTCTGCATTTCACGGTTACGCTGGATGGGTTAATTGGTGATGAACATTTTCGGAGTCCGAACTTTGTGCTGCCCCATTATGATGTGCCCTACGAATTCTGCCGCTGGCGTAACAAGCGCGGCTATGATGCGTTAACTACCTATATCAGCAAGCAGGGTGTGAAATCCCATAAAGGGATATTTGTCGCCTCAGAAGGGGCTTCCCCGGAAGAGCAGGTGATGAAATGGGAAGGTGTGGTCAACGTCTATGACAAAACCTTTTTTAGCGTGACTAACTTCAGCACCACTCAGGAATTTCTGATCAAAGACATCAGTAGATCCATACAGGAAGGATTGCTGAAGCACCTGAGTTTTTACCGCGATCTGTTTCACTATATCTTCCCCACACCAGCGGAGGCGCGGTTACAGGCACGCGATGACAGGCGCTATCTGGCGAAAAGATAGCGCCCGGGCATCTTTAGATCAGGTCAATGGGTTCAGCCGGGTCTGCTTAAACGTTGCAAACCCGGTGGTCAGCTGACCTCTCAGCGGGGTTTACCACTTCATCTCGCCGGTATTGACTTTGGCGCTGAGTTCCAGTGAAGCCGGTTCTGCCAGTTTCGGCCAGGCGGCTTTCATGGCGGTAATCACCTGCGCTGAGGTTTTATGTTGCGCCAGCGCCGCTTCAAAACTCTTCAGATAATTCAGGGTGAAATCCACCGCCTGTGAACCGGCCGGACGGGCACCAAGATAGTGACCCGGAATCACGTTCTTCGCGTTCAGCGTCTGCATTTCGGTCAGGATATGACGCCATTCAGCGCGGCTCTGAACGGTCTGAGTGTCAGCCGTCCAGACATGAATGCCAGAGGAGAGGGCGGTGCCGCCCAGAATGGTGCTCGCAGACGGGATCCAGATATAAGCGGCGTATTGCTCCGGATGACGCAGCTCCAGCACCTCGCCGTCGACGCTAAAGCGGGTCTGATGGGTCACTTCAGGCACAAACACCTTATCCGGCGCGCCCTGCTTCATCTGTGGACCCCAGTATTTCAGCTTGGCGTCATGCGTCTGCTGGATATGCTTCACCACCGCCGGCGCGGCAACCACCTTCACGTCCGGCCAGGCTTTAACAATTGGCTCCAGACCAAAGTAGAAATCGGGATCGCCAGAGGTAATCACAATTTCCTTTAGCGTTTTACCGCTCTTTTTAATCATCTCTGCCAGTTTTTCACCGTCCTGGGTGCTGAACTGGGCATCAAACAGAATCGCTTCGGTTGGCCCACTAACCAGCGTTGAGGAGACGGCAAAGATGCCCTTTTCCTGCGGATTATAGGTTTGCAGTTGCAGGGTGGCCGCGCTGGTGGAGGCCGAGGCCAGCACCAGCATCACAGGTAACAGCGTAGTTTTCATTGAGGATCCTCAGAGATAAATGCCCTACTCAGGCAGGCGTAACGGGCGATGTTCAGTATCAGTGGCGCTATTCTACGCATCTGGCTATCTGTTAGAATTCCCGCAATCAGAGATGCTGAGTTTCATAATCCGAACAGGTGGAGTGGATGGACAGAGTCACGGCGGCAGCCGTTTTCAACCGGATATGTGAACTGGGCAGCCTGAGTGCCGCCTCACGATCGCTGGGGATCTCTCGCCCGATGGTCAGCCGTTATCTGGAGGAAATGGAAAAGTGGGCGGGAACGCGTCTGCTGCATCGCTCTTCGCGCCAGCTGACCCTTACGCCTGCCGGAGAGGCGATCCTGCAAAAAACCCGTCAGCTGGCCCTGCTCTCAGAGGCGATCCAGCAGGAAACTACCCAGGGCGTCCCGGCCGGAACGCTTCGCATCGCCTGCGCCCACTTTACGGCTCTTCATCTTGTCGGCCCGGTGATCCCCGATTTTCTGGCGCGTTATCCGGCTCTGCGCATTGAGCTGGAAATTAACAATCAGCCAGTAAGCCTGATTGGTGAGCGCATCGATCTCGCTATCCGCATCACCGACTCGCCAGAGCCGGGGGCGATCGCGCGCCGTCTCGGCGAATGCCACTCGGTACTCTGCGCCTCACCTGAGTATCTTAAGGCGCGGGGTAACCCGGAAACCCCGGACGATCTGGCTCAGCATAACTGCCTCTACTACAGTCGCTTTGCCGGACAGAGCTGGCATTTTACGGCGTCTGGCGGGGAGAAAATCGCGGTTGCCGTCAGAGGAAATTTCAGTGCGGGTATCTCTTCACTGTTGTGTGACGCGGCGATAGCGCATTGCGGGATAGCGATGGTGCCTGAGCAGGAGGCTCGCCACGCACTGGAAACAGGGAAGCTGGTAAAATTACTGCCCGATTATGAGCCGCAACGTATCGGCATATGGGGGCTTTACCTGTCGCGTGAGCACCAGTCTGCTGCACTGCGGCTGATGCTGGATGAGCTGCAAAGCACAATCCAGAGCCGGTGATCAGAGGGGAGAGTAACCGATCAAAATGGAACCTTACTATGAGTGATAATCAAACCCTTTACTGGAACCCTATGGTGCCAGAACTGACCGTCACTGACTTTGCCGCTTCGCTGCATTTTTACACCGTGGTGCTGGGTTTCAGTGTGAGAATTCAGCGCCAGCAGCCTGATTTTGCTTACCTCTGCTATGGAGAGGTGCAATTGATGATTGAGCAGTTCCATCCGCAGGGCTGGAACATAGCCGATCTGCGCTGGCCGCTGGGGCGGGGTATTAATTTCCAGATTGAAATTGATGATGTTCAGGCTGTGCTGACGCGTTTGCAGCAGCATGCTGTTCCGCTCTATCGGCCGCTTCGGGACAACCACTATGACACCGGTGAGACCACCGCCTGTCAGCGGGAGTTTCTGGTGCAGGACCCCGATGGTTATCTGCTGCGTTTCAGCCAGTATCTGGAATAAGCTGAACGTGTTTTGGCAATATTAATCAGCAGGAGAATGGCTTGAGTAAAATAAACATTCTCTTCGGATATTTTATATTGACTGTTCAATCATGATCAACGGAAGCCTTTGATAGCAGCGTAGTGAAGTCATCTAAAGCGCGAAGAGTCGCCTGCTGTTTACCACCGTCACATTAATCATGACCTTTTCCGCTAACGGAAGGCGCTATGCATAGCGTGTTAACTATTGCAAAGCGTCATTAAGTCACAGGCGGCCGTGATTTGCTGCTACAAAGCCATAATAAAAAATGAATGTAAGAAAGAAAATTTATCCAGCGATGGTCTACACTCTCGTTAGCTGGCTGGATTAGGATTATTCTCAACAAAGGTTTTTAAGGGATTTCATTGGGCTAAGCGTTCGTACATTTACATTTATTCGTTCACTCAGCACTTAATCTTTGGGAATGTGAGCCGATAACAGGTGATACATACTCAGGAGGACGCACAATGAAATCTTTTTTATCTGTCTGCATTAGCACGTTGCTGATTGCCCTGGCCGGACCGGTTATTGCGGATTCAAATTCAGGCACTATTACCTTCAGCGGAGCCATTACCAATGGTTCATGTAATATGAATGTCGGACAAAATCCTGTCGTGTTTGACTGTTTTGATCCCGCCAGTGGTAAGGCTGTGGCCACTACTGCTGACCTGATGAATCCCGAATTGCTGACCAAATTACCCCTGGAATTAAAAATGCACTGGTTTAATCCTGAAAAGAGCAAAGGGATACTTTACGTTACCTATCTTTAATGCTTCTCCTGAAGTTTTATTCTGAACGACAGTGCAATGCCTTAGCAGCAACGGTGACATGGAACCTAAAGATATAAACCCATAGCCAATACAGGGTTTATCATTAAGTCACTAAGAGCCAGTGAAGTATCTTTTTTTGAAATTTTTAAGTCAGCATCGGGGAATTCAGTTTACCGTATTCATCATCAGCAGATAATGTGTGCATCTTATTAATCCCTTTCATAATCGAGGGTTAATACGCGTTGCATCTATTGATATGCAAAAAAAACCACCTTTGCTGTCAAAGGTGGGTTTAATTTACAAAAAGCTTGCGTGAAGATCAGTAAGAGTCAGAAGAGCGCTGAGTAAAATATTTCGTGTTCTGACGCTTCTCCTTTTTACGACGCAGCACCAGGCTGGTGGTAATAATCAGCAGCGTTAAACCGCCGGTTGCCAGTAATTCAGCCTGATGTTTCGCATCAAACAACATGATTACCAGCACCGTGACGATAAACAGGATAGTGACCCACGTCAGGCCAGGAAATAACCACATCCGGTAACTCAGGACTTCACCCGCTTTCTCGCGCTTTTTTACGCAGCACCAGGTGGGACGCAGCGATCACCAGATAGACCAGCAGTGCAATCGCTCCCGACGTGGCCAGTAAAAATTCAAACACCACGCTGGGCGCCAGATAATTGGCGATCACCGCCAGAAATGCAGCCGCGGTAGAGAGCAGCACAGCAATCCACGGCGTGCCGCTGCGATTGGTACGTGAGGCAGCCGACGGTGCATCTTTGCGGCGTGACAGAGAGTAGAGCATGCGCGATGAGGTATAAAGCGCAGAGTTAAGACAACTGCACACCGCCATCAGCACCACCAGATCGACAATCAGCCGGGCGTGCGGGATGTTCATCGCCTGTAACACCGTCTGCCATGAACCCTGTTCGACCAGTCCTGGCGCATTCCACGGCACCAGCGCCACTACAAAGAAAATCGACAGCAGATAGAACAGCGCAATACGCCAGATGACGGAGTTAGTCGCCTGAGTAATCTGCTTGCCGGGATTCTTCGACTCTGCGGCGGCAATCGTGACAATTTCTGTGCCCATAAAAGAGAACATGGTGGTCAGGATGGCAGCCACGACCGCGCCGATACCATTCGGCATAAATCCGTGAGTGTCATAGAGATGCGACAGGCCGCTGGTATTGCTGTCAGGCAGCAAACCAAACACTGCCGCACCTGCCACGCCCAGGAACAGGATGATGGCAACGACCTTAATCAATGCAAACCAGAACTCAAACTCACCATAATTTTTCACGCTGAGCAGATTAGTAATGGTCAGCAACAGGGTGATAGCAAACGTGAACTGCCAGATGGCGACATCGGGGAACCAGGCATGAAGAATGGTTCCCGCTGCGTTGGCTTCCAGTGGGATCACCAGCACCCAGAACCACCAGTAGAGCCAGCCGATGGTAAATCCGGCCCAGCGTCCCAGCGCTTTATCGGCGTAGGTTGAGAACGAGCCTGAATCGGGTGAGGCGACGGCCATCTCGGCCAGCATCCGCATAATCAGGACCACCAGCGCACCGGCAGCGGCATAAGAGATCAACACCGCGGGGCCCGCTTCAGAAATAGCATGGCCGGAGCCAACAAACAGCCCGGCGCCAATCACGCCCGCAATTGAGAGCATACGCACGTGGCGCGGTTTCAGGTTTTGAGCCAGCGAATCTGCATTCGCACTCTGAGTCATCGTCATGTAAACGTCTCCTGTCGACGTCCGGCCTGGATGGCCGGACGAACGGGGATGAACTTGCGTTAACGCATCAGCGAAATCAGGCCGGGACGACGGGATGTCCGGCGGGTGCGACACAGTGATTGATCACCGTAGAGAGAATGGTCAGCGCCTGGCTGAACTGCGCATCCGGAATGGTGAGCGGGTAGAGGAAGCGGATAACGTTGCCTTTGGCTCCGCAGGTCAGCAGCAGCAAGCCCTGTTCCATCGCCATCTTCTGAACCGCCTGCGCGGTGCTGGCCTGATAGAACTCCATCGCCACCATCGAACCCAGCGCACGCACTTCAGCAATGTCCGGATGTTTGCGTTGATGTTCCTGGAGTTCTGCTTCAAGCCGGGCACCGAGATCAACGGCGCGCTGGCAGAGCTGCTCCTCTTCTATTACATCCAGCACCGCATGGGCCGAGGCGATAGCCAGCGGGTTTCCGGCATAGGTTCCGCCCAGACCACCTGGTGCAGGTGCATCCATCACCTCTGCACGACCGGCGACCGCGGAGAGCGGCATCCCGCCTGCCAGGCTTTTCGCCATGGTGATGATATCGGCCTTCACCGGGTAGTGTTCCATGGCAAACAGCTTGCCGGTACGGGCAAATCCACTCTGGACTTCATCCGCGATCAGCAGAATGCCGTGACGGTCAGCCAGCTCCCGCAACTGCACCATAAACTCTGCAGGTGCCGCATGGAATCCACCTTCGCCCTGCACCGGCTCCAGCACGATCGCGGCGACGTCATGGGGCGCAATGTCCTGCGTAAAAATTTCTTCAAGGCTGGTCAGTGCCGCCTCGATGCTGATCCCCTGAACCGCGCTGGGATAGCGTGCATGGAAGACTGACGGCGGCATCGGGCCGAAATCTCGCTTGTAAGGCGCCACTTTTCCGGTCATCGCCATGGTCATAAAGGTGCGGCCATGGAATGCGTTACCAAAGGTGATGATGCCGTGGCGGCGGGTATAGGCACGCGCCACTTTTACGGCATTTTCTACCGCTTCCGCCCCGGTGGTGAAGAAGGCCGTTTTCGCCGCACCGGCGATGGGAACCCGCTGATTAATACGCTCGGCCAGTGCGATGTAGCTTTCGTAAGGGGTGATCTGGAAGGCCGTATGGGTAAACTTTGTTAATTGATCGGCAATCGCCTGTTCAATGCGTGGATGGCGGTGGCCGGTGTTCAGTACCGCGATGCCGCCCGCGAAGTCGATCCAGCTATTACCCTCCTGATCCCATAAGGTGGCGTTCTCTGCCCGGGCAACGTACCAGTCGCACAGCGTACCGATACCTTTGGGGAGAGCCTGTGCTTTGCGCTGCTGCAACAGGTTATTTTTTTCGCTCATTTATTCCACCTCGTTAATATGCGTGTTTACAATTCCCGACAAACACGTTTATTTATGCCTGAGGCGTGGTGAGTTGCCAGAGCCAATTGTCAGAGGAAAGGTGGAGCCAATTGCGACTCTTATACGCAGATCATCTATTAGCGCGGTTACAGTTTTTAAGAACTGGCTCATTACATCAGCGGCTGCTGAACTGCATGCAGGCCGCGATCGCTGAAGAGGTGTTTCCGCGCGGAAGCCGTTTACCGCCAACCCGCGATCTGGCACGCGAACTGGGCGTATCGCGAAACACGGTTATGCATGTTTATGAGAGCCTGATGGCGCAAGGCTATGTTAACGCGCGGACCGGCAGCGGCACCTGGATTGCAGAAACGCTGCCGGAAAACTCTCTGCAGAGTGATGCAATTGCCGACCTTCAGGCGGTGAAGGCGCAACGACCGGCAACCCTGTCGAAGCGTGGCGCCAGTCTGCTGGGTAACGCGACAGCATCGCCTTACCAGTGGGGCGCGTTTGTCCCCGGCGCGCCCGATGTGACCGAATTCCCCCCACAAGCTGTTTAGTCAGATTCAGGCGCGTCTGAATCGCGAACCTGACGTTCACCGCCTGGTCTACAGCAGCGGCGGTGGCTGTCCCGATCTGCGCCATGCGCTGGTGGATTATCTGCGGGTGGCACGCTCAGTGCGGGCCGATGCTGACCAGATCCTGATCACCGAAGGGGTTCATCAGGCGGTTGATCTGGTGACGCGGGTGTTGTGCGATCCTGGCGATCGGGTCTGGATGGAGGAGCCCGGCTACTGGGGAACACGCAATCTGCTGCGCATGAATGGCCTGAAGATTCGGGCGATGCCCGTGGATGAGCAGGGACTGGTGCCGGACAGCGGCCCGGCACCAAAGATGGTGTTTGTGACGCCCTCTCATCAATATCCGCTGGGTGTGCATCTAAGCCTGGCCCGTCGTCAGGCATTGCTCACCCTTGCACGTCGCCATCAGAGCTGGATTGTGGAAGATGACTACGACAGCGAATTTCGTTTTTCCGGCCAGCCTCATCCCTCACTGCAGGGGCTGGAAGCGGATGCGCCGGTCATTTACATGGGAACGTTCAGCAAAACGCTCTATCCCGCGCTGCGCATTGGCTACATGGTGGTGCCGAAACCGCTGGCACAGCCGTTACGCATCGCCGCGGCAGAACTCTATCGCGGCGGACATCTGCTGATTCAGCGTGCGCTGGCGGAGTTTATCCGGCTGGGCCATTACATGGAGCATATCCGCCGGATGCGCCTGCTTTACCGCCAGCGGCGGCAGTTTCTATGCAGGCTGATCGAGTGCTATCTGGGGCCAGCCTTTTTTACCGGCATTCAATCATGAAGCGGGACTGCATCTGGTGATCCCGCTGCCAGCAGGCGCGGATGACGTGGCGATAGCCGCGGAGGCGCTAAAGCGCGGCGTCAAAGTACGGCCACTTTCGCAATATTATATGCACCCTCAGGAGGCGCGCGGATTGCTGCTGGGTTACGCCTGCGTCAATGAGCGGCAGTGTCAGGATGCGTTTGGCACACTCAAAGCCTGTCTTGCGTCCGCCGGAATGGTATTCACTCCGCAGCGCTAGCGGGTTCAGGGACACTTGTTTTGAAGGAGGGCGGTTTTACTTCCGCCTCTGTGCTAACGCATTGACATTTAATCAGAGTCACCGAGAATACTCCTCTTTGCGCCCCGACCAGACAATACTGGAGTCTATCATCGCCTTTAAACCCTTTACTGCACCGGCCCGTGCGGCTATTAAGCGAGGCGCCGCGCTGGCTGCCGCGTTGTTGCTGGTCAGTTGCGCATCTGAGCCGCCGAAATCGCTGGTCACACCTTTTCCGCCCGTGACGAAACAGCCGCTACCGACGCCTGGCAAGCCAGCACATCCTCATGCGCAGGAACCAATGCGGGGTGTCTGGTTAGCCACGGTTTCGCGCCTTGACTGGCCGCCCGTTGCGTCGGTAAATGGCACCAGTCCGGCGCAGCGTATCCGCCAGCAGCAGCAATCACTGATCGACAAGCTGGATAAGCTGAAAAGCCTGGGCATCAACACGGTGTTTTTCCAGGTTAAGCCTGATGCCACTGCGCTCTGGCCCTCAAAAATCCTCCCCTGGTCAGATATGCTGACAGGAAAAATTGGTGAAGATCCGGGCTATGATCCGCTGCAGTTTATGCTGGATGAGGCGCATAAGCGCGGTATCAAAGTCCATGCCTGGTTCAACCCTTACCGGGTGTCGGTAAACACTAAATCGTCTACCGTCAGCGAACTCAACCGCACGCTGTCACTGCATCCGGCCAGCGTTTTTGTGCTGCATCGCGACTGGATCCGCACTGCAGGCGATCGCTATGTACTCGATCCGGGTATCCCTGAGGCGCGTGACTGGATCACCAGTATTGTGGCCGAGGTGGTGACGCGTTATCCCATCGACGGTGTGCAGTTCGATGACTACTTCTATGCGGAATCTGCCGGTTCACTGCTCAACGATAATCAGACCTTCAGCCGCTACGGTCAGGGGTTTGCCAGCAAAGCGGACTGGCGGCGTCACAATACTCAGCAGCTGATTGAGCAGGTGTCACGTACCATCAAACAACTGAAGCCGGACGTGGAGTTTGGTGTCAGCCCGGCGGGCGTCTGGCGTAATCTGTCGCATGATCCTGCCGGTTCCGATACCCGCGGAGCGGCGGCGTATGATGAAGCTTTTGCCGATACCCGCCGCTGGGTGCAGCAGGGCTTGCTGGATTACATTGCACCTCAGCTCTACTGGCCATTTTCCCGTCAGGCGGCCCGATACGACGTGCTGGCAAACTGGTGGGCAGAGGTCGTGAAACCGACCAAAACCCGGCTCTACATCGGCCTTGCTCTCTATAAAGTGGGCGAGCCGTCAAAAGTTGAGCCTGACTGGACACAGCAGGGCGGCGTACCGGAGCTGAAAAAGCAGCTCGACCTTAATGAATCGAACCCCAATATTGATGGCACGATTCTGTTCAGAGAGAACTATCTGAATCAGCCGCAGACTCAGCAGGCGGTAAGCTATCTTAAAAGCCGCTGGGGAGGCTGAGAAACGCCGCGACAGCATGACCAGTGCGGTTAAGTTTTTCCCTGTGACTTGCTGCTATTCTTGCGCTTTATATGGGAGGAACCATGAGCGAACTGATTGATATTTTTACAAGTCACAAAAGTGAACGCAGTTTCACTGAGCAACCTGTCGATGAAGCTGTACTGGATCGGATTATCAGTACCGCTTATCGCGCACCGACATCAGTAAACTCGCAGCAGGTTTCTGTGGTGATCACGCGTGATGCCGGCCGTCGCGCACAGATCGCCGCCATTGCAGGCGGTCAGCCGTGGATTGCCAAAGCACCGGTGTTTATCACCTTTGTGCTGGATATGCATAAATCAGCCGTGGGAATGGCCGCTGTCGATCAGCAGCAGATCGCCCATCAGAGCATTGAGAGTATCGTGTCGGGTTCTACTGATATCGGTATCGCGCTGGGATCGGTAATGGCGGCTGCGCGTGCGGAAGGTCTGGGGATTGTGCCAATTGGCGGTATCCGTCGCGACCCGCAGGCGATGATTTCACTGCTGAAGCTGCCGCCACTGACCTTCCCGGTAGCGGGTGTGGTAATCGGTCACGTAGACGAACCGGCTCATCAGAAACCACGTCTGCCTCTGGCGACGTTCCGCCATGATGAGACTTACCAGACGCAGGGTCTGGAGCAGCAGATTGCGGCCTACAACGATGAGATGGTTCAGCACTGGAAGACGATTGGTCGTAATGACGGTGAGAGCTGGAGCGAAAGCGTCAGCGGTTACTATAAAAACATCTACTTCCCGAATGTACTGCCAGCACTGCTGAAGCAGGGTTTTGGCACAGATAAATAGTTCGCTCTCGTTATTGAGTGAATAGAAAAAGGCCATCCGTAGCGTTTACGGGTGGCCTTTTTCATTTTGTTACTATAACGAAAGGTGACTTTCCACGGCGTAACACATAATTTCCCTTTTAACCGAAGCGCAACTGCCTCTAAAACTTACCTTCCAGGGAAATAACATGTCTCAGCGTTCACTCTACGCGCTCTGTTTAATGAGCTTTTTTCTGGCCGATGTCCGCGACGGCCTGGGGCCATTTCTGGGCATCTTTCTTACGGAGCGACACTGGCAACCCGACGAAATCGGTCTGGTAATGACCTGTGGCGGTATCGCCGGATTACTTGCCACGCTACCGGCAGGGATCGCCGCCGATGCGACCCGTCATAAAAAAATCATTGTGCTGCTGGGCTGTCTGGTGATTACCGTTGCCACACTGCTGCTGTGGTACAGCAATCAGACCTGGACGGCGATGGTCTCGCAGGTTGTAGCAGGCCTGGCTGCGGCGTTTATCGGCCCGACTGTGGCGGGGATCACCTTAGGGCTCACGGGTCAGCGCGGCTTTAACCAGCAGATGGGACGCAACGAGGCGTTTAATCATGGCGGGAATACGATTGCTGCATTGCTGGCCGGTTTTTCAGCCTGGTACTGGGGCATGGGTGCCGTTTTCATTCTTATGACGGTAATGGCGGTTTTCGCTGCTTTCGCTACGCTGGCAATTCGCGGAAATGAGATCGATAACGATGTGGCGCGCGGTTATGAACCGCATGAAGAGCGTCAGCCAGCGCTGCACTTATCAATGTTGTTGCGAAACCCGGCGCTGATGATCGCCGGTTTGACGCTGCTGCTGTTTCATCTTGCCAATGCCGCGCTGCTGCCGATGCTGAGCATGCGCGTCGCCTCGGCAGGCGGCCAGGCGGCGATCAGTCCGGGCCTTTACGCGGCGGCAACGGTGGTGATTTCCCAACTGGTGATGATCCCGGTCGCGCTGTGGGTATCTAAACGCGTTGATACGCACGGCTATCGCCTGTTTATCATGATCGCCCTGATGATATTACCGCTGCGCGCGGTTCTCGCCGCCGGCTTTGCCGGGCCGATTTTTGTCATTCCGGTTCAGGTTCTGGATGGTATTGCGGCTGGGATTCTCGGTGTGGCAGTGCCAGGCTATATTGTCTCCCTGCTGCGGGGTACGGGGCATGTTAACGCCGGGCAAAGCGTTATTATGCTGATGCAGGGCGCAGGTGCAGCGCTGAGTCCCGCCATGACGGGCATAATCGCCGCACGTTATTCCTACAGCACCGCGTTTGCGGTACTCGGCGCAATTGCGCTGGCAGCGCTGATTCTATGGTGGCGCACCAGTAGCGCCCCAGCCGCCCGTCTGGCCTGATCAAATACAAAAAAAGGCTGCCCATTGGGCAGCCTGTTCTGGCAAATCCGTTTGCGACCATCCGTTATTTATACAGTTCTGCGGTCATGTGAACACGGTTGTTGGTGTTCGCTTCCGTAATTTTATACTGCGCACCCTGTTCCTGAGCCTGAGCTGCAATTTTTGATTCTGCGCCATCCAGTGTGGATGAGGTGACAGAAACGCTCTCGGCAAAGCTGCCAAAAGAGATTAGAGAAAAAGCTGCGAGTGCGGCGATTGAAAGTGCTTTTACGTTTTTCATGGTCATATTCCTGAGTTATGAATTGGGAGGATGTTTGCCTCCGATGGGAAGAATAGTAACTCAGGTTATGATATCAATATTAACTATTAGTGCGGCAATGGTGATCGTGCTAATTGTTTATCTGGGGATCAGACAGCGACTGTGCCGTCTCTGTAATCAACGTCCTGAACCAGCGATGGGCAGGATCGTCGCGATAGCGTGCATGCCAGCCCATTTCAACCGGGAAGGTGCCCAGGTCAACCGGCGCGGGAACGATTCTGAGCCGCTCATCGCGTGAAAGATGCTGACAGATCAAACGCGGCAGGGTCGCGCAGTAGTCCGTGACCGCAATCATTTCCGGCACGGCCAGAAAGTGTGTGACGGAGACTGCAACCTGACGACGCAGGCCGCGCTGCTCAAGCGCCTGATATAACCCAGCGCGCATACGGCCAGGTGGCAGAACGTTGACGTGCTTTAGCTGCTCATATTGCTCCGCGCTGAGGTTTTCGCCCACCAGCGGATGATCGGCGCGTATCACGCAGGCCAGACCTTCATTCATCAGGTGCTGAACGACGAGATTGTCGGGCGGCTCCACGATACGACCCAGCACCATATCGGTATTACCTGAAATCACACCGGTTTCAGTGACGTCATTGCCAAAAGGAGTGAGGCGGAGTCGGATGCCGGGCGCACAGCTCCTCAGGCGGGCCACGATGGCAGGCATCATGATGAATTCGACATAGCTGTTAGGCGCAAGCGTGAAGAGCCGGGTGGCATGAAGCGGATCAAAGTCCTGCTGGCCAAGAATAACCTTGTCGATCGATGACAGCGCAGCACCGACCACCTGAGCCAGCTGTTCCGCTTTCGGCGTCGGTCGCATCCCGTAACGTTCGCGGATAAATAGCGGATCGTTGAGCGTTTCACGCAGCCGGTTTAATGCATTAGAAAGCGCCGGCTGGGTTATGCCAAGCCGTTCCGCTGCGCGGGTAACTTTGCGCTCCTCCATCATGACCAGCAAAACTGGCAGTAAATTCAGATCGTATTTCATTAAGCTATAATGCTATGTGAATAACTGAAATTGAAGAAATAAATTTCATAAATATTCGTAACCCCGCCATGATTAACGGGTCAACGCAGAAGATAGCGGCTTAGACGCTGGTTCTGACTATCCTTACACCTGAAACCGACTAACTGTTATATGGAGCGGAAATGAAAATTTTAATGGTTTTGACCTCACATGATGAGTTGGGCACCACTGGCAAGAAGACCGGTTTCTGGCTGGAAGAGCTTGCGGCACCTTACTATGCATTTCTTGATGCGGGCGCAGAGATTACCCTGGCTTCACCGAAGGGCGGACAGCCTCCACTCGATCCAAAAAAGTGATGAACCCGATTCTCAGACTGATGAGACCCGCCGCTTCCATGCCGACTCTGCTGCTCAGGCAGTACTGGCCTCGACCGTCAAACTTGATACTGTTGATCAGGCAGCGTTTGATGCCGTTTTCTATCCAGGCGGCCATGGTCCTTTATGGGATCTGGCAAACGACAAACACTCCATTTCGCTGATTGAGCAAACCCTGCAGGCGGGCAAACCGGTTGCGCTGGTCTGTCATGCTCCAGGTGTCCTGCGTGATGTGAAAAATGCTGATGGCACGCCTCTGGTCAAAGGAAAGAAAGTTACTGGCTTTACGAACAGTGAAGAAGAGGGCGTTGGCCTGACTGACGTGGTGCCGTTCCTGGTTGAAGATGTGCTAAAACAGAACGGCGGCCTTTACTCACGCGGTGATGACTGGCAGTCCTATACGGTTCAGGATGGCTTGCTGATTACCGGTCAGAACCCAGGTTCATCAGCCGAGACCGCGAAGGTTTTACTGGCAAGTCTGGCGAAATAAAGCTCTTTACAGCATGCTGAGTTTTGAGGGCGCCTGCGGGCGCCTTTTTTTATTCCTACCGTTAAGTGCCAGGGCAGATAGTGACCTGCTTAATTATTCAGGTTGAATAGATTAGAGCTCAATTTTTCTTAACATTGATAATAAATTTACGGGCGTTTTCAGAGCTAAATTATTGCCTGAAAAATTCACTGAAAATATAAACATGTTTTTAAAACCAGTGTTGACATCGTTTTTTTATATCCGTAAAGTAGGACTCATCAGCGGCGTGCAGTTGCCCTGATAAACCGGAAACAAAAGCGTTACGAGTAAAGTAAAAAAGGTCCGACAAATTTGTGAGTTGAACTTGTCGGTGGTTCTGTTAAACATTGTTCTTTAAAACTGTTCGTTAGTTAAAATAACCCTGTTAAATGGAGTCGAAGTAAGTCTGTAAGAAGTATGTAGTATCGCGTCGCGATGATGTAAGGCCTCGTAGTTCTGAACGTTACGTTACGACAGGATACGATTGCGGTTTAAACGTCGTAATGAAAGTAAGGCAACGCATCAAAGAGTATATATCGCGATGGGGGTGTGCAGATTTATACGGGCCTGACCTGTCTTTGTCTCCTGAAAGACTATCAGGTGGTTGAAACCGCTAATAATAGTGACATTTCAGTATCGTGATCATTATTATCCGCAGGATCTGTTCATAAATAGCAGTACCGAAGTAGTACCTATCAATTAAGTTAGTTAATGGTAAACGTAAAATCTGTAGTACCTTAAAAGCCCTGGCTATTTCAGTCAGGGCTTTTATCTTTTTTACGATGTCTGTCAGTTCTTTTCAGAACGTAAATATGAGTAATTAACATTATCAAAGCAGCTTTTATCGATAATATTTAAAGTGATTCACGCGCGATTTATTCTCCTGCTATTGTTTCCTCAGTTCAACACTCTCTTTCCTGATCTCCCCAGCATCAATTTTTACCCCGCTATCGACATAGTAAAGCGCGATTTTGCCTTTTCGACGTCGGACAGAATGCGATATAACGCCCCGTTATCCTGTCTGTTGCTTAAACAAAATCGCAAAACAGTGAGCCGCAGTCCGCTATCCCTGTTAATACACCACCGTTTTAGCCACGGACGCCAGTCGTTCACGCAGCCACTCATGCCCTTTGTGATGATGGGTTCGGTTATGCCAGGCCATGATTTTACTGAAGCCAGGGATGATCAGCGGTGCTGGCAACATGACCAGACCCGTAGTGTCGATCGCCAGTCGTTTCGGTACCACGCTTACCAAATCAGTGACGCGCAAAATTTCCGGGAGCACCTGAAAACTGCAAACTGAGAGCGTTACCCGGCGGGCCCGGCCAATCGCAGCCAAAGCCTGGTCGGTAACCCCATTAAAATTTCCGCCGGGCCACGAAACCAGCGCATGATCCTGCGCACAGAACTCATCCAGCGACAGCGTCGCACTGCCCGCCAGAGGATGATTTTCACTCAGCAGACAAACATATTCTTCATTGAACAGTTGCCGCTTATGCAATGTCGGTGGCGTGGTCTCTGGCGTCAGCAACGCCACATCAACTTGCCCATGTTCAAATTGTCCTGACAGGGTCTCGCTGTTCACGGGTACCACCGCGACACGTATACCTGGCGCTTCACGTCGTAAATGTGCGATAAACGGCACAATCACCGCACTAAGCGCATAATCCGTTGCAGCAACATGTAACGTCATCTGTGACAGGGCCGGATCAAACTGTTGCGGCTGAAGCAGTTCTCCCACCTCCGCCAGTATCGCTTTTACCGGCCCGGCCAGTTCCAGCGCCCGCAGAGTCGGCACGATGCCGCGTTGAGCCCGGATAAACAGCGGATCATCAAAACTTTCACGCAGTCGTGTCAGCATACCGCTTACCGCAGGTTGCGTCAGGGACAGACGTTCAGCCGCTCGGGTCACGCTGCGTTCATCCAGCAGCACGTCCAGCGTTTTTAATAAATTCAGGTCAACGTTAAGCAGATGATTGTTCATCTTTCCCCTGTGGCACGAGGTTGAATCGTGATATTAATCTAAATAATATCACAGATAAATTATAACGATTGGCCTTATATGTGGAGGGATCAGATACTGCGTTTTCCACGGCACTGATTACCGGTGCAACCGTTATAAGGCAGGAAAACGTAGAATGAAAATGAACGCGATTCACTGGCCAGATGGATTTATCCCGGGTCTGACTGATAATTTCTGTTCAAACGAGGTGATTGTCACTGACCTGACGCCAGAAGCCGTCTGGCCGTTGCTGGCCACCCCCCGCTTGCTGGCCTGAATATTATGCTAACTCCGCTAACGCACAGTTTTATGATAATAAAGGGCCTGTACTGGAGCAGGACGTGCGTTTCTGCTTTGAGACTTTTGGCTTCCGGGTTGAGGCAAAGGTGATGGAATGTGTTCCGCCACTAAATGGCGAAGCGGCACGTCTGGCCTGGCACGGTTGGTCGGGTGAGGAAGGGGCTGCCGACCGGCTTGATGTTCTTCATGCCTGGTTGATTGAAGCGCTGCCAGGAAACCGGCTGCGCATTCTGACGCAGGAGACGCAAAACGGAAATCCGGCGAAAGAGCTGGCTGTCGCTAAACCTAATCCGATGATTAATGGGCATCAGGAGTGGCTGGATGGACTTGTCGATGCGGCAAGATCAATTAAACGCTGACTGGCGAACAGGTTGACAATTTATGACCGGCGCGTTATCGGCGCGTCGGTTGCCTGTTCTGGCCGGGTTTAACATTAACGTGACCTTCACATAACGCTACCTCCTTATGTGTTTAATATCAGCAATAGTGTGCGCCGTTTAAGCCTGACGGGATTGATAATAATAAAAGGGTTTACCTGCCGGGTTTGAGGCGCCTTTTCTAGATCGACGATTTGTACCTCACAGGAGCAGAGCCTTTAGTGGTATCGCGCTACTCGCCATTCTGACACCTGATGAATGCCTGAGCATAAATCGTGCGCAAAGATGTCAAAAAATTCCCACTAAGTCAGCAAAAATAAATCTATCCTCATTTGAAGTCGGTGGAAGATTAAAGTTGAAGTTATTAAGATTAACTTATTGATTTAAATCAAATAAGTTAAAATACCAGATTATTATTATTCACTCGTCCATCTGACAGAAAAATTTGGAAATTTAAACAAATAAAAAAAGAGCTGAAATGCATAATCAATAATCTTATAGGCTGTTGAATCTATTGAAAGTATATTAAATTCTGATAATGAATCATCTTTTTGTTGTGTGATTTACGATGGCAAATATCCCATTTTAGAACATTCTATTCTCCAATATTTCAAGGGGTAATATAAAAAAAGAACGCTTTTCCGGCATCTATTGACCTGAAGGAAGTGAGAAGGGTTTTTTATTGACATTATTATTTATCCATCGCGGAAAATTTCCGTTTTCAGATGGCAAAAAAATCAATCTGCGTCATAGTCAATATTCACCGATTAATTGCGCTATAGCTTGTTTTGAAACCATCGGCGCCTGTAACGTGCGCTATTCAAACAGAGGTTAAAATGTCTGCAGAATCTCCAGAGAATATCTCCAGCGATCTTTCTCAGTTCGTCGGTACGCATTTTGTCTATACCTATGATAATGGCTGGAAATATGAGTGGTATGCTCGCAACGAAACCACCTGCGACTACCGCATTCATCAGGGATTGGTAGGTGGCCGCTGGGTGACCAACCAGAAAATGCATGCGATTCAGTTCGCCCCTGGCATCTACAAAGTAGACTGGCATGAGCCCACCGGCACCTGCGTCAGCCTGCTGTTTGATCTGAATCGCACCCTGGTTCACGGCACAATTTTCTTCCCGCAGTGGATTGCCGGTGAAGGTCAGCATCCGGAAAAAACTATCTGTTATCAGAATGATTTCATTGAAGATATGCACCGCTTCCGCGATGAAGGGCCGGCCTATCCGTATGTGATCATTCCAGAGTTTGCGAAAGTGACCTATATGAAGAATGAAGGTCCAGATAACGATGAAGTGATCAATCAGGCACCTGGACAGATGCCTGCTGACTACTTTGATGGTAAGTAATTAAGCCGGTCACCCGCCCCTACGGGCGGGTAGCTTCTGCCTGACGCGCCAGCGTGCGGGCGAGGATTGATGAGTAGAGTGGTTTCCCTCCCAGAAACTGCGCCAGTAGCGTAGCGCCCAGACAGGTAATAATCATCGGCAATATCAGCTGATAGTTATCGGTCATCTCCAGCACCAGTACGATACCGGTCAGCGGTGCCCTTACCGACGCCGCAAACAGTGCTCCCATCCCCGCGATAGCAAAGGTGCCCGCTTCCAGATGATAAAACGGGAAGAGGTCCGACATGGCCATCCCAAAGGCTGTGCCGAGCAGCGTACCCAGCGCCAGCATCGGCGCAAAAATACCGCCCGGCGCACCTGAGCCAAAACAGAGCAGGGTGGTCACCAGCCTGACCAGAAAGATGATCAGCAGCAGGGTGAACGGAAAGACGCCATGGACCGCCTGTGGAATCAGTTCTGAACCGCCGCCTGCGCCAGGTGCAAACAGCAGAGCCAGAATACCGCAGCCGCCGCCCAGCAATGCACCGGCCAGCACCACGCGTGCCGTTTTACCGGCATAAAAACGCGCAAAAATGTCCTGCGTGATAAATATCAGGCGATTAAACAGGACGCCGACCATACCGATAATCATCCCGAGCACCAGATAGAGCCACAGCGTCTGCACCGGCGCATCAGCCAGCTTGCCGACGGAGATCACCGCCTGTTCGCCGTTGAAACAGCGGAACACAATGCTGGCCATAATCACACCGGTAAACACGGCTTTAATTGAAATCAGGTTATAGCGGAATTGCGGACGCATCTCCTCGATGATAAACAGGATGCCTGCCAGCGGCGCATTAAACGCCGCCGCCAGACCGGCCGCCGCGCCGGTTGCCAGCAGCGTATGACGTGCCTCATTGCTGCGCATCCCCAGAATATCAATGACCATGCGGCCAATGTTCCCGCCGAGCTGCACTGTCGGGCCTTCCCGGCCCAGCACCATACCAGCACCCAGCGTGCCCATGCCGCCAAAGAACTTCACCGGAATCACCCGCCACCAGCGCACAGGCCTCAGCTCTTCCAGCGCCCCTTCAATTTCAGGGATACCGGAGCCACCCGCTTCGGGAGCAAAGCGCCTGACGAGAAAATAGCCCACCATCGCCAGCAGAGCCGAGATGGCAAAGGCGGCGGCGTAGAGCATCCAGCCCTGAAACTGCGATGGTATAAGCGTGTCAGCACGCCACTGCTGTATTGTTTCAACGGCCCGGGCAAACGCCACGCCCGCCAGGCCAACCAGCGTACCGACCAGCGCGGCACAGAACAGCATCGCCAGCGGCGTTTTATCACGATAGAGCAGGGCGCGAAACATCCGACTGCGCGCCGCGATGGAGCGGGGAACATAAACCGGCTGCGGTGATTCTTCATTCATTGAGAGACATTCTTGTTCAACCAGACCAGCGGGCCAGTTTACTGAGTGATAGGGTGAAAACAAACGTCAGGATCAATTTCATCGGGGTAAAGGGTTAATTCGTCTGTGGTGGACAAACCACTTGCGCCATGCGTTCGCGGTAGGCTGGATCATCCTGGTTTTTCAGCGCCTGAGCCGCCGCAGTCAGCGTGACCTGATTCTGCTTCTGGTTATGCTTATCGTTAAGAAACGTCTGACGCAGTTTTTCATCGGAGATGGCTGGTGATAACTGGCACTTCTGGCGCAGATCGTCAGTTATCTGCTGCTGACGCAGCGCAAACTTCAGCGTGTCGTAGGGTGCGGCTGCCACAATCAGCGGGCTTAACAGCGGCAGAATAAACAGCGTGTTGCGGATCACGTTCATGATGGTCTCCTGACTGCTGAGGACAGGATCGGGTCTTCGGCAGTTTTCAGTTGATATTAATCGCATTGAGTGATTAGCCTGAGCACAATATCCCCGACCGACTGCGGCAATGTCGCCACGGTCGACGCAATAATCATAGCAATACTGGCGTGACAGGGAGCTGACATGCAGCCACATTCCACTGAAATTCTCACCGCTGACTGTTGTATCGTCGGCGGTGGCCCGGCCGGATTAATGCTGGGTTATCTGTTCGCCCGCGCAGGCCTGCGCGTGGTGGTGATCGAAAAGCACGCCGATTTTCTCCACGATTTTCGCGGTGACACCATCCATCCCTCGACGCTGGAAATTATGCATCAGCTCGGCCTGCTGGAATCTTTCCTGACGCTGCCGCATCAGCGTGCCGAAAAGCTGGAGGCGGAAATCGGCGGACAGAGTATTACGATGGCCGATTTCTCACGCCTGCCGGTTCAGTGCCGTTTTATCGCCTTTATGCCGCAGTGGGATTTCCTGAACTATATGGCTGAACAGAGCGCCCGGTATTCGGGCTTCAGCCTGCTGCAGTCGACCTCTTTTGAGTCGCTGAATGTTGAAAATGGCAAGGTCAGTGGTGTGATAGCTTCCCGCGGGAATCAGCAACTGCACATCCGCTGTAAACTGGTGGTCGGTGCAGATGGCCGCCATTCACGCGTACGCGAAGCGGCGGGACTGACCGGACAGGAGTTCGGCGCAGCACGCGATGTCATCTGGTTCCGCTTAAGTAAACAGCCGCAGGATCCCGATGTGGGTATGGGGCATAAAGGGCCACGCCAGAACTTTATTGTTATCGATCGCGGCGACTACTGGCAGTGCGGACTGACCATTCCGAAAGGGGAGTTTGAAGCGAAACAGGCCGCCGGACTCGACGCGTTTAAAGCGGAAGTTGCCGCACTGTCGCCGTTCGGGCCTGCGCGCATGGCGGAAATCGAGAGCTGGGAAGCGTTTAAACTGTTGTCGATACGTATCGACCGCCTGGACAAGTGGGCGAAACCTGGTGTGATCTGCATTGGTGATGCGGCGCATGCCATGTCGCCGATTGGTGGGGTTGGCGTAAATCTGGCGATTCAGGATGCGGTAGCGACGGCGAATCTTTTGACCGATCCTCTGAAGCGGGGAGAGCTGCAGCTGCGCGACCTGGAAAAAGTGCAGAAGCGCCGTCAGTTCCCTACCGTCGCCACGCAGTTTTTGCAGATCAAGATGAGCCGTAATAAAGCCAGAAGAAAACCTTCGGGAAGCAGCAAGGTTCCCGCGATTATCCAGCGCCTGCCGTTTCTGCGTTTTGTACTGGGACGCCTGATCGGTCTGGGCTTCAGGACGGAGTCGCCGCAGGTTGCGCACATGAAAGAAGAGCGTTAAATGATTTCGACAGCGATCAGATATCATGCGACACTGTTTCACTGTGAAAGTACTGTCAGATTGAGCCGCTATTTATCTGATAATTGGGCGCTAATTGAGCATTCCTGAGCTAAATTATTTTCGATTTTTGCGCCTGCATAGGAGAGGTTTCAGTGCATAACGAGCAAAATGGCAGCGACGTAAAACGTCTGAGTGCGATCAAGGCACTTTTGTCCCCGGATGAAGCCCGGGATAAGGTGCTGGAAAGATTCGTTAATCTCGCCAGCCAGGTGCTGGGTATTTCTGGCAGCTTCATTTCAATTATTGACGATCATAACCAATATATTAAAGCGTCCCGCAACTTCGATCTTAAGCAATCGACCCGTGATGAATCTCTTTGCCGCCACGTCATTGATGGGGAGGGACATCTGGTGGTGTATGACACCTTACTGGATGAGCGCTTTGTCACGCACCCATTTGTGAAAGGCGATCCGCATATTCGTTTCTACGCCGGTGTCTCGCTGCAGAACCTCGACGGCGCGGTGCTGGGCACGCTCTGCGTAACCGACACCCAGCCACATCCTTTTACGGATGAGAAACTCGCCACGCTGCGCTCACTGGCTACGCTGGTCACCTCATTTCTGGATGCCTGGAACAATGCGGGTTTTGCCGACGTCATTACGCACCTGCCGAATCGCCCACGCCTGATTCGTGATATTCAGCAGCTGACTCTTGTCGCACCACAGAGCCGCTTTCGCCTGATTCTTATCGACTGCCTCGACATCATTCGCGCCTATGAGCTTTCCCGTGCAGTGGGCATTGCGCCGATGGAGAAACTGCTAAAGCAGATGGCGCAGGATGTCGCTCACCGGCTCAATCTTCCGGAGAATGAAACGCTCTATACTTTCGCTCCGGGCCGTTTTGCTATTGTTCAGCCCTACTCGGGTCGTTATACCGCACATAACATGATCGACCTGTTTAAGGGCATGAAGGCCGATCTGGCGGAAAATATCACGCTCGACCTGGATGTCTTTACCGGTGAAACAGAGTTTGTACCGGGCCAGATGGATGCCAATGAAACGGTGCGTCAGGCCGTGAGCGCGCTGCATGAGGCGGTTGATGAGAACATCAGTGCAATGTGTTTTGAAGAGAGTTACGACTCGCGGCGCACCGATGACTTTATGATCATGAACGATCTGGCTCAGGCGCTGAATAAAGACGAAGAGCTTTACCTGGCCTGGCAGCCTAAAGTGTGTCTCAAAAGCGGTAAAACGGTCGGGCTGGAGGCGCTTATCCGCTGGAATCATCCTGAGCGGGGCGAGCTTTTCCCTTCAGAATTCATTCCGTTAGCGGGTAAAACCAACCTGATTTCCGATCTGACCAACTGGGTTATCGATCACACCATTGAGCAGCTTGCGCGCTGGGATCGCGAATACGATCTGATTCCGGTTTCGATCAACGTCAGCGAACGCGACTTCGCAAAGCCCGATTTTGCCGATCGGCTGGTGGCAAAATTAGCGGCGGCTCAGTTACCCAATTCTATTCTGGGCATTGAGTGCCTGGAGAATGAACTGATCACCAAAACCAATGTGGCGATCAGCGGGCTGGAAGCGCTGAAATCACACGGCTTTGTGATCTCGCTGGATGATTTCGGCACTGGCTACAGCAACATCAGCTATCTGCAGGATATCCCGCTGGATGTGATCAAGATCGACCGATCCCTGATCTCGCGTATGGGTGAAGATGACGCATCAAAAATCATCGTCAGATGCATTATTCAGATGCTGAAAGAGCTGAACTACACCGTGCTGGCCGAGGGCGTTGAGACGGAAGCCACCCTGACGTTGCTGAAAACTTACGGTTGCGATCAAATCCAGGGCTACTTCTTTTCAAAACCGCTGCCAGCCAGCGATATTGAACACTGGCTTTATCAGAAGTGATGCCAGGCAAATGGCCCGCAGCGATCGTTGCGGGCTCTCTTATTACTCACTGCCGGTGGCGTAGCGCTCAACCGGCGTGATGCTTTTAATCAGTTTGTTATCAAACAGAAATTGCTCGTAAGCCTGATAGCGTGCGCGATCCAGTTTTGCCGGATCGGCAGCGAACAGCGGCAGGGTGGCACGCCATGCCTGATGATTCAGCGGCGTGTTCAGCTCCGGATGTGCGCGGGCAAAGGCCTGCCAGCTCTCCTCCGGGTGCGCCTGCAACTGCGCATTACCTTTCTTTAGTGCCCGCAAAAACTTTTTGATTTTCTCCGAGTGTGCCTCATCAAGGTTGGCGACGATGATCAGTTCGTCATAGGCCGGAACACCATAATCCTCGACGTTGAAGACTACCGGTTTTTTACCGTGCTGTTTCATCTCCAGCGCTTCGATATTGCGATAGCCGCCGATAACCGCATCCACCTGCCCGGTCATCAGGGCGCTGGTGAGCTGGAAATTGACGTTAACCAGCTTAACCTGATCGGCTTTAACGCCATCATGGTTCAGCATGGTCGCCAGCGTCGCCTGTTCAATGCCGCTGACGGAATAGCCGATGCGTTTCCCTTTTAAATCGGCTGGTTTTTTTACCGTTTCGTCTAACGTCATCAGCGTATTCAGCGGACTGTTAATCAACGTCCCCACCCGCATCAAGGGCAATCCCTGATCGGCGAAGAAATGGAGCTGCGGCTGATAGGTAATCGCTAAGTCCGCCTGCTTTGCTGCCACCAGACGCGGCGGCAGCGCCGGATCAGAAGGCGGCACAATGTTAACCTCCAGCCCTTCTGCCGCAAACGCGCCGGTCTGCTGGGCCACCATAATGGGTGCGTGATCGGGGTTGATATACCAGTCGAGCACCAGTGTCAGTTTCTCCATCGCCTGAGCCTGTGTGGCTAAGGTGGCGCTGAACAGCAGGGTAAACAGAGGCATTTTTGTCATGGGTTTTCTCATTGGTATGGTTATTAATGTGTCTCGGGTGCCCAGGTAATCAGGCGGCGCAGCAGGATGTCGAGGGTCAGCCACAGGGCCAGCGTCATCAGCACCAGAATAAACAAGGCGGCGAAACAGAGGTCGCTCTGCATCCGGGCGTTGGCATTCAGCATCACGTAGCCCAGCCCTTCGGCCGAGCCGACCCATTCGCCGATGATTGCGCCTATTGGCGCGACGGCTGCCGCCATCCGCAATCCTGAGCCCAGGGCGGGCAGCGCGGCTAACAGCCGGACATGGCGCAGTTGCGCTGCAGGCGATGCGCCCAGCGTGCGAGCCAGATCGAGATAGCCGGGCGTGACGCGACGCAGGCCATCAAAAAAAGGCGGAGGTCACCGGGAAGAAGATTACGAGGACGGCCATCGCGACCTTTGCGCCCATGCCGAAACCAAACCAGAGCACCAGCAGCAGCGCCAGGGCAAAAACCGGAATCGCCTGGCTGGTGATCACCAGCGGCATCATCCAGCGCTGCAGCCACGGCGAAAAGGTCATGCCCAGCGCCAGCACACTCCCCAGCAGCACGCCGAGAGCCATGCCGCTGACGATCTCGGTCAGAGTAATCAGGGTGTGATGGCCGAGATAACCTGCGTTTTGCCACAGTTCGATGGCGACTGCAGCGGGTGAGGGCAGCAGAAAGGCCGGAACCGAAGTCAGCGTGGCGAGCCACCACAGCGCAATCAGTCCGGCAAACAGCATCACTCCACGGTGAAAACTGGCAAAACCTTTGTGTAATCTCATCCCGCTATCCTGCTCAGCTGCTTCAGCAATGCGGCCTGACTCTGCATTACCTGTATGTCGTCTGCAGCCCGCGGTGGCTGGCCCGCCAGGGGCGGGCAGGTTTCAATTCCCGCAGAACCGATCACCAGCATGTGGTGACTGAGCCGACTGGCTTCAGCGGCGTCATGGGTAATCAGCAGCACGGTGTGTCCGACCAGCACTTCTGCGGCCAGCGTCTGGATCTGAGCGCGGGTGAGTGCATCCAGTGCGGAGAAGGGCTCATCCATCAGCACAACGGGCTGACGGGTGTAGAGGGTGCGGGCCAGCGCGGCGCGCTGACGCATCCCGCCGGAAAGAGTCGCGGGTCGCGCATTTGCAGAATGGCTCAGACCTACCCGCATCAGCAGATGCTGCGCCCAGTCGCGATCGGCCCTTTCACCTTTCAGGCGACTGGCGAGGCAGACATTTTGTTCAACCGTCAGCCACGGATAGAGCAGATCCTGTTGCCCCATCCAGGCGATGCGTCCGGTCAGTGGCAGGCCGTCGCTGCCGCTGACCTGCCCGGCGGTGGGTGGCGTCAGACCAGCAATGACCCGCATCAGGCTGCTTTTTCCGACGCCGCTGGCACCCAGTAAAGCAGTAAAAGCACCGCCCGCGATCTCCAGATCAAGCTGGCTGAAGAGTGGCTGCTGGCCATAATTCAGGCTGAGCTGGCGAATTGAAATGCCTGGCGGCACCGGACTGCACGGCAGGTTCATGAGCTGATCCGCTGGGCGGCAGCATGGTTGAGACCCATCTGCCAGAAAGCGGCTTCCAGCCGGGTTGCAGTGGTAAAGATCTCCGCCAGCGGGTTAAACCGGTGTTCACCGGCGCGCTGCCGGGCCAGGGTTTCAAACAGTGAAAGTGAGGAGCGAACGCCAGCCAGATAGGCTTCGTCGCCGTAATTTTCTATCCATGCCGCGTAAGGGTTCCCCTCAAAGCGGGTTGCGGGATCATGCAATAGTGTCAGGCCAATTTCAGCGTAACCGGCAACGCACGGCATCAGCGCGGTCAGCAGCTCCAGCGCATCCCCGGTGTGACCCACGTCCAGCACGTAGCGGGTGTAGTTGAGCGTTTCCACTGCCTCGGGTTCACTCGCCATAGCCGCCTCGCTGATACCCCATTGCTGGCAGTAAGCCAGGTGAAGTGGCAGTTCGCTGACGATGGCGTTAAGCGATGCCGTTGCGCTGCGTAAGGCTGCTGGCTCGGAAAGTTTGCTGATCAGCAAGCCCCAGGCACGGGCGAAGTGCAGCAGAAACAGATAATCCTGGGTGAGATAGTGGCGGAAGGCGGCGGGTGGCAGGTTGCCCTGACCGAGTTGCCGCACAAAATCGTGCCCGATATAGGCGTGCCATTGACTGCCCGCATGCAGGCGCAGACGACCATAAAAGCCGGTGTCGAAAAGCGGATGTGACATAGGATCTCCAGTAACAGGGAGATCCGGGCATACGGTCTGGAACAGGGAATATTGCAGGAGATGACGCAGAAAATCTGCCGACCCGTCCCTTCGCTGGCATGACCCAGATCAGGTTCAAAGGGTTCGGCTTACGCCATCTCAGCCCATTACAGGACACCCCTCGGAGACATTGGTTATACGATAATTACTGCCGGAGTACAACGGCAGAAATAAGCGTTCTGTTCCGGTGTGGTTGTCGCGCCAGTAACAGCATGACGATAGATCTTAAGTGACGTTGTCACTCAAGATCCGCACCATTACTGGCAATGACTTTTTTGTACCACCAGAACGATTTCTTCCGCGTGCGCGCCAGCGTGCCGTTACCCAGGTCGTCGCGGTCAACATAGACAAATCCGTAGCGCTTGCTCATTTCACCCGTTGAGGCGGCAACCAGATCGATACAGCCCCAGCTGGTGTAACCCATCACTGGCACGCCATCCTCGATCGCGTCGCCCATGGCGCGGATATGTTCGCGCAGATAGCTGATGCGGTAATCATCGTTGATCTCGCCATTTGATTCGATCTCATCGCGCGCGCCCAGGCCATTCTCCACCAGAAACAGCGGCTTCTGATAGCGGTCATACATCATATTCATCGTGATGCGTAAGCCTAGCGGATCGATACCCCAGCCCCACTCACTGCGCGGTACATGGGGATTGGTCAGGGATTTCACCACATTGGCGGCGCTGCTGTTCTGCTCGTTCATTTCTGCCGAGGCGCAACGTGAGGCGTAGTAGCTGAACGAGACAAAATCGACGCTGTTTTTCAGGATGTCGGCATCGCCGTCAGCGATCTCAAGCGTCACCCCTTTTTCACGGAACACGCGGGCGGCGTAGGCCGGATAGGCCCCGCGCGCCTGCACATCAATAAAGAACAGGTTTTCGCGATCCTTTTCCAGCGCAGCCCAGACATCTTCCGGCTTGCTCGACCAGGGATAGAAGTTGCCGCCTGCCAGCATGCAGCCGACCTGGTTCATCGGATTCACTTCATGCGCGATGCGCGTCACCAGCGCGCTGGCGACCAGTTCATGATGGGCCGCCTGATACTTTACCTGATCCTTGTTCTCACCGGGTTCGAACACCAGACCGGCGCCGGAAAAGGGGCTGTGCAGCAGGATATTAATCTCATTGAAGGTCAGCCAGTATTTCACCAGGCCATCAAACGCCTCAAAGCAGCTGCGGGCATAGCGGGCAAAAAAGTCGACCATTTTGCGATTGCGCCACGAGCCATATTCAGTCACCAGATGCATCGGCACATCAAAGTGACAGAGCGTGACCAGCGGTTCGATATTATATTTCCGGCACTCCTCAAAGACCGCGCGGTAAAAGGCGATGCCTTGCGGATTGGGCGTCAGTTCATCGCCATTGGGATAGAGACGGCTCCAGGCAATCGACGTGCGGAACACGCTGAACCCCATCTCCGCCATCAGCGCAATGTCCTCCGGATAACGGTGATAGAAATCGATGGCTCCATGGCTGGGATAAAATTCATCGTCACGCAGGGTAAAACGCTTTTCCAGACCGAGTTTGACCGGCATACGGTGCGTGCCATGTGGAATCATGTCGACGGTGGTTAAGCCCTTTCCGCCTTCACGAAAGCCGCCTTCACTCTGGTTGGCGGCCAGTGCGCCGCCCCATAAAAATCCTTGCGGAAACCTTGAATCAGACATGCAATCCTCTTTTCCGGGTCAGCGTGACCCTTTCCTTTAGTGGCTATTAATCGCGTTAGCGCGTTCGGTAACGGGCGCAGGTTGCGTTGCGCTTTCGGGTGCGGTGTTGGTTTCAGGCTCGGTTTCGGGAATATCTTCAAAACCTAACAGCAGCGTCAGCACAAATGACAGCACCACAGACAACACCATGACCGCACCGACCCAGACAATACTCATGGGATTGGTAGGATCGAAGAACTGTACGCTGGTAAACAGGCCGGGTGAGGCCATGGAGTGGCTGGCCAGCCCGCCAATGCCCGCGACCGCGCCACAGATAAAACCACTGATCAGACAGGCGATCAGCGGTCGTTTTAAACGGACCGCAACGCCATAGAGCGCCGGTTCTGAAATGCCGGCAATAATCGCTGATGCCGCCGCTGCCAGCGCGGTCTGGCGCAGTTCACGGTTTTTGGTCCGGAACGCCACCGCCAGCGACGATCCCCCCCAGCGAGAGGTTGGCACCAATCTCTGACGGCATCACCATGCCCTCTTTGCCGGTTTCGGCAATGGTCTGGATGATGGTGGGGGTGAACACCCGATGCATCCCGGTCATCACCAGCAGCGGCCAGATTGCGCCCATAATCGCGACGGAAAGCCAGCCAAGATAGCCATGCACGGTGTAGACCAGCGCGGAGATGCCGCTGCCGATCCAGATACCAATCGGACCAATCAGCACAATCGCGATGGGTGCCGCAATCAGCACAATCAGCATCGGTTTCAGGAAGTTTTTAGTGACGGCAGGGGTAATACGATCCACGCCGCGCTCGATGTGCGACAGGATCCAGGTCATCACCAGCGCCGGGATTACGGTGTAGGTATATTTCACCGCGGTCACCGGGATGTAAGCAAATTCCACCGCCTGACCCTGTGCCGCTTTCGCCATCAGTTCTACAAAGTTGGGATGAACCAGTACACCGGCAATGGCGATCGCCAGCGACATGTTCGTTTTGAATTTCAGCGCCGCAGAGGCGGCCACCATGATCGGCAGGAAGAAGAATGCGCCATCGCCAATCACGTTGAGGATGACCAGCGTTGATGAGCCTTTCTCAAACACGCCCGCCATATCCAGGATCATCGCCAGCAGCTTAACCATTGACCCGCCAATAATGGCCGGAATCAGCGGCGACATGGTGCCCACCAGCGCATCAAGAATCCCTGCACCGATGCCTCGCAGCGTGATTTTACGTTTCATGGGTGCAGCCGATGTCGCTGCGGGCGAGCCCAGCTCCAGCACCGCCTGATAAGCCTGTGAAACGTTGTTACCAATGATCACCTGGCACTGAGTGTCGTTGTGCACCACGCCCATAACACCATTGATCGCCTTGAGCCGGGGATAGTCGACCTGAGCTTCATCTTTCAACACAAACCGCAGGCGGGTCATGCAGTGGGTTACGGCTTCGATATTGGTGAGGCCGCCTAGCGCATCAACGATGGCGCGTGACACCTCGGCATAATTTCTGGGCATGATCGCTCTTCTCTGTAGGGTAAATCGGTCAAAGTTTTTATGTTTTTGCGCCTGCGGGCAGGCAAATAGGAAACCGGTTTCACAAAATCATGAAGTGCTTTCACAGCGCCGACAAGCGCCAAAATCATCCAGATCTCTTTTTTGTGAACTCCATCACCTGATGCTGCCAGGTAACCTCATACTAAGGCGGGGTAAATATTTCCAACATTGAGAGGCTTAGGTAGACTGCAGGACGACGCAGCAAAGGAGCATCACCATGGCAACGATTCAGGAAGTGGCAAACAGGGCGGGCGTCTCTAAAGCGACAGTGTCACGTGTGCTCTCGGGCAATGGCTATGTCGGGCAGGAAAAGCGTGAAAAAGTACTGAAGGCGATTGCCGAAACCGGATACCGGCCCAATCTGCTGGCGCGCAACCTGGCGACAAAAACGTCTCAGACCATTGGACTGGTGATCACCAATACGCTCTACAGCGGCAGCTACTTCACTGAACTAATGGCACACTCCGCGCGCATACTGGAGCAGCAGGGCCGCCAGCTGATTCTGGCGGACGGCAAACACACCGCTGAGCAGGAAGAGGCGGCGATACAGTTTCTGCTCGATCTGCGCTGTGACGGCATCATTATCTATCCGCGCTTCCTGAGCATTGACGCGCTGGATGCGATTATCTCCCGCCATAAACAGCCGATACTGGTGATCAACCGGCGGCTGCGCGTCAACCATAGCTACTGCATTTACAGCGATCAGCACGCCAGCAGCGCTGCGGCGGTGAGCCATCTGTTGAATCAGGGGCATCGCGAGATCGCGTTTATCACCGGTTCGCTCGATTCGCCGACCGGCGTGGAGCGGCTTTCCGGCTATCACGCTGCGCTGGCCGCGCAGGGCATTGAAGCCGATTCCCGGCGAATCGTGACGGGCAAATGGACGGCGCAGAGCGGTATGGCGGCCGTGGACCAGCTGCTGGAACGCAGGGTGACATTCAGCGCGCTGGTGGCGAGTAATGATGAGATGGCGATTGGCGCAATCAAGCGTCTGACTGAATGCAACATCGCGGTACCCGGGCAGGTTTCGGTGATTGGCTTCGATGATATTCCGCTGGCGCCCTTCATCACGCCGTCGTTATCCAGCATGAAACTGCCGGTCACCGAGATGATCGATGAGACGATTAACCGCCTGCTGACCATGCTGGATGGCGGAGACTGGCATACTCAGGCTCCTTTCACGGCCAGCCTGATGCTGCGGGACTCCGTTACTAAAGGCCCCGACCGTTCTGCTTAACCTGCGGAGATCTGTATCACCTCTATCGCCTGTTCCCTGAGCTGCGCTGCCGTCGCCGCATCCAGCGTCTCATCGGTAATCACGTGCCCGACCTGATAACCGGATGAAAGCGGATAAGGGTGAATCTGACCAAACTTGGAGGCGTCGGTCAGGGCATAGCTCTCAGCGCCTTTCGCCAGCACGGCATCCACCACATCACAGCGCAGCATGTTGCGGCCAGTAAAACCAGTTTCGGGATGCCAGCCATCCACGCCAACAAATGCCCGGTGAAAATGGACCTGCTGGATGGAATACCGCGTCAGCGGGCCGACTACCGACTCACTGCTTTTCTGCAGCAGGCCACCGAGTACAATCACCTCACAGGTGGCTTCCCGAAGAAGCTGGGCAATATAGTGACTGACGGTAATCAGCGTAAGATCGGCGCGGTCAGCCAGCGCACGCGCCAGCAGCGCATTGGTGCTGCCGCCTTCGATGAAGACCGATTCACCCGCCTGAACCAGGCTGGCCGCATGTCGTGCCAGCGCCTGCTTAGTGAGATAGCGGGTATTCATGCGGGTGCCGACGTTATCGCTGTCCAGCGCCAGCGCGGAACCGTGAACCCGCCGCAGCAACCGGTCGCGTTCCAGCAGTGTGAGATCCTGACGCACCGTCACTTCAGAAACCCCGGTAAGCTGCGCCAGTTCGCTGACCGTTACGCTGCCCCGGCTATTAACCAGTTGAATAATCTGATGATGTCGCGGGTTCATAATTGCGTTTCGCAGAAAAAAAGAAGCTCCAGTGTAACAGGGATATCCCGCGCTGGTGTACAACGCGGGATTGGGATCAGGACAAATCCAGCGACCGGCGTCCGTTAAGATTGAGATCCTGCAGCGTAAAACGCTGGTCCCACTCTGTTTCATAATCTTCTGGCGGAAAATCTCCCGGCGAACGTCCCTGCTCCAGGGCCTGTGCAACCCGCCGGGCATAGGCGCGGTTTTTGTCACACATAGGTGCAGCGGGGATATACATCACATTGCCCCAGCCCTGCTGATCTTCAACCGGTGCAACGGCGTGGATCACATCACAGTGCCACCATACCGAATCGCCCGCCTCTAAGGCCGGTATCGAACAGAGTCCTGCAATCAGGTGCGGATGCCACTGTTCATTAACGGGCAACACCCGGCCCGGCGCGACGCCGCACAGTTCATCTTCAGGTACGTCTGAAAGCAGCGGGCGCAGCAGAACATAGGCCATCGCCTGCGGCACCGGCACCACGTGCAGCAGGCCCTGACCGGGGATCATATCTGAGAGTGCGGTCCAGCCCTGAAAGGTCCGGAACACGGAACATTTGGTGGTACCCGGCAGATCATACTCATCCACTTCGGTGCGGTGAGCTGCATCCCAGGGGTCGTAAGCGGCAAAATCACCGTGAAACAGCTTACTGAAAACCTGCTGATACGCGGGGAGTAACCAGCGTTCCAGCGCGCCGGAATCGGTATGGGCGCCTAATCCCTTCGAGGTGGTGCCCGGCAAGCGGCGACGGATGCGATCGGGATAGATAACGCTGACATCCGGGTCAAACCACTGCCTGCCCTGCGATTCAGACTTCCATAACCGGTTCAGAAAAGATTGCGCGTCAGCCATTGCCGCGCTCTGCCGCGCCTGCATTTGCGCCTGTGACCAGTAAATCGGATAGATTTCGGGGCGGGAGGCGGCCAGCGATCCAAAAAAGTCATCTCCGGGGCCGCGATAGTGTTCGTCAAACCGGTTGTGATCCAGATAGTCGAGCATCGACTTATCCCATGCCAGCGCCTGCTCACGCGCGAAGTGCTGCTTAATTACCACACAGCCGCGACGTTTAATCATCGCCCGGGTTTCATCCGAAACCTTTCCCGCTGCAATGTCCTGCATGGGCACTACCGGCCAGGCACTGCCCGTGCGCTTTTCATCTGCTTTTGCTTCAGCAATCGCAGCAGTGATGTTGTCGCAAACCTGACGGAAAAGGGCATCGACATCACCAATCTGTTGGCGTAACTGCTGTTTCATCTCGCGAATAGCGGTTTTGACGTCGTCAGGTAAAGGGGTTGATCGGGAATCTTCACGCATCTCGTGCTCCTGAATATCTGGGGGTTGAGTTACGAATGTAATTGAAATAACCTTCATTCGTAATATTCGACTGAGGTTAACATCCTTTTAACGAAAAAAAACGTGCGTGATAACACAACTCCGGAACCGGAACGCTCTGAAAGCCGTTAGCAAAGTCACTATTTGCATTCTCATTAATCCACACAGCGAGTAAGCTTTATGAATCAAATCAATCAGCCGAAAGGACAGAACGGCGAACGTATAGGGGCAGGCGAGATGGCGGTTAAGATGATTGCGGTGGATATGGACGGCACCTTTCTGGACGACAATAAGCAGTACAACGTTCAGCGGTTTTCACGTCAGTATGCGCTGCTGAAGCAGAAGGGCATCCGTTTTGTGGTGGCCAGTGGTAATCAGTATTACCAGCTGCAGCGCTATTTTCCCGACATCAAAGATGAGATCGCTTTCGTGGCGGAAAATGGCGCATGGGTTTCTGACTGTAATGAAGAGATCTTCTGCGGAGAGTTAGCTCAGGAGAAAGTGCATAAGATCCTCGATATCCTGGCGCATGAACCTGACATTGCGGTCGTGGTCTGTGGACGCAACGGCGCCTATATGCATTCATCCACCTCTGACGAGGTGATGGCAATGCTTGCAAACCACTATCACCGGCTGGAAAAACGCGATGACCTCTATGCCATCGACGACACCATTTTCAAATTCTCGCTGAAGCTGGAGCACGAAGGGGTGGATGCACTGCTGCAAAGACTGCATTCCCGTCTGGGCGAGCTGGAAAACATCATGCATCCGGTATCCAGCGGTTTTGGCTTTATTGATCTCATTATTCCCGGCTGCCATAAGGCACACGGCATTGCGCTGCTGCAGGAAAAGTGGGGCATCAGCGATTGCGAAGTGCTGGCGATTGGTGACAGCGCCAATGATATTGAGATGCTGCGTCAGGCCTGCTTCAGTTTCTCAATGGCCAATGCCGCTGATTCGGTCGCTGCCGTGGCGCGCTATCAGACTCAGAGCAACAATGATGAAGGCGCGCTGAATGTCATTTCCCGCGTGCTGGCGCGCGAATTCCCGTTCGATTAAGCCTGCACTGCGTGAGAACTGGCGGCCTTCTATCCGCCACTCTCCTGATGGCTGCGCGCGTGATGTTCCATTTCATCCAGCGCAGCCTGATTCTCCAGTCCCCACTGATACATCTGCTCAATCGGCTTGGCAAAGGTATGCCCCAACGGCGTGAGGCTGTATTCCACTTTTGGTGGCACCACCTGCCACACCTGACGCGACACCAGTCCGCGCTGCTCCAGCTCACGCAGCGTCTGAATCAGCATCTTCTTCGAAATACCCTGCAGGCTGCGCTCCAGTTCGCCTGTACGCGCCCGGTTTTCCGGCCAGTGATAGAGCGCATGCAGCACCATCGTGCTCCACTTCACCGAAAAGAGTTCCAGCAGGCGGCGTGGCGGTGAATCCGCATAAAAGCAAAGTTTTCCTTCGACCCAGACCGGCATAGTGACTTCCCAGATAGTATGGTAACCAAAAGGTAACTACTACCAAATAGGGTTCCGTGTGTCTATAGTGGGCCGCTTTCTTTACGACCACCAGGGGAGAAGAGGCAACAGATGAAAATTAACGCGCTGATAGCGTCCCATGCAGATCAGCCGCTGCGGGCAGGCCAGGTAGAGTTACGCGAGCTGCAGGCTGACGATGTGAAAATCGAAATTCTTTACTGCGGTGTCTGTCACTCCGATCTGCATATGGCCCGTAATGAATGGGGAGTCAGCCGCTATCCGCTGGTTCCCGGTCACGAAATTGTCGGACGCGTAGTGGCAGTGGGCGGCAACGTCACTAAATTTTCCGCCGGGGATACGGTTGGCGTTGGCGTGATGGTCGACTCGTGCGGTGAATGCCATTTCTGTCAGCAGCAGGAAGAGCAATATTGTGAGGCGGGTTTCACGCCGACCTACAACGGCACGGATAAATACACCGGCAATACGACATTTGGTGGCTATGCGCAGCATGTCATCGCCGACCAGCATTTTGTTGTCACGGTGCCCGACAATCTGGCGCTGAATGCGGTGGCACCGCTGCTGTGCGCTGGCGTGACCGTCTGGTCACCGTTGCAGCATTTTAAAGTCAAAGCAGGTGATCGTGTGGGTGTGGTCGGGCTCGGGGGACTGGGTCATATGGCGGTTAAACTGGCCAGTGCACTGGGCGCAGAAGTCACCCTGTTTACGACTTCTCCGGCGAAAGGGGAAGATGCACGCCGGCTCGGTGCTAAGAACGTGGTGATCTCGCGAGACGCCGCACAAATGGCTGACTGCCAGGCGTCACTGGATATCATTCTGGACTGTGTCGCTGCACCACACGACCTCGATCCTTATCTCAGTGCGCTGAAAACCAATGGTCAGCTGGTGCTGGTGGGCATTCCCGATCAACCCCATCCGTCACCGAATGTGACACCGATGGTGTTTCGTCGCCTGAGCATCAGTGGCACCTCGATTGGCAGTATTCAGGAGACGCAGCAGATGCTCGACTTCTGTGGTCAGCACAACATCACGGCTGATGTTGAGATGATCACCGGTGAAGAGGTCGAAACTGCCTTTGAACGTATGCTGACCAGCGATGTGAAATATCGTTTTGTCATCGATATGCAGAAAACCAACTGGTGATGAATACGGCCCGCTGTGAAAGCGGGCCGTATGACTTTTACACGGGCTGAACCCAGAGGATTAAGTCCTGCCTATAGTTACAACATACTTAAATACTTTAATATCAACCCACCTCAGTGAACTCCGTGCAGCAGGGGTCTTGCAGCAAGATCGTTCTGATTAGAAAAAAAAATACCCGGCTCATTGACCGGGTATCTGTTTTGACGTTTACGGGGTGCATTTAATCCTGCTCTTTATCCGTGTCACTCTTTTCCGCTTCTTCTTTCTCAACAACATGGGTAAAAGGCTTAAGCAGCTGAATATCCAGAATCACATAAACCATGGTGCTGATAAACAGGGAGATGACACTGCCAAACACTCCGCTGGTGGTAAATGTCAGATAGTTATAAATCACCAGCCAGGTCAGGCAGATAAACAGCGCAAGCGAAATAGAAAGGTTGGGCACGGAGTAGTTGCTGGTACCACCGCCCTGGGTATGCGTCGCTTTAAACAGATTTCCGATGGAGTATTTCTCCAGCACCAGGATAGTCCTTTCCCAGTTACGCTGTTTACGCGCGCTGGCGCGGGTCAGGAACAGATAGAGAATAGAGATGAAGAAGCCGGAGAAAGCGATCAGCACCGGAATCGCTTCCAGCGCATATTCAATACTCTTATGAGGCGTGCCAGTGGTGCTGAGATCAAGCGTCAGCGAGGCACCCAGCGCAGCATATAAAAAGAGAAACAGAATCAGAAAAGTCAGACTACGTTTCCAGTCGCCATCAGCCTCTGCACCTTTTTGCTGGATGGCCAGCTGAAGCGATTGCTGAATCTGTTGTGCCTGTGGTGAGTCTGTTTCAACGGTGTGGCATGGCGCAGCAAAGAAGTTGTGCATAAACAGCTCATCTTCTTTATGAATGGTGATTTTCATCAGAAACCTGTATTCGGGAAATTTTCTTTATTCTAATCAGCACAGCATGAATTAACAGTAACTTTGGTTTTATACCTTCAGCCCCGCACTGACTCAGCGGGATATCAGGTTCATCAGACTACTTAAAACTGAATCGTTTGCGAAACTCTGCTCAGCATTATCCTCTTCGTGACGCAGTTGCTGATAGCGCAGCAGCGCGGCATCGGCGTTATCGGCATGCACCACGTCCCACACCATCTTATAGCCATCAGCCATTAACGCGTCCTGCTGATCCTGCCGCTCAGTGTTCACGGCTCTGACTGTTTGCTCTTTCTGAAACAGACGATAGTCTGGCATGGCTATTTCTCCCCAGGCTGGTCCAGCGCTTTAAACTGCTTAATGGCTTCATTGATATTGTTGGTATCGACGGTTGCAATACAGCGATCGCCGTTGAACACCTCATAGCGGGCGTTGTGCAGCTGAAACAGCAAATCCCTGCCACGGAAGTGTATACGTTTCTGTTTAACGCCAATCCCATGCCGCCGTAATAGTGCCTGTGACAGGCGATCGGTCTCTTTTATCATTCCTTCAGCTCCTCGGCAGTACGTGGTCACTGCCAGTAAACCTGATGAACATTAGTTTTATATTAAGAGATAACCCTATTTTTTACAGGGCTAAGCGCAGGTTTCAGAGAAATTACCGGGCTGCATGTGCTGATGGAATCAGCAGCTCACCGGATTAATGCCATTCCCTGCGTTAACGGACCGCAAATGCGGTACACTTGCCGGAATAACTCGCCACAGGACACGCCGCTATGAACGATAAAAAAGATGATTTCCATTGATCAGTTCAACGCTGATGAACGACTGGCCGTCGAGCAAACCTATAAGGGCCTGGCCGAGAAGTACCGTCAACGAACCGGTAAAGAGCCTGATAGCAAAAAAAGAGAAAGAATTCAATAGTGAAGCTCGTCAGGTCATCATGACCAGCAAACTGGAGAAGGAGAGGGCGCAGGCTGAGAAGGAGAAGAAAAAACCGCTGCGTAAGAAAAAACCTTCTTCAATGACCGCCAGTGAAGTCAGCGATTTCAACTGGTCTGCCTCAGTGGTTAAAGGCCGCCGATAAAAAAGCTTCCGCGCGTATTCATGGCGCGCGGTATCTTCTCACATTACTGCTAATGTCCCCTGACGGCCATCGGCCCCGGCACACAAGTCACAGCCTGGCGAGATGCCTTTCGCGGCCCGCAATAAGAATATTCTGTAAATAGTTTACCTTAATTCATTAATTGCCGATAAACTGCCATAACCTGTTGCTGCTTCAGTCTGCATATGAATTACTACACTCCTGACGATATTCAGCTGAAGCGCCGATCAACGCGATTTGTGCGCCGCATGTTCATGATGCGCCAGCTCGGCACCTTTCTCTGTTTCCTGCCCATTCTGTCAGTATTGATGGAGCTGGGAAAAAGCCTGGAACTCTGCGCACTGCTATTTACTAATGCGTTTGTCTGGCCCTATGCCGCTTTCAGACTGGCATTGCGATCGCGCGATCCCACGGGTTTTGAACGTAAGAATCTGACGCTGGATGCCGCTTTCGGCGGTTTCTGGGTGGCAACCATGGCGCTGAGTCCGCTTCCCTCGATTATTATCATGGCGGTACTGATCTCTGATCGTTACTCGGCGGGCGGTTGGGTTCAGCTGAAGTCTGCTCTGCAGGCCTTTCTGTTGACCTTTTTTACTGGCCTGGTTAGCCGAAAAGGCGCCTTTGCAGCTGACCTTCTCTACCCGTACCGTCTGGCTGACTCTGCCGCTCGCCAGCGGCTATCTGCTGGCGCTCAGCGTGGTTTCACACAATCTGACCCTGAGTCTGCGAAAGAAGAATCAGGAGCTGGAACGCATTGCGCTGATGGATCCTGGTCTGAAAATACCTAACCGACGTCTCTTTGAGCGGCGGCTTGAAAGCGAGTTTTTACGTACACAGCGAGGTGAGGGTAAAGCCTGGCTGATGCTGCTGGATGTCGATCACTTCAAACAGGTTAACGACACCTTCGGGCATGAAGCCGGCGACTTCCTGCTGGCAGAAATTTCGGCACTGCTGCGTGACAGCGTCGGCCTGAAAGATATACCTGCCCGCTTTGGCGGCGATGAGCTGTGTGTGATTGTGCGGGATGCGGATGAAACCAGCATCATGTTGCTGGCAGAGCAGATCAGACAGGGGATTGCCCTGCTGCGGCTGCCGGCTTCATCTACCTTTCAGTGCTCGGTGAGTATCGGGATTGCACCGGCATGCGATGCGGCGACAATTCATGAATGGCTGAGATGCGCCGATGAGGCGCTGTATCAGGTCAAGCGCGCCGGACGTAACGATGTGCAGGTGTGGCATTCCGGCACGCTGGAAACGCTGAGTGAAGTCAGGGGCAGTTAACAATGCAGCCTGAGACCCCTGTCTCAGGCTGAGAGATTAAATCGCCGGGTAGTCGCCGGTGCCTTCAGGCCAGGGCGTGAGCAAATCAAAACCCTCATCGGTGACGGCGACGGTATGTTCCCATTGCGCCGAGAGCGAGCGATCTTTGGTGACCACCGTCCAGCCATCTGACAGCACGCTGGTTCCGGCTTTACCGGCATTAATCATCGGTTCGATAGTGAAAATCATGCCTGATTTCAGTGGCATCCCTTCGCCCGGCGTGCCGTAGTGCAGCACCTGTGGATCGGTGTGGTAAATTTCGCCGACACCGTGACCGCAATATTCACGCACCACCGAGAAGCCAGCCGATTCAGCGACACGCTGGATAGCCGCGCCCACATCGCCCAGCGTCGCGCCAGGACGTACGTTTTTGATACCTGCGACCATCGACTGATAGGTGATCTCGACCAGACGTTTTGCACGGACTGACGGTGTGCCGACAAAGTACATCCGGCTGGTATCGCCATACCAGCCATCTTTAATGATCGCTACATCGATATTAACGATATCGCCATCCTTGAGTTTTTTGCTGGCCGGGATGCCGTGGCAGACCACATGATTGACCGACGTGCAGGTGGTGCGGGTATAACCGTGGTAACCGATGTTTGCTGGCGTCACTTTAAGCTCATTCACGATGAAGTCGTGACAGATATCATCCAGTTCTTCCGTGGTGATGCCGGGACGGACGTGAGGTGTAATCATCGCCAGCACCTGAGCCGCAGCCTGTCCGGCTGCCCGTGCCATTTCGATTTCCGCTGCGGTATGAATTTTAACGCTGTTCATGACACGTCTCCTTGTGTGGTGAGGCTCTCTTTAGGGAGCATATTGCGTATATCAGCGCTGCCTTCCAGTTCAAGCCGGATTAGCATCTGCGCCAGTTGATGTTGGGTCTGCTGCGGATAGAGTTCTGCCAGCATACCGAGTTTTAGCCAGTGTTCTGCCTGTGCATTAATTGAGCGGCTCATCGCCTGACTGGCGATGCGCAGATTCTCATGCATCAGGTCGGAGATTTTTACGATACCCATGCAAGCCTTATATGAAACGTATATGTTTCGTATAGCTTAACGTTATCGGCGTGATTTGAAAAGAGGGGGGGAGATTGTTGCGCGTCTGAAGCAGGGTACAGAATGATGACCCACGGCCACACATTTCGATCGGAACAGAAAAATTTATAGATATTAGAGAGGTGTGTATTGCCAGGTAACAGTAGGGCAGCCCCGCCGAAAAAGCGCCGAAACACTGTCTTTTTTTGAAAACGTAGCTGATGACTGAGCAGATGAAGTACTGGGTTGTTCTGGTGGCTGTGGATATTAAGTCAGTAGAATTAATGGTATAAAATATGGGCAAAGATCAGGGATGTAATCATGAAAAGAATAATTGCTTTGACTGCCGCATTGGCAGTTTCAGGATGCCATATGAGCACAAATCACATCCGACAAAAGGGAATTAAGACTCCCGACGCGTCAGAGATTAAAAGTCAGTGTGAATCTCAGACACCACAGCAAACTCAAGAGCGTGAAACTCAGCTTTGGCTCTGCCAGGCTGTTACAGCAATACAATATCGGTTTTTCGATGCAGATAATTATCGCGGTAAAACATGTGATGTAAGGATCAGGCAGCCGGAAGGCGAGCCTCCGGTAAGCATCAACGTTCAGGGCGGAGATCCAGCTCTGTGCGCTGCTGCAATTAAAGCAATCAAACAAGCTGCAGATGCCCACACTTTTCCAATGAGACCCGCCTTTATGAAGGATGAAATCCCGATACATTTTGCTCCGCAATAAGATTACATAGCTAAGGAAAGTGTTAAGCGTTGCACTTAAATGTCTAAACTCACAATCCCATAAGGCACCGTGCTGCTCTGAAGCTATGCCGTCAGATACCGGCTGCTAAAACTGTGCACCGCGATGCAGTTATCCGTTGTCAGCAACAGACAGCAAACTCTTACTCCGGTACAAGCTCCATTCAGCCCAGCAACTTTCAGGGTTGATATCGAAGTAACCGCGGCATTCAGCCATGGCGAGAGCAACATCACGCGGCACTTCGATAGTTGTGGCATTATCACGGATGCTACTGACTTCCTGCTCAGTAAGCGGGCTTCCTTTCTCATTCTCAATTCTCATCAGTAATGGGATGAGGGCAGGTATAAAAACTATGGTCATGAGTTATATCTCATATTATTAAAGGTTCGTGTCCCTACGAAGTCACTAAAATATGACCTCTCCGGGGTGCGGTAAGTGGCATTCTGTAAAATGTGTCTTCCTGAAAAATATCAATTCATCGTCGTTTCATCGCTACAAGGCTTGAAATCAATTAACACTGCCCAGGCATACAGGCAGGTTTGTATAGCCCGGCTGGCTTACCATAGATAAGGGTGAACATGTCGGTGCCATATTCTGGCTAACTGGCTGAGCCTGGGGCTGATTTGGATACTGGTTGTCATAGCTGTTCGTTGAGGGTTTTCTTGCGGCCTGACGGCCCTTCTCACGCACGTAGGATGACGTGTAGTTATGGGCCTGGTATGCGCCATAACCCGCCACGCCCGCAGTAGCATATCTGGCCGTTCGCTTGCTGCTGGAATATCTCTTCTTGATTCTGGGTGTCGTTGTTTGTGATGAGTAAGCTGAACTAAAACTATGGCTGTAGCTTCTATGCCCACCCCCCACCACGATGGCCGCGCGCATCAGCTGTAAACGAGGCAGCCATCAGTGACGCCATAGTCAGACTTAAAATAATTCCCTTCATTACTACTCCAGTTTATTCATATTCATTAATCATGTTCTCGTCAAAAATCACGATATCTTCAGCCAGAAGAACAATTTTTTTTAGATTTATTTAACTCGTTCAACGCTGCGCTATCCTTATGAGAGGAGGTGCCCATGTGTGGACGGTTTGCGCAGTACAGCAGCAGAGACGATTACTTTGCATCCCTGGGGATGAAGCCCGATGAAATTATTTATGATCCGGAGCCGATAGACCGCTTTAACGTAGCGCCAGGCACCAAAGTGCTCTTGCTCAATGAGCGGGATAATGAACTGCACTTTGATCCGGTTTACTGGGGTTACGGTCCGGAGTGGTGGGACAAACAACCGCTTATCAATGCGCGTGGTGAAACCGCTGCGACGGGACGCATGTTCAAACCGCTGTGGGAGCATGGTCGCGCCATTGTTCCTGCCAATGGCTGGTATGAATGGAAGCGAGAGGGCGACAAAAAACAGCCTTACTTTATCTGCCACAAAGAGAAAGAACCGCTGTTCTTCGCCGCTATCGGCAAAGCTCCTTATGGTAAGGATCATGGGCATGAGGGTTTTGTTATCGTAACGGCAGCGAGCAATAAAGGCATGGTTGATATCCATGACCGACGCCCGCTGGTTTTAAGTGCGGATGCTGTACGCGAATGGCTCAGTGCCGAAACCACGTCAGAACGTGCTCAGGAAATTGCACATGAAGCCGCATTGCCGGAAAAGGACTTTACCTGGCATCCTGTTACAGCCAAAGTCGGCAACATCCACAATCAGGGTGAAGCGCTTATTAAAGAGATCAAGCCTGACTGAACAGACCGATGAGGTGAGAGATTTACATAGTTTCCCGCACCGTTTCCCGTTATAAAAACAGGATCACTCGTTTCTTAATCTGAGAGCGTTTATTTTGCAGGCAGACACTATGCGGTTGTTTCTTCGGCCAGTCACCCCATCAGATGCCGATGATCTTTTCAGGATCTACGGCGACCCTGCGACGAATACGTTTAATCCCGCGGGCCCACATCCGGATATCCATCATTCACGGGAAGTGCTATCGCGCTCTATCCGTCACTGGGAATTGAATGGCTTCGGCAGTTGGGCTATCTCGCTTCAGGATAATCCAGAAAGAATCATCGGTTTTGGGGGATTGAACATCAGAAGCTTTGCCGATATCACGATCAATAATCTGGGATATCGTTTCTCTCCGGAATCCTGGGGGAAAGGACTGGCGACGGAATTTGCGAACTATGCGGTTAGTTATGGATTCGAAGAAGTAAAACTGGCTGAGATTTCTGCAGTCGTAAGAGCGAATCATCTGGCTTCACAAAAGGTTCTGATTAACGCCGGCCTCCGGCATACCCGGGATATTTATGATGTGGAAAATGCGCCCGCAAGCATGCTGTTTACCCTGAGTCAGTATGAATGGAATCAAAAACGGGGGTGAGGAGGATATATCCTGTCCTGCTCAGTACCTATCGTTTCAGGTCAATCAGTGCGAGCTGTAGATGATGCGCTATAAAGTTCGCTTTCAGCGCGCTGTAGCGTTGAGCATCGTTGTTACAGAGTGATGCTGCTTCACGCTTTATCTCAGCATAGGATGCTGCGATATCTCTGTTTTCTCTGAGGTAATCACGGAAAGCAAGGTGCCTTATTATCTGTTCGTCTCCAGCTGCAAACGCATGCACCTGATGGCTACGCCTTTCTCCACCCTTAATAAAATATCTGCGGCCTGAGATTCCGTTCTCACCACGAGGACACTTCTATTGTCAGTCATCTCAAATGACGCTGAAGAGTCTGTTAAATCCGTGGTGCCACAAGCGAAGCTGGAATAGTTTTATCCGCATTCAGGCGACAAGTTACGAGAATAACACTCACTGCCTTAATGGCATCCGTCAGGGATTTACCCTTTTACTCAGCCCAGGAATCATCGCTTCTTACCCCTTTCATTACTGTAATTTCTTTCCCCGCTGCCGATAACAGATCCAGTACCAGCGAGCCATAGAAGCGGAACGTCGGTGATAACCTATTAATTCAAACATCGGGGTCTCCTATGTATCGGAACAAAAAAATAAAATTAAGCGTCATGCTCACTGCGGCATTCCTCACAGTCATCTTAACGGGCGTTTTTGTGACAGGATTTGCCGGGTTTAAACTCAATACGGCCAGCGATCAGCAGGAATTGACGCGCGCGCGGCTGGGCGATCTCCAGGCCCTGCAGACGCTAAAAGATAATTTAACTCAGCAAACTGTCCTTTTACTGTCCGTGGCTTCAGACACTCAGCCTCAGGCAGAGGCCACTATAAAAACCCAGTTCTCTGCGTTGCAGACCAACAGTGATAATACCACCGCGCATTTTCGCGAACTGATCAACGGTGCCAAAAGCATTCCGGGGATCAATCTTGCTGAAGTAGAAGAGGCTTCCACGCAATTAAATAAAATCGAAGTGGCAGCGGGTCCGCTTCATCAGGCAGAGCAAAACCTGTTTATGCAGAACGCCACTCCGTTCCCGGAAAAACTCCGTGGTGAACTGATCCCTGCGCTTTCGCACTACCGCAGTGCGGTAGATGGGATGGTTGATTATCAGGCGCGGGTAACGAGTAAAACGGCGGAAACGTCGACTCAGGCGCTCTCCGGTGTTTATATGACGCTGGCAGGCCTGACCACCCTGTTTGTTGTGATGGGATTTGTGATGAGTGGGCTGATTACCCGCTGGATCAAGACTCGGCTGGGTGGCGAACCTTCTCATGCGCAGGGCCTGGCCGCTGCGATTGCGGCGGGCGATCTGACGACAAAAGTGACCCTTCGTCAGGGGGGATACCCTCAGCATGATGGCTTCTCTGGATAGCATGCAGAGCAATCTGCGTGACTTGGTCTCCCAGATTAAAGATTCTTCCGCTTCGGTCGCCATGGCGGCTGATGAAATTTCTCAGGGCAATACCGAACTCTCTTCCCGTACAGAGCAGCAGGCCGCCGCTTTGCAGGAAACCGCCGCCAGTATTGAACAGCTCACGGTTACAGTGAAAAGCAATGCAGCGGGCGCGCAGCAGACCGCGGATTCAGCCCGTGAAACCGCTGCGCTGGCGCGTTCGGGTGAACACGATATGCAGCGCATGTCAGAGACGATGAATGATATTTCAAAAAGCGCGGTGAAAGTCCGGGATATCACATCCGTTATCGAAGGAATTGCATTTCAGACCAACATTCTGGCGCTTAACGCGGCAGTCGAAGCAGCGCGAGCGGGCGAACAGGGTCGAGGTTTCGCCGTTGTCGCGGGTGAAGTCAGGACGCTGGCGCAGCGCAGTGCAACCGCAGCCAGAGATATTAAACATCTGATTGAAGAGGCTGTGGCGCAGGTCGAAAGTGGTGTTGTCGTGGCAACCGGCACCGGCAAGAGCATTCTTGATATCAATGCGATGGTTGGAAAACTCGCCGTCGCGATGGATAACATCTCACTCGCCTCAGCTGAACAGATGCAGGGCATTTCACAGGTCAGCATCGCAGTGAACGAGATGGATGGCGTCACGCAGAATAACGCCGCGCTGGTTGAGGAGTCCTCTTCGGCATCACAGTCGCTTTCAGCCCAGGCACACGCTTTACGTGAAGCCGTGAATGCTTTTCGCATTTAGGTTCATGCGCATAACTCACGGCGAAAGACGTGGGTTGAGAGCATCTGAGCTGTCCGGGGCAATGCCTTTTTCACATTGCTGATTTGTATGACCGGGAGCTATTTCTTGCCAGTAATGACGGCTGTCTGCTGTGCGTGAAAAGCAGACGTTGACGCAGTATGGACTCGTTATGATAAGCCCACCTCTGGTGGGCTTATTGCATATCGCATCAGCCTGAACCCCCCAGCTAAAAAAAATTAAAATTTTTTGCATCCGTTTTCGCTGCTCATTCGTATTAACAGATAAGGGCGCTCTCGCCCTGTCCGTTAACTCAATGAGGGAAGTGAAAATGAAACCATTCCTGCCAACTCTGATTTTTTCTGCATTAGTCTTCAGCGGCGCCACTTATGCGGCGAGCATGGACAGCGACACGGTGATGGTCGGCGGTGCCGCCATGTACCCATCGAAAAATATTGTTGAGAATGCTGTTAACTCGAAAGACCACACCACGCTGGTGGCGGCTGTTAAAGCCGCCGGTCTGGTCCCGACACTTGAAGGGAAGGGGCCGTTTACCGTTTTCGCGCCCACCAATGCCGCATTTGAAAAACTGCCTAAGGGCACCGTCGACTCACTGCTTAAGCCAGAAAATAAACAAAAACTCACCAGCATCCTGACCTATCACGTGGTTGCAGGAAAACTGGACATGAAAGCGCTGGAGAAAAAAATCAAAGCGGGTGGCGGTAAAGCCGAGCTGAAAACGGTGAATGGCGAATCACTGTGGGTGATGGCAAATGGCCCGCACAATATTCAGCTTAAGGATGCTCAGGGCAATATTGCCAGTATCACCACGTATGATGTGAACCAGAGTAACGGTGTGATTGACGTTATTGATACCGTGCTGATGCCGTAAGGCGTTACCTATACTGTGTGTAGCCACTTATCGCGTGGCTACATCTTTCACAGGGAAGCCGATGACAAAAAATGTGCCCCATATTCAGGCCGGTTTAATGAACCAGATAGCCGTCGGTGATAAAGCTGCTCTTGAGCAGCTTTACCGCGTTCTGTCGCCCCGACTCTATGGGATCATCCTGCGGATTGTGAGACGCCGGGACTGGGCAGAAGAGATCCTGCACGATACGTTTATTCAAATCTGGCAGTCGGCTAACTATTACGACGATAAGCGCAGTGAGCCGCATATCTGGCTCAGCCACATTGCCAGAAATCGGGCGATTGATTTCCTTCGTAAACATGAAAACAGAAGCTGTTCCGTGGAGGAGGTCAGCGAAGCGGAAGCGGGTTTCCAGACGCCACTTCCTGCCGATGCGAGTCATGCGGAAGCGCGTCGCCTTCAGCACTGCATGGCGCACTTACCCTCTGAGCAGCGACAAAGCATTTCGCTCGCCTATTATCGTGGCCTCTCACAGAGTGAGATTGCGCTCTCAATGAGTCAGCCTGAAGGAACGGTGAAAAGCTGGATCCGTCGCGCGTTAACCCATCTTCGGGAGTGCATAGGCTTATGACTGGGCAGGAACAACATGATCTCACTGCGGCCGAATATGTGCTTGGCCTTACCGACGATGTGACACGTCATCGGCTGGATAAACGCCTCAATGACGATTCATTATTTGCTGCAGAGGTGCTGCACTGGCAGAAAGCGTTCAGCGGCATTGACCTGCTCACTCACGCCGTTATCCCGTCTTCTGCGGTCTGGCAGCAGATTGAGCAGGATCTTGGCCGGAATGCAGGCTTCTCTGGCACGATATCAATCCACAGGCATCCTGGCTTCTGGCTCGGCTGGGGCCTGGCGGCGGCAATGGCTGGCATCCTCATTTTCACCCATTTAAGCAAGCCTGATGCCCCACAATCCCTGCAGCCGATTGCGGTACTCAGCGGCGCACAGCCCGATGCACAGTTTGTGGTGAATCTGGATAAGTCAGCTTCACTCCTTCAGGTTTCGGCGCTGAACATCACGCTGCCAGAGAATAAAAACCTGCAGCTCTGGCTGATCAGGGGCAGTGCTCCACCACAATCTCTGGGATTGATCAATCATAGCGACAGTAATGTTTTCCGCTTACCGCCTGGCGAGTTAGATAATCAGACGGTACTGGCGGTAAGTCTGGAGCCGGTGGGGGGGATCTACGCTCAGCGGGCCGTCCGGTCCGGTGATATTCCAGGGCAAAGTCACGGTGCTTTAATCATCAGGACGCGGGTCCACGGACCGGGATTCAGCGGAAAAGGGGAGTGGATGGCTTTTCAAATGGCAAACCTCATCCCCTTGCCTTAATCAAATCAGGGGGGGAATGACAAAAGAATGGAAATCAGAACCGCTTTGGAGTCTGATGCGGCAGGCATCAGTGAGCTGATACAGCTTGTGTCTGTGCAATGTAATTTTTCAGAGACAGAGCCCTGTCCGCAATGGTTCATCGACAGCACAAAGCCCGATGTGCTTCAGCCGTTGATTGTTTCAGATGACTATCTCTGGCTGATTGCCGTGGAAAGAGGTGAAGTGACAGGCGTACTCACCCTTTTCGAAGGCAATTTAGTTAAATACCTTTTTTGTACATCCGAAATTTCAGCGTAAAGGGGTAGCGAGGGCTCTCTGGCAGCAGGCGATTCCCGAACTGCGTTCAGAAATTAGCGTACGGTCTTCACTCCTTGCCGTCCCTTTTTTATGAGAAAAGGGGATTTAAAAAAAGTCGGGGAGGTAAAATTTTTTAACGGCGTATCTTTCCAGACAATGAGCGCTCAGCTCTGAATTAACAAAGAGATTTTTAGGTTCTCTGTTTCCGCAATAAAACGGCCCGGCCACGCATTTATCAAACCAGCTTTGAGGGTGAGCGGAACCGGGCCAACCCGCCTTATTTATACCCGCGTATATTCCCTGTCTTCAACTCACTGACTTTTTGCGCCATCGCTGTCCGCTAATGCTATATCGGGCGCGTGATTTGCAGCGTTTTTACACTTCATCAGACTCTTTTTTACGCCTTTTTTTACAGGCCGTTCGGTTTAATTAACGGCACCGGGCGTTTACGTGACAACGTTACACGATGGCAGTCACAACCCGATTTTGCAAAAAGCGTCTGTGGGCATTTAGTGGACGGGGTGCACATTCATGAGTGGTTTTCTCCAGTTTATTCTCCGACCTCCTATTAATAGCGGCTCGCTGCCAGGCACTGGTGCCTCTCCGCAGCGGGTTCTTAAGGAATACAGCATGTCAGGCCTTATTCTTGTTTCGCATAATCAATGTCAACGTTCGACGCTTACTGCAATTTATGACGGCATCCTTTCCCGTCAGGGAGGCGTCTGGATTAGCTGGGATGGTGAAAGCAAGGTGATGCCTCAGGATGCGCCAAGACCCTACGCCGTGCAGCAGATGGGCCAGTATGAAACCGTGACCTTCCCCTATACGCCTGGCGAGCTTAATGAGGGGTACCACAATTATATTCACAAAGGGCTCTGGCCTGTTTTTCATCAGCGTCCGGACATGGCCCGTTTTTCTACAAGCGGCTATCAGGAATATAAAAACATCAATAAAGCCTATGCGCGCGCCATCTGCGAAAATGCCACACCCGACGATGTTATCTGGATTCAGGATTACCATCTGCTAGGCTGTGCCACCTATATCCGTGAAGAAGGATTGACCAACTTAGTGGGTATTTTTCTGCATCAGCCTTTCCCGGCTGGCAGAATGTTTGAAACCATACCCGAATGGCGCTGGTTCACTGGCTCACTGTTATGTTGTGATCTGATTGGCTTTCAGACCGTGCAGGATATGAATAACTTCCTTGTCTGGCTGGAGAGCGAATTCCGTATAGAACGGCTGGAGGCGCAAAGCTTTCGTGTTCATGGCCGGATTATCAGGGTGGGTGTGTTTCCTGTCGGAATTGACCTTGACGATGTCCAGTCTCTGCGTGATAGCAACAGCTGTGCTTACATGGAAATGCAGTGCCGCGAAAGCCTGCCCGAAAATACCGTGCTAAGCGGCGGCCATCTTGATGAGAGCTCAGGGCTGCCTTACCGAATCAGCACCCTGGAGGTGCTGCTGCGAAAACATTATTGCTACCAGAAAAATATCACGCTGTTGCAGCTGGCGCCTCCGGCAGCCGGACACGCACATGATGCGTCAGAACTCGGTCACGCTCTGGAGGCGTTGTGCGGGGAGCTTAATGGCGTGCATGGCACAATGAACTGGTATCCGGTGAACTATCTGACTCATGGCTACAGCCGCGAAGAGCAGGCCGGCATCTATCGTGCCTCACGCGTTGCGCTGGTGACGCCGTTGATGGCAGGCATGAGCCTGATGGCCAAAATGTATATCGCCTTACAGGACCCGAAAAATCCCGGGGTGCTTATCCTCTCGCAGTTTGCCGGTGCAGCCGAGCAGATGGAGGGTGCCATCATCGTCAATCCTTATGATCCTGATGCAATGGCCAGTGCGGTACATCGCGCATTGCAGATGCCGTTACACGAACGGCGGTCTCTGCATGCCCGTCTGATGAAGGGACTGCATATGCAGAACAGCCATCACTGGGCTGAGTCATTTTTGCGCATGCTGAACGCTGAGCCAACTGCCCCGGAAGCCTTGCCGTCGCCTGCCTTTTTTCCGCACCTGAGCAGTAGCCGGGCGAGGTACTGAGTTTTTGAGTTGAAGTGGTATTTCGCTGGTGCGCGGGTTAGCGGGGCGAAAGCCAGATAATCGGCCCACTCTGAGCCGATTATCTGAAGCTGAAGCTAATTATTTACTGATTGCGTCCACAACTAGTTTTGCCGCACTGGCCAGTACGTCTTTGCGCGCGACCGCGTCTTTGTCCTTCTGGGTGAAGTAGGTCGTCAGGATGATGGGTGCCTGATCCTTCGGCCAGATGACGGCAATATCATTAGTTGTGCCATAGTCACCACTGCCGGTTTTATCAGCCACTATCCAGTCAGCCGGCAGGCCTGCTTTAATACTGTTTGCACCTGTTGTATTGCCCTTCATCCATTCTGACAGTTTGGCTCGCTGCTCTCCTTTGAGGGCGGTGCCGAGAACAAGCTTATTAAGCGTGTCAGCCATCGCTGAAGGAGTCGTAGTGTCACGCACATCATCCGGGATTGCTGTATTGAGTTCTGGTTCCTTTCTGTCCAGGCGAAAAGCCTTATCGCCGATTGTTCGGGCAAAATGCGTAGCCTGTTGCGGGCCACCCAGATACGCAAGTAATTTATTCATCGCGGCATTATCGCTGTATTGCAACGCCGCAGCACTCAGTTCAGCAACAGTCATTGATGAGCCGATATGTTTCTGGGTGATGGGATTATAATTAACCATGTCGCTTTTATTTATATGAATTTTCTTATCAAGCAAACTATGGTCACTTTCATTTTTCTTTAATATCGCTGCTACTGCCATTACTTTACTTGTGCTGCACAGCGGGAATCTTTCATTGCCCCGCCATGAATATTCAGAACCATCGGATGTGTCAACGACCGTAACGCCGAGTCTGCCACCAGATTTATTTTCCAGTGTCTCAAACTGGCTCTTTAGCGTTAGCTGGTCAAAAGCAGCATGGGCTGACACTGAACAACCTGTTGCGGCCATCAGTAACATGCCGGTCAGGCTTCCTTTAAAGTTTATCATCTTGCATTACCTTATTCTGGCATTAGTAAAATCATGGGATCTTTTAAGTCACGCAGAAAAAATGCATCCCTTAAATTATTTGCCCCAAAATAAATCAATTTCCTTGTAAGAAAAAACGGTATAAATTGATGCCAGTCATAAGTTTTTCTGGGGGCTGATTTGAAAAGTGATATCCCACTCAATGCGCTGCGTGCATTTGAAGCATCTGCCCGCCACCTCAACTTTACCAGGGCAGGCATGGAACTCTTTGTCTCTCAGGCTGCGGTCAGTCAGCAGGTCAGGCTGCTGGAAGAGAAATTAGGGGTGATTTTGTTCAAAAGGCTTTCCCGGGGCCTGGAGTTAACCGATGAGGCGCGGTTGCTATTCTCAAAAATTTCAGAAGAATTTCATCGTATTGAGAAGGCTTATCGTCAGTTTGAAGGAGGTAAAGTCAGGGAGGCACTGACGATATCCTGTGTGGGCACCTTTGCGCTGGGCTGGCTTTTACCAAAAATTGAAGATTTTCAGCAGAGACATCCCGCTATCGAACTGAGTATTCAGACGAACAACAATGTCGTAAGCATTGCCGGAGAGGGAGTGGATTTTGCTATAAGATATGGTTCGGGTAAATGGGCGTCATCGCATAACCAGCTATTGCTGGATGCGCCGCTGACCCTGTTATGCCGGCCTGAAACGGCGAAGAGACTGACAAAACCTGGCGATATATCCGGCGAGACGTTATTACGTTCTTACCGTCTTGAAGAGTGGGATAACTGGTTTGCTGCGGCGGGTATTTCCCCATTCAGAATTAATGGACCTGTATTCGATTCTTCACGCCTTATTATTGATGCTGTGATGATCACTGGCGGCCTGGCACTGGCACCTGATATCATGTTTCAAACGGAAATAAAGCAAGGTTTGCTCGCCAGACCATTTAATATTTATTCTGGTCATGATGGGTACTGGTTAACTTGGCAGAGAGCCAGAAAGATGACCCAGTCGATGGAAATATTTCGCGAATGGATTATTGAGCAAATAATTAGGCCGTAATTTATTCAGGTTCGTTCTGTCATCACGCTACGCAGTTCTTCCCTGAGCCAGCGCAGTGACAAATCGTTATCAAGCCGTTTATGCCAGAGCAGTGACAGGGCTATTTCCGGTGTTTCAATGGGTACCGGGCTACAGCATAAGCCGTAATGCGTCACCCACTCAACCGACAGCCCGGCGGGAACGGTGGCTAACGCGGGTGCGCACGCCAGCAGCGGAGGCAGGGAAGAAAAATGCGGCGTCACGTAGCGAATCGAACGTGCCTTTCCTGATGCCGCAAGCTGGTCATCGATGGCGCTCCAGTTCGCCCCTCGATAGGAAACCAGCAGATGATCATGCGCCACATAATCCTCCAGCGTCAGCGGTGCATGCAACGAAAGCTGTTCCGGGTGCCACAACGTACAAAAGTTGTGTGACACAATCTTCTCGCGCTGGAGCGTGGCGGGTGTGCTCTCGCCAACCGAAATGGCAAGATCGATCTCGCCACGCGCGACCAGTTCTGCATCCCGGAAGGGATCGCTGGCCGTGACCTGAAGCGTCACGCCGGGAGCGGTGCGCGTGATGCGCGCATACAGTCCCGGCATCAGCCAGCGTTCAACCCAGTCGCTCATCCCAAGCCGAAAAACATGTGTCGCCTCAGAAGGCGTGAAGGATGCTGGCTGAAACAATACGTTCTGCATCTGTGCCATTAACGGGCCCAGCTCAGCGATCAGCGCTTCAGCACGCGGGGTAGGCTCCATGCCTTTCGCCGTGCGCACAAACAGTGGATCGCTGAACATGACCCGCAACCGCGCCAGTGCATTACTGACTGCTGGCTGACCCAGATGCAGCTTTTCTGCCGCACGCGACACGCTGCCTTCCCGCTTCAGAACCAACAGCACCGTCAGTAAATTCAGGTCGATTCGATGAAAATCATTTTCTCTGATAGTGAGCATCAGTTTAATCAATTTGAGTGATACAGGTTGAGTAAGGATACTGCCCACCACGTTGTGATGAAACTTTCTGGAGAGATATTTATGAAAATTTTACTGATGCTGGTGGCTTCTCTTATCGCGTTCAGTCCGGTCTATGCTGCCGAACAGACCTCTGCGGGGGATCAGCAAGCTCCGGGTTATTACCGGATGACATTGGGGAAATTACGCATTACCGCGGTTTCCGACGGCACGGTAACCGTTCCCCTGAATAAATTACTGACTAACATTTCGCCTGAAAAACTAAACCATGCAATGGCCAGAGATTCGATGACGCCGCAGGCCGAAACATCAATCAATGCCTTCGTTATCGATGATGGTAAAAAAGCGAATTTTAATCGACACCGGGGCCGGTGAGCTTTTTTGGACACAATGGCGGACATCTGCTGACTAATCTGGCCGCCGCTGGCTATCCGGCAGAGTCGATCGATGCCGTACTCTTAACCCATATTCATGCCGATCATTCAGGCGGTGTATCACGCGCGGGCAAGCCTGCTTTTCCAAAGGCCGAAGTGTTCGTGGATAAACGGGATGTCGATTTCTGGCTTAATCCGGCTAACGTCAGCAGGGTAGAGACCAGTCAGGCCCATACCTTTGCAGAATCTGAACGGACTCTTCGCCCGGTCATCAATGCTGGCCTGCTTAAAACTTTTATGGCACCAGCCACATTACCGGGGGGGAATCCGTGCAGAGTCGACAGCCGGCCACACGCCGGGTAGCGTACTTTATCGCGTAGAGAGTGAAGGCCAGACCCTGGTGTTGTGGGGAGATATTATCCATGCCAAAGCGGTGCAAATGCCCGATCCTGAAGTGGCCATCCATTTTGATGTCAATCAGAAGCAGGCTATCACTACACGTGAAAGGGTACTGAAACAGGCTGCAGATCAGGGCTACTGGGTGGCTGCGGCGCATATCGCCTTCCCTGGCCTGGGCCATGTTCAGCATGAAGGTAACGCTTATCGCTGGGTGCCCGCTAATTACACCACGCAGCTCCGACAGTAGGTTTTAACTAAAAAATGTAATAATAGCAGGGAGAAATATTTTGCTGTGAGTTAACAGGCGACGCTGATTAATTTTGAGGATGCCAGAGGCCAGATGTACGGTCCGGGTGACCAAAGCGCTGCTGTATAAGAAGAAAGTTGAGACGCTTAACTGGGTGCCTTATAAGCTGATTACGCCTGAAGATTGCCAAAACTTCTCTGCTGAGAATGCAGGATAATTTCTGATTCAGAAATAACGTTTACCTCTCCTGTTGTTCACATGAAATAAATGACCGCATCTGACAAAAACGGACATGCGCGCGAGTTCAGGACCGCTTTAATTAAAAACGGAAAGCTGGCGTGCATATATTGTCAGTTTGCGGTTCTGATGTGTTCTCTCTTTATTCCTTTCAGCTGACATCGCGATTAGCTCAAAATGGTTTTCCGCTCAGATTTGGCCATCTAAGAAAATTTCCCACAACGCTTCTACCGCCCGGGACATCCTCGCTGCGGGTCTGAACAGCCGGATCTCTATGGGTATCCAGAGTGCGCTCTCCTTATTAGATGCTACGGCAATCGATCCAGCATCAACATCCGGCGCTGCCAGTGTTTCCGGCAGCCATGCGATGCCGTCTCCGGCTTTGACCATGGCGAGTAAGGTGGCAGCAAGATCGGCCGTGAAAGCAATATCCATTCCGCGTCTGGCCCGGTTAACCTGTGAGGTATTAGACAGGATGCGGCCCAGGCCGGATTCAGCAGAATAGGAGAGGAAAGGAAACTTTTTACCGCCTGACGCATGGAATATAGGCTCACGCGTTGTCGGATCGCATCGTGAATACGGCTGTAAAACTTCCCGTCCAAGCCGGACGCTGAGATATTTCGACTGATCGAGATGGATGTGCATATGAGGATGGTAATAAGAAAGCAGAAATTGCGCGTCACCTTTCTCAATCATGCGTTCGCAGGCACTTAATGAGTCTGATAACAGTCGAAAAGATCCGAAGCGGGCAATTTTTTCGTTGTTACGCATCAGTGCCGGAAAAAAAGAAAATGACAGCGCGTGCGTGGCGGAAAAAATAACATCCGGTCGGGCTTCTCCTGCGGCCTCGATAGATTCACTTCTCAGGGTATAAAGCGCACGAATAAGTTCCGGCACCTGCCTGACGAAAACCTCTCCGGCCCGGGTCAGGCTGACGCCCCGACGATTTCTTTCAAAAATTGGCGTGCCAAGCCACTCTTCTAGCGAGACGATTCTGCGGCTGAATGCAGGCTGTGTCACATATCGTGAAGCTGCCGCACGGGAAAAATTGAGTGATTGCGCCAGCGCAATACAGTCTTCAAGCCAGGTTAACTCCAGGTGATGCCGATTTTGCATTACAGGCTGCCTCTTTGGCATTAGAACGGAACCCATGTACTGCTTAGGATAATAGCAGACAGAACAATCAGGTCCCTTAACACTACGCTACTTCATTGTGCCGATGAATGCCGATAAACAGATGGCATGACATAACTGATTACGTAGGTATTTTAGTAAAACAGTCTTTGACTGAGAACTACCGGAGAGATCATGCGCATCCTTGATGTTGTAGAAATTACCAAACCCATTGCTTCCCCTATTCGTAACGCGTACATCGATTTCAGCAAGATGACGACAAGCCTGGTCGCCGTTGTGACAGATGTTGAAGTCGACGGGCGCCGTGTAGTGGGATACGGCTTTAACTCTAACGGCCGTTATGGCCAGGGTGGCCTGATCCGGGAACGCTTCCGCGATCGCATTCTTGAAGCCGATCCCGAAAGCCTGCTGAATGCCAAAGGTAACAATCTGGATCCGCACAAAGTCTGGGCCGTGATGATGAGCAACGAAAAACCTGGCGGTCATGGCGAGCGTTCAGTTGCAGTGGGAACCCTGGACATGGCCATCTGGGATGCAACGGCAAAAATTGCAAACAAGCCGCTGTTCCGCCTGCTGGCCGAAATGAAGGGCGTTGAGGCTAATCCGCGCGTCTTCGTCTATGCGGCTGGGGGGTTACTACTATCCGGGTAAAGACCTTGGCGCACTGCGACAGGAAATGCGCGGCTACCTGAACCGCGGCTATAACGTTGTGAAAATGAAAATCGGTGGTGCCTCTCTGGACGAAGACCGCCGCCGTATTGAGGCCGTACTCGAAGAAATCGGCAGCGAAGCGCGCCTCGCCGTTGATGCTAATGGTCGCTTTGATCTGGAAACCGGTATTGCCTACGCAAAAATGCTGCGTGAATATCCGCTCTTTTGGTACGAAGAGGTTGGCGATCCGCTCGATTATTCTCTGCAGGCAGCCCTGTCGGAGTTCTATCCAGGCGCAATGGCAACGGGCGAAAACCTCTTTTCACATCAGGACGCGCGAAACCTGCTGCGTTATGGCGGTATGCGTCCGGATCGCGACTATCTGCAATTTGACTGCGCGCTCTCCTATGGGCTGGTTGAGTATCTACGCACACTGGATGTGCTGGAGCAGTTTGGCTGGTCACCGTCACGCTGCATACCTCATGGCGGCCATCAGATGTCCCTGAATATCGCCGCCGGCCTCGGTCTGGGTGGTAACGAAAGCTATCCCGATCTGTTCCAGCCTTACGGCGGTTTCCCTGACTCGGTGAAAGTTGAAGATGGCCATATTATTATGCCGGAACTGCCGGGTATCGGATTCGAAGGCAAATCAGACCTTATTAAAGAGATGCGGGCGCTGGCTGAATAAGTTTTCGCTTACATTACGGTATGTTTAATGTCACTGCGCCCCTCGTTAAGCCGAGGGGTTGCGGAAAAATATCAATCTCTTAATTAACCTGACGCCTCAGGAAGAATAAATTTATCTGAATCTGAGAGGAGAGGGCGTTATTTAACTGGCTAACGGTAGCATTATTAATGATTTCTGGATGAAGGGCTGACTTTGATTCAGGCACAACATCTTCTTGTGGGTATATCAGCTAACCGTTGAATTATCGACATTCAGATATTCTTTACGGATTAAATATAAACTGGAAATTATTATAAATATCAATCGTTTCGAACCACTCATGAGTCCTGGCGCCTTGCCTGTTTATCCGCGCCTTTAGCTTTCAGACTGCTCATTTCTCCGTTACATCCTACGGGTAATGAATAAAACATTTTGACTGATATTCAGATGGATTTGAAATCAGCATTTCTTCCCCCTGCCACAGTGTTAAATGAGGAAGTTATCATGAGTGAGAAAACTCTCAAGGGTAATGTGCTTATCGGAAATAAACGCTGGACAATCATATTACCTGCCGTATTCATCATGTATACCATTTCATTTTTTGATCGGGTGAATATAGGCATGGCGCTGCCCCATATAACAGCTGAAATGGGCCTGAGTCCTGTTAAAGCCGGCTGGCTTGGCGGTGCCTTTGCCTGGGGTTACGTCGCCACGCAATTTACCGCAGGATGGCTGGCTCTCCGTTTTGGATCACGGAAAATAATCGGCATCAGCCTGTTTCTGTTTGGGGCCTGCGCAATGCTTACCGGCCTGACGCGTAACTTCGGTGAACTGGTAGCGATCCGTTTCTTACTGGGCATCGCTGAAGGTCCAATTCAGGCCGCTACGGCCATGTTCCTGGCCCAGTGGTTTATGAAGCCTGAGCGGGGGCGTGCATTCGGAATCTGGAATCTTAGCCTGGGTGCGGGCGCGTTTCTGGCCGGTCCGATATCTGGCTGGATCCTTGCACATCATAACTGGCGCATGATGATGGTGATTGAAGGTGCTCCGGCCTGGCTGTTCTGCATCATCTGGTTTTATCTGGTTCCTAAAAGTATTCAGGCTGCTAGCTGGCTGAGTGCCGAAGATCGGGATTATATCCAGAAAGACCTGGCCGCTGAGCAGTCAAACTACAGGAATGAGAAATCCGATCCCTGGTGGACCATTCTCAAAATACCGGCCCTCTGGCTGATGCTGATCGGCTACTCCCTGCATAGCATGCTCGCTTACGGTTTTACGCTCTGGCTGCCGACAGCTCTCAAAGGATATGGCACGATCAGTGAATTTATGGTCGGTCTTATCAGCGGGATGCCATTCCTGATGACGATGCTGGGCATCTGGTATATCACCCGGCGTTCAGATAAGTACAACCAGGAGCGACGACTGCATGCAGCTATTCCTACCGTCCTCTGTGGTGTGGCATTACTGGCTGCCGCTTTTGTGCCGCTGGAATATTACTGGGCTCAGATAGGATTGTTCATGTTTGTCGGCCTGACAATGAAGATGCTGGTGCCACTGGTTTACGTCAGGCTGACTGAAATTCTCCCGACAAAGAAAGCAGTCCCTGCGGTGGCTTTTGTCGGCGCATGCAGCAACTTCATTGGACAGTTTGGCGGCCCCCCTTGTTGCCGGATACCTCAAGCATCTGGGTGGCGGTAGTGATATGACGCTGGCATGGGGTGTTCTGGGGCTGTTCTCTATTGTGGGCGGCGTGCTGTTTGCCCTTGCCGTGGGACGTGAGGAACGCATCCGGGACTTCAGCAAGGCATTCTCTGTGTCTTCACACAGAGCAGTATCAACACGTCAATAATAAAGCGAATCTTCACACGGGCATCGGTCGCCCGATCGGGCAGGATGCGCGGAGCACCATTAAGTACTCTTGTGCACCTGTGGAATTATCATGCTCATCCCCGGCGTGTATCTCTCTCAATACCTGACTGTAACAGCCCGTACTTCACGGGCTTCAGAATGCCTACAATCCCACCAGCGTGATATGTTTCTTTATTGTCAGCGCTTTATACAACGCTTTTGCCAGCGTGCCTGGTTCCACACCTGATTGAGCGCCCTCGGAATCGGTCCAGAACGATTTGATGCGCAGTATGGTGTTGATACTCGTTACGCGTTCCATTTCCAGTACGGCCAGCACAGGATGGCGCATTTCGCCATGTTCCTCTGTTGCGTCCGCCTGGATCACTGCGGCGCGGGATGCCTGACTGTCAAAGATAACGTGGCAGCGTACGCCGTTCAGGTTGAGTATGCCGATAACTTCATACAGGCACTGAACAGCCTCTGCACTGTAGGATGCGGGCACAACAAACATAACAGATCCTTCTGAAGTGAAATTTAATGAGCAGCCAGCATAGGCGAACTGTAATCAGAGGAGAAGTTACTGTTTTTGAATGAAAAATGTAGAGTTCTAAGGTTACGATAACGCGCGTTATTTTCACTCCAGTTTTCGCTGGTACTATCAATAACTGACGTGTAACCCGATCATGGCGGTGGGGTGCGGATTTGACTTAAGGAAAGGCCCGCAGGTGGCAGTTTAATCGTTCCAGTGGGGAATGTATTTATCTGTACGCGCGACGCGTTAGCTGTGTGTTTCAGCCACTTAACAGGATGAACATCAGATTAAGTTTAAGATTTTTCGCGCTCTTCAATCGCTCATCTCTCAATCCTGCCGTCACGTCTAACCGGAGGCCATCAGTATGACATCAGGTGCTGACTCATATACTGTTGTTATCCGTGTAGCAGACCAGTCAGTATGGGTATCAGCTATGTGCCCGGTTTTGTCGTACGTGAATCTTTGGATTCGGGGCAACGGAAAGAGGTATTGCCCGGTTACTGTACCAGGCAGGGGTATTTCTCGGCACTCTGGCCGGCAAGCCGCTATCTCTCATCGAGAATACACTGCTTTATCGTTTTTATTGCTGAGTCAGGCCTGTCTCTGTAATCCGTATCGGGAAGTTAATGCTTTCTGAAATCGTATGCACTTTTATGCTTAATTCAAAATCATAAACGTCCGTTTCTGGCATAGAGCAGAGCATTGCCCGTTATATGCAAAAAGCGGATGTTACGTTTATTTGCCTTTGTTAGATTATTAAGAGTTATTTATATTATATGAAGATATTCAATTGGTGCTCATTGAGTAACCTTTTGCTATCGACTAATTCTAAAGCTATAAGTTCTTTATACATTAGGTAAGGCATCATTGGGCTCTTATATACAAAACCCATCCTCATTAAATCAAAGGCGTTGCCAGAAATTCCGGTCGCTGTTCGGCCAGCAATGTAAACCCGGCCAATTCCGGATATCGCTCACGGCTGACGGTATCCGGCAGCATCAATTCTGTAAAACTCCAGGCCGCTGCGATGCTGATACCGGCCACGGACAGCATGTCAGGATGACTTTCCCGCAGCCCGTTCTCCAGCGTCTGCCAGGCACCATGCAGTTGTTGAGTTACGCGATCCACCCAGGGCTGATGCTGTTTTTCTTCCGGCCTGAGACGCTGTTCGTACACAATCTGCACCGCTTTTTCGCAGGCTGCCAGGGCGAAGCCGGTAAGATGCAGATCCCGGCGTTCTTCCGCTCCGGACGCTGATGTAGGTGCAGGCGAATGACCGCAATATTTCTCAAGGTAATGAATAATTAGTGTGGAATCGATCAGCACCTGATTATCATCTGTGATAAGCGTTGGAACTTTAACGGCCGGGTTAATTTTCGTTAAGGCATCAAAATCGCCGAATACCGAAAGCGGGCGATGCTCGAATTGAATACCCAATACTTTCATGTAAATAGCAACCCGTCTGACATAGGGTGAATCCAGCATTCCGATCAGGATCATGGCTCTACCTCATATTATGTTGATTAACAAAATCAATTACCTGTGCGGCGACTGGCAAGGGGGGCATCTTCCATTAAAAAAGTGTCCGGCCTGTTCAAAGATATGCAGCGTGGAAGAGACGATGTCGCGCTGCAAACGCCTTGCATACTCAACGGGTTGCCATTCATCTTCGGCGCCCCATAAAATCTGTACTGGCAGCCGGAGTTGCGGCAATTTTTCTGCAAAGTCACTGGTGTAACATTCATTATAGTGCGCAACCTGATGCTGATAAAATGAAGGCTGCCCTACCACACCACAAAGCGGTGCAAGATAATTTTCCAGCCGCTGCTCTGTCATAAGATGCTTATTAAAAACAGCCATCTTTAACTGGCGACTCATCGCGCGGTAATGCTCAGTGGCGGGAATCAGCGCATAATCCGCATAGTTATCCCGCATATCTCTCCATGTGGGCGAAGGCCAGGAATCGTAGCTGGGAATATCGGCAATCGTAAGCGTCTTCAGAAGGGATGGGTTGTCGAACGCCAGTCTGAGTGAAATGGCCCCGCCGATATCGTGACCAAAAAGATCTGTTTTTCGAGCTGCCAGTGTTCAAGCAGCTTTATCAGATAACCCACTTGTCCAGCAACCGAGGTATCAGCCGTCAAAGGGCGCTCTGACGCGCCAAACCCAGCCAGGTCATACAGATGAACGTGAAAACCCGCATCGACAAATACCGGCACCAGTGACTGCCAGATTATGGAGTGTGCGGGCGTGCCATGAACCAGCACCAGAGGTGTTCCTGAACCATGGACTCCGGTCGCAATGCGACAACCATTTATCAGAACGTCGTCATTCAGTAATGGGTTATTAGCGGGCATCGGCTTTCTCCGTTGTGTTTGTTTCAGTCAGGCTATCCGTTGACTGAATATGACACCAGTGACATTATTTCCCGCTGCAATCCTACTTTTGTCATACAAAAATGAATAAACGACTCTCCGTTGACTCACTCAGAGTGTTCCGGACCGTGCTGCAAACGGGCAATATGAGTAAGGCCGCATTATTCCTCAACCTGAGCCAGTCCGCTGTAAGCTGGAAGCTCAGACGGCTTGAGGATCAACTTCAATGCCAGCTACTAACGCGTATCGCCGGAAAAGCTGTTCCGACAGAAAAGGGCAGCGTTCTGCTGCAACATGCGGAAAAAATACTTACTGAACACGATCATGCCGTGGCCTATTTTTCACCTTCGGCGCTGCGTGGCAAGCTGCGAATCGGGGTCACTGAACACATCTCAATGACTGAAATATGCGGGGTGATTTCAACCTTCACTCACCACCATCCAGAGGTGGATATACAACTGGTGGTGGAGCAAAGTCATCTCCTGCGTCAGCATTTTTCTGAAGGAAGTCTGGAGATCATTTTACATCAGGATTTCACGGGCACGGCATCGACGGAAGATAAGGTATTGTGGAGTGAAAAATTATACTGGTATGCAACGCCTGCCTGGCGACATGACTCGGATAAGAGCCTGAAGCTTATTACCTGGGGACCGGATTGCTATTACCGTAACCTGGCTGAGGAGAAACTTCGCCAGGCAAACATTCCATTTGCTGTGATGCTGGAGTGTCCTTCAGTAACAGGTATGCTTGCGGCGATAACCACCGGGCTGGGTGTGGGAATACTCAATCAATACAGCGTTGATAAAGCGATTTTTAGCATGCCTGAACTTGAGAAATTGATGCCTCTGCCGTCGGTTGATTGCCTGCTACGCCTGAATAAACACCGCGTTAATCCAGCAAGCGAAGCCTTCTGCGAGATGCTGATCAGGCTGATGCATAAAGATTGAAAGTGAAGTGGCTGCAATTAATCGATGAATACACCGCGTTGTAATAAATATCTGCGTCTGGCACAAAGCCGACAAACAACAAGGCTGTTGCATCTGTTGTGAGCGCAAATAGAAGCCCCCATATGATTACATCACCCGAATCAGGATCCGTTATTTTCTCACAGGCAACAACGCTGCATTCAAAATGAAGATCGTGAACATATCGCCTGCCCGGGTGTGATCCCCGTCTGCCTTTGAAACATGGCAATAAACGACGACGCGCTGTTATAGCCAACTTCGAAGGCTACACTTTCCACTTTTCCACCTTTTTCCAGCAGGTGCATGGCTTTTACCACGCGCATCCGCTGACGCCACTCGTTCAGCGGCATACCCAGTGCCTCCTGACATTTCCGGTTAAGCGTTCTTATTGTCGTCCCTGATGAAGAAGCCAGTTCTGCCAGCGGAGTATCATCCGCCAGAGTTTTTTCGAGTTTTTCCAGAATCCCCTTGAGCAGTGGATCATCAGTGTAGGGCAGAAAATTTTTATAGCGCTGTGCGCTTTTCAACTGGTCACGGAGCACGTCGAGGAGCCGATGGTTTTCCTCAGAAAGCGGCGACAGAAGAGGATGCAGCCGGAGATGTTCAAGCAGGGCAATCGTAAGAGGATTTACCTGCAGTGTGCAGGGCACTTCAGGCATGCCCAGGCAGAGTTCAGGCATCAGGTAAAGTGAACAGTGGGTAGCAGAGTAGCGGTTCAGCCCTTCATGTACGACGCCCGGCGGCAGCCAGATACCATAGTTAGCCGGGGCAGTGAGGTGATCGCCTTCCAGCCTGACTTCCATAACTCCGCTGAAGGAAAAGACAAACTCACCCCAGGGGTGCGAGTGCACGGGATAGGTAGCCCCGGCGGGCATGTCAGCTACCCTGAACCATGCCGGGCCGGGTAGTTCACGTGTGAAGGGGGGAGAAATAAGCTTTTTTGTTTAGCATGACTGAACCCGATTGATTCCTGTATTTTCCTGCTGTTTTACACTACAGGATGTCCTTTTCACACTATATGCTCTATCCGCGTCACTGCCATACTGAATTTTTTCAGGAGGCAGAGATGACGTTCAGGCGAAAAAATGCGGATCTGCGCGCAAGCGCAATAATGACGGTGCTCTGCATCATATGGGGAGTACAGCAGGTCGCTATCAAAGGCGTGGCAGAAGAAATTTCGCCCGTGTTACAGGTAGCTCTCCGCTCCGGCATTGCCGCTCTGCTTGTGCTGTTCGTAATGACCTGCAAAAAAGAGTCGCTGCGTCAGTCCCGCCCTTATCTGATGGCTGGATGTGTGGTCGGGCAGCTGTTTGCACTGGAGTTCCTGTTTGTTGCTGAGGGGCTCCGCTATACCTCTGCCTCCCATATGGCGGTTTTTCTCTATACTGCGCCTGCCTTTGCCGCTGTCGGTCTGCAGCTTTTTCATCCTGATGAGCGGCTCATGCCTGCACAATGGGGAGGCATCGTTGTTGCGTTCCTCGGCATTGCGGTGGCGTTTCTGTCCGGGAGCAGCAGCACCAACGACACAGTGAGAATGCTGACCGGAGATGTGATGGGCCTGCTGGCTGGACTGGCATGGGGAGCCACCACTGTCGTGGTGCGCTGTACTGCGCTGAGCCAGGCACCGGCAACACATACGCTGTTTTATCAGCTCGCAGGTGCCTGCGTTTTACTCTTTCTATACGCATTGTTCAGCGGACAGCTTCATTTCAGGCCTGGAGTCACCGGAAGCCTGAGCCTGCTTTTCCAGATTTTTATTGTCGGGTTTGCCAGCTACCTGACCTGGTTCAGCCTGATGAAAACCTATCTGGCCTCACAGCTCGGCGTATTGTCGTTTATGACGCCGATTTTCGGTGTCCTTGCGGGAATGCTGTTTCTCGACGAGCAGCCTCAGCCTGGCTTCATCTGGGGCACGCTGCTTATCCTGAGTGGAATCGTTATTGTCAGCGGTTGGCCGTGGTTAATCACTAAGATGGACCGGTCTGCTGCGCGTCGTCGTCGGTCAAAGAAGAGAAATCCTTGAAAGTTCTAATCGTTTTTGCCCACCCGGAATCGCAGTCGTTTTACGGCGTACTTAAAAATACCGCTGTAAAGACAATTTTATGGCGTGGATGGCAGATAATACGTCGCAGGAAAACAGAGAGGCCTGTCTGGAGCAGTGGGCTACCCGGTTGCGGCACATTGAGCAGAAAGCGTCATTGTTCTTTCATCCGCGGGAAGATTACAGCGACGAGCAACGGCTACGCCCGGGTATCGAGGCAAAGACAGGTTTTCAGTGGAATCCCCCGGCAGGCCAGACACATGACGCTGCGTACACGAATAACCTGAAAAAATAAGGCAATAGTGGTCGTTAGCCGCTGGAAAGAATTGAACAGCTTCGGGCAATTCTGGCACCTGACCGCCAGCCACTGAGGGACTTTCCGCTATGAGTGAGGAGCGGACTTCCATCCGCTCTCAGATCTCAGAAAGTGTGTCTTTGAAAAAAGACAATTAAGACCCCCAGGGGATTGAGCCTTAATAGAACTCGGTTTCATGACATCTGCTTTAAAATTCGGTTGATGTTGGCAGCCAGATATTTCTCATCCACAGGCTGCTGAGTAATCAAAATTCTGAACCAGACAGGTGCAATCAGCGTCTCAAGTATGATTCTGCGTTGTCCCTTATAGCCAGCTTCGCCACGAAGGACTGCCTGTTCAAACATCACCTCGGCCTGCTGAAACCTTTGCTCCCAGACATCCCGAATCGCAGTATCAACCATGTCGTCACCTGACGAGCTGGCGCTGATCGCGGCTTGTATCAATTTCCTTCCCTCTGATGAAGAAAGCATACTGGTTATCATCTTTAAAAATTCGTACAAATCAGAATGCAGGCTGCCACTATCTGGAATTGTAACCATGCTTTCAGCGGTAGTTCTGAATACCTCGGCAATTAGTCTTGCTCTGTCAGGCCACCGGCGATAGACCGTCGAAGCATTTACCCCGGCAATTTGCGCCACGTTGCGGTGCGTTAAGGCATTTGCTCCTTCTTCCAGCAGTACTTGTCTGGCAGCCTGCAGCACTGCCTCTCTGACTTTTGCACTACGCCCACCTGTTCTCTCTGTTACTGCGTCGAGTGATTCATTTTCTTTAGTTGTTGCTCTCATCGCGATCAAAGCCTAAGATTTAACGCAACACCTGTTGCTTTAATAGGATGACATGAAAATACACTGCCTGCAAACCGGAGATGTTCAGATTAAATACCGTCATCAACTCGCACGTTACGAGGCTCGTCCTGCCCGGGTTGTAGATATTCTGATAGACAAAGAGTGGAGTCCTCGTCTCCCGATTGGATGCTGGCTTATTGAACACCCGGAAGGGCTTATCTTAGTGGATACTGGTGAAAGCTCACATGCGAATGATCCTGGCTATCAACCCTGGTGGCACCCATTTATGCAGAGATGTGAGAGAAGGTGGGTCAAACCTGAAGAAGAAGTTAACGCGAGAATTCAGTCCCTGGGATTTAATCCCCGGGATGTGAGATGGGTAATAATGACGCATATGCACGGCGATCATGCTGGAGGGATCGGGCATTTTCCTGGTAGCGAGATAATCCTGAGCAAAAAAAGAGGCGCATGACGCCCTTGCATGGAATGGGCCAGTGCAGGGTTTCCTTAACATGCATTACCCCAAATGGCTTAAACCGACCATCACTACCCATGATGACGGTCCGTTTGAAAGCTTTGACAGAAGCATGGCGGTAACGAAAGACGGCGCGGTGAGAATCGTTCCAACCCCGGGACATACTCTTGGGCACCAGTCCGTAGTGGTCGATGCTGGCTCTCACTATATAATGATTGCCGGGGATGCTTCATACCGGGAAAGCTATATGCTGGAAGGCCGCATTGATGGTGTTGCAGTTGATGCAACGTTACATCATGACTCAACGCGCAGAATGCGCGAATTATGTAAACGTAAACCAACAATTACCCAGTTCGCCCACGATTTTGACAGTGCAAAACGCCTGGAAGAGAAAATATTCACTCTTGTCAGCGAATAGTAGATGTCTCATGTGGCTTAGTATCAAAAATGCAAATGTTATATGAGCACGTCCGCTATGAGCGAAAAGCGGACATCCTGCTTATGCCCTTATCATTGTGCCAAATAAGGAAAGAATTTTTTATGTGGTTATTGAAGTCATGCCATTAAACAATCTTACGGCCATTGAACAGACATCATAACCTTCTATGTTTGATAATACTGCCAGAGTATAGGCTGCTTCCTGTGAGCGCACAAAATATGTTTCTCTTCCAAATGTAGAACCCTGATGACAATAAAATTGTCCTGATTTATCCTCGTCCAGTTCAATGCCAAAGCAGTATGAAATATGATCTTCAATCATAATGTTGGTGTCAGTAATCAGGGGGGAGTGGGGTAAGCATTTTTCTTATCAACTCCTTTCCTCCGACCAGGCCCGAAGAAAAGTTCAGGCCCCATTTCATTAAATCATTAGCGGATGAGTGCACAAGGCCTGCTCCGGTAACGCCCCATGGGCTGCGAACAGGAAAAAATATATTGTTATCTTTTTCTTGATATCCGCTTACAGATTCCTTCTCCATAGAGACTCCATCAGAAACAAAGGAATCATGCATATCCAGGGGTAAAAATATTTCCCTTTTAACAAAATCCGGATAGCTTAATCCTGAGGCCTTTTCAACTATTTGGGCAAGTAAAATATATCCAGTGTTACTATACTCGTGCCTGGTTCCGGGATAGAAATTTAAATTTTTCCTTTTGCTAATTCCTTTAATTATATCCTCATTTTTAAATGTTGAATAATAATCAATGCCATTATCTTCAGCAATATCAAAAAGACAAGGAAGTCCAGAGGTGTGATAAATTAAGTTCTCAAGTGTTATATTTTTTTGGGAGAGTTTAACTTCTGGAATGAAATCGAGGAGATAGTCATTTAAATGCAGTAATCCGTATTTCTCCAGGAGAAGAATGCTGAATGCTGTAAACTGCTTTGATACTGAAGCAAGATCGAATATGCTATTTTTATTGATAGCCACACCCGTCAGTATATCTTCAACACCCATTATGAACTCGATAGTTCTGCCATCATCAAATTGCATAAGTGCAATAGCACCGGGCCTGTTAAAAGATGAGTTAGTCATGATAATCCATCAAATCTGTTAATTTTATTAATTATTAATAGGTGCGCAAGAATAGTCAATGCGATTTTTTCAAAGAAATAATTACTCCTTCCTTGTAGTCTTCCTGAGTCGCGCTTGTCATACAAGTGTGGTTAATAGAGAATTAATAATCGCCTTAAAGACCATTAAGTGTAAAGCTTTTATAGCTCCAGAACCGCAAACTTCTGAGGCTCGCGCGCGGTTTTCTGGTTATGCAATGTTCTGATTTTTGCATCTGGGACGAAGCAGACACGCTAAAGGTTTAATATGTCCGCCAGAGCGAAAGGCGGACATAACTTTCAAGACAGGAACTCATAATTGCACTAACTCTGTCCGGGTCGAATTCGAATATCACTCAATGAACAGTGCGAATTTTTTCATAACGGACAGCTCACATCACCTTCAGGACAGTTAAGCATGTCTTTCAGTTCTTTGGTACGTTGTTCGGTTTTTGCCTTGAGGCATAGCCCGAAATTCATTGAACTAATGGAACCGTCACGCGATGCAAAAGTCTGAGACTGACAATCAGCATCACGATATTCAATCCATTTTCTCTGGGCTTTCCGAAAAAGTGCTGTCTGTTCTCCAGCGGTGGATTTCAGTACCTGCTGGTAGGTTGAATTCAATTCCTTATCAGCTTTCTTGTAATCTGCACTTGCGCACTGGTTCATTTCAAGCTGGGTATCTGCATTGTTACAGTCTGCTGCCCAGACCTGAGATACTGGCCAGAGGAGCAGTGAAGCAAGAATCAGTTTTTTCATAAATATTCCATTAATATGATTAATTAACGTTTAATTTGACACACCAGATACAGGTTAATGGCAATGGAGGTTGCTGGTTTTCTGGATATTTTATTTCGATTTTATCTGGTAATGATCGGCTTTTCATCTATTTTTACACGCATAAGTGCATAGGGTTTCTGGCGCATATCTTTATTCATATGAAACACCGGCTGGCGATGCAGCTGATTTACAATAAAGTACAGATAGCCATCATGGCCGACAGAAAGTGTGTCCGGCCATAAAATATCAGGCCCATGAACAATAGTTGACCATACTCCATTTTTATCCATTTTCCTGACTGAGTTTCGCTCATAATCACCAGCGTAGATATTTCCTGCGGCATCGGATTCAAGACCATCGGAGGCACCTTTTTCGCCCAAATCCCTGACAGAAGCAGACAGCTCCTTCTCACTGATATCCGGATCTCTAAGTTTCGCTGTGTCCACCGAATACAGGTGACGCCCTGACAGAGGGCTGTAATAAAGTGTTTTACCGTCTGAAGACAATGCAATACCGTCAGATGCAACGCTAAAAGGAGTGGTTGAACCGTCCGCATGACGTTGTAAAAGGGTTTCACCTTCAACAACAGGCACAAAACCTTTCTCAGGAGAAGTGGTTAGATCGCCGGTCAGACGACGTACCGCGCTTCCTGAGTAAAGATCAACTACTATGATGCCACCCGTTCCGGAAAGCGATGAGTCGGTGATGTAGGCTATACCGGATTTACCAGCGCGATAATCAATGCGAACGTCGTTAACATAGGTTGCTGGTAACACAACGTTTTCAGATAAAACGATGGTTTTAACGACTTTGTTTGTGTTCAGGTCAATTGCAACAAGTTTAGCTCCGCCAGCAATAGGTTTTGAGAACCCTGGCGATGCTGTGTCTAACACCCAGAGTTTTCCTCTGCCATCAGCAACAACGCTTTGAACGCTCAGAAAGCTTTTACCAGGGTTATTTATATCCGCGATATTGATAACCGAATTCGGATAAGGAACAACGGCCCCTCTGTTAATCTCTGCGACAGTAAAAGGGACATCATCTCCCCATCGCGGAAAACTTACAAAAATACGGCCGGTTTCGGTCACCGTCACGCCTGTAGGCATAGCATGCCAAAACGTTGCGACTACTTCTGCTTTGCCTGTAGATTTATCTCTCGTAAGCTGAATGTTTTTTTTTGCCAGATCCGACTGTCCGGCCGAAGTGGCCGCGCAGAAGCAGCTGAGTAAAATAACGCTAGTGAGTACTATTTTTTTATTCAGTAGCAAACCATAACTCCCGTAACATATATTCTGTAGATTTAAATAATGGATTGAATGCCCCTCATAGAGGGGCTTTTTTGATCAAGAAACAGGATCGTAATAGGCTACACTTGCTTCATCAAGATACTCCAGAATTGCAGCAGGCAGTCGTTCAGTTGGCTTAGCTGCTCCAAAAATCTTGTACAGAGTTTCGAAGTGAGCATGTAAGTCTTCCACGCTTTTCCACTGTTCGTTCAGGAAGAACAATCTGGGGTCGTGAACGTTCTTATGCCACTGATAGACAACGGGTTTATCCTGCTGAAGCGTCGCATCCTGGCTGACTTTCGCTACTTTTTCATAAAACTCAGTAACTTTATTCTCTTTAATTTTTCCACTAAAGACCAGATATAACATTTTTTTACCTTTATGGTTTGCATGGTACGGTTAACTAAATTTTTCTGCCCGGCAGAAAATCTCAGTCAGTTTTTTTAACCTTAAATAGTTAAGGTTAAATTCTTTTTTTTAATCTTTAATTCAGTTAGAATCCTTCCAGAACAATTTTCCCTTTTGCTGTTCCAGCCTCAATAACTGCATGAGCCCTGCGTAAATTTTCAGCGTTGATAGTTCCATAATTTTCGCCCAGCGTTGAGCTGATAATGCCTTTATCCAGAAGATTACTTACATCCGACAATATTTCATTCTGACGCTGCATATCGGCTGTATTGAACATGGAGCGGGTAAACATCAGCTCCCAGTGGAGGGAGATTGATTTGTTTTTAAGTGGCATGGCATCAAGCATATCAGGATCATCAATGACAGCGAGTCTGCCCTGAGGAGCCATTACGTCGATTATCTGTTCATAATGCGTATCGGTGTGCGTCAGGCTGGCTACATAACGCACGTCCAAAATACCCAAAGCTTTCAGCTGCGGACCAAACGGTTTGGTATGGTCGATAATATGATGGGCGCCAAGTGACTTAATCCATTCAGCTGTTTCGCTGCGAGAGCTGGTGCCTACTACCGTAAGCTGGGTCAGACTAGTGGCAAGCTGAGTAAGGATTGAGCCGACGCCGCCCCCGGCTCCGATAATAAGCAATACGTCGTTTATGCCTGTTTTTACTTCAAGGCGATCAAACAGCAATTCCCAGGCTGTGAGTGAGGTCAGGGGTAACGCTGCCGCAGCGGCCATTGAAAGAGAGGCAGCTTTAGGGCCAGCAATCTTTTCATCAACCAGCCCATACTCAGCATATGATCCGGCTCGCAGGATGGAACCCGCATAGTAAACTTCGTCACCCGGTTTGAACATGGTCACATCTTCACCAACAGCCTCCACGATACCAGCAGCATCCCAGCCAAGGATCCGCGGTTCTGTCACGGAGACGTTACGGCGAACTTTCGTATCTACAGGGTTTACAGCGATTGCCTGAATTCTGACAAGAAGATCAGACCTGCCCGGCTCGGGTTTTGGAAGAATGGTTTCGTAAAGTGAGTCAGTGTTACTGATAGGTAATTGATTATCTTTATATACAATTGCTTTCATATCGCCTTTCCGGGTATTTAGTTGTATTGATTGCTTATCTGACAGGCAAATCTTAAATGAACCTTTCCTACACAAAAAGAGACTTAATAGAGTAAGATTTACACTCCAGGAGTGTAAATCCGCTCGTGGTTTTTCGTTATACGTGGTTAAAGGTTGAAGAAGGTATGCGCAATGTTAAGGATTGAGGATGTCAGAATGTTTGTGCGAGCCACGCAACTGGAAAGCTTCTCCAGTGTAGCCAGAGAGGCCGGTTTACTACCTGCACAGGTCAGTGCGGCTATATCGAGACTGGAAAAAGAGCTCGGCGTCAGCCTTTTTTGTGCGCACTACCCGAACGATAAGATTAACAAAGGAAGGAAACACGTATCTTCCCTATGCCAATGAAATGCTTGAGGTGATTAAGGCGGGTAGAGAAAGCCTTGATAGTCATTCAGGTGTTCTGAAGGGGCTAATAAAGATTTCGATGCCGTCCGATATCGGCAGAAGTACACTTCTACCGATAATTTCATCGTTTTGTAAAAAGCATACCGGTATTTCTGTACAGCTTATATTCACCGACGCTGTGAGTGATATACACCGGGACCCTGTTGATGTTGCTGTGCGCTACGGTATTCTTCCGGACAAGAGTTATGTCGCCTTGCCACTGGCTGATTACAACAGACGTATCCTGGTCGCATCCCCCCGATTATCTTGAACGTCATGGAGAACCGCATTCGCTCGAGGAGGTCCCCAGCAGGGACTGCATTCTGTTTACCCTGAATGGTCATCCTTATGGGACATGGTCTTTTTATGATAAGGGTAAAAAAACATTCCATATCAGTAAAAAGCCGTTTTGTCTGTAATGACTCCGAAACCACACGCAGGCTTGCTCTTGAGGGAGTGGGGATTGGGTACAAGTCCTGGCTGGACGTTCATGCAGACATTGATCGAAAAGCCCTCGTTCCGGTTCTTCCGCATTTTAAAGGAGAAAGTAATCCTCTGAGCTTTATCTGCCCACACCGTAGTCAGCTAAATCCGGCCACCAGGTCATTATATTCAGAATTCAAATCTCACTTCGACAAACTCGCGCGCCACTTTACTCTAACTGACTAAATTTTGTATTTGCCTTAAAATAACAGCAGTTTTATCTGTCTGGCTTTACCCGATACATAACTGAAAATCTATATGCGTAATGTCCGCTTCTGGCACCAGGCGGACTTATCCCCATCTTCAGCTAACAACCTGAAACTGAAGCCTGCACCGTTAAGGTTATTTTAGCGACAGGGAAGTATCATCTGATGTCATAAACTGGCACTAAGGCTGAACAAGGCTGTTCTGACGGTCAATGTTAAAGCCAAACACACAAAACCCCAGTAAATCTTTTGCCTCATCCTCCACCCGCGTAATCATAACCAAATCGGTGCTACCGCCGGGCAGCTTTACCTCAAATGGAGGGTAAGGAAGACCTTTTGTCCTGAAATCCTGCAACCAAAGCAGCTTCTCAGCTTGAGACGGTATCACTTCAAAAATATGGCGATGGGTAATGTCCTGCATTGGCCAGCCAACCCGCGCTGCAAAGGTATCACTTGCGTCAACAATCATCAGTTCAGGGCTGAGAAAACAGATAGAGGTGTCAGGCGCAGCATACATCGATGAAATCTGATGCGCGCGCTGCTCAAGAGACATTCGTGCCACACGACTATGAAATTTGCGGCCAGAGCCAGCGGTGAGAAAATTATGTGTTTCTTCAGCCGGGATCGGCCTGCTGAATAAGTAGCCTTGTGCATAAGCGCAGCCGATACCCCGCAACATCTCAGCTTGTTCCTCTGTTTCAACACCCTCAGCAATGACGTCCATATCCAGGCTGCGGCCCAAACCGACTACGCTGGAGATAATTTTCCGGCTATCCTTTTTCTGAAGCATTGAACGAATAAAACTGCCATCAATCTTAATCGTGCTGGCGGGAAGCTGGATAAGCCAGGCAAGGCTTGAACAGCCGGTGCCAAAGTCATCCATAGCAATCATACAACCCATTTCAGACAATGCTTCGAGTTCTGCATGAGCCGTCTCTATATCATCGATCAATGCTGTCTCGGTGATTTCTATCCTGAGCCGTGAAAGGCTGAACTGATAACGTTCAGCCAGTTTTCTTAAAATTTCGGGAAGGTGCTTACCGTTCAGTTGTGAAGGAGAAACGTTTAAAGACAGAAACTGGTGTTCTGGCCAGGTGCTCGCTGTCATGAATCCCTGAGCGGCCAGACTTGTCATCAGCTCATTGAGTAACCCATGATGTTCCATAGCCGGAATGAACTCAGCCGGAGATACGATAATCCCTTCGGGCAAAATACGCCGTGCCAGCAATTCAAAACCTACTACGCGCTGATCCTCAAGTGAGACTATCGGCTGAAAAAAAGGTTTAAACTCGCCCGATTTAATTAGCTGCTGATAAGTTGCACGAGCATCAGCATCTTTCAATTTTTCATTCATTTAAATATCCTGAAACGTATTTCTGTAAGGCATTGATGACCTGAGCGGGAATGGAATAGAAAACCTTTTTTTAAAACCCTGTTTTGTTTGCGGCGGAAAAATTAATCTTTTGCAAACGTCATTTTGCGGAGGCCTTAAATTGTCTATGGTTATTAAGTGCGATACACATAGCTATGATGTCAGTGAGCGGGGAAAGTTCATGAACATAAAATGCCATACTTATTTAACTCACGGGTCTGCATGAGGCTGATGGTATCTGGTATGGTAAGCCAGAAACAAAGTGAAACCAATCTCATAAAAATATCGCTTAAGTTAAATATTAAACCCTGTTAATACATCCAATATGATCAGCAGCCAGTTTCTCTTATGAATTTCTGAAGTATACCCATGGATATCAATAAGTAATGTGCGGGTTTTCGCCTGTCAGCAGAAGTGACATGCCACAGCTAAACCACTCATTTAATATCCGCGATAGCCAGCTAGTATCAATCCACAACCGCGTATCAAAACTAAGAGTAACATTTCAACGTAAATTTCGTTGGGAGTCAGAGCGTCGGGATTATAAGGCCTGAAATTTTCCAGATATCATAGACCAAAGATAATTTCGCGCCACATGATTTCAAAAAAATAAATTTAGCCCGCTGGCGGTGAGGCTCATCCATCACCTCAGCTCCGGTAGTTGTCGCTGGCGAGCTATCTATAGCATCTTGTTACAGTATTAATTCAAACCAGCGACCTTTAACTGAATATCCAGAAAGTTCTGCCGATAACCCTTTCAGGCATATTTTTATGCCTGTATATGCTCACCAGGAGAAATAATGCTGAATTTATTCCGGAAACAGTCCGCCAAAGAGCCGACAACGATGGATATCGCTGAGAAATTTATCGATGAAACGCTGGATGTGGATCATAGTGATGCCACTCTGCTGAAATGTATTATGAACCTCAGCCAGAAAGGTTACTGGTATGTTGAGACGACCGATCTTAAAAGTGACGCGCCTGCATTTGTTTCACCTGAAGCACGCCAGCTTATGGGATTGCCTCTGCAGAAGGAGGTCGGGCTCTCTTCGCTGATCCAGATGATCCATGCGGATTTCCGGGAAGCGTTCAAAGGTTTGATAAGTCATACACTCAAACATAGCGGTGATGAAAAGCTGTTACGCTGTCTGATAAAAACTGGCGCAAATACCTTTCAGTGGTTTTGCATCCGTGCATCATACAGTCGTGAATTTACGCCGCCGCGCCTGGTTGCCGTTATAGAGAATACAGAAGAAGAAACGTCCCAGTCCCGCCAGTTTGATATTGTCTCCACCCGTTTTGACCTGTCGCGCGAAATGCTTAATGACGGCCTCTGGGATCTGGATATTATTGGCGGAAATCCCCTGAATCCCGACAACGTATTCTGGTGGTCACCGCAGTTCAGGAAGCTGCTGGGTTTTGAAACCATTGAAGAGTTTCCTGATGTGATGGACAACTGGGCATCACGCCTTCACCCGGATGACAAACAGAACGCACTCGATGCTTTCGTCAACCACCTGATGGACTTCAGTGGTAAAACCGGTTTTGATATTGAATATCGTCTTAAACTGCGAAGTGGTGAGTACCGGTGGTTTCAGGCCCGCGGGCAGACTAAACGTGCACCTGATGGAACCCCTTTGCGTGCCGTCGGCGCGCTTATTGATATTCAGGGCCGTAAAGACCGTGGCAGACATGAGGAAAGCGAAGTCAGGCGAAACATTCAGACCGCCGAAACCGCAAAAGAAATTGCCGAACTCGTCTCTGAAAACGGGATTATTGCTGCGCAGATCAAACTCATTTCACTGAACGCCAGTATCGAAGCCGCGAGAGCAGGTGTACATGGCCGTGGGTTTTCTGTCATCGCCAGTGCTATCCGGGGATTAGCAGAAAGGACGGCAGATATCACCGGACACATTTCTCGTCTTCAGATGCGAATAAGTAATTCGGCTAGCGGCATAGAAAAATCGCCTGAATAATAAACATCACACATTGATGAACACTTACCACAGGTAAATACAGGGATGTACAGCCTGTCTTTGATTTACTGTAACCAGAACATCAGTTCAGTTCGCAGTTTCACCCTATGAAAATTCTCCCGGAGCGAGTACACATTTCCGTATGCAAACTTGCTCTGGGAGTTACTCACCACCTCAGAGCAGAGAGTATGGCCTTGTCATCTTTTATCAGCCTGGGCTTTAAGAAATCATGTGTCTGATAGAGGTTTGTTAAGGGCGCAAGGCATACGTTGAGTCAGGTTAAAGTCATTAGAGAATGTCAGCCTGCTGGTGGCTGAGGCTCTGTGTGTGTTTATGAAAATTTTCAATAAGGACTGAAAGCTTATCTGAGCTGGCTTTGTGCAGATCTGTCCCGCATCACGTTTGATAATCATCTCGCCTGAATATCACCTGCTGCTCTTCAGCCTTTGTCATAAAACCATGATCAGCGTCTGGCACTTAGCCGCCAGAAGATCATCTGGCGGCATCAGTCACTTTAGAAACCAGGTGTGCGGGTTTGTTTACTGTCCATCAGTTTAATACGGGCATTTGTCCACGATGGGTCATTCATCTCCAGGGATGTGCCTGATAATTTCAGTACCGGCTGCTCAGGATCCGGGCCGCATGCCATGGTTGCCATTTTTCCGGGCGCTTTACACCAAACCATTGGTGTATAAGGTGCATTTGACTGGACACCATATTTTTCAACGGCGGCTTTGGCCATGGCATTTTTATTCTCAGTGGAGTATGGGAGCTCGTAAGAAATCTGAGACACAGCCAGCGCATGTTTCGGATCTGCAGGAACACGGCCTTCAAAATGTACAAGCAGTTTGACGCCGTTTTTTTCGTAAGCGATATACTGTGGCTGCTTATCCCCTGTTACCACATTTAGAGCCGGGTATTTATCAACGTCTAACGATGATGCTGGCACATGAAAGTGCTCAGTCATGGCTTTTACGGCTTCATCATAATCCATACCGGTTTTTACCCCGGCAACATCAAAGGTGATTACATCGACAGCCCGCAGGTTAGCAGCCTGTGCCTGGGATATAGCCATCATTGACATTAAAAACAGAGAAGCATGGCGCATAAACATATCAAATCCTTTTTTTGAAAAGTGAGTAGCCCGCAAGCTTTCTCATCTGTGGTTCACATCCGGAAGTGCATAACGATAGCAATATGGTGATGAATAACAATCATTTTTCTGCCATTGTCAGCTCCTGGCACTGAGGAGACAGCGTTGTGCACAAGGCAACGTACACTCTACGTTCACCACCTCATCAACCGGCGCCCTAACGGCGGAAAAATCAATCTGTTAGCAGTCCGTTTTTACCGCAAATATCATTTTCCTGTCATTTATTGCCTTTACGCTGTCAGCTTTCCCTCATGGATTTTAATATTATGAAAATAAAAACGATTTCTTTGATTATCAGTTGTGTGCTCTCTTTTTCTGGTCTTGCGGCGCAACCTCAGGCTGAGCACTATATCGTCAGTTTTCCGGAAGGTGCGCGCGTCAGCTACAGCGGCGCGTTCGCCAGTGCGTTTCCGGATGGTTTGCCGGTGGGAATCGGCTCCGGTTTGCTTTTTACCGGTAAGCAGGGGGGATGCGCTCACCTTCGCGACCGTCACCGATCGTGGGCCGAATGCCGACTCACCCGATGTGGGCAAACATGAGTCAAAAATTTTCGTCACGCCAGACTTCGCTCCGCTGCTGATGAATATTCGGGTGCAGAACGGCAAAGCAGAAGCCACGGATGCCCGACCGCTGCATGACGACAAGGGCAATATTAACGGATTGCCGCTACAGGATGGTGTCATCGGCTCAACCAATGAAGTCGCGTTAAGCGACACACTGAAAGTGCTGAAGGGCGATAACCGTGGTCTGGATACGGAAGGCATTACGCCGGACGGGAAGGGCGGGTACTGGTTGTGCGACGAATATGGCCCGTTTCTGATTAACGTTGATCAACGCGGAAAGATTCTGGCGATTCACGGGCCGCAGGCCATGGCAGGGGAAAAATCCATTGCGGGCGGACTGCCTAATATTCTTAAGTGGCGTCAGCCTAATCGTGGTTTTGAAGGGCTTACCCGTATGCCGGACGGGCGCATCATCGCCGCGGTGCAGAGTACGCTGGATATCAACGGTAAAAGTAAAAAGCAGGCGCGCTTTACCCGGCTGGTGAGCTTCGATCCGGCGACCGGGAAAACCGCGATGTATGGATACCCTATCGACAGCGAGGCTTATAGTAAAAACAGCGACGCCAAAATTGGCGATATCGTGGCGCTCGATAATCAGCATATTCTCTTGATTGAACAAGGCAGCGATAAAAATGACGCGATGCGCAACCTTATCTATAAGGTGGATCTGAGTGCGGCTACCGATCTTGCCGCATTCGATAAGCCTGGTGATTATCCGGAGTCTGACGACGAGAAAGCGCTGGCGCAGCGAGGAATTAAGCTCGCAGCTAAAACGCTGGTGGTCGATTTACGTCAACTCGGCTGGCAGCAGGAGAAGGCCGAAGGACTGGCGCTGATCGACAGTAAAACGCTGGCGGTCGCCAATGACAATGACTTCGGCGTGAAAACGGTCATGCAAAATCCGGTGGAAGGTAAGAAGCGCAAGGATTATCGGCTGAACGAAAAGGGGGGAACTTACTGTAGAGGGTAAGCCGGTTGCAACGACGATCGGCGTGAAGCCGCTGAAGAAACCGGAGTCGGACAGCGAGTTATGGATCGTAACGCTGCCGGAATCGTTGAAATAAACAGTCCCCTTACCCTTGGCTGTCTCTTTTAGTGCCTGACTTTCTGTAAAAGAGCAGGATACAGCCCGGATTTACCCGCGAAAGATCGGTCTGCGCCGTTTTGTTATAGCGGCCGGCAGCAGACCGATATTCGTTTAAGCAGTTAAACAGCTTTCCACCGCGTTGCGGCATTAAGCGTCACTGGCGAACTTTAAACGCCAGCCTGAATATTATTTTTTATTTTCAATGCGATAACCGCTTCCTTCTGCATCCGAGCGCTTTCGATATCGGGCAACCCGGTCAACTACGGCTCAAGTCGCCAGGTTGCAGGGCGTGATTATAACATTGTGTAATAATGTGTTATCTGCCTCTTCAACACATACTCACCACCGTGTAAGTTCTGGGGTCTCATACGCTTGTTGTCCCCGTAATCCGCTGAGGAGAAAGAGAGTGAAAGCAACCGCAATGGCCGCTACAAGTCTGTTAATGCTGATGAGCAGTGTTCACGCTGAAGGTCTGACGACGTCAGCAGATGGTAAAAACCTCGCCGTCAGCTTCGGCCAGCCCACCATCAAACAGGTGCTGCACTACCGAAAAATGTATGACAAAAAGCCGTTTCCGGATGCGGAGATTTATTATTACGACAACGGTACCTATAAAATCATTTCTCAGGGCGAAAACCACTACGGCGTTTACGTTATGCAGGGCAAGTTTGATGATGAAACTTTCACCGTGCGTTTTATCTCTCTGCCTTCTGCTGACTGGGGCAATAAAACGGCTTTTCATCAGTTAACTTTCATCAAAGGTGACAAGCAAAACGTCTTTATTCAGAATGCCATTGTGGATACCGGTGAAGCCATTGCGCAGCAGAACGGCACCTATACTCAGGAAAAAAACACCGTAACCAACCCGGTTTCAACCAGCTGGAAAAACAAATAATTGTCGGGTGGCAGCGTGTCTGCCACTCTGATTCAAACCCGGTGCCTGTCACTTCCTCGCGCAGGATCATATTTAATTTTGGCTGGCGGACACCTTTACACACTGATTTTTTACTCAGAAGATGCATAGCCGCAATTAAATGCCTTATATTTCCTAGTCTGATGTACATTTGCCGCGCCCACGACAGCAGTGCGATCGCGCTGCAACATGCAGTACCGGTAATGTGCCTGTGAAGGGTAACTCCTGCTTTTTTTGATACTGACAACACTCAATTTGTCAGGTCCTGAGGCGTAAATATGGACAGAGTTTCACTCCTGCTGGATGTGCAGGACGTCGCTTTTTCAGTCGGGGATCGTCAGCTACTGAAACCGGTCTCCCTGCAGTTATATCAGGGTGATTTCGTCTTGCTGACCGGTCCATCCGGAAGCGGAAAAAGCACCTTCCTCAAAATCCTTGCTTCGCTGATTACCCCCACCTCCGGGCAACTTTTCTTAAGGAACAGTGATATCACCACGCTGAGAGCAGAGGCCTATCGACAGCAGGTGTCGTACTGTTTTCAGACGCCGCAACTGTTTGGTCAGACGGTATATGACAACCTGGCGCTGCCATGGCAGATTCGCCGTCAGAAACCTCAGCGGGACAAACTTGTTGCTGCGCTGGAAAGCGTAAATCTCTCAGGGGATGTGCTGAATAAACCTGTTGAACAACTTTCAGGCGGAGAAAAACAGCGTGTCGGACTACTGCGCAATCTGCAGTTTATGCCTGAGGTGCTGTTGCTGGATGAAGTCACCAGCGCCCTTGATGAAGAGAACAGACTATCAGTACTTTCACTGATTAACCGGATCGCAGCTGAAGAAAAGGTAGCCGTGGTGCGGATTAGCCATGACGTTAACGATATCCAGCAGGCTGAGCAGGTGCTTCGGCTTGAGCCGCCAGAAAAGGAGAATAAGCGTGAATCAGCATAATATCAGTGACACCTCGCTGTTACTGTCACTGACGCTGGTGGCTATAGCGCTGCTTATCAGCCAGAAAGAAAAGCTCGGCATGAGCAAAGATATTCTCTGGAGTGTATTCCGGGCGATAATTCAGCTGGTGATTGTCGGCTTTGTATTGAAGTCGATCTTCGATGTTAATAACAGCTGGCTGACGGTACTGATGGTGCTGTTTATCTGCGTTAATGCCGCGATCAACACCCGTAAACGCGGTCGAAATATTGATAACGCCTTTACGATATCGTTTGTCGCTATTTTTAGTGGCACCGTTATCACGCTGACGATTCTGGTGCTGAGCGGGGCGATAGCGTTTGTTCCGATGCAGGTCATCCCCATCACGGGCATGATCGCCGGTAATGCCATGGTCGCAGTAGGGCTCTGTTACAGCAACCTGAACCAGCGCTTCAGCGACAACCAGCAGAAAATTATGGAGATGCTGAGCCTTGGCGCATCGGTGAAGCTGGCATCGGGCCGCATCATTGCCGACAGCATTCGTACAGCCATGATGCCGACGGTGGACGCTGCCAAAACTGTCGGACTGGTAAGCCTGCCAGGGATGATGTCCGGACTGATTTTCGCCGGAATAGATCCGCTTAAGGCGATTAAGTATCAGATTATGGTTACGTTTATGCTGATAGGAACTGCCAGTCTGTCAACGATCATTGCTGTCTATTTATCCTATCGTCGTTTTTATAATGCCAGGGCGCAGCTAAAAATATCGGATAGATCGCTGGATTAGTGATACTGATTGGCGGATCTGAAGCTTATAACTTGTCAGTAAAGTAAGTCTGCTATCAGACGGCGCTCTGTTGCTCGCGAGCGCTTAACTGATAGCAGAGTGCTCAGGGGATGCTGCAAAAAACTCCCCCGCTGAATCTGAAATATCCCGGCAGGGTTCGTGCTTTGATTGTTCATCTGGATGCCTGATACACAACTGGCTTTGGTGTTTAATTCTGCCTGTTCTGATAAAGGTCCCAGCGGTTGCCGTACAGATCTTCAAAAACCACCACGGTTCCGTACTCCTCTTCACGAGGCTCCTGGGAGAATGTAACGCCTTTCAATTTCATGGCTTTGTAGTCTCGCCAGAAGTCATCCGTCTGCAGAAAAAGGAATACTCTTCCGCCGCACTGATTGCCAATAAAACCTTCCTGTCTGTTATTTGAAGCGCGAGCCAGAAGAAGATTGCAGTCGCTTTCAGGGTCAGGTGTAACTACAACCCAGCGTTTACCTGGCTGCGGTGTATCCTCAACAAGGGTAAAACCCAGCTTTTCGGTGTAATACTCAATTGCCCGATCATAGTCATCAACCACGATGGCCACATATCCCATACATCGCTTCTGCGTTCTCATTTCTGCTCCGTCATGTTTCAGGCCTGGTTGCCTTGAAACATTGTTTTAACACAAACGAGTATCCCTGGTTTAAGTGAATTGATTCAGTCATCACAGTATTCAGCCGTTGCAATAAAGATACATCAGCTGACATCAGCCTATAATTTTTATAAATTCATGGCGCGGGTATAAAAAATGTTTGAGGGATTTACTCATACACAAATCAGACTTTCTGAAGCAGTGCTAAATGTTCGCTATGGAGGTAATGGTCCTCCGGTTTTGCTGTTGCATGGACACCCCCCGCACCCATGTAACCTGGTCAAAGGTGGCACCGCAACTTGCCGAATCTTTTACCGTAGTTTGTCCCGATTTAAGGGGATTTGGCCGCTCATCTAAACCTGCAGATGAGCCCAATCATGCTGGTTCTTCTAAGCGAGCTAAAGCGAAAGATTGTATTGAGTTGATGAGCCAGTTAGGTTTTGATCAATTCGCGCTGGTGGGACATGACAGAGGTAGTTATACAGCATATAGGGCTGCACTTGATTATCCTGAGCGAATTACACGACTTGCTGTAATGGATTGTATACCCATACTTGAAGCGCTCAACCGGTGTAATGAGAAGTTTGCCCGACAGTGGTATCACTGGTTCTTCTTCGCTCAGCCTGAAAAACCCGAGCTGGCAATTTTAGCCGATCCAGATAAGTGGTATGGAGGCCAGCCCGAGACAATGGGGAATGATGAATACATTGAATTCAGGCGAGCTATACACGATCCGGAGACTGTGCATGGAATGATCGAGGATTATCGTGCCGGTCTTACTATAGACAAAGAGCATGAGCTTTATGATCGTCAGAATGGGCGATTGATTGAATGCCCGACGCTCTGTTTATGGTCAAAATATGATGATCTGGAAGATATTTACGGCGACCTATTGGGCATCTGGAAATCCTGGGCACCACATGTTCGGAGTAAAGCGATAGCCAGCGGTCACCATATGGCTGAAGAAGCACCAGAAGAAGTGACAACTGAGCTCCGGCATTTTTTGTTGCATGAGAATCCTTAACTGGCAGGTGCGCAGTAACATAACATCCCATTCTCCACCCCAGAAAACGAATCGTTGTTCCTGCATTGTCATGTTATGGTTAAAACCCTTCAACAACATGAGGATAGCAACATGATTGTCAGAACATGGCACGGATGCGTACCGGCCAGGCACGCCGAAGGTTTTGCAACTCACTTGCAGAAGACTGGTGTTGAACATTCAGAAGCGACGCCAGGGAATCTGGGAGCGTATGTACGCAGAGAAACGCAGGGTGAGTAACATTTCTTCCTTGCGACGTACTGGGAAGATTTAGAAGCCATCAAAGTCTTTGCAGGCGAACAGTATCAAATTGCTGTTACCTATCCGGACGATGAAGAATATGAGTTGCTATCAGATCCCTACGTTTTTCAGCATCAGGTCCAGACTGTAATCCCATTATAAGTATTTGCCTGCCGCCGCCAGAAGGCGGCCAATGACTCACCTGAACCTGTCCGCTGACTCAGCATAAAATTTTACCAGGCAAAAAGCATGACTTATAACGCAAGGTTTAGATAAAGCCTTTTAATTGTAGATTGATCGATCTACAATCAATCGTCAGCACAGGAGAACCTTATGAAAGCATCAGCAGGCAGACCCAGAGAATTCGATCCAGAGGCGTTCCTCAACACCGCACTCGAATGCTTCTGGCAGAAGGGATATCAGGCAACATCTATGGCTGATCTTATGAAAGCATCGGGTCTGGCAAGTGCCAGCATCTATAAACTTTATCCCGATAAGCGCGCTATCTACCTGGCTGCTTTGCAGCGATACATGGATGAAGGCATTTCAAGGTCAGTGAAACGAAATGCAGAATTGTCGCCAGAAGCTGCATTGCGAGAAACGCTCGAATTTGTGGCTCAGTTATCATCTGCTCCTGCCGGAGAGAAAGGGTGCTTTACTATTGCGGCAGCCAGCGAGCTTTTACCCGGAGACGAAGAGGTTAAAGGCAAAGTTTCCTTTAAATTTAGCCGTTTAATTAACGAGTTAGAGAATATCTTAAAAAAGAGGCCAGGATCAGCGGGTATTTCGCCAGGATGAAGATGCGCGAGTCATGGCTCAAAGCATTTTCATGATGATGGAAGGTATGCGGATATATGGAAAACTCCAGCCAGCGATTGGAGATCTGAGAAAAAGTAATGACTTCATTGTCAGAACGATACTTACAGATACTCATGACGTAACCGGCAATAGTGCGGTTAAGGCATCCGCATGATTGAAGTGGGCACCATTGTTCGGCGAAAAAAAGAAGAAGAATAATGGTGGTAATTGAATATTCAGATGGCATGGCATTGTGCGGCTGGGTCGATAAAGGACGTTTTTTCAAAAGGCGTTTTCCACTGTCTGAATTAAAAATAGGCGTGCCTTATTCAAATTTCTGGTCACTCACCTAAATCATTGCACCTTTAAAGACATCTGGTTCAAATAAATATAATTAGCATAACCGGCTGCCCTTAATTCGCCGTGCTTTTGTGAGTCAACAGACTCAGGATGCTCATCACTCATCACTCATCACTCATCACTCATCACTCATCACTCAGCGATCACCGGACATCATCATTGCCCGGTAATCGGCTGATTTACATCGATGCTACAACCTCTGCTTATTTTTGAGACTGCTGATTTTGCTCAGCCTCTTTCTGTTTTTTCTTTGCCATATGATGACCGACTGCGCAGCCCGCTGCGGCACCGGCCACACCATGATGAGCAACATGACCTGCGACGCCGCCTACTGCGGCACCCTTAAGACAGCCCTGGGCATTAGCCTGTAAATTCACCGACAAAAACAGTCCGGTAGCAATAACGATAACTGATGATTTTTTCATCACTTAATATCCTGATAGTTAGTTATAGTTGCAGGTTGAACCCGACAGAGCATAGCCGTACTCTGGGGTGTTTCGCTGGCCGGGATACAGGAATCACGACATTAGTTACCTGTCGTTACGCTTTCCAGAGGGAATGTAAGTATTTAATGCCATACCCGTGAGCCAGATACTTTCCGGCTCGATAAGCGGCAGCCAGAGATCAGCACTGAGAAGATAAATCGGGGGGGAGTGTAAACAGGAGGTTTTTCGACGAAGACGAAAAAACAGCGCTTCCACCGGGAAGCGCTGCTGCAGATCAGAAGGACATTGTCAGCCCGGCATAATAAGCGCGTCCCGGTTCGTTATAGGTTGATGCGCCATCAGCTTCGCGATATAGCTGTTTATCCAGCAGGTTATTAATCCCGGCATTGGCACGCAGATTTTTGGTGATGTCATAATTAAAATTGACCCCAAATACTGAATAAGCGCCGACTTCGCGATTCGACATAGAATTGTTTTCTGTGCGGGATTCCGCATACTGGCGTGGTTTCTGACGACCATACATTGTCCAGTTCAGATTAGTGGAGAAATCCTGCGTCACCTGCCAGTCCAGCATCGTATTGATCGTGTATTCAGGAATAATCGACAGCGGATTGCCGGTCTTTTTTATCCTTCGACTCAATCATATAAGTTGCGTTAGTCCGCCACTCCAGCTCGTCACTGACCAGCGGGATAGTGAAATTGCCTTCCAGACCTTCCACTACCGCTTTGCCGCCGTTACTCCATTGCAGGATATTGTTACCATTAGAGGCGTAACCCAGCACCTCCGTCCCGGAGACGATTTTGTTTTTATAGTCATTGCGGAACCAGGTGATACCCGCAACATAGCCATCCTGGCTGAACTCGATACCCAGCTCTTTATTTACGCTGACTTCAGGATCGAGATTTTCATTGCCCAGCAGATAGCAACTGCCACGGGTAACGTTGATCGGACAGCCATTTCCCCGCGTCGCCAGTAAATAGCCTTCGCTGGACTGATAAAGGTTAGGGGCTTTAAACGCACGGGCGATACCCGCTTTCAGGGTAAAACTTTCTCCCAGAGCCTGAGAAATATTGAGCGACGGACTCCAGTTCGCACCAAAGGTGTCGTGATAATCAAAGCGCAGACCGGGGATCACTTCAGTGCTATCGGTCGCAGCAATATTATCTTCAAAATAGAGTGAGCTCAGCGTTGCGCTGTTTTTACTGTTGCGGCTGCCAGCATCACCACTGACACCGTCGATGGATACGCCAGGCGCACTGGTGCCGTTCATTGAATTTGGATCGTTCAGCTCATCACGGTTCCACTCGGCTCCCAGCGTAACGGTCTGTTCACGCAGGAGTTCCAGCGGGAAGCTGACTTCGCCTCCTGCCCGGTAACTTTCAAAGCGACTGGTTGAGAACGTGTTGCTGTTGATCCGGCCTTCACCCGCACCCGCCGTGCCTTCATTAAGGCGGGTGTTATTGGTCTTTTCATAGTTAAAGGTGAGCTTAGATTGTCCCCAGTCCCAGATGCCATTATGCGCAAGGCCCCAGGTCTGACGATACAGACGGTTGGTTTCTGAACCATCGAGAGATTCGATCAAGGCATTACCGGCACCGTTGCTGTACTGGGTATCCCCGGTGTAAATGTTGCCCTGACGGCTGTATCCGTAGCTGAAATCCAGCACCTGTAATGGCGTGATCTTCCACGACAGCACGCTGTTGATGTCTTTATTGCGAACGCCTTCGCGACCGGCGGCGCCGGAGCCATTGTGCGACTGGTTAATGTCGAAAGCATCGCTGTCGGTTTTGTTGATGTTGCCATAGAGCCGCATGGTCAGAGCATCGCCCGCCAGCGGACCACTCAGGTTAAAGTTAGCGCGGCGGGTTGCGCCTTCTTTATCATCTTCCGGCTGATTGGTATAAAGCGACAGCGATCCGCTCCAGTCATTGGTCGGGCGTTTGGTAATGATATTAACCACGCCACCGGCCGCGCCGGAACCGTAACGCGCTGCCGCCGGTCCACGAATCACTTCAATCCGTTCAACCATTTCTGGTGGTACCCAGTTTGAGTCACCGCGGGAATCGCGCTCGCCGCGCCAGCTATAACGCACCGAATTGCGCGAGGTGGTCGGCACACCATCGATCAGAATCAGCGTATTTTCCGGCCCCATGCCGCGAATATCGATCTGACGATTGTTACCGCGTACGCCGTTGGCGCTGTTGCCGGTAAGGTTAACGCCTGGCATTTTACGGATAATGTCGGAAAGGTCGTTGACCGGCGGGTTTTTCTCAATGTCCTGCGAGGTGATCACCGAAACGCCAGGCTGCTGTTTCAGCTCCTGTTCAGCAGTGACCAGCATCGTCTCATCATCAGCCAGCTTTTCTGTCTCTTCCTGATTAGCGCCGTTAGCAGAGGTACTCAATAAACCGGCCAGCAGTAGCGCAACAGGGCGCTTATGGACACGCATGGTTACATTCACTTAGAAAATCTCCCTGAAGTATTAAGGCATGTAAGCAAATGCGTATGATAATGATAATAGTTATCATTGTATATCGCGGTAAGCCACCTTTACATTCCATAACAATGGGCTATTTATTCGCCATAACCGTGACCAGAAGGGAGAAGTGACGTTAGTTTTACTTGTTGGTAATCACCCGAAAACTTCCTCAGATTTCATCAGAACGCGTCTTTATGACTCCAGACTTATTAGGTCTGGAGTCATAGATAAACAATGGATAGAATGGCCCGCTCTTCATGTCTAACAGGTATAAATGTGACCCCAGATCTGACACAGATCCCTGCGCGTTCAGCCCACGTAGGGCGCCATGTATTGATCTGGCTGGAGCAGGTTAAAAAGGCTTCACTCAGCGAGCTGGATAATTTTGGCGATGAAGGCACGGTGGAGCAGGTGATGAAGGTCTGGGTAAAACTCTCGCTGCTGATCAGTCGGCGTCGTCCTGAGATCGCCATCTCCTCATTGCTGAAACATGTCCTGCCGAACATCGGTTCGCAGCCACTCAAAACGCTGAACCGCTTACGCCTTAACCGGCTCTATAACATTCTGATCGCCGACGGTAAAAAAGAGGAGGCGCGGCGGGTGTTCGCGCTGACCAAACAATTTCTTGCCTGGGCCGAGATGCAGGGCTATCTCGATCATTCACCCATCGCTTCAATGAAAAAGCGTGATGTCGCGGGTCGCGCTACGCCGCCGCGCAGTCGGCAACTTACCGATGCAGAAATCTGGGTGTTCTGGCACGGGCTGGATAACTGGGCACTCTCGGAACAGGCGCGCTGGGCGCTGCGTTTATGCCTGGTCAGCGCCCGGCGGCCGGATGAAATTGTGCAGGCGCAGAAAGCGGAGTTCGATCTGCAATTAGGATTGTGGATGCAGGGTACGCGCAATAAGTCGCAGCGTGAGCATGTGCTGCCCATTTCACCGCTGATGCGTCAGTGCATCGAAGCGTTGCTGCGCGCCGCCGACCCGGCTTCACCCTGGCTGGTGCCCGCGCCACGCGATCCGCAACAGCCGCTGTCAAAAGGCGCTTTGAATCAGGCACTTCGCCGGATGATCCGCGCTCCCCGTGGGCTGGGACTGGAGGCGTTTACCCCGCGCGATCTGCGCAGGACTGCGCGTTCAAAACTCTCAGCGCTCGACACGCCTAATGACGTCGCCCGAAAAATCATGAACCATGCGCTGGAAGGCATCGATCGGGTCTATGACACCCATGACTATCTGAGCCAGATGCGCAGCGCCATGACTATCTTTTCGGACGCGGTAGAGCAGATTATTGAATGCGAAAGCTACCATCTGCTGCGTCATCGCTATGATGGCGAAACCCTCACGCTGGACGATCTCTCGCTCATGGCGATGTCACGCTAACGCTTATATCGGCAACTGTCAGAAGTGGTAGCGCAGCCAGGCAAAATAGACGTTACCGTTGTTATGGGTGCCGGGAATATAGGTCATCTGGAAATCGAGATCGCCATAGCCGACAGAGGCCAGCGGCAGTAGCGCAGGCACCGGAATATAATCCCAGTTGTGCCGTGCGGTAAAGCCCGCCGTGTAACCCGCACCCCAGTGAAAATTCTGGTCGGCCAGCGGACGCCAGGTTGCCACCCAGCCATAGCCACCAAAGGGTTCCCATTTATTAAAGGAGTCCTTAAACGCCATTAAGTAGATGCCGTTCCAGTTCCCTTTTTCATCGTAGCGGGAGATACCTCCGCCCGCGCCCCAGGGTCTTTCATTATATTTATTGATATGTTCACGATCGTAAGTGGCACGGTTGTGCCAGGTAATCGCGGGCAGATAAAAGTCGTAACCTTCAGGCTGCTGCTAGGTTGTGGCGACTTTATCACTGAAATTATCCCAGCCCGCACTCACGGTCTCCACAAGTGTGGCGGAGTGGGCTGAAAAAACACTGAAAACGGTGGTCGTTATCAGCGCTTTAAGCATTGAAATTTTGCGCACGTACGAATTCCTGCAATATCTGGTGTTTAATAAGGTGATAAAAGATTTAAGGCAGATATTGTGGCATCAGGAGTGACAACTACAGTTCAATGAACGGCCATTACAGGATTTTATCTTTAACAAATAATGATGCAGCAGCCCTGTTGCTCTGACAAGTCAGCAGGCGTGCTGACCCTATAAACGCCTCCCTGTCTTTATCATCTTCCAGCCGTCTTTCACACGCAGACAATTCCCTGAAAAAATTCGTATTGTTTGCTAACAAAATCTTGCAATGATAATCGCAATGCGTATATTTCTCATTTGTTTTAGAAGTTCATCACACCCGCGCGCAGGCGCTCAGGGAAAGGTTTCTGGTTCCTCAAACCATAAAGCAGGGCAGCGATGTCCGCAGGAAGCATGGTCGTGACAGTGGCAGCATAAAAACATAAAGATAATTGAGGAATTAATGAACGCTTTCGATCTTCAACACCCCAGGGCAACGGACACTTCTGCTCTGCAACGTCCATTCCGCTTCTCCTTGCTGGCTGTCATCGTCGCCTCGTCGCTGGCGCATAACGCTGCTCATGCCGCAGAGACCGGCGCACCCGCTGCCAGCGATAACCAGACTATGACGGTCAGCGCGTCAGCCGATGATGCCGTAGCCGCTTCGCCCGCCACTGATTACAGCGTACCGGTTACCCGTGCGGGCACTAAAATGCTGGGCACCGTACGTGATGTCCCGCAGTCAGTCAGCATCGTCAGTAAGCAGCGTATGGCCGATCAGCAACTCCAGTCTCTGAATGATGTGCTCGCAAATACCACCGGTATTCGCGGTATCAGTGGTGATATGGATCGCACCAACTACTATGCGCGCGGCTTTATGATCGACAACTACATGGTCGATGGTATTCCTACTGCCTTTGCCGCTCGCTGGAACCTGGGCGATGCGCAGACCGATATGGCAATGTATGAGCGCGTTGAAGTGGTGCGCGGAGCGACCGGTCTGTTAACCGGACCGGGCAATCCATCAGCTGCCATCAATATGGTGCGCAAACACGCCGACAGCAAAGAGTTCGGCGGCACTGTCTCCGCCAGTTACGGCAGCTGGAATAAGCAGCGTTACGTGGCCGATCTCTCGGCTCCGCTCAGTGACTCCGGCAATGTTCGTGGCCGGCTGATCGCGGGCTGGCAGGATAACAACAGCTTCATAGAGCGCTACGGCGCCAAAAAACAGTTTATCTATGGCGTGGTTGACGCTGACCTGACCGACTCTGCCACGCTTTCGGTCGGCTATGAATTCAGCCAGGTCAATACGGATTCCACTATGTGGGGTGGCGCACCGCGCTGGTACACAGACGGCACGCAGATACATACCCGACGCGGCTACAACACCGCACCTGACTGGGCCTACAACGATAAAGAGAACCGTAAAGTCTTTGTGAACCTGAAACAGGACTTCGACAACGGCTGGAACATCACACTGAACGGCGCGCACAACGAGATGCGCCTCGACAGTAAGCAGATCTATCTTGATGGCTATTTCGATCGTAACACCGGGGCGGGCGTCTCTTCCTATGCCAACTATCCGGTGGTAGGCGGGACTGGTTACAACACCGGTAAACGCAAAGTGGATGCCGTTGATGCCTTCGCCAGCGGTCCTTATGAACTGCTGGGTCGTCAGCATGAGCTGATGGTCGGCGTCAATTACACCCGCCAGGATAACAAGTACTTCAGTACCTTTGAGAATATCTCATCAGAGTCGCTGGGCAACTACAACGAGTTTAACGGTCAGTATCCGGAATCAGCCTGGACGCCGCGTCTGCCAGCCAGCGATACCCAACTGGTTCGCCAGAAATCGACTTATATGGCGACCCGTCTGTCGCTCGCCGATCCGCTGCACCTGATTATCGGTGCCCGTTACACCAACTGGAACCGTGAAACGCCTGGTGGTGAAATGGAAGAAAATAACACCACCCCTTACGGCGGATTGATTTATGACTTCGCTGAAAACTGGTCGGCTTACGCCAGCTATACCTCGGTGTTCCAGCCACAGGGCTATCGCGACCGAAACAGCGATTACCTGTCGCCGATCATCGGTAAAAACTACGAGGCAGGCCTGAAATCTGACTGGATGGATAGTCGCTTCACCACCTCGATTTCGGTGTTCCGCACCGAGCTGGATAATGTCGGTGAAGCAACCACTCAGACGGTTCAGGGGTCAGGTGATGTCGCGTACATTGGCCGTAAAGGCGTGGTGAGTCGTGGCGTGGAGTTTGAAGTCAACGGCGCATTGACCGACAACTGGCAGATGACCCTGGGCGGCACGCGCTACATTGCGGAAAACCGCGATGGCAGCACCTTTAACCCGCAACTGCCGCAGACCAGCTTTAACCTGTTCAGCAGTTATCGCCTGCCGACGTTGCAGCAGCTGACGCTGGGTGGCGGTGTGAACTGGCAGACACATATCTGGAATGACGTCGGTGGCCCGGAAGGCAATGGCACCTGGCGTGCCCGCCAGGGCAGCTATGCGCTGGTTGATCTCTTCGCCCGTTATCAGGTGAACAAAAATCTGTCGCTGCAGGGCAACCTCAATAACCTGTTCGACAAAGAGTATGACACTAACGTGGCCAGCTCCGTAGTCTACGGCGAACCGCGTAATTTCTCAGTGACTGCCAGCTACACCTTCTGATTTGTGTCGTTGTAAAGCCTGTGAAAAACGCCTCAGTTGAGGCGTTTTTTTATATTAAGATCGGAGAGTTTAATTTTATGGCCTTTGTCTGCTGAAACGATCGGCTGAAAGGCTTCACAGCATGTGCAGAGCGATCAACAGTTGTCCGCGAAATATCGGGAGGTTACCGAATGAATACTGAAGCTATCAGGCTGTCAAATGAGCTCGCTGAAGCGGTACCGCTGCTGGCTGGCAGCAGCCAGCGCGAGGATTATGAAGAAGCACTGAAACTGGTCGAATATCTGATTGAACATGAGCCGGATAATCCGCTGGTTGACCTGCTTTGCGCGCGCATTGCTCACTATGAAGATAAAGATCCGGAGCTGGCCGAATTTAATGCACGTCAAAATGAAATCAGCACAGGCCCCGGCATTCTGCGCGTGCTTATTGAGCAACACAATCTTAGCCTGAGCGACTTCGAAAATGAGATCGGTAAAAAATCGCTGGTTAGCCGAATCCTCAGCGGTGAACGTCAGTTGACTGTGTCGCATATCCGGGCATTATGCGCCCGGTTTGGCCTGTCGCCATCTCTGTTTTTCTGATTTAAGCGTGCTGCGATGGACTATTAAGATTCGATAAGTCTTTATATTTTATCGGTCCGTGCTCTGAAGAAACGCCTCACTTGAGGCGTTTTTCATCACCTCCTGAATCTGCACTCAGGTAAAACGCAGTGCCAGGTTAAAACCTTCTGCCGACTCCACCACAATCGCCTCGGGCTGCTCCTGAAAGGCAATTTCACCCTTCACCAGCGCGCGTTTCACCAGGTCGAGATCTTCCGTCTCAAA
>NZ_JAEUWZ010000004.1:0-134036 GCF_016925765.1 Pantoea sp. 1B4 | reverse complement strand
CAGACAAGCTTTGGCTACACCATGCGTTATGAAAGTAAAAAAAAAATGCACGATACCAGTTATGGGCTTACAGGGTCACTAAATATCGCCAGAACTAAAAAAACATTAATATCAGCGCCCTAACCAGGGCGCTACTTCCTATCTTACAATTTAAACTGAGCTTCTTGTCAGTCCAACAATATTATCAGCAAACCCCTCAAACACATACAGGAAATCGCGCTGACTTTTTTTCATATTCACGAGGATTTTACCACTTTGCTCAATCTCCGCATCCTTAAGTTCAAAAACAGGAGTCTTATGTTTCTGGGATTGAGCTATAAGCGAGTTGAAATCTGATATGTTGACAATGTTATACGGCTCTCCATTTTCGAATAAATACTCTTTTCCTTGAGTATTGACGATCATATTTTCTTTTGCCAAAACAGGCACCAGTTCTTCATTAACAGAAGTATGAATTATATCAATCCACTTCTGGAAAGACTTGGCTGGTGCATTACTGCGAGGCCGGTATTTTTGGGAAAGGAACCCGATAAATTTAGGCGGTTCTGCTGGAATTGAGTATGCAAGTTCATCTTTCCTAAATGGATTTATAGTATTATTCCAGTTAGGTATTACTTCAGATAATGATTTAATGGCTTGCTTACAAAAGAAATCAGGAGTTGTAGGTACAAGGAAGTAATCACTACTCATAAAAAAGACATTGATTTAGAGCTCCGACGCTAGGACTCATATCAATTAAAACATAATCAAATCCATTATCTTTTTTTGGCAGCTCTTAGAACTTCACTCAGGCTCCCCGGCATGTTTCTCACTGCTGGGATACCTTCACTCGCAGTTAACGCGAAGGCGAGCTGATTTTCGAATCCTGATAATTTTAGATTACCGCAGAGTAAAAATAAATTGGGGTTTTTTGTCGGAATTGGATTTGCTTTTTTTAACGCCTCCCAGCATTCCTTTCTCTAGGGGTTCAATACATGAATAGATATCGATACAGTCTTTACCACTATAGAAATCCTCTGCCTCATCGTCACCAATAATTAAACTTGTTAAATTACACTGTGGATCGGTATCCACAATCAAAGTCTTATAGCCTTTATTAGCAAGCATCCAGCCCAGATGATAAGTAGTAGTGGTCTTGCTGACCCCACCTTTATGATTAAATAACGATAAAATTGGCATTGTATTCCTCACAGTTTGAATTAATTTATTGAATCATTTTCCTTGGTGAGGACATTACCAGTCTAGTTTTTATGGGAAAAAATTAGCTAAAATAAAAATTAGTACAGGATGAAATTCATCAGACAGTAAAAAATAAAAATCTTGATTCCTTTGTCTTACTCCTCCATAACGGTACCCGCACTAGAGAACTAAGATGTCATATTGTAACGCTATCTGACATTAAAAAAAGAAGTAAGATTGCTACTTTATCTTTGGAATATCCTTTAATCTCGTCGTGTAACGCGGCGAGAGCATTTCACGCTTCATTTGCCACATACTGTCGCGATCTCCCTGACCCGCAAACCACACCTTTCCCTTACCCGAACGGTTAATAGTATCCAGAGCGGCCATTAGTGCATCAGCGTTTGCACGCGGCTGTTGTTCACTGAACATGTCCAACTGTGCCACACCGGACTGGTAAAAATCTCCCAGCATGACGCCAGCTTTGGCGTATCTGTATCCATCCCGCCAGATCGTGCCCAGGCCACGAAGCGCTGACTCTATAATGTCACGCGTATCATTGGTCGGATAGTCACAAATGCGAGAGGCAGTGTTTGAATACTGCGGCTCATCGCCGTGCCGGCCGGTGGCGATGGACACGCTGATATGGCGGCAGCGCGAATTCTGCTCCCTGAGCTTTTCTGCGGCGCGCGTGGCGTAAAGGACCACAGCCTGCTGCATCTCTTCCCGCTGTGTGACACGCTGCCCGAAAGAACGTGAGTTCACTATCTGCTGCTTCGGCGGCGGTGCATCCTCAAGTGCCAGGCAGGACTCGCCGTTCAGTTCCCTTACTGTACGCTCCGTGATGACATCGAAACTCTTTCGTATCATGCTGACGTTGCTGTCCGCCAGCTGCAGAGCCGTAGTGATTCCCAGCTGATTAAGCCGCAGACTGATGCGCTGGCCGATGCCCCAGATATCACTGACATCGGTCAGATGCAGGAGTCTGCGCTGACGACTCCGGTCAGACAGATCCACGACTCCCCGGGTCTGGGTCCACTTTTTGGCCGCATGGTTGGCCAGTTTGGCCAGCGTTTTGGTCGGGCCGAACCCCACACCGATAATCAGTCCTGTCTCCCGCCGTATGCGCTCGCGCATCTGCTGTCCGAACGTTTCAAGCGGGATGAGGCTGCCAATTCCTGTGACATCCAGGAAAGATTCATCAATGGAATAGACTTCCTGTCCCGCAGCCATCTTGCCCAGGATGGCCATCATGCGTGCAGACAGGTCGCCATAAAGCTCATAATTAGAGCTGAACACCTGAACGCCGTTTTGCCTGAAAAAACGCTCGTTCTGAAACAGGGGTGCGGCCATTTTAATCCCTAAGCGTTTAGCCTCTGCCGATCGCGCGATGACGCATCCGTCATTGTTAGACACGACGACAAGAGGTTTGCCGCGCAGGTCCGGCCTGAAGACGGTTTCGCATGAGGCGTAAAAATTGTTGGCATCGGCCAGCGCAAACATTGCTAATCTCCAGCTGGTCCGTTAAACCCCACTCCGGCTACATCGGTAAGGGAATAGGCGACCACTCCCCACACGGGCAGCACCTGGCTTACATCAAGCAGCGTAACAGTTTCGTCCGCGTCCAGCGCCTGCAGGGCGGGAACCGGATTGAGCAGCAGGCGCCTCAGTGTCAGTTCTCCCTCGAGCTCGGCAACGATTAACTGACCGTGTGCCGGTGTCAGCGCGCGATCGATGGCCAGCACGGACCCTTTAATAACACCTGCATCTGGACAGTCGCTTTCGCTGCGCATCAGATAGGTAGAGTAAGGGGAAAGATGCACCAAATCGCCCAGACTCAGGCGCGTTTCGGTGTAGTTCTGGGCCGGACTCTGAAAGGCCATGAATTGCTCCATTCTTTACAGCTTTTCAGCCTTATGAGGTGAACCTGATAACGACCGGGTGTCCGTCATGCAGGCGCATTTAATACTCCTGATATCAGTATACGTCGCTATCCTTACAACAGCAGCAGGAGGTAACCATGTGTGGAAGATTTGCGCAGTACAGCAGCCGCGACGATTATTTTGACTCACTCGGCCTGAAACCGGACGAAATAACCTTCGATCCGGAACCTCTCGGGCGCTTTAACGTAGCACCAGGCACTAAAGTGTTACTGCTAAACGAACAGGAAGATTCGTTGCGCCTCGATCCGGTATATTGGGGCTACGGACCGGAATGGTGGGATAAGCAGCCACTTATCAACGCGCGCGGTGAGACGGCTGCGAGCGGCCGCATGTTTAAGCCTCTCTGGAATCATGGCCGCGCTATCGTGCCTGCTGACGGCTGGTTCGAATGGCAGAAAGAAGGTGGTGAGAAGCAGCCATTCTTCATCTTTCACAAAAAAAAGGAGCCACTTTTCTTCGCCGCCATCGGCAGGCAGCCGTACGGGCAGGATCACGGCAAAGAGGGCTTCGTGATTGTCACGTCAGCCAGCAATCAGGGCATGGTCGATATACATGACAGGCGGCCGCTGGTCATTACGCCTGATGCCGTTCGTGAATGGCTCAGTGAAGAAACGTCTCCAGCGCGTGCTGAAGAAATTGCTCATGACGCTGCCGTTCCGGAAAAAGCATTTACCTGGCATCCTGTCAGCAAAAAAGTAGGCAATATTCATCACCAGGGCAGTGAGCTTATCGAGCCTTTACCGGCAGATAAGGATTGACTCGCTTACAGTTCACAAAACTTTATATAGGGCATTTCTCAGACGGCTATTATTGCCGGTATGGGCAAGCCATAAGAGTAATAAGGGTGCGGTATTTCTTTCCCTGAACGTGCAATTGTAACGCTCGCCGCAGGCCCGGCTGAGGCGTACCGCAGCGCAGCGAGGAACGAACAGCCGTGGCGAGGAAGCGTCATTTCACCGATGCCGGCATGGACTGCTTACACATCATACATACATATATAACGCATTATTGTTAGCTCAGTCCGGCACTGAAAGTCAGGCTGATCTTCATAAAATTTCCTGACCCTTCAGATATATAGATTCGCTTTAATAAGTAGCCGTCTCGCTCCCTATTGCCAGATTAATCCGCCTCAATAATACTGTACATATAAACAGTAAAATAAGAGGAGGAATTTTATGCGCTATTTCAACAGAGTTTCTGCAGTGATAAGACAACATGACCGGAGTATCTGGTCATGAATTCGGGTAACTATGCAGCAGGCCTGACACTGCTCTGGCCCCCCCTGTTTACGCCCCGCGTCCGGGTGCCGCTGTATGCTGATCCGTGCGCCGCCGGCTTCCCTCCCCCGCTCAGGATTACGTCGAGAAAGAACTTGATCTGAACGAGCTCTGCATCCGCAGGCGCGCCTCGACATTCTTCGTTCGCGCCAGTGGAAACAGCATGCGGGACCTCGGTCTCTGCGATAGTGACGTCATGGTTGTTGATCGGGCAGAGAATGCGGCTCACGGCGACATCGTGATCGCTGAGGTTAACGGTGAATTTACGGTTAAGCGTCTGCAATTACAGCCCATACTTGCCCTGCTCCCGACGAATCCGGCCTATCCGGTAATCTATCCGGAGGAACTGCAGCTGCTCGGTGTTGTTACCTGGTTCTTTAACAGTACCCGAGCCCGGCGGAGGTGACCATGTCCATGTTTGGGCTCGCCGACGTCAACTCGTTTTACGCCAGCTGCGAGGCGCTGTTTCGCCCCGATCTCCGCGGTAAACCCGTTGTTGTGCTGTCTAACAACGACGGCTGCGTCATCGCACGCAGCGCGGGCGCAAAAAAACTGGGCATCAAAATGGGTGCACCGTGGTTCCAGGTTAAAAATCAGGATTTCAGCGAGCGCGTACATGTATTCAGTTCGAACTACGCGCTCTATCACATTAAGTGGAATGCAACATTCACTGAGTAAACTTTGAGCAGCACAACTGCTGACAGAGGTGAACACAATGCTGATTCCACCAAATGAACAGGTTCTGTTGCTGGCAGAGCGCTGGCTGAAACTGTTATCCGATTTGGGGCGGGCGCAGGCGACGCTCACGGCCTACCGTAGTGCCCTTCACCATTACTTTGCGTTCTGCAGCCAGCGCAGGCTCGAACCCGAAAAGGCCCGGTTTGAAGACCTGGCCGCGTACATCAGCCCTCAGCTACCCGGCATGCCTTTTCCTGCGGCCAGCGCCACGCTCCAGCTTCGCCTATCTGCAATCCGCCTCTGGTATGACTTTCTCATATATCTGGACCTCTGCACGGTCAATCCGCTGCCCCGATCCGGCGCTCCCGGCATTCTGAATTCCGGCCGGGGACTGGTTCCCCGTATCGTAAAGCTGCCGCGCATTCCTGACGATTCGCAGTGGCAGTTTTTTCTCTTTCATGCCGCCGCCTCGCCCCTGCGTGACCGCCTGATGCTGGCACTAACCTATTACGGTGCGCTGCGGCGGTCTGAGGTCACTTCGCTGAGTATCGAAGACTTCGATTTCGCGCACCGTCTTATCCGTATCCGGGCAGAAACCACCAAGAGCCGGCGGGAGCGTATTGTCTGTTACAGCCCGGCAGCCGTGCCCGTGCTGGCAGCCCACCTCATGCAGATGAAGCGGGTCGGAATCGCCCAGGGTGCCCTGTTCCGTTCCGCGTCCGACCGGAATCTGGGCGCGCCGCTTTCATTCTGGACTTGGAGCAAAACGGTCCGGAAATGGGCGCTTGAGTCCGGGATGTCGGCCATCTCAACCCATACATTCCGGCACCTTCGTCTGACGCATTTGGCCCGCGCGGGCTGGAAGCTGCACGAGCTTGCGACCTATGCAGGGCACCGCGATCCGGTGACCACCCAGATTTATATTCACCTGTCGGGGCGGGATCTTGCCGCCAGGATGGCCGGTGCGATTGAAACGGCAGATATCAGGATGGCGAACCTCATTTTCAGCGCGGAGAAATAACATGAGCCCGCACAAACCGATTGAAAACAGCTGGCGTCCCTTTGACATGACCGAATACCGGCTTGAAACGTCGCTAACCTCCGCTGAACGGAAGGCGCTGACCAGCTCCCACAGCCGGTCCGGTATGTTACGGATGAAGCCTGCACCTGACCTTATCAGGCCGCTGATGGATATTGCCGCCGCAAGCGGATGTGGCAGCAAAATCACCGGGCTGGTGATAGCCGGATTGCTGCGCGAAATGCTTGCAGCCGACATGCCCTGCTGGTGGTGGCCGCAGAAACGCTGGCATACGCTCTGCCGGGAAGTCAGGGAGGGCCGTCCGTTAATGGCTGCCTTTGCCTGGCATCTGGCGGATTTGCATGATCCGCTCAGCCTGCCCGATATCCGCAAACCCGCGCTTTATGCCTCTGCCATTTTTGGCCAGGCTTTTTATTATCAGGAGCTGCAACGGCTGACCGATACGCTGACGTCGCTGGGTTATGCCCCGGCCAGCCAGAAAAATCACATATCCGGCATACTGGCAACGCTGATGATAGTAAACAGGGACCCACGGCTTGAGACATTTACACCAGACCTGTTGTGGCAGGTCCAGTCCGGCATGGACGCAGGGACCTCCCGATATGTCGGGCGGGTTTCACACGGTCTGGCTGCGCTAGGGATTATCAGCGCCCCGATGAGGATGCGAAACTATACAAAATGGTACGAAAAGCCGGTGGAAGGAATCCACCCCGCTTGGGTGCACTGGTGCCGGCGCTAGCGGGAAACGTCTGTGCTCAGGCCGCGCACCCGTGAGAACCAGTATAGCTTTATTCTGCGCTGCGGCCTCTGGCTGACAAAGGAGCATCCGCAGGTGCGGGAACCGGCAGACTGGACGATGGAAACCTGTGCCAGCTTCATCGCAGCGGTAGGCCGGATGAACGTGGATGAACTTCAGCTGGGCACGGAAAGGGGCACCCGCAAATCGGTGCGCTCCGGCGAGCCAATGATGCCGCATTCCAGGGCGCATTTTATCTATTCGCTCCGCCGGTTTATGATTGATTATGAAAACTGGGGCTGGGGGGCGCCTGCGCTTCAGCCCTGCCCGCCATCTTTCCACACCGGACACGCCCCTGTTCCGTCGTGGCGTCAATCCCCGTGTTATCGACGATCCGGTCTGGCTGAAGCTCATCTGGGCCAGCCTGAATCTGCGTCAGGAAGACTTGCTCACTGAAATACATTATCCGCTTGCCATGCTGCAGGCGGTGGCCGTTATCTGGACCCATGCGGGGCTGAGAAAGAGCGAACTGCTCCGCCTGACCACCGGTTGCATCGCGCCGCAGGCGGAAGATATCGTGAAGGACGACGGCAGTGTTATTCCGGCAGGAACCCTGTGCTACCTGCATATCCCTGCTGGAAAAACCTCAAAAGCCTTTGTAAAACCGGTGGCGGCGGTGGTGAAAAAGTACGTCGACATCTGGCTGGATGAACGTCCGGCAGACCAGGCTATGCTCGCCGATGAGCGGACCGGTGAGAAAGTCCGGTTGCTGTTTCAGTATCGCGGTAAGCCTGCCGGCAGCACCATCCTCAACCGCACGGTGATACCGATGCTCTGCGCACGCGCGGGCGTGCCTTTACAAGACAGTGGCGGAACGATAACCAGCCACCGGGGACGGGCCTCAGCGGTGACCGCGCTGGCCAGCGTCCCGCAGGGCATGTCGCTGTACGAACTGATGCAGTGGACCGGACATTCAACGCCTCAGTCCACCATGCATTATCTGCGTATCCGCCCGACGCAGTTGGCCGCCTCTTTCGTCAAAGCAGACCGTGTCGCTCATATGATAAGCGTGCTGATTGATCACGATCCTGACGCCGCCAGCCTGACCGGGCCTGCAACGTATTATGACTTGGGCGATTCGTACTGCACGAATCCCTTCTGGAGCAGCTGTCAGCACCGGATGGCCTGCATCGGTTGCGATTTTAATCTGCTTAAGCAGAGCGCGCGCGGACTGATACTGGAAAGTAAGGCCTCTGTCAGACGTTACCTTGAGGAAGTTCCGCTCAAACCCGATGAGAAAGCCATAGTGGAACAGGACGCAGAGAAAATTGAACAGGCTCTTAAAAAAATTACCCCTTAAACCTGGAAGGTAAAATGTGCCGCTAAGTGCCAATAGCAGACATCCACAGTAAATTCTAAAATGGATCCGCCTGGAAAACGGGAATTAGCTTACGCTAGGCTAATCGGCGGCTTTGTGACGAAACTGACATGAAGATATGCTTTTTTTATGATCTGATAATTCGTGTCTTTGTCTGCAATCACAAATCGAGCCTGAAACGATACCTCGATTGCTTTCCGTAAGGCCTAACATAAGTGCCTGTTCAAACCATTCTTTCACTGCTCCGGCTCTTCACAACATTAATGAATGTCATTCATAGTCCCTATCCTCCCGCCTGTGATTATCAGCATGCACAAACCCGTTAACATGCCCTCTCTCTTTATTTCTAACGGATCACCATGCTTAATCAACAGGCAAGTACGCAGTCGGCTACAGCTAAAAAAACCGGTCTTTCGTTTCTACTCATTCTCAGCGCCTTAATGGCTGTTACCTCTTTATCAACCGACATTTATCTTCCGGCTATGCCCGTCATGGCCAGAGATTTGCAGGGTGATGCAGAGCTGACAATAACAGGGTTCCTTATCGGGTTTTGCATCGCACAACTGATTTGGGGACCGATTAGCGATCGTTACGGGCGTCGTCAGCCGCTGTTTATCGGCTTGGGTCTGTTCATCATCGGCTCGGTGGGCTGCGCGTTATCAACAGATATCGAGCAAATTGTCTTCTGGCGTGTTTTTCAGGCGTTAGGTGCCTGTACCGGTCCGATGCTGGCACGAGCAATGATCCGTGACCTGTTTAGCCGCACTCGTGCAGCACAAATGCTTTCAACACTGATGATCATTATGGCCATCGCGCCAATTGCCGGTCCACTGATCGGCGGGCAAATGATTAAAGTGACCTCGTGGCATGCCATTTTCTGGCTGCTGACGATTATCGGAACATTAATGCTGATGTCTTTATTCTGGTTACCGGAGACATTACCTGCTGAAAAACGCTCGCAAACCTCCGTAACCAGAGCCTTTCAAAACTACTATGCCTTGCTAACCAACGCCAGATACATGCAGTTTACTCTGTGCCTGACGTTCTATTATGTCGCGGCCTACGCCTTTATCACGGGCTCTCCGTTTGTGTACATCACGTACTTCGGTGTTGATCCGCAACACTACGGTTGGCTGTTTGCAGTAAACGTTGTGGGATTAATGGCTGTGAGTATGGTCAACAGACGCCTGGTTCACCGCTATCCGCTGGAAGCATTGCTCAGGAATGCCGTATTTATCGCCACTATTGCCGCAATAGTGCTGGCGGTCGCGACTGGGCTGAAGGTAGGTGGCATTACCGTGATTGTCGGCGCTGTGTTCGTGTTTTTTTCTATGAATGGCATCATCGCTGCGACATCCACAGCTTGCGCACTTGACGCAGTGCCCAATGTTGCAGGTTCTGCATCGGCGCTAATGGGAGCGTTGCAATATGGCAGTGGCATCATCTCTTCACTTCTTCTCGCTCTGTTCAGTGATGGAACGCCATGGACGATGGGCTGGATAATTGCGTTATTTACAGCGGCCAGCGCCTTGATGGCACTGACCGTTCAGCTAAAAAAATAAAACTTCATTATTGATGCCAGACGACACTTTCATCTATAGATATCCGCCCTTCCCTGTAACTCAGGGAGGGGTGCGTTTTATCTGGCATCCCAAAAGAAATACCGTATAGCAGCCTGAAACTCTCAGGAACATTTAAGATCCGACGCACCGTTTGGGCAAAATAACTCAGTACTGCCTGTGGAACGCCTGCGTAACCACGAGCTGCCAGAGAAAGCAGGAATGTCTGTGCATACATCCCGGCATCAGAGGCAACACGAACGTTGTCCCCAACAACAGGAATGAACAACAGAGCAACATGAGGCGCTCCGAAAAACTTTACGTTACGTTCCACCACTTCTGAGCGGCTTAAGTTATCCCCCCCCGCGCAACACCCAGTGCCTGATAGTACGAGCGCCCTTGCTCCGAAGCCCGTTGCCTGAATGGTTCGGGATAGGCTTCTTTATCAAACGTGAAATCAGGACTGTAGTTCCCAGCCCTCAAATCTTCCGTCAGTGCGTGGATTAATTCACGAAGCTTCTCTCCTGCAACGATATGCAGGGACCAGGGCTGAGTATTGCAGTTGGATGGCGCGCATTGCGCCTCGAGCAAAATGTCTTTGAGCGCATCGCTGGGGACAGGAGATGGAAGAAAGGCTCTGGCCGAGTACCTGTTTTTTACTACCTCACTGAATGTTGGCTCCTGCGAACTCATTTGCTTCTCCGCCTGAAAGTAGTCTGAAGTGAATGATTCACTCTTTTCAGATCCATCCTGTCACATCAGACTCATTGTTTTTTTATGCCCTGTTCCAGATTAGGTCTATGAATTTCATTCATAGCGCCTATTTGATTGGCGTAATTATCCTGAACCGAAACTTCGTTAATCTGGGGATATTGCATGAATAGATAATGTGAGATGCAGCCGAAAATGACTATAGCTGATGGACATGCCCCAGCCTGCGCGGCCAGGGCGTCATCGGAGGCTGACTAAATATTCTTATCGAAGAAAACGTCTAATTTTTGCATTGCCTGGTCAACGTATTCAGGAACCCAATACGTCTCGATATGAGTAGCGCCATCGATCAGGAAAAGTTCTTTATCCTTCGTACCGGTGGCCTTCGCGTACGCATCTTTAGTCATATAGAGCGTATCCGCTTTTGTACCGGCAATCATCAGCAGGGGTTTATTGATGAGATTGATATGGTCCGTTACATCAAAGCTCATCAGGTCTAACAGGCTGCTTGTGGTGTATTTAAACGTTGAGTTCGGGTGTGCGTGGGTTTTCCAGTAGTACTCGTAGCCCTGTCGATATAAGGCAAAAGGCAATTTAGCGATCTGTTCATCAGTCAGGTTAGCATCACCGGAGTAAAGCACTTCGCCTCCGGCCGCTTCCTGAGCGCGTGCGTCAGAAGCCTGCTCAAGACGCTGCTGGACCGTATCCAGCTGTGAATCCTGCATACCGTTGCGGCGCACAAGGCCTGAATTAAACATGCTGATGGTTGCTATCGATTTGAACCGCTTGTCAGTTTCGGCCGCAACAAGTGAATACCCACCGCCTCCGCAAATGCCAAGCAGACCGAGGCGGGAAGTATCAACCCCCGGATACTGGCTGATGTAGTCAGCCATGCCGTGAACGTCTTCAATACGGTTGGCCGGTTTATCCACGCTGCGAGGCATACCACCGCTGCCCCCCTGGTAGGCTGCATCGGCGGTAATCGTAATATAGCCATGTTCAGCAAGACGCTGCGCATATAACCCGGCGACCTGTTCTTTTACGCCGCCATTAGGATGCGCGACCACTACGGCAGGGTATTTTTTTGCGGGATCGTAGTTAGCAGGGGTATAGACATTCGCGGCAATCTGAATGCCATGCAGATCGTACTTCACCGGATGAATGTTGACCTTGCCTTTAACATTCTCGGTGATGGCACCGTCATAGACGAGTGTGAATGGATTTTTTTTGTAATCAGCCGCATTGACTGAGGTTACTCCAGCCATTGCCGTTAGCAGTATTGCACTTATAAACGTGAATTTCATGGTCTCTCCCGATGAGCGTCAGCCTGGCTATGCAGGCTCGCAGAATTAAATTTGCCGGTTCAGATTAGGGAGAGAGGACTGTCAGCATCGTGACAGGTAAATAACATTTTTGTCAGGAACGGACTGAGACGGGTAAGTGTTTCTGACAATGCTGTCAGGTAACCGTCAGCTTTATGTTGGCAATCAGCAGGCAAAATGGTCTCGCTAAAATGAGATTCATGTTCAATTTTGTGAGAATAGGAGCGATCAATGAAAAGCCAGAATGACCCAACAATGCCAGAGCGACGCAAGCTATTAGTCGCCGGGGCAGGTATTGCCGCCTCCTCGTTGATCCCTCACGTATCGGCGGCGAGCCAGTCTTCTCAGGCTGATTCATCCAGACAAATCAGCCAACGCCCTGCAGCTCCGGGCAATCGTAAACTCGGGAAGCTGGAAGTCTCAGCCGTTGGTCTGGGCGTCCAGAACATGAGTCGAAAATATGATACCTCTGTTCCCTGGCGTCCCGAGATGGTGAATGTCATCCGCCGGGCATTTGATGAAGGCGTGACGTTTTTCGACGCAGCTGAAGCCTACGGCCCCTGGGAAGTAGAGAAAATTCTCGGGGAAGGTATCGCTCCTTTCCGAAACAAAATTGTTATTGCCACTAAGTTTGGCTGGAACATTGATCAGCAGACCGGCAAGCGCCTGCCGGGTCTTAACAGCAGACCGGAGCATATCAGACTGGTCGTCGAAAACATGCTCAAACGACTGCGTACCGACCGCATTGATTTGCTGTATCAGCACCGGGTTGATCCTCAGGTTCCGATCGAAGATGTCGCCGGTGCAATTAAGGATTTAATGGATCAGGGAAAAGTCCTCCACTGGGGGCTGTCCGAAATGGGCATCAACACGCTAAGACGCGCCCATGCGGCATTGCCCGTTACCGCCGTACAAAGTGAATACTCCATGTTCTGGCGTGGCCCTGAAAAGCAGGTGCTTCCGGTGTGTGAAGAGCTGGGAATTGGATTCGTGCCATGGAGCCCACTCGGCGTGCAGTTCTTAACGGGCTGGATTGATGAAAAAACCCGATTCGCTGCCGGTGATATACGGGCGACAGAAACGCGCTTCTCTCCCGACAACCTCCCGCACAACTTACAGCTGGTTGAGCTACTGAAATCCTGGGCAATAAGAAAAAATGCGGCACCGGGCCAGATTGCACTGGCATGGCTCCTGGCTCGTAAACCCTGGATAGTCCCGATCCCCGGCACCACCAATAAAGACCATATGCTGCAAAACACAGCGGCTACTGGCGTATCGCTGACTGCCACAGAGATGACCGAGCTCACCCGCTCACTGGATGCCATCACTATCCAGGGGCAACGTCTGCCGGATGCAGTGCAGGTTTATTCAGATGTTGAAGCACCGTTGAAAAGTTAAGAGGACGTGCCGTTATGCGCCTGTTGTTGGTCGAAGATGAAGAAAAAACATCAGCCTATCTCAGCCGTGCGTTAGGTGAATCCGGATTTATGGTAGATGTCTCTGCAGATGGCGCTGAAGGTCTTCATTACGCGCTGGAGTTCGACTACGACGCGATAATCCTGGATGTGATGTTGCCGGGGATGGATGGCTACCGGGTACTTGAGGGTGTGCGAGCAGCCAGGCAGACGCCGGTGCTGATGCTTTCTGCACGGGGATCGGTCGACGAGCGCGTTAAAGGGCTTCGTCTTGGCGCGGATGATTATCTGCCCAAGCCCTTTTCGCTTATTGAACTGGTGGCACGCATTCAGGCACTGGTGCGTCGCCGCTCCACGGATGGCGCAGATATTACCCAACTGCAAATTCACGATTTGAATCTCGACTTACTGGCTCGTCGGGTATTACGCGCCGGAACACGACTGGAACTGACCGCGAAAGAATTTTCCCTGTTGAGCCTTCTGGCGCGGCATCAGGGGGGAGATTCTGTCAAAGATGATGATTGCTGAGCAGATATGGGACATGAATTTTGACAGCGATGCCAACGTGGTTGAGGTCGCTATTAAACGTCTGCGGGCCAAAGTTGATGCTCCATTCGACGTCAAACTGCTGCATACCGTTCGTGGAATGGGGTATGTCCTCGAAGTCCGGACTGAATAAATCAAGGGGCTAAGCATGCTTAAGCGTTCCATCTCCGTTCACCTGGCCCTGATGTTTGCATTATCCGCGCTGCTGATTGTTTCCGTTATCGGTATCCTGCTGCGAAGTTCTTTGCATGATTCTCTGCAAAAGCAGATGCACAACGAGCTGTTGTTCCGGGAGTCATTAATGAGTCCGTGGATAACCGCACGAACCTCGGCTGACGGCTGGTCTGCGCTGGCCAGTAAATTCACCTTGCTAACCAACTCCGAAGGCGAACGCGTTCGCTACTGGATCGTGAGCGATAACCCACGCTTTAGCATGGGGGGGAATGCCACCAGTGGGTGTTCAGTGGTCTTATTTGCGGGAGGGCTTTAATAAAGTGCCCGGCGCAACGGAAGGTGCGTGCTCACTGTTCCTGTTAGTGAAAACTATACCCGCGAACGGCGAAAGGCCGGCGCTGCGCTATGTGGTTGCCATCGACTCCACGCCTTACATGGGAACACTAGATGCATTCACACGTACACTGCTGATCATCGCTGGACTGGGCGTAGTGATTGTCGCCTTTCTGGGATACATCGTCTCAAGGATCGGGCTTCGCCCGGTTGGAACGCTCAGTAAACAGGCCCGGCATCTCGCACCGGGAGACCATGGCCAGCGCCTGAATACCAGTGCATTACCTGAAGAATTGCAGCAGTTAGCCTCATCTTTTAACGGTGTGCTGGAGCGTCAGGAGATAGCCTGGCGACAGCTCGAAAGTTTTAACGCTGATGTTGCCCATGAACTCCGTACCCCCCCTGACTAACCTGATCGGTCAGACGCAGCTGGGGCTGTCTCGCCGACGTTCGCACTATGAACTGGAAGAGTTACTCGGTTCAAATCTTGAAGAGCTTGAACGCATGACATCGATAGTTAACGACATGCTGTTCCTGTCTCATGCACATGCTGGTGAACATGCTTCCCAGCTTACGCAGGTATCGCTACGCGAAGAAACCCTGAAAACAGCGGAATATGTTGAACCCTCTTTTGCTGAAAAACAGCTTTCGCTGGATGTTGCGGGCGACGTCATCGCGCACATCGACAGGCGGTTATTCCATCGTTCACTGGCCAATTTACTGGAAAATAGCGCAAGACATTCACCATCCAGTAGCACGGTTACTGTTCGGTTAAGCAAAAAAGGTCATCAAGCGTATGTTGAAGTATCAAACCCTGGCAATCCGATAGCACCAGAGCATTTACACCGGCTTTTCGAGCGCTTTTATCGTGTAGATTCCTCCCGAGCCAGGAGTGACACCCATCATGGGCTGGGCCTGTCGATCGTGCGAGCCGTCGCCATTATGCACCGTGGAGACGTCTTCGCCCGTAGTGAAGGTGGAATCAATACATTTGGCCTCACCTTTGAGACACAAGGGGATAAAACGGAGAGCAATGCTCACTCCGGCACTGAGCCGGGCCCCGGGTTAACTGACAGAATTGTCAGGGGGGGCGTCAGCCTGACGTCATTCACCCCTCGATAAAATCATCGCAGGCAATTCCTTTTTCACTGATAAGGACGCTTTGCATGATCGGACATTTGCGTTACCTGGGGCTATTACTGCCTCTCTTTACATTTTCATCCTGGGCGGCGGAGCAAAATCCCGCTGTCCATATTGCTCCCGCCGGAAGTCAGAACGCGGTATATGGGCCAGAGGTGAACTTTACCGGTCGCGTCCGGGTTGATCCTTTGTTCAAACCAGATAACGACATTCGTGTTTCCGGAGCTTATGTCACTTTTGAACCTGGTGCCCGTTCCGCCTGGCATACGCATCCGGCAGGTCAGCGGCTTATTGTGACTTCAGGTGTTGGACTCACCCAACAGGAAGGTCAGCCGGTGCAGGTTATCCGCGCGGGTGACGTTGTCTCTTGCCCGGCGGGCGTCAAACACTGGCACGGCGCGGCACCCGGTAGCGCGATGACGCATCTGGCGATAACCGGGATTGTGGATGGCAAAAGCGTTAACTGGATGGAGAAAGTGACAGATGAACAATACCACGCCCATTAAAGCATTGGCGGCAGCGGTACTGCTGACCTCTGGTTTTGGTCTCACGGTAAATGCTGCGCCCGTCAGTAAAGGAGCCTCAGCAACAAACCACGAACAAACCGTTTCAGATACGCTGTCAGCGCGCCAGCAGGCCATCCCATTGATTGCGACATCGATGGCCAGCAGTCAGATGGATAAGCTGAATGCAGGCCTGAATCAGGGTCTTGACGCAGGGCTCACGATAAACGAAACCAAAGAGATTCTCGTCCAGCTCTACGCCTACACGGGGTTCCCTCGCAGCCTGAATGCACTTAATGAACTGATGAAGGTCGTCGAAGCGCGTAAGCAACGTGGCATTAAAGACGTAGAGGGTAAAGAGCCGGTTGCCCCGATCCCTGTTGGAGATGAGCTTCGCCGTGTCGGTACCGCAAACCAGACGAAAATCTCCGGCGCCCCCGTCCAGGGACCCCTGTTTGATTTTGCCCCGGTCGTTAACCAGTTCCTGCAAACGCATCTGTTCGGGGACATTTTCGCCCGCGATAACCTCGACTGGCAAAGCCGCGAGCTGGCAACGGTTGGCGCGTTAGCGGCCACACCCGGCGTTGAGGCCCAGCTGTTATCGCATACGCGAGCAAGTATGCGGGTCGGCCTGACGGCAGCGCAGCTCCGCCAGCTGGTACAGATTCTGCGTGGACATGGCGAAAATGATGCAGCTGTGCGGGCAGAGAAGGCGTTGCAGCAGGCGCTCGCAAATAATTAGGAGTTGGTTATGAATCTTGATCCCACTCGCAGAATGTTGATTACGGCGCTTGCCGGGCTCACGCTGGCGAATGTCTCTCTGGCATCAGCAACTACCGGAAACGCAAACGTGCAGGGTAAAAGCCGAGTTCTGGTAGCGTACTTTTCCCGCAGCGGAAATACACGGGTGATTGCGGGCGTCATTCACCGTAGCCTGAACACAGATCTGTTTGAAATTGAACCGGCCACGCCTTACCCGGAAGACTATTTTCAGACTGTTGAGCAGGCGAAAAATGAGCATGAGCGGGGATTAAAACCAGCATTAAAAAATAGCGTCACAGATATTTCACGCTATGAGACTGTGTATTTAGGCTTTCCTATCTGGGGGACCAGCGTGCCTCCCGTAGTGCAAACGTTTCTCAGCAGCCATAACCTTGCGGGCAAATTACTCATCCCTTTCATTACTCATGGCGGCTACGGTAAAGGAGACAGCGACGACATTCTTGCCAGCCTCACCCCAACAGCCCGCAGGGAAAAACCGCTGGTCATTGAATGCGACCAGGAGCGAAGAACCACTGAAATGGTCACCAGTTGGTTAGAGACCATACGCAGTTAAACATCTGCATTCATTAGTCTGCCAAATAAGGGCAATCAGGGATGCTAAATAATTAACGCTGACAACTCAGATATGATCGAACGGCAAACATAACAGAGGATGTAATCTTGAAGACGATTTTAAAAACGCTGGCCATCTGCGTGATGGCAGGTGGCCTGGTGGCTCAGTCAGTATATGCCGAGCCACTGATCATCCAGGACCAGGGAAGCTTTTCTGCTGGCGGTACCGTCATCTCCGCACCAGGGAAATTTGACGCGAAAAAGCCGCTGGAATCTGCCGGCCAAACCTATCATGGCGATCATGCGTCTGTGTTCTACCAAATCCCGGAGAATCCGCATAAATACCCTATTGTCATGCTGCACGGCGCAGGTCAGTTCTCCCGTACCTGGGAAAGCACCCCGGATGGTCGCGAAGGGTTCCAGAACATATTCCTGCGTCGCGGGTTCTCAACTTATCTTGTCGATCAGCCGCGTCGGGGCAGCGCCGGGCGCACTACTGTAGAAGGTACTGTGTTGCCAAAACCGGACGAGCAGATGTGGTTTAACCAGTTCCGGGTTGGCGTGTGGCCAGAGTATTTTAAAGGCGTTCAGTTCTCTCATAGCAAAGAGGCGCTGAATCAGTATTTCCGTCAGATGACCCCGAATACCGGGCCGTTTGATATCAATGTTATCTCTGATGCGATGTCCGCCGTCGTGGATAAATCAGGCCCGGCAATCCTCTTCACCCACTCTCAGGGTGGCGGGCCGGGCTGGTACACGGCGATGAAAAACGACAAGGTCAAAGCCATTGTCGCCTTCGAGCCTGGCAGCAGCTTTGTCTTCCCGGAAAAAGAACTCCCTGCTCCTATGCCAAGCGCATTTGACACGCTGAAGGGCGAGCCTGTGCCAATGGAGCAGTTTATGGCCCTGACTAAAATCCCGATTCTGATTATTTACGGCGATAACATACCGGATAAGCCTGTAGCCATGCCCGCGCAGGACAGCTGGCGCGTACGTCTGGCAATGGCTCGTGAGTGGCGTGATGTGGTGAACAAGCATGGCGGGCATGTGACGGTTACACATCTGCCTGAGGCCGGTATAAAAGGTAATACCCACTTCCCTTTCTCTGACCTGAATAATGTCCAGATCGCCGATTTGGTCAGTCAGTTCCTGAAAGAAAATAAACTGCAGTAGGACAAGATAATAGTGAGCCTTCATTACTGAAGGCTCAATACAAACATCATCTTTATAAAAAATAAGTGACCTGACCCTGGCGGAAAAATGTTGAATGTGTTGCGCACAAGGCTGACCGTCAGCCCGCTCAAATTAATGAATGCACCTAATAAACCCTAGCTAATTACCCTATCTAATAGAATAAATTACTTTGCGTTATGCTTTTTCTGGACAACAGCTGAAGGATAACGTCATGCAAACTGTAAAACTGAACAACGGTGTTGAAATGCCCCTGCTGGGCTTTGGTGTCTTCCAGATGACAGATGCCGCTGAATGTGAACGCGCCGTTATTGATGCCATCGATACGGGATACCGCCTGATCGATACCGCAGCGTCTTACCAGAATGAAACCCAGGTCGGGAACGCACTGAAACAGATCGATATTGCACGTAACGAACTTTTTGTCACAACCAAACTGTGGCTGCAGGATACCAGTTACGAAGGTGCTAAAGCACAGTTCGAACGTTCCCTGAATCGACTGCAACTTGACTATGTTGACCTGTACCTAATTCACCAGCCTTACGGTGATGTCCACGGAGCATGGCGTGCCATGGAAGAACTGCAGCTGGCAGGCAAAGTTCGCGCCATTGGCGTCAGCAACTTCCACCCTGACCGGCTGGCCGATCTTATCGCCTTCAACAAAGTGGCCCCTGCTGTAAACCAGATTGAAGTTAACCCCTTCAACCAGCAGCTGCATGCCGTTCCATGGATGCAGAGCCGTGGCATTCAGCCGGAAGCCTGGGCCCCCTTTGCTGAGGGTAAAAATGGTCTGTTCCAGCATCCCGTGTTGACGGCGATTGGGCAGAAGTACGGTAAAAGTGTGGGTCAGGTTGTACTGCGATGGATCTACCAGCGAGGCATCGTTTCACTGGCGAAATCGGTGCGAAAAGAACGCATGGAAGAGAACATCAACATTCTCGATTTCGAACTCAGTTCTGAAGATATGCTACAGATTGCCGCCCTTGACACTGCAACCAGTGCCTTCTTTTCTCACCGCGACCCGGCGATGGTGGAATGGCTGACTGGCCGCAAACTGGATGTTTAAGTCGCGATAAATGAGGTATTCATTCAATGCAAAAACGTTATCTGGGTAAATCCGGACTCGAAGTCTCCGCACTTGGACTCGGCTGCATGGGCCTCAGCCACGGCTACGGTCCGGCGACTGATACCCGTCAGGCTATTGAGCTCATTCGCGCAGCGGTTGAACAAGGCGTCACATTCTTCGATACCGCTGAAGTGTACGGCCCCTTCCTTAATGAAGAAGTTGTCGGGGATGCCTTAAAACCGTTTCGTGATCGTCTGGTCATCGCTACTAAGTTTGGTTTTACCTTTGGCGATGACAATAAGCAGCAGATTTTAAACAGCCGTCCGGAGCATATCCGTGAAGCTGTGGAGGGATCATTACGCCGTCTTAAGACTGATGTCATTGACCTGCTGTATCAACACCGTGTCGACCCGGATGTCCCCATTGAAGATGTCGCGGGAACCGTGAAAGACCTGATTGCTGAAGGCAAAGTCAAGCATTTCGGTCTGTCCGAGGCTGGCGCAAAAACCATTCGTCGTGCGCACGCTGTACAACCTGTCACTGCGCTGCAAAGCGAATACTCCATGTGGTGGCGCGAGCCAGAGCAGGAGATCCTGCCGTTACTGGAAGAACTGGGCATTGGTTTCGTTCCCTTCAGCCCATTAGGCAAGGGCTTCCTGACAGGATCGATTAAACCAGGAACAACGTTTGGTAAGGATGATTATCGCAGCACCGTACCGCGTTTCGCTGAACAGGCGATTGAAGCCAATGAAAAGCTGGTTTCCCTGTTGGGTGAACTGGCTGCAGAGAAAGGCGCGACGTCTGCGCAAATCGCTCTTGCATGGCTGCTGGCACAAAAGCCGTGGATTGTTCCTATCCCTGGTACCACCAAACTACACCGACTGGAGGAAAACCTGGAGGCTGTCGACATCATTCTTTCGCAGGATGACTCGCGCCAGTTAACACAGGCGCTTGAAACGATTGAAATCGTTGGCGACCGTTACTCTCCTGAGCACCAGGCTCGCGTAGGCCGTTAATACCCGGACGGGTCCACCGCGTATGGCGGACCCATTATTCCGAGTAGCGAAGTGCATCGATCATCAGCGCAAAAGCGGGCGGATGCTGCTTACGGCTTGGGTAGTAAAGATAATATCCGGGAAAAGACGGACACCAGTCCTGCATAACCTGAATAAGCTCTCCTGACTTTATATAATCCTGCACCCTGTCTTCCGGTATACAGGCTATGCCAAAGCCGGATAAAGCAGCATCAATTCTTTCCGCCTGCAAATTAAACGTTACCTGCCCTTCCACTCTGACCCGTAACGGTTTCCCTTCCTTCTCAAACTCCCAGTGGTAAAGTCCACCGGAAGTCGGCAGGCGCATATTGATACACCGATGATTTTGTAGCTCGTGAGGTTTTTCGGGCACGGGGTAAGCGGCAAAATAGGATGGTGCGCCAACCACAGCCATGCGTATATCCGGTCCAATCTTTACGGCGATCATATCTTTATCCACGCTTTCGCCCAGACGGATCCCGGCATCAAAACGCCCTTCGACGATATCGACAAAGCCGTTATCAACCACCAGTTCGAGATTAACTTCCGGATATTCACTGAGAAAGGGTTTTAACTTCGGCCATACCAGACTTCGCGCGGCATGCTCCCCGGCAGATAGACGGATATTGCCGGAGGCGGTCCCATTCAATTGTACAAGCGATTCCAGCTCCTGTTCAAGATCGGCGATACGGGGTTCAAGGCAGGCAATAATTCTCTCCCCTGCTTCCGTAGGCGCGACGCTTCGGGTCGTGCGGGTCAGAAGACGGATATTCAGTCTTTCCTCCAGCGCCTTCATCGCGTGGCTGAGTGCAGACTGAGAAACCCCAAGCTTGCCCGCTGCTTTGGTAAAACTTCGTTCCCTTGCTACCACCAGAAAGATTTGCAGTTCATTGAAGTTTTCTTTCAGCATCGGCGATTTCCTTATGGAGGCATTCCCTTCAATGCATACTTATGAAGGGTATTCATAGACACAATCATCTTAGCCCTGTTACTGACAAGTATGATAATTGATATTCTGATTGTATCGAAAATAAGCCTTAATTATCAGAAAGTTTATTATGAAAATACTCATTGCCGGGGCGACAGGAAGTATTGGTCTTCATGTCGTGAATACCGCCTTTGAAATGGGCCATCAGCCCGTAGCGCTGGTCAGAAATAAGCGCAAAGCAAAATTGCTTCCTCGTGGAACGGATGTTTTTTTACGGCGATGTTTCAATGCCTGAAACACTCACCGGTTTGCCAAAAGATATTGATGCTGTCATTTTCACTCTCGGTTCCGATGGACAGGGGCGTATTGGTGCCAGAGCGATAGATTACGGCGGTGTGCGTAACATTTTACGAATGTTCATGGATACGCCTGTTCGCATAGGCTTAATGACTACGATTGGCGTGACTGAACGGCTCAGCACCTGGAATCAACGTACTGAGGTTCATGACTGGAAAAGACGTGCCGAACGTCTGGTCAGGGCGAGTGGCCATCCCTATACCATAGTCAGGCCTGGCTGGTTTGATTACAATAATGATAATGAGCATAAAATCATTATGCTCCAGGGGGGATCGACGCCATGCAGGAACGCCGGAAGATGGTGTGATATCCAGAAAGCAAATCGCCCAGGTGCTGGTCAGTGCGTTGAATAACCGCGCGGCAATAAATAAAACGTTTGAGCTGGTCGCAGAGCGAGGGGAAGTCCAACCAGATTTTACACCTCTCTTTGCGGATTTGCAGGCAGATAGTCCTCAAAAAAATGACGGGGTTCTGGATTTGAACAACATGCCTTTAAGCGAAGAACCTGAATGCATTATTAACGAGCTGAATCTGTTTTCAAAACACGTAAAATCAATCTAATGAACATTTATCAACTGAAGATTTGGGTACGGCTTTACTTTGGAAGCTGCCAGACAAATCAGTACTAATTGAACCTTGTAGACTTTCCATTCCACATAAACCACAGCATGTCTCAGCGCGTCATGACCGCGCTGGAAGAGATAACACCCCGCGTTGAGCAGTATTCCATTGATGAGATGTTCCTGGACCTGACTGGCATTGATTTCTGCGAAGACTTTGAACATTTTGGCAGGCGCCTGCGCGTTCACGTGCTGGCTACGACCGGCCTGACTGTCGGCGTCGGTATGGGGCCGACAAAAACTCTGGCCAAATCAGCTCAGTGGGCCAGCAAAGAGTGGCCGCAGTTCCGCGGTGTATTAGCGCTGACGCCGGGTAATCCGAAGCGTACCGCCACCCTGCTGGCGAACCAGCCCGTGGAGGAAATCTGGGGCGTTGGCCGGCGCATCGGTAAGCGACTTAATCTGATGGGTATTGAAAACGCCCTGCAGCTGTCGCGCGCCCACCCTGCCCTTATCCGTAAAAACTTCAGCATCGTGCTGGAGCGTACTGTCCGGGAACTTAACGGAGAGTCCTGTATTCCCCTTGAAGAGTTTGTGCCTGCGAAACAGCAGATTGTCTGCAGCCGGTCCTTTGGCGAGAGAATTACAGCGAAGGTGCTGATGCAGGAGGCGCTGTGTCAGTACGCAACCCGGGCTGCGGAGAAGCTCAGAAAGGAACGGCAGTTCTGCCGGCGCATCAGCGTCTTTATCCGCACCTCACCGCATGCGCAGGGTGAGATATTTTATGGCAACAGCGCCGGTGAGAGTCTCACAATTCCTACCCAGGACACACGGGACGTGATTGAAGTTGCCATGCGATCTCTTGATCGCATCTGGCTTGAAGGGCGACGTTACATGAAGGCCGGAATCATGCTCGACGACTTTACGCCTAACGGCGTCAGCCAGCTGAATCTGTTCGATGAAAATAAGCCACGTGCCAACAGTGCGCAGCTGATGAAGGTTCTTGACGGGATAAATCAGTCCGGGCTGGGCAGTGTGTGGTTTGCCGGTCAGGGCGTGAATACGGAATGGAAAATGAAGCGGGACATGCTCTCACCTGCATGGACCACGCGCTGGAGTGACATGCCGGTGGCGCGCGTGATGTAGACGCGGCCTGCGGGGCACATCATACTTTACGTCTGCCTGATGCCCTGCATTCTCAGGAAAACTGCTGCCAAAACTCATCCACAATGATTAGGGGTTTACCCGGGCGCTTTCCGCGGAAGTACCGTCCGCGCGGAACCCTGTCCTTACGCGAAAGCTGATGAAGCCAGTCATCAAAGGCCGGACGGCGCCTGCGGACGGGCCCCTTGAACATACCGGCTGACTGGGTAAACGTTTTGAATACAATCCCCGGCGCACGCATCTGCGTCAGTAATTCCTGAATTTCCATCATGACCTCTACGTGATTTATTCATTGATCTGGATTTTTTTTCTTCCAGCCGCCGTTAGCCAGGAAGGCTGCGCGCGAAACGCAGGCGCCCCACAGCAATTGCATTCCGATTTTGACAAGCTCACTGGCTTCATGCATGAAAAAAAGCGGCACAATAAACAGTGTGCTCAGCAGGAACCCCCCACTCAGCAGCGCTTTTTCTATCTTTACCACTCATCGAACTCATCGGCCTAAAGCCCAGAAACCCAGATAGCAATATTTTTAATCTGTTCATATAGCAGCCCGTATAAACTCAGAAAGAAATATATGATTGCATAACTACATAATCACATAATCACATAATCACATAATCACATAATCACATAATATTGTGGTTACTGTTGTCTTTCCATCCATTCATTAATTAGCTCAATTGTTACATCTGTCATGTCCCTGTCCTGCTTCAAACAAGCCAGCTTGAAAGACTTGTGCAGATCTTCAGGAATGTTCATCTGGAGTTTTTTCGTCGGTAATCCCGGTTTGTGGATAGCGTCAACCGCATGCATTGTGCTTTTGCTTGCACCAAGTTTCATTTTCATTGGCATAATTCCAGAATGTCATTTGTTAGTACGTCGATTTCACCTTTGGCATTAGAATCATCAGTGTCAAAAACGGTACCACCATCAAGCATTGTTTTGATGTAACTCTGCCGTTGTGTCGTTCCTGTCCGTAGCGCGGGAATGCCAGTATCCTCAATGGATGCCTTAAGAACGCCCAGCATTTTGGCTGTATTTACCTTTTTGGTTATTACAAACCTAGCCTTAATTGGTTGCAGTTCCTGCCGAGCTTCAATCACAGCAATGATGGCGCCACAGGCAGCAAAATCTAGCGGTGAAGGTGTAACAGGTATTAAAACCACGTCGGAAACCATTACTGCAGCAGCTGAAATAGCAGATATCGCAGCCGCACCATCTATGATTATGTAATCATATGATTTCAATGTTTTCCTTACTGAGTAGACTTCTTTTTCTGATCCTGCATCGGCCACGTCAAAGAGGCATTTATCCTCGTTGTACCAGTTTCCGATGCTACTCTGTGGATCGGTATCAACAACTATTACCTTGGCCCCCCCTTTTTGCGATTGCTGTAGCTACATTTATTGAAGTGGTCGTTTTACCAACGCCACCCTTACCGTTCAAAAAAGAAATGACTTTAGCCATGAACACACCTTTCAAAAGTAAAATTTCGGATCAAAATTGCAATCCTGTAATCCTGTAATCCTGTAATCCTGTAATCCTGTAATCCTGTAATCCTGTAATCCTGTAATCCTGTAATCCTGTAATCCTGTTACTATACGTGTGTAAAATTAAAAGGAAAGGATTCTGTGGTTATAAAATCAATAAATCACATAATTATGTGATTATGTGATTATGTGATTATGTAATCCACTTGCTGGTTTAACTGGAGGGGGAATACGGCTAACTCACAGATTTTTAAGGCGGAATTTCATCACAAGCTGATCAGAAATTGTTTTTAAGCAAGGCAACAGCTTCTGTTCCGGGCATGTGGAACTGCACTCTGTGTCTCGCCGCCACGTCCAGCGCGAAAACCTTTGTGTAAACCTCAGTAGATTTCATGCTCTTGTGCCCCATCAGGCTCTGAAGTGCCTTCAGCGGAATGCCCGCGTAGAGCATGTGCATGGCGTAGCTGTGTCGGAAAGTATGCGGCGTCACCGGCACGGAGAACGTGACTCCATCACCGGCGGCAACGGCGACGGCTTCATTCAGCCAGGTCCGCACCGTCCTGTCGGTTACTGTCCAGAGCCTGACCTTCTCGGTCCGGCCCGTCTCCGAATTGCGCCGCTCAAGCGGAATTTTCAACGTGGCGACCATCATCTCCAACTGGGCCACGTACTGCGGATCGGACAGCGGAACCAGCCGATGAGGGACCATGCCTGACGGCGCGCGTCCGGGCCCGCGGGCCGCTTTTTCTCCACGCTGCTTCAACGTGGCCAGCTGCACATAGGGGTAGGGCGGTGCCAGGCTGAAATCGCTTCGGGTCAGCGCAAGCGCTTCGTTGATCCGCGCCCCCCGTATTCCAGAGGGTGGTGAACAGCATCTTCCGGTGCAGATCCGGCACGTAATGAAGAAGGGCGCTGACCTCGGGAGCCAGCAGGTACTGTGGATACTCATCATGCTGTGCGGCCATCTGCCGCAGTGCCAGCGCGGCGGGATAATCAATCGCAACCGGCAGCTGCGGAACGGGTGCCTGTGGATAGTGTAATGGCAGCGTCATGGTCATTTCTGCTTTTCCTTATGACAGTAGCTTACGGGCTCGTCAGGCCTGTGAGCCACATATGACGGAAAATCCGTAATCTCATAAATGCTGTAGGAGATGAATTCTCCACCTGCAGGCAGGCGCTGGCGCATTCCCTCCAGAACAGTTTTCTCTGCCACGGGCCCTGCACCCGGCATGGTGACTGACATGCTGGCAGGATCGATAATTGAATAGTAACCCTTTTCATCTTTTCTCTGGGTGAGCGTGTATGTCAGCGTCAGCCCGGGAACAGTTCTTCCCTGCGGGGTCCAGGCAGCAGATGCGCGAAAAACAGTATGCTCTGCCGTCCGGCTGATAACCGTCCCCCCTAACTTCAAGCCGGGTCGGCAGGATGCTCTTTCTGTCTCCTGGCAGGTACTGAATACAGACCTCGATACTTCCCGGCGGATAGGCATCGTCCAGGCGTGAGGCTTCCTCATAGGTTGCTGCACTGGCACGTGGCAACATGACGGTCAGCATTGTAGTGCAGCAGAACAGGTATGCTGGCCATTTCATTTTCATTATCCATTCCTGAAATTGTTCGCAAAAGACAGCTCAGATTTTATTATTATTTTTTTCCCGTAACCCTCAGTTTCAGCGATCATTGTTTCGCAGAATGCCTCAAGAAATGCCATGATATCTTTAAGAGCCGCGCCAAGCTGAAACCTTCCAACGACTGTCTCGTTATCATATTCAGAGATACCGTTGCGGTGAACAAGATCATGCCTGACCTCTACAATGTGTCTGAGCCGGTCTGTTGGCCATTGAGGAGGGTGATGAAGAGCGGCACTGAAATACCTTTCAATACGTTTCACATTGTGAAACGTTATTCTGCTGACAAGATGATTTGCTGCCCGACGGTATGCATCAGCAGGAGCCTGCGGACTACTACTGGATCTGAGGAGCTTCAGTTCTGAATCCCTGAAGCCGAGGGACTGCTCATTAGTCCGGAATAACTGCAGATGCGGTTCATGATTGAGCAGTGCCCGTGCGCAGTACATCAGGCAGGCCTCCATCACACTCACACTGTGAACCCAGGCCATGCGCAACACGATGTCAGGCTGGAACGCAAGGTTAAGTCCGCGTAGCGTGTTCAGTTCAGAGAAAGCATGCTGGCAGCGGTCTTCAACTGAATTGAGTGAGGCTGACCACTTTTCCTGCTGATAATCTTCATGGGCTTGATCGGCCAGAAAGTCCTGCCAGTCCGCAAAAATCTGCGCAATAGCCTCCCATTCTTCGGTGTCTGGCTGTACTTCTGGGTGATGCTCAGCTGCCCAGCTTTCAAACCGCTCTTCCTGCACCTGCATCATGAAATCTTTTGTGCTGCCCATATGGAAGTTCCTCTGCAGGAAGGTATCTGGTTTAAGGTCAGAACGTCCCGAACGTGGATATCAGTTTTTCTGCATCAGAAGCTTTGCTGAGATCCAAATCAATCACATTACCGGGGAGTGGCCATAACGGCTTTCTGATGGTCCAGTAAATCATCGACCATTCCGTGCAGTCAGGTAAAACTTTCCGGGCAATAACCGTACCACTTCTGTCCAGTATGAGCTGCTCTCTGAGTAAATCTTCATCTTCATCCGTAGGCATATTCTGGCGACAAAGAAATACCTCAATGTAGCCATCCTCAATCAACTCTTTAACCAGTTTCTCTGGATTCATATAACCGCCTTAAATAATTGCTGGCTAATAGTTTCAAAATAAATAGTGAACCCTGAAACTGAATTAAAAAAAAAGACCATCTTAGTTATTATTTCTTTTGAAACTATAACTGTAGACATATTTACCAAGCGAATTATCGTAACCTCATCTCAGCCTGATCCGACTTTTTCCATTTACAGCAGTAACCGGAAGCAAAGCACTGCGGCGGGTCAGGGCAAAGCCAGCTTTTCCGGAGGTTCCTCGCAGCCAGAACCCTACATCTGGTAGCCGGACCAGCTGACTGAACCACTACATATAGTGAACTGCGCAGAAAATCGGCACCCGCGCCGTAAGATCCGGTTCCTACAGAAAACGGATCTTAACATCGAACTATAAAGAAGTTCCGGCACTCAATGTACATGTACGATAGATTATGTATAATGTACGTGTCAACCCGTACAAACCAGATTTTGTACGGGGAAAGTTTTAATTCTGAGGAAGAAAAATGGAACAGAAAGATCAGCGACTCGAAGTGAGGATTCCAGGACAGATGGTAGATAAGCTTGACGAAATTCGCACAAGGATGGATTTTACACCTTCGCGGTCCGATCTCGTCCGGACGTTTATCGAGCAGGGTATCGCAGATTTCGCGCTTAACAAGTTAAGCAGCGGTCAGAAAAATGCTGATAAGGAAAAAAAGACAGAGATAATACCGCTGGCAAGCAGGTTTATGATCTACTTTCAAATAATTGATGAGGATGCCGACACGCGTTTCACAAATGGTCAGCAACTTATGTTTCGTTTGGGAGATGTTGTTAGAGAAGTGTATTTTCAACGCTGGTATTGGTTTGCAGAGCTGAGCGGTAAGGTTCTGGATGAAGTTCATAACTCTTTTAGATCGCCTTCAGTTCTTTCTCTACTGAATGACGAACCTGTTATTAAAACATGTCAAGACTTAATATTTGTACTTAACGTAAAGCGCATGTTTGATGATATTTGTGATGTAATGAATCTTGATTCAATGAAATATATCGGAGAGTTAGATTACGACCACGTAAGTAAAAGAATTAACGCTATAATAAAAATGGCAGATGAAATGAGCATACCTCTTAAATTTTACGGCTTCCCGCCAGAAGAGAATCGTCTCATCCAGATGTATGAGTTTGTCGAATATGCTGATAAGCCAAAAATATTTGGTCGCTCGATCAACAGGCCACGATACCTTACCTCTGCTGAAGATATACGTGAAAATTATGCTCTGATGCTGAATGTATATAATGAAATAAGGCAGAGTGGTAAACCGTTTGACTGCGATTCTCTTGATGCGATGATAATCAAGATTGCTCATATGCCGGAATGGCCTTTAAAACTCTTTTAGCTTTATTTATAGAAAATAAACTTAAAAAACTTACATGTTTAATAATTCAAAGGTAGGGTGATGTGATAAATCTGACATTTGACATTAAGAATGATTTCTCTAAATCAAACCCGGTTTTCACACAAATTTCTGATGCCGTTTCTAAGCATGCAGGCAATGATAAAAAATATAAATTTATAGTGCGTGTTTCCTATAATCAAGGTGGAGAAATAGAAGTCATGTTTGCTCTTACTTTGCTAATAGAAACCACAGTTACAACTTTTGAAAACATTTCTTTTGACTTGCGATTTGGCGGATTTGCCATCAGTGCCGCTGCGTTTTTTTTCTTATATTTTACTTTTTTTTACCTTACTCCCAAACGTTAGAGTTTCATCCGGTTCGAGACTGTGCGTTGTATACCACAAGCCCAGGTCTATAAAGAGAACAGGGACTAAGAATCTAACAATATTTGCAAATAAGACTGAAGACCATAAAGCATTAAACGCCAATGAATTACGAGATCTACTACATTTTACAAGTGAGTTCGACCGTGTTATCAATCACTTTATCGCAACCTTAAAGCAACAGACTGGTACTGCAGTTGATCAGCATCTCATAGACTCCTATAATACAAATGGTGACATGGCGTTTACCTTAAGTCCTAAGACTTTCAAAACATTCAAATAATCATGAGGTTAACAATGAATATCGACGCTGAACAAATCAAAAAAATTAAACGGCATCGTGCTAAGCTGGCAGCGTCTGGCGAATTAGTACAGCCCCGCCTTCTCAGTGAAGGTGTAAATTTTGCCGAAGCTGTTGAAAAACTTAGACAAACTAAGTCTGAGCCGCAGACAACTACTGTGTCACAAAAAAAAGCGCACCGTCATCATCTGAAACGTTGACACTATCCGGGTTTCATTCTATAGGTACACCCGGATTATCTTCCTATCTCAACTTCAATCCTCCTTTAGCTGTCGCCTTTCCAAGGCTAGAACCGTTAGGTTTATTATATAACGAACCTATCCGTTTCCACTGTTTCTGAAATCTAAACCAAATGCCATAGGCTGTTTTTGTGACCGGCATAAACGTCAGCGCTCCATTTGAGAACTCACAGCAGAGAGGCGTGCTTTCCTTAATTTTGTTAACGCAAAGAAATCCCATTTAGCTTTATCCTCAGCAATGCCAAGCGCTCTGTAAATAGCCAGCGTGTGAATGCTGAAAGGAAGAATTCTAAGCTGATTGTTATAACGTACAGCCCAGACGTTAAAGGGCCGTAGCCTGACAATTTTTAATTCAATGGCTGGTATTGAAGGTAATACCGTTACCCAAGCCATCATGGACGATCTGTGACGCTTGAATAATTCCACCCTGTTTTTTCCCTCAGATGCCACGTATAAAAGAAGTATGTCATATCGGTAGTATTTCAGATCGCCAGAATTTTCAGATTCGTCTAATATAAAGTCATCTGACACTTTCATTACTTTATCTGGAAAGTTATTACTATAATCTCCTAAGTTGTCAGTGTCATAGGTCCTATAAGTACCAGAAACAACGAGCTGAGGATAAATAAGACGCTTATTATATTCATTTATAACATCATTAGGTGTGCACAAAAATGGGAGAGTCTTACAACAAAACACATAAGGATTTATTGCAGTAGCAGGGCGTCGTAACATACCGTCTGCCTTTTTATTTCTCGACGGTTCATAGTAACCCGCCAGTCGCCTGATCTTTCTGACAAGTAATGGATGTATATAAGAAGTACGGTTAGCCATATCCATATCATCTTTAAACTTCACAAAATCTCTACAGGCTTTAACCAGATCGTCATTCCAGTCATAGTACTCAGTTTTTGCGTTTAGAAGCATTGTTCAAATCCTTTTTTGAATATTATATTCTTAACTCATAATTGCAGTAGGAAACGAGGGTATGCTCATTCCGCTAGTTTCACCAAGTGCTTCCCAGAACCACCACCGCCCCTGACCGTATTTCGTATCATAATGGACAAATTTCTCCTGTTTACGTAGCAAATATTCAGGCGTATTCATTCCGAACACCTCCATTGGGAGCGCTTCTACGCCGGGAACGTCTTTCAGGACGAAATCCGGAAATACATCCTCACCGTCGTAGCACAACGGCTTGATAAAGGCGCGTTTTTCCTGCCACAACTTTTCTTCGACAGCACCTTCATAGCCTGAATCGAGCGGAATAAAGCGTGGGCTGACCGTCATCAGCGCCATGTCGATGACGGTGCTGCGGCTGGACGGCCGGTTGTGCCCATCAACGTGCCTGAACGTCGTTTCGGGCGGCTCCGTTTCCGCAATAACCACGACCTTCATTCCCCGGCGCCAGTCGCCCAGCTCGCGGCCAAAGCTCCTCTCCAGACGCAGGCGCACATCCTCCGGCAAAACCAGGTCAGGAAAACCAAAAAACAGCCCCAGTGGCAGCATAGTTTTCAATCGTGCTTCACCGGCCTCACTCCAGCCAGCACGGAAATGACAATGAGTCGTCTTTTGTTCTTTTCGGCCGCTCTCAGGTGTTCCCGGTTAGCGATAACGTGCTGAGTACCTTTCATGGCCATGAGCAACAGGGATTCTTCGAGAGGCACGCGACCAATACGAATCCGGGCAGCGGTCTGCTGCAGACGCCAGCTCACCCAGCCAGGGGAGCGTTTCTTTTTTATCGAAAGCGGGGTGCCAGACATTAATACCAGACTGCTCCCACAGCAGGTGAAGAAGCCCCAGCAGGCTCATCGATGGCCGCCGTTTGCGTTTCACAGGTTCGTCGTCTGAGACGTTCTCAGCCGGTTTTACTTCAGTAGGTGCCTTTTTCTGGAGGCCAGTAGGCAGTCTGACTACAATGGTGCCATCCGCTGCAGCACGGATCGCTTCCCCCCTGATAAATCTCTGCCTGTCGTTCATCAGACCACACAGAATAAAACCGGCAGTCAGGTTTATGCTCATTACCTGTGAAGGCGTATGAAGATAGCCAGCAGCGTTCGGTATCCTGTGAATAATGAACCTTCAGCCGTCTTCTGACAGGATCGTCTTCTGCTGGCAGACACCTGCAGGTCACCACTGTGGTTTTTTTATTATCCCGGGAGTGTTTAAGCCAGCGCTGCCAGGTGGAGTTTTCATTGTGCTGGAAATTCGCAGAAGCCTCCTGCTGGCCCCGCTGGCCCCGCTGGCCAGTGAAGTGAACCGGATAAACTTTTTTCTTTGTCATATACAGTCCGTTCAGCAGATTATATTTTGCCTGTAAATCATGAATAGTTGCACTGCACGGGTGCTGACTCAGCCCAAAGCCGGTTAAATTCATTCTGATATTGTTTACTCAGGAATGAATTGCCTCGGATAACCAGGGCATTTTCAGCATTACGTTTTTCAGCCGATGATGTGTAATTAAACGATCCCGTCTGCACGCTGTTATTTCCTGCCACAATAAATTTGTTATGCATAATGCTGTACTGATCATCTGTTCTGACCTGAATACCTGAACAGGCCAGCTTATTAACCAGTGACTTGCGGTCGTGACTTTTCTTCTCATCTGCAATAATTCTTACGAGCACTCCACTTTGAGCCAACTGACTGAGCGCTTCTGCAACCGGTACGCTTGTGAAATCGTACGCCGCCACATCGGCAGAACCGGCAGCTGAGTGGATAAAACTAAGGATCAAAGCCTGGGCTGTTCCCCCGGGTGAAAACCCAGCACTGATATCAGCGTCAGCGTGAGAAAAGAAAGGTAAAGCCCAAAAGAGAAGACAGCACTTTTTCAATTCTTTCAAAGTTTGCAACCTTATATAGAGAGAGTTATTCTTTATACGAATTACAATAACTATATCTTATTCGTGCTGCCATTTTTCGTTTAAGGCATAACAAAGCAAAAATAATCCATCAATCGGATGATGTCTACTAAGGATATTATCAATTAATTTCATTCTACAACTAACAGGAACGATATGACGAAAACAGACTGGCTGATGAAATTTAGGCGTTGCCATACGCTTGCAACCCTTGAGACTGTTTACGAACATCTTAGCTACAAAGTTAACGACGATGAAGGATATGCCATGACGCAGGCTTATGATCATCGAAAAGCTGAGTTTGCAGCAGGGAAACTTTTTGATCGCGTACCGGGATATGTATGGAGGTTTGTTAAATAGGTATGTGCTTTAGATTAGCGTGATGACTTTTGCTTGAGGACTCGACATAGGTTCTTAACATCCGATTTATCCACTGGATAGTTTAAATAAAAGGATCATTAGAGGATCAATAGTAGATCAATAAGGAATAAGATCGCTCTGAGACCTTTGATAGCAACGACTTCAGCCTGCTTTAATACACTGCACCGGGTAAGTCCATCCACTGTAAAGGGTATGTTATCCACTATACAGGGTTCAAACTACACTATAACGGGTAGATTTGATCCACTGCACCGGGTACTATACCGTTCTTATACACTCACTTTGATATTTGGATTTGTTAATGGAAAACAATAAGTTATCGCTCATTATTGAGGAAACATCCAAAGAATCAGGTGAAGTTATTCACCTTCTTCCCACTCTCCGTCAGACAATACAACCTAAAGTTCTGCTACGACTAGGGGTTTTTGTGCCCACGCTTAAATCAACGGATAAGGGCGGCAGAAAAAGCCACAGTATTGATGCAACTGAGTCACTGTCACGACTGTCCATTGTAGAGGGTGAGGGTTACAACCAGATTCAGATTTACGGTCCACGTCTCGACATGGATACCGATTTCAAGGTCTGGGTAGGTATTATTTATGCGTTATCGAATAAAAAGCTCGATAACGACGATCAGCTGGAACTCAACTTTGCTGACTTCGCAAAATACTGCGGTTTTGAAACAAAGCGAATAGACAGGCAACTGAAGGACAGGTTTGATGCTTCTCTTACGCGAATTGCCCGGACCAACATAAGCTTCGTGAAGAGCGTACCCGGTACAGACGATCGTATCACCATCAACATGCACCTTGTTGAATCGACTTACTACGACAGCCACACTGGCAAAATCATCATCAAGCCAAACTCTAAGCTCAATACACTGTACCGGGTAGATGGTAAAACCCGGTTGTATCTTAAAGCACTCCAGAAGCTTTCCCGTAAAGAGTCTGCACAGGCACTCTATCTCTACCTAGCTGAGTTACCGCCAACTTTTTATCGGATTGGTTTTGACCGCCTGCGTGAGCGTCTCCAGCTGACTTCACACCTGGGTAACCAGAATGCCACTGTGAAGAAGGCTCTTCAGCAGCTGAAAGACATCGGTTTTCTCGAATATTCCGTAGATAAAGACGGGAGCGACTATGTGCTCAATATCCTCAAACGCAACAACAAGCTCTAAATCCCCCCGGTATAGTGGATAGCACGTAACGCAGGACGATCACCCGTCATAGTGGATCTTGGGTCTACTCTTTGACCTCTTTTTGATAAACAGCATCAGTGCCTTTAGGTGTTACGGTCTTATATATGGCGCTACCCAACCCCTTCCTGCAAAGCCAGACGGTTTCAAAGCGACTATTGAGTCAATCTAATCCCGAAGCCCCGGTGAGCGGGCTGGACGGCGCAGAGCGACGTACAGGGCGTGATTTCCGGGGTCTTGGTTTTACTGTTCACTATGAACAGTAAACCTTAGAGGATTAGTTACACCATCCATTACAGCCACTCCTGTTCCGGCCCTCCGGGCCGGGGCGGGGGCGGCCTGTTAATGAGCACTCGGAGTTTCAGGACCGCTCGGGTTCTGGCTGAGAGGGGCTGGAGGTTTCAGGCCTGCTCTGATGTGCTCTTATATCGTGATTATGAGTGTTGTAACTAATTAGTTTTCCCCATGCCCGCCGCAGGCGGGAGCTACTTCAAATTCTGAGCGGCGCGGTCGCTTGCGGCCGCTGCAAGCGAAGGCCTTCTTTCTTTATCCTCAGAATGGCCGGACTGAAAACCTTATTTTCCTTTTGATTATTTCTTTACTGACCGAAGGTCAGGAATGTCTTGCGGGTAACCTCAGACTCACTTGCAGGTAAGGTTAACTTTCCAATTGCGGGTAAATGTGAGTAAAAAAAAGACAGCCCCCGAAAAAGCTGTATTTATGTCAGTTGCGGGGTTGGAATGGCGCGGCTGCGGGGAGAAAAACAGTGCGTCTGTTACGCGGCACAAACGACTTTACCGCCAGTTAAGGCGGTTAAAATCGTGCGGGAAACGTCAGTGAACTACGTCGTGAGGTGCAGGCTCGTAGCCGAGGCCTAGCTCCAGCTGGTTAAGATGCTGCCACACCAGGCGATCAAAACTGTCTGCGTCGAGATTGATCAGTTCGTGGTTCGGCCGTGTGCGAATGAGCCAGCTGGCCATCGTGCTGCGCCGTTCATCGAGGGGGAGCTTGCCCAGCTTATTGCGCCTTTTCCCCCGTACAGCCTTCTCGCGCCGACCCAGCAGCGTCGCTATACGGGCTTTTTCATACCAGCGCCGACGGGCGGCCCTGACGGAGTCACGCGTACCGGGTTCGAGAATACCTTCCTCTTCAGCCTCGATGCGCTGATTTCGCTGCAGAAGCAGCTTATCCATGCTAACGCCGCACAGCTGCCAGAAACGTTCCGTGAGAATGATATGCCGGGGCATCCAGTACTGTTCAATCGGGTCCCATTCCAGATCAGGCATTTCGATAAGGCCAAACCGGGCCAGTTCCGGGAATAGACGCGATAGACGGCAGGGTTCTACACGGGTTTCAGGGATGGCATTGCCTTCACTGTCTTTCGGACTGAGCTCACTGGCCAGCCGGCTGACATTGACCGTCACAACCCAGGTGGCCATGTCGGCACGCTGAACAAGCAGAGGGAATATCGCATCGATAAGCGCACGTCGTTCAGGCCTGAAGTGTCGAGCGCGGCCTGCAGCTTTACGGTACTGCGTGAAGTAAGGATGGAGTGACGGCCGGAAACGCAGCTTCCATTTACCGCTGGTTTTCTCTTTGACGACCAGACGGCGCATGGCATGGCCAAACTCACCCGGAAGCGGACGATAGCCATCAGGCGCGAACCACTGCGGTTCAGGACATTTACAGGTGACGTCATGATCGCCGCGGCGGCGTCTGTCATTTTCAGAAGTCGGGCTAACTGACCCGATTAAAATATGGTCATTCACCCTGTCCAGTACTTATGGCGGACAGGGGTTGTCTTATGAATTGCATGCGTTATAATCCTTTACAGGCACAGCGCCTGCTTTTGGACCCCCTGATTTCTTGCCAGCCCGCCAAAGTTGAGAAGAATCAGGGGGGTTTTTGCATTCAGAGCCCGGTGAAACTGAAGCTCTGCACCCTGGACGTTTTACGGATACGTCCCATCCGGTTTGTTCTTCCCCGCGCCGCGCATGTCCGGTCACAGGTTTTCTGCCACCCCGCCATTGAATCTCCACAATTCTCAGGCAAGGATCTAAAAGGATCGCCATCCGGCGAATTCTGAAAAGGATACCCATCTGTCCCATTTAAATCCAGTACAGAATGACCTCAATTAGTATCGGTCGCTTAGGAATACATCATGAAATCAATTCTGATGTCATGTCAGTGTTCCACTTTTCACCAGAGCAAAATCAAATATATGGCGGATCTGAAATCTGGTTTATGGACCTACATTGCTGTGACCAGCATTAAGAATGGTAAGTTGATGGACGTGTATGAGAGAGGTAACGAGGCAACGACTTAACTACTTTGGTTGAGGCGTTCCGCAGCATAGCGAGGAACGAACAGCCGAAGTAGTTAAGTTGTCTATTCAGTGATGCTCCACTTTTTTTAGCGGGACACTGCAGAGTCCGGAGGATTAATTTCAGACTTCTGCATGTGGCCCATAATTTTGGTGCGTAAGGGGCAGTGGTAAACCGAGCTTATCTACTGTTTCTGCGGATAACGCTACATGTAGTGGCTGTGCCAGCTGCTATATCTACTATATGTAGTAAATGCCCCATCATTTTCCGCGGGCACGTTCGATTGCCGACTGCATAACAGCCTCGCTGACCACACCCGGCAGTACTGTAGTGTTCGCAGCTGTTGCGTTTTCAGATGGCATAACAATGATACCTGGCGTACCCGTCAGGCCCAGCATTTCGGCCAGTGAATCATTGGTTTCAATGATTCGATCAGCGAGCTCATTTTCTCCTGTACTGATTTCCTGCGCCCCAGCTGTATTTGCTGCTTTTTTTAATATCGTCACTAGTCAGTCGTCCTTCATTATGACCGGTGCCGTAAATGCCGTTGTGATATTTCATATAAGCATCAGCACCCAGTTTCCTGAATATTTCCAGGCCACTACGGGAAGCCTGCGTTGACTCCGGAAAGCGCGTTGCAAAGATGGTCCAGTCCCTGAATGCAAAGCGGACGTCTGGATTCGCGGCCATGACCTTTTCCATAACCGGAGCCATCATGCTGCACGCGCTGCATTCATAGTCAAAGAACTCAGTAACAATAACGCCAGAATCCACGGAGCCTTTAACCGGAATATTTTCCAGCTGCATAAGCAGCCTATGCCCCTTCAGCGCAGCATTAACCCGCGTACTTCTCTGCATTTCACTCTGGCGTGCCTGGAGCTGTTTACTGACCTCAAGAAGAATCTCAGGATGAGCGACAAGATAGTCTGCCGCTATTTCCCCGATACGGGTTTGCTGTGCTGCTGTAAAATCCGCTGTTTCAGCAGCTGAAACAGCGGGCACAACGGTAGAGATGGCCAGCGCGATCGCGGCCAGATTCATATATTTTTTCATGTCGGTTCGCTTAAGCCGGCTAGGTGCTGGCAGTAAAGATGATTCGGCCAACTTTAAGGCTGGCCGTGGAAGTTGGGGATCAACGTTCTTTCTGGATATGGCGTGTAATTTCGGGGAACGGTAATTCTCGCTCAGGTTCCCGGCCACGAACTTCCGGTGGCAGTGTAAGCTGTACTTGCCTGTCCAGCTCCTGGGCAACGCCTGCAACCTCCCTGTCAGAGATTGTTTCCTGCATATGCTTACCGGTTACCTGTATCGCCGCCAGTTCATCCTGAACATGGCGTACCACCGAAGCTGGAAGCGAGCCGCCAGCCTGCATCTCACCTTGCGATGTAATACCTGAAGGCAATCTGCTGCCCGACAGCGCGTTAAGAACGGCCCGGACAGCCGCATCAGGTGGCATATCGCCAGCCTGAGCAAGTGCCTCAGATGCCTGACGGACAAGTGAACTGTAATCTGGCGCAGTTTCTGCGGGAAGAACGGACAATTTATGCTGCATAGCTTCAGCTATCCGCTCTGCAAGCTCTGCAAGCTCTGCAAGCTCTGCCGGCAGAGTATTTTTTTCCATCCCTTCACGCGAAGTTTCAGGTAGTTTTATAACTGGCACTTCTGACAGGAGTTGAGCAGTTTTCCTGATTTCGGCAGAATCCAAAGCCCTTTCGCCTTTTTCCTCTCTATGCACTTCTGGCAATACTAACGAATCTTTAATAGCTTCCAGGGCGGTCCGAAGAATGTCGCGCTCATCCTGTGCTGGTTCATTTAAAGGCAGCATCTTTAGCATGTCCTGCAACTCTGCTTTGACCAGACTCAGCAGCGTAGCATCCGGCCTCATCGCCTGTTCCGTATGCCCGCCAGCAACTCTGAGAAGCTGTGCAGACGGCTGCTGCCTCCCGGTGAGTATCACTACGCCAGCTTCCGGTCTGTCACGCGCAGCTGTAAGACCCTGCGCCAGATCGCTTACGATGACAGTCTCACCATTTCGGCTTTTCTGCAGCAGAGCGGCCTGTGCACTATCAGTTGCCAGCTGGCGAGGCTGGCCGGGGTTAAGCGTTCCTTTTTCGTGGCGCAGCGGAATTAACGTCAGGCCGGCTGCTTTACCGTTACCGTCATAAGCCGGTAATGCCAGATGCGGTTCTGGATACTTGCGTGTCGGCGGGATGATGCGCGCCGTAACCGGCCCGCCGCGGAGTGCATTACTGTTCAGAAATGCACGTCCGATAGCGGTTTTCGCCAGGGGCTGGCCCATCGACCAGATAGCCCGGGCCTGCTTACGCTCAATTTCTGGCGACAGCGCATCGTGGGCGGTTTTAAAGCCCTTTTCCTCCCGTATCAACGCTTCTTTCCAGAGTTTCACGTTATCAGAGTAAACCTGCACGTGCTCTTTTGCCCTCGACAGGCTGATATAAAACGAACGCATCCCGCTGATCATACCCCGCCGGCCTGTTGCGCTCTCCAGCGCGATAACGAAGCGACTACTCGCCCCCCTGAGCGCCATGGCCGGTCACTGCCCACGCGTAGTCAATGTGCCGGTCCGCCAGAGTATCGCCGGGAGAGATCACTTTCTTACCTGATGTGCCCTGCAGCACAACATCACCATTGTCATGCAGCGCCGCCACGCGGTACTGTTCATGCGCCGCATGGCCTGCCTGCCGCTGGGTTTTGTTAATGCGGATGGTGTCACCGGTACGCAGCTCGAGTGTTTCCTTCCGGAACACCTCGATTTCAGTGGCGTTCAGCTCGGCTGGCGAGTAGTAACGCATCCGGCCATCCTCGTCGCGCAGCAGCACATTATTCGTGCCGCGGTCCAGGCCTATGACATTCAGGTAACGCTCACCACTCAGCACTACGTGACCGACCCTCCAAGCATCAAACTTGTTAAAGTCATGACGTCCGCCGATGACTCGCTCAAGCACCGGCACCTGGACCGCCTTTCCGCCCAGCTCCTTTGCCTCCGTCATGGCCTGGTGAATACCTGCGTTTATGGCCCGACGGTCGTCATTCAGTGAGACCACAATAAGCGTCTCTGCACGAGCTGACGGCGTGCGGCTCATGTAGTCGGCTACGATTGCGTCATGGACACGGGGTGCCCTTTTACCATCGGGGCCAGGCAGCTCGTTGCCGTTTTCATCCTTTGCCGGAGGTGGGATTTCAACTACCGAACGTACCGGCGTCTGGCTGCCCGCCTGACGTGACACCACCGCAGGTGAAACGCGATCAATTTTCTCCAATGCCGCGGCGGCTTTATTCTCAATCACGCTGTACACCGCTCCGCGCAGATCATCGCTTAGCTGGCGTTTGATTTCCTTCATCACCGCTACGTCAATCGGACTGCGCTCCTGCAGCAGGCGGAAAGGAGCTCCGCTCTCCGGTGATTCAAGCTGTGCGACGTCCCCCACCATTACCGCCCTGCCATTGCCCGCCGCGATGGCACGCATTGCTTCAGCCGTGTCCTGGTTACCCAGCATGGAGGCCTCGTCAATGAGAAACAGCGTATTACCATAGCTGACCTTTTCACCGGCGGCAGTGCGCTGCTGCCAATCAAGCAGAAACGACTTCATAGTCTGGCCCTCAATACCGATGCTGCGCATTTCTTTGACAGCACGATGCGTCGGCCCCAGGCCGATAACGATCGGCCGCACGGTTTCGGGCAGTGTATCAATGGCAGTTTTAACGGCATTAAACTGCGTAGTTTTACCCACACCTGCGTAGCCCTGTACCGCCGTGAAGCGATCGGCGCTCTGCAGAATAAGTGCTGACGCATCACGCTGTCCCACTGTCAGGCTGGAGGGCAGCACGGCTAAGGCACTTTCCATCAGTGGTGTAAGGGTGTTTTTCCCAGCCTCCACCTCTCGAATGATTGCTTTCTCCATCTCCCATGTAGCGCGGGCAACATAGCGAGCCTCGCCATCATACGGCACCTTAATGAGTTCCCCGGCGTCCTCAAGTCGGGTGATTTCCCCGATGACACCCCGGGTGCTGCCAAGAAACTCGGTCGCTTTTTCCGTCAGCCGTGCAAACGGGAAAGCAACATCCCGCATGTTGGCCACTGCGCGTGAAACAGCCTTCTGCGCGTCGGTCTGAACCCCTGATTTGAGTGCGTCCATGGCTTCACCGGCCTCTTCGCGGCCGCTCAGCTGGCGGACCAGTTCAAGCGGAGTACGGTTGCCCTGCAGGCGCCCGAGTTTCTCTTCCGCACGGCTCAGCGCTTCGCCAGTGTAGATTTCAGCCTGGTTTCCGGACTGCGCCAGTGCGTTCATCATGTTAGCGGACAGGTCGCGGGTGCCAAGCGAAGCAAGAACCGTACCTGCCTCGTGGTCCCTGCTCCCGGGCGCACTAACGTAACCGTGAGTGACGTAAAGCGGATTATCTGCACTAAGACGAAGCGGACGCTTCTGGCCCTCCTTCTGAATAGTCAGCATACCGTTTTCCACTGAAGTCACTGTGAGCCTGTCCCTGGCCTTCAGGCCAGCCTCTTTGTCGGCCGCAAGCGCAAAAAAGTTGCTCACCCTGTGCCACGCTAAGTGTGGTACGTGTAAACAACCGCCAGTCCCCATTCAAGTCTGCCATTTTCACCCGCGTCAGCACGCCGTCGCTGTCGGTCAGGGACAGCATGCGCGTATCTTCATGCACACGATCGATGACGTAGTGACGCGTCTCTTCTTTTCCAGTGCGGTCCTCAAGCACCATTCCCGACCGGTAGGTAGCCGGAAGCCGGCGCTCTTTTGCTGTAGCAAACACCGGCGTGCGCGCCTCAACGTTTACTGCATTCCGCCCGAGCTTTCCGGCGTTCTGAAGCGCGTCGCGGATGACGCCTGTGAGCTGCTGCTGTTCCCGGGCCCCGGTCACGACGGCCGTCACCGGCGCGTCTCCGCCGCTGAGTTCGGCATAACGATCGGCCAGGACCTGATAGCGCTCGCGCTTGTCCCGGATACTCAGTACCCGGGTAGCCATTTCAGGCGCTGGGGTGCTCAGCGTAAGGCGCTCCACTCCAGCAGAGGCCAGCACGGAAAGGGCGTTTGCGTTTGACTGCCGACCGGCGCTATCCAGAAATATCAGCTGCGCGTTCTTTTCCCGCGCCTCGCCGGTCAGAACCAGCATTTCTTTCAGACCGAGTTTTTCCGCACCCTCAATGATAAGTGTGCTCTGTATGCCGAGGCTGAACGTGCTGTCCAGCACGCGGCTGCGCGACAGTAGGTCATTTTTAATCAACGGGGATTTCCCAAAGCTCAGGACGCGCTCCGCGGAGCTGGTCAGTACCTTCACGTCCCGCCCCTGTTCCCGTGACATTGTCACCAGTTCCTCAGTAGTTTCACGTAGCCGCTGCACGGAAGCTGGGGCATTCAGGATCGACACTGGCGCCCGCGCCGCTTTTTCGAGATGTGTCGGCGGTGCTTTTGAAAAGATACGCAGGTTCGCCACTTTGTTTTCTTTGAGAATGTCCGCCGTCAGTGACTGCACTGAGAGCTCATCGAGAAGGTGAATATGCGAGGTGAAAACCCCCCTTTTCACCGTCGAGCGGCGTCAGCAAGTCCTCACCAATTGCCTGGTCGATTGCGCGGCGAAGGTCTGGCAGCTTTTGCTGCGTCTCACCCGCCTCGTGAGCGGTCAGCAGCAGATCACCATAGGTAAAGCGGGTTCTGTTGTCGCTCAGTACCGAAATTGCGATGCGTACGGCGTCCATAGCTTGCGTTAGTGCAGGTACGGTTTCCTCCTGTGCAGGCAGCATTGCCTCTCGGGCCTTCGCTTCACTGATAACGCTGCCGATATCAAACCCGACGTCGTCCATCTGCCGCTGCCAGCGATCCTGCAGGCGGGTCCGTCCATCAGCGGTTTCTGGCTTCTCGATCGGTGCGTCCAGCTCCCGAACTGGCGGTACTAATGATGGTTCTTCAACTTTTACGGGAGGTTTCTCTGCAGCGGTCTCAGAACGCTCCGGAACAGGTACAGGTGTCGTGATCGGCTCGTCCTGTTCTCGAATTGCAGTATTTGACGATGCTTTCCCACTAATTCCAGGAGAATTTTTCGCGGCAATTACCGCGCGCTCCATTGCGGGCTCAGGCGTTACATTTAAGGATGAGGGGTCTGGCCGGGTGCGTACCGGTGCGGGTTCGTCTTCGCCATACCGGCTAATATCCTGCTTACGCTGGCGGGTATCGAGTGCGGCCACGTCGCGGCTTTTCAGCGATGCATCCTCACCGGCGCGTGCGTGAATTTCCCGGTGGCGAGAGGAGAACTCCTCCAGCACTGTTTCGGTAAAGCCCTTTATCTCCCACAAATCATGACGGCCGCCGGTCGGAACGGTTTCATAACCGATAGCCTCAGCCTTGCCTTTAAGCACGTTGCGGTAGATTTTGCCGTATGTTATCTGGTTTCGGTACGCCGTCTCGATGAAACCGGCCCCGTGAATGGTATCGGTGGCCAGCGCCTTCCACTTGCCGTCCAGCTCCGTGACGTTAGCCACCACAGCGTGGGTATGAACCTGCGGGTCGAGGTTGCGCGAGGTATCGTGCGTGAACAGTGCTGCGACCATTTTACCGCTGGTCACGATGCGCGTAACACCCTCCTTCGTGTCACGGGCACTTATCGTCTGCTCCATGATAGCCAGCGTCTCTTTCACCGCGTCGTGGTGTGCCTCCAGCAGGCGTTTGTCGCCGCCGGCAAGGATAAGCATTGATACGCTTTTAGGTGCCGAAAAGGTAAAGTCGTGTCCCGGACGGTGCACGTGCGCTCCCTGCATTTCTTTACCCAGCGTCACGCCGTTCGGCAGGTTGCCGTGCAGAATGCCGGTGAACGTATCCAGGTCAACCGGCCCCTCGAGGCCGAGCTCGCGCGCACCCTCTCCCATCCACTGCGTCGGCATGTCGTCCAGAAAGTAATAGTTATCCTTGCTGCTGTAGTAGCCGGCAGCATCGGCGGCAGAGCCCACCGGAGCAACGGTCATCATCGTTCATACCCTCCCGGGTCAAGGCTGTCACTCATCTCCTGATACGCCTCGTAGTCGTTACGGTGTCGCAGGATGTTCTTTTCGTCGTCGGCCATGCGTGCATTAGCGTCACTGTGCTGCCTAGCGCCTGCCTCCTCGCGCTTTTCCTGGTCGGTTTTTCGCGGGCTGATGTGCCTGATAATGAGGCGGCCGCCGTCGTCTTTTTCCATCTGCATGTTCAGTTCGGGAGCTTCGCCCTGCCCTGAGTCATCATGCGGCGCTGCCTCCTCCGCAGCCCCTTCGTCGGTGCCTGTAGTGGCGTTCCGGCTCTTGCGGAGCGCCAGCATATCGAGCGCACTCGGACCGGACGATTTTGGCCTCATGACGATGGGCACTACCGGCTGCGGTGCCTTCGGCGGCAATGTTTCACCCGCGAAGTCTGATGACGTATCCGGCCGGACAGACGCCTGTAGGGGCATTTCTTTTTCAATCGATGCATCTGCGGCAGTCTGCTTTTCCAGCGGCTGATCAGCATCAACCGTGCTAGACGGAACGGGTACAAAACTCAGCGGGAACGGGCGCACATTTGAGGGCGGAGGCGTATTAGCCGCTACCTCTGAGGCGGGACTTGCTGTAGCAGGATTCGCAGCAGCATGAGGAGTAATCTCTCTCTCAGCACGCGAGTCAGGTCTTGTCACGGGGGCGTCAGCTTTTAACGACGCGGCAGCCGGTGAGGCAGGTGCAGACTCAGTCACTGCGGTTGCGGTGGTGCGGTTACCGTCTTCCTGTATTTCTTCGCCAGTAGGGAAAGAAATGTTTGCCGCGCGGGAAGTCCGTTCATTGCTCTCGATGATGCGTTCGAGCTCCGGGCTCAGCCGGTCGCGGAAGTTACGTTCTATCAGAGCGGGATGATATTTTTTCTGCTTGCGGTACTTCAGGTTCAGCTTTACCACTGGGTATTCACCCGGCAGGCGTACATAGAACTGCAGGTTAGGCATTTTCATGATCTGGTCGTAGTCCACGATGGGGTCGTTGATCTTGTCCCTACTGATAGAGATACCGTCGCGCACCTGATCAAGGCCGTAACTGTTCTGTTCGCGAGCTTCGCGCCGGCGCTGATGTCCCAGCTCCTCCTCCACTATTTTGGCCACTTCGGCGCTTGGTGATCGGCCGTAGGCGCGGGTATTGAGCAGGTCAAAGATGGCTTTGGCCATCTCGCGACCGTAGATGTGGATCAGCTGTGGCATGTTCTGAATGCCCAGCACGAAACAGCCACCGAACTTACGGGCCTCGGCCAGCGTCTCGTTGAGTTCAGGTATTTTCTGCAGGCTGGCAATTTCATCGAGGATGAACCAGACGCGCCGCTCGCTGTTCTCCCCCCATGCTTTGCAGCAATAGCGTGGTCAGCGACAGCCACATTGATATCAACGGGCGTACTGCCTTGCGATGGCGGGCCGTCGTGGAGATAAACAGCCAGCTGTTGTCGTACTGCGCGTCGGTCATCCATTCGCGGATGCTGAACTCCGGCTTGCCCTCCTTGTCCAGCCCCTGCAGGTAGCGCAACGACTTGGCGTAGTTGGTCAGCACTGAGCGGATAGAGATGGCCGTCTTCTCGATTTTTTCCTCCACCAGGTTGGCGGACGGCGTGTTCTTCAGAAACTCGCGCAGGCTTTTCAGGTCGATAGACAGGCAAGTCTTCAGGAAAGCTTCGATACTGCGGTCTGGACGTGACGCAAACTGCATAGCCGTGTCGCTGAAGATGGTGCGCGATGAGGACACCCAGAACGGGTCAGAGTCACCCTCGACCGGCATCAGCGCGGCCGTCATATTCTCGTAGTCCACCACGTCAGGCGTCTCGCGCCAGAGCACCCAGTTCTCACAGCGTTGGTCGTGCGCGTTCAGGATTTTGTCCCGGCGCTCGTCATAGTGGGTCTCAATGAATGTGCCGCCTGAGTCGTAAACGATCGCGCGGTCGCCGCGCCGGCGGATGTAGTCCAGCAGCCAGCGGATGAGCGTGGACTTACCCACGCCGATGGTGCCGTGAATGAGCTGATTCATTACCTCGGCGTTCTTCACCATGTGAAGGCCGCCTATCTGCAGGTCTGATTTTTCTCCTGATTTTTTTAGTTGGCGGTTCACTTCCTCGGGTTTATCCGTCAGGGTCATGCCCGAGATGATTTCGTCCTCCCCCTCCTTTTTACCGATGCGGCCCACATACCAGTAGATGAAACACAGCAAAACGGAAAAGACCGATCCGCAGTAGAGCGCGCATGTCTTTATGCTCTGCAGCACAGTGGCACCTTGTAGCTGCATCCACGGATTAGCCAGTAGCTGGGCCAGCGTTAACTTGGTGGTGCAAAGCTGTTCGCCCGCACCGCAGTGCCAGACAATATCCCAGGTAGCTGGACCGGAGGGATTCATCAGAAATACAAAACCGGAAAACAGGCTAGCGCACCAGTACCAAAGACCGTTACGGAGCGCATCATCAGGCGTTATCAGCCAGAACACGGCGGCAGTAACCAGAAAATACACGAGCAATATCCAGCCGGTGATCCAGCCGTTGACCTGCGCAAACATCCGCAGGCGGTAGGCCGTCATCTGGCCGCCCTGCGTCAGGTTTTTAGGTGTGAAACTCATAGACAGCTCCAGGCGACGGGCAGGCGCAGTCTGCCGCTGAAAGACAGGCAGATTGCGCATGTTTGTTTAAGAGTTAAGGCCGGGGAAGGCGGCCGGGACGTTAATTGGTCAGCGTTTGGGGGGCTGATGGGAGGCGGCAGGCGCCCTGTTGTCAGGGGAGACAGTCTAATTTCCCTGAAGGCGCTTGCCGCTGTCTTTATAGAGGTTTTTTCGGTGAACTCAACAACCTGCCATCTTCCAGAGCAGGCGTATGGCATGGCAGAGTGCCAGTGCGATGGTCATTCCGCATGATGCTATCGACAAAACATACACAGACACAGCTGCAATGACGATCCGGAAGAAATCTACAGAATCAGCGGCAACTGATGTGCCGTTGTATTCTTTCATTGCACTGATAAACTCTCCCGGAAGCCAGCTATCAGTCATGTTCGCTAACACTAGCGTAAAGATGACACCAAGCAGTGTGCTCATTACAGGTGCCGGCAGCCAAGCTGCAACATCCTCAATTTTCCTTCGCACTGTTTCGCTTCCGTATTCAGCACGCTGTCAGTTACATGATACCAGCAACAGATTTTGCCAGTTGAGCTTCGAGTACCGGCTTAGCCTCTTCGAATTTCAGGTTCACCTTGTTTGCATTCGATACCACACGAGTCTGATATTTCATGCGGTTTCCATCCTCACTGCTCGTCTGCAGTTTGATTCCGGAATTGCCCTGACGCAGCGCTGCTATATTGTCGGTTGTCACCGATGCCTTGCTGCGCTCAGAGATTTGCAGATCGGTCACCATCGTATAGTTTGTGTCCTCCACGAGTGCATCTGCCGCCATTCCGGCAAGCCCCGCGGCCAGACCTATACCCAGAATTGCTCCACCTGAGTTACTGTTGTAAGCAGTAATACCTGCGCCCAGAGCAGCACCAGCAGCGGCACCTTCATATCCTGTCGACAGGAAGCTTTGTGCCTGGCGTAAATCCATCTTCTCAGCTTTCAAAACATTCGCTTGAATCCAGTAATAGGCAGCATCAGGACTGGAGGTTACGGTATAGCCTTTCGCACGCAGGTCCTGAGCAAGCATTGGCTCAAGATCGCTCATGTCTTTATCTGACGTATTACGGACCTGCAGGTAAACTGTTTTCTGACTGGAAGGCTCAAGCCATACTGTCTGGCTCATTTGTGTTTTAACATCGAGGTTGCGCTTTTTAATGGCGGTGCTCATTGCACTACAGCCGGAAAGCATCAGGGAGGCAGCAACGGTCGCTGCTACAAAGGCATTGCGGTTTTTCATGGACATATCCTTGTTTAATTGAAAAAACGGGACAGGCGCGCCCCGGGGCACGCTGTTTAGGGATTTTTATAAAGGAGACCCTTCCGGCAGAGTGCCGGAAGGGGTATCGGCAGGGAATGTGAGAACTTAAATACTTTTAATTAAGGTGCTTAATTTTTCGATTAACAGCCCGACGCCGAGACGATTGACTTCAGCGCCGATCACTAAATTCAAAACAAATAATAAAGCAACTTCCAGTGCAGGCACGCCAAAAGCCAGCCAAGGTTTCAATCCAGCTAATAGTGCAGCGGAAATCATAAGGATTATAAATATCGCAACTGTACGCTGTGCCAACTTTCTTATATGGCTAAAGAGTATCGATTTCGCACGAACACCCTTTGGAACAGTCAGATATACAACGAGATTGCCGTAAATCATAAAAGAAAAGAATACGCCCACTAAAGCTGTAGGCAGAATTACAGCCCATCCCTCACTGATAAGATACTCCCAGTAACCTGCTAGTGATATTTCAGAACCATACACTGAGACATACACCGTTAGTATACTTAGAAAACTCAAGACAACAGCAATTGCAGGCACCAGGACACTTGCCTTGAGTAGTTTTGCAGGTGAAGGAATTACTCTATCACCCGAACTAAAACCATCTGTTATCATCGATATATCAGCATTAATTTTAGCTACAGTTAAATTTTCCATAATTCCCTCATCCTAATAAGTTAATACTAAGAGGCTTTTCTTTGCTCTGAACGAAGTTTTTCTAATTTGTCTTTGAAATCCTTAATCTCAGCGCTATCACCGATAGGTTTTGTCTGACGCAAATCCTCTTCAGTACGGCCAACCTGCTGGTTTCTCACTGCTCCCTGATGCTCATTCCTGAGTATATCACTGGATGCCTGAACAGTGTTTTTGTTTTCAGCGATTTTGCCATCGTTTTCCCTGACAGTTTCCATAAGGCCAGATCTTTGTGCTGCAACCATATCAGCTACATTACTCTGAATGCCAGCACCGGCAGCCTGCTCGCTAATACGCTTTTCCCCACTACGGAAATCATCATTCATTGCCTGAGAAGGATCACCGGACGGCGCGCTGATATTACGCTCACTATTGTTAATATGCGTCTCCGTTGCGCGGCTACTTAAGTTCGCAGGTCGCTCTGCTGATAATTCATAGCCTGAATTGCCATTCGTGCGAACCGTGCCTCGAGTAACACTGCCTGAAGAGTCAGCTGCGGGTACGTTTTGTTCTGATATCGGTACACTCGCCGGAATCTGCGCATCACCGTTCTGTGGTATACCAGGACCATTAAGCGACCGAGTTGGCTGCAGCGGCTCACTGTTAACCTGGTCCGTACGGTCAACATAGTTTTTCATAATCTGCGGTTCAAGCCGCTCGTGCATGAACTCCATCGCTGCACCCTCTGCACCTTTCACATTGGTCAGGATGTTCTGCGCGTCGCTGCCATATTTTGCGGTAGTCCAGTCCACAAACTCCTGATTGTAATTTGCGTCCAGGGTTGCGCTCTGTGTCTGTGACAGAGTGGCCATACGGCTGAGTTCCTGGCTGCGTGTGCTGCTTTCGGTGTACTGATGGTACTGGCTCTTAGCGTCGTTAAGCGTAGCTGCAAACTGCTGAACCTGAGAGTTTGACTGGTTGTCGGTGTGATTCCCCGACTCGCTGAGGCGGGTGGAAGTGATCATGTCCATACCCTCACGGAAGTCGCGTGCCTCCTGACTGCTTTGGTCCTGGCGATGATCTCGTCCCTCAGCATTTGTATCCTGTGTGCCGTGCGAACTGCCAGAAGAGTGACGCCAGTCAGCGTTTACACTGGCCTCACCTCCGGCGCTGACACCAGTAGCCCACTTACCAAGTTTACCTGCCAGCTGGTCACCAGAGTCAAATTTAACCTGTCCCCTGATACCGGTGCCTGCACTGCCCTGATTGCTTATATCCATGAGCTTGTTATATGCCTGCTGCTCAGAGACATTATGAGACTTCGCATAGCTCTCAACTGCCGACTGCATTTTGCTGGCGCCACGGCTGACGTTGGTTGCCACACTGCTATCGCTACTCTGCGTCACGCTATCGCTGTTGCCAGTCTGAGTTGTCAGCTGATGCAACTGCTGGAACCCGCTGGTAACGCTATGGTTATAGCCATCAAGCGAGCTTTGTGCCTGTTGCTGGGCCTGTCGCGCCTGTTCGGAGTATCCGCTGCTGGCCAGCGCACTGAGACGCATATTCACTGGCAGGGTTGATACCGCTCCGCTGGTATCGTAGACATTATGTCCGTCTGCAGTCTGCGTATGCATTGCACCATTACCGGTCTGGAGTGACTGCGAACCGGAGCGATGCATCATATTTGTGTCGAACTTGTTTGCATTAACGTTATCCATCGACATGTTGTTAAACGACCAGTTGCCGTCCGCCGTAGTCGATGCCTGTCCACCCGTCGAGAATGCTGCCGAACTGATGACGCTGCCCGCCACCTGTGAAGCAATAGCCCCAGCCCCCTTTGTCAGATAGAACGACAGCGCCGGAATAGATGCACTCAGATATCCTGCGATATTGGCTGCATCTGAGTGCTGCAGTGCCACCTGATCCTGATTAGATAATACCAGCGCCGTGGTGCCGGTTTTCGACTGTAAATAAAAGTTTGCCAGTGAGTTAAGGATCGCATACATCACAGGCCACATCTGAAAGTACAGAAAGCCGCCAGCATATATTTTCAGCGTATTAAGTCCAAATATGGTGTGGTTAGTCAGCGCCAGCGCAATCATTAACGGGAACAGTGCGATCAGGATGAGCATTAGCAACGACTGAAACATCGGAAGCATTCGACCCATGATGCTTCCGAATGAGGCCCAGCTCAGGCGCTGCTTGGTCATACTGGACTCCGTCGCCAGGTTAACCAGGTTGGCCGTGTCTGAAGAGCGTGCTGCGAATCCTTTCCAGCCGTCACGTACGGCCGCATTGGTAATATTATTTCGCATAATCTGCGAAGCGCTCAGGCCGCCTGCATAGAAAAAGTTGTAACTTTCATCCATTGCATTACCCAGCAGCACATCGGCATTGACCCGATTACCAAATACTCGCGTAGCAAGCTGATGCCAGGTGGTTCCGCCGATCCGTACGTCCGCCCCGATAAGATTTTTTATCACCGCAGCCGCCTGCTGACAGGTGATAAATTGTCTTCCTCCGCCAGCATCCTGATAAAGTCCGCGTAGTGGGCTCGGGTTGTCCGTGATTAGAGTCAGTGGGTCAGTACTGTTAAGCAGTTGCGCTATGGTGTACTTGTTATTAAGCAGGATGTCACCTACCACACAGTTCTCTACGTAATCCGTAAGCATCTGCGAAAGCTGCGGGTTCTGCGTACGGAAGTCTGACGTCTGCGCAATGACCTGGGATCCGAATAGCATGCCCGTCTTCGTGTAAGTCAGCGAGTCAGGCCGCGAAAAAACGTAGTCATACAACTGTGCCACGCCATAACCTGCACCTGTGGAAAGCCCAGCAATCATGGCCAGTCCCACCGGCACGTTATCAACCTGATAAACTGCAGCCGGATCGGTAATGTCATGTATCTGCACGCTGCGCTTGGGAACCAGTAGCGCAGAGGTGATAAGCATGAATACCGCCAGATAGTGAAGGAAAACCAAGGGATTTCGGGTTTTAACGAATGTTACGGCTACACCCAGCACTCCGAACATGCTGACGATGCGTAACAGAGTGGTAAAGGTATCAGCGCCAAGAACGGTAACAACGCCGTTGAACACCTGTCGCCACATGTCACCGCCGTATATGGTCCAGATTTCAGTCATGGCCGGTTCCCCACTTATAGTTGCCCTGATAAGACGTTGAGATAATGGTCGACACCTGCTGCTGCAGGTACTGCATATTGCGATCAATGCCGTCCAGCGCATTTTGATCGGCTGTAGACTGCAGTTTCATCTGTGCCAGTAGCGAGGTTGCAGCCAGAACGTTGTTACGAAGCTCGCCTGCCGCCTGCTCGGGGAAGTTTTTACCTGCCAGCGACTGACTGGCTTGCTTTACCAGTTCCTGCAGATACTGGATCATCATGTCCTGAGCGATAAAATCGGCTACCTGTATCAGGTAGGTCGGACTCATGCCCATGATGCGTGAGTTGGTCAGATACTTAAGCACCGGAACTGAAGTGGTATTAATAAAGCCCTTCTCCCTGTCTGACAGACCGGTATCAGCAGTAAGCTTACTGTCGATAGAGATCATCAGATTACGTACCTGCGTAACCAGGGCGACGTCACTACTGACTGTGACGTTTGTTACCGTGGGGCCGAGACAAAGATCCTGTTCGTCGCAGCCGTACATTTTCGCGGTGCCGCCGCGCATCAGCACGGTGATGATGTCGCGGTTATCAACTAGTGGCGTAAGGACGGTGACCTGGCCGGCTTTATTGAAAATGATGGAGCCCACCACGCTCATTACCAGCTCCTTAAGTTGGCGGTTACCGTCAAACAGGTGATTGCGACCCAGCGCATCCCAGATGAGATTCTTATTCTTCAGCACCTGGTCCTTCATGTTGTCAGCAGCCCTTCCGGTGACGCTGTCACCCTGACCACCTACTGTGCAGCCCTGACGCGACGCCGCCCAGTCGGAGAAAATATTGCTCTCGCCAGCAATGTCCTGGCAGATTTTCTGGTTTGACACCTGAGATACCGGCCACAGACCTCCAATAATGCCCTGCGCTGCCTGGCACGAACTCATGTTGGCTGAGTTCACATCAGAGGCCAGCTTCTGCAGGAAATCCTTAGCCTGCTTGAGCTCCGGCACCATCGTTTGCAGTGCGAGATCAAAAGCATATCCGGCGGCATTGCTCATGATTTGCTTAACGAAGCGCTGCAACTCTGCCCCGTTGATATAGGAAAATGCACCCAAATAGGAGTCAATGCCGCCGCAGCCGGCGTTGAGTGACGGCACCTGCATCGAGATGAGCTGCACCTGTTTGACCGGGTTACGCAGATAGATTGAGCCGCCGGTGACATAGCCTGCGGCCTGACCCTGCCATGCCTGCGCCTTTGAGACGTTGCCGTCAAAGCCGAGGCTGCCAAAGTAGCCGTTCAGGTCGCCCTGCACGTCGGCCAGAGCCGGCGTGCTGATGACCAGCGCCGTCGCGGCGCAGAGAAGGAACTGCCTGAGTTTCATGTGAAGACGCTCCGAAGCAGCCAGGGATTCAGCATCAACTGAATTGGCTGGAAGAAAATTAATAGACAGCTGAGCCGAAATACGGGAACGGGTATTCCGTACCGCATTCACCTGTCAGTTCTGGCTGGAGAGTTTTATTTAATCTGACAGAAGGTGACGGAGTTGCCGGCCTGCCTGCTATAACGAAACTCCGCGATCGTGTTTATTTCTCGTGTAAGCAGATACACATCCGGGCTGGCCTTAATCAGCGGCTCCTGGGAAAAGATAAACAGGCTTACGCCCTTCTTTCTGAACTCTCTCAACTGATGACTCATTGCTTCGGCAGCGACGGCCGGGAAAAAGCCATCCAGGATGATGATCGCTTTGTCGCTGGCCTTAATCCGGCTTATCATTTCATTTAATCCGGCTTCATATTCGTGTGATGTCAGCAGTTCATAGCTGAAATAGTCGCCATTAAGACGCGCTGCAAGCTCGCGCCCGACCACCGATTTACCGGTACCTGTCCATCCCTGCACGTAAAGATGCCCTTTACGTTCCTGATACAACCCGGTCAGCTTTTTTTACGTGTTCTTCGGCGTTCAGCCACAGCAGCTTTTCAGGCGAAAGCGCGGCGTTCGTCATATATGTCATTGTTCATTCCGTTGGTTCAGGGTAAATAAGGTGTGTTCCTGCGGATATCAGAAAGCGTTACGGTCGGCCATAAACCCGTGCCGGCGCAGGGTGATGCTGGTCAGTACGCCGAAACCGAAGCCACCGGAAAGGGAAAAAAGGAAAAGTAACGGGTAGAGCTGCAGGCCGCTGAGCACCAGCGCATCAGAACCGTAAGTCATGCCTGTTATCGGGCCCGCAAGGTCGCAGGCGAGCCAGGCGTAAAGGCCTGCAGCAGCCAGCAGCGAGGCGCAGACAAGCAGCAGCGCCGTCTCAAGTCGTGAGAGCGTTAAAGTTTTTTCAGTCATGAGTATTCCGTGAGCGTTATAACCGCCTGTATTACTGCGGGGTCAATGAGGCGCTGCTGGGAACCGGACCCAGCGTATCCGGTGGGAGGTTGTCGATATCGGCTTCGATCATCTGCGCCAGGCGCTGGCTCATCGTTCCCATATCCGTCTCCCCCCTGAAAAAGCGGGTAGGCCATGTTGGTGTTAACGTTGACCATAAAGGTGGTCGGCGTGGCGATTGGTAACCCGTTGCCGAAGAACGTCAGGATCTCACCGGCAATCGGCTCGTTCGGCCCTGCCTTTCGCGGAATAAGCGCCACCGGGAAAGCCGCATCCCCGTACCCATCAAGAGTGTAGGGATACACCTTTATCCCCTCTTCATCAGCCCAGGACTTCAGCAGCGGATCGAACTTCGCGCTGTACTGACAGCCGCGCTGCATAAAAACCACCACCGCATAGTCGTTCAGGTTCACCTGCCGCCCGTCTGAGAGGGCCATCATCCGGGGTGGTTTTACGGGCGCCGCCCGCATCAGGCTGGCCCCGGGTAATCCGAAATCCGGCAGCTGCGCACCGCGCTGTAACTTCGTCTGCTCCAGCGCAGCAATATCCGAAGCCACCGACGCCTGTGCGAATACAGGCAGCATCAGCAATACCGTCATCAGCACATTAAGCTTCATGATGGCCTCCCCGGCCGCCGCGCGACCTTCGCCAGACAATCAGCTCCGCGATGAGACCCAGCGCAACCAGAATCAGACAGGCGACTGAGGTGCCGGTAAGCACGTCGTACGTGAAGCTGACGGACCACGCCAGCAGCTGGCGCAGGCAGTTAAAAATGATGCCCGCCATAAACAGCGTAATGATGAGGGGAAGTCTGTTCATACGTTTTCTCCATTTGCCCGGCGGCGGAAATGTCTCACCGCCAGGCTTGATATGACGGAAAGCACCACGCCAGCCTTATAGAAGAACAGCAGCGTGTCATTAGTCTGCGCCGCCCACGCATCGCGGCTCACCGCCGCCTTTACGCACATGGCTGCCGGGGGTGCAGGCTTGATATCACTGCTGACCGGTGCGGCCTTATCCCGTGAAGTATCAGGAACCGAAGGCCAGCTCTCCACGGGCATGGCCTGCGATACGCAGCCCCACACTTCTCCCGCCGGCGCGGCGCACACCAGCCTTTCGGCCTCGTTCACAAGCATCTGCCCGGCACCACCGGCGCCGTATGCACTGAGCAGGAACAGCAGAAAAAACAGCAGTGCCGGATGGATAATCAGCGTCTGCAGCAGGAGGTTTTGTACCCGGCACGTAGCACGCAGCCGCCCGTACCAGACCGGAGAGAGAGTCAGCATAATCATGTCCTCAGAAGTTAGGTTTAAAGCCGGTGGCAACATTAAGAAAGCGCTTCGCCAGATCGTCCTGGGTCATGAAGCCATAGGCAAGCGGCCGGAAGCTTTTTGACTTCGGGTCGACCAGGAACAGCGCCGGGAAATGACTGATCCCCATACGTGCGCTCTGACCAGAGTCCGGCCGGCTGTCGGGCACCTGCGGCGATACCGTGCCGTCCACGCTCACCGGTATCAGTGAAATGTGACGCAGACGGGCAAAGTCCGCCACCACGCCTGCCATCTGAGCATCAATCGGGTCGCTGCCACGGTAGAAGTAGAACAGCCCGTACTCACCTGACAGTTGACTGATTGCCGCGGTTTGCTCGGCCTGATCCCGGGCCTGCTGCAGCGGCGCGGTGCTATTGTAGTGCGGGTGATCAAGGTTGTAGTCGAGGTCCGGATGATCGAGCTGCGCCACGGCGAAAGACTGGCTGAACATCGAGGCCCGGTCGGTCCAGAACTTCTGCCAGCGCAGGAACGTAGCGGTATGCTCTGCGGACGGATGAAGGATGGCGTTGTTCAGCGCTTCCTTTGTATATCCTTTCAGCACATCGGCCTGCTCTGACGGTGACAGCCTGCTGAAGTCCGGCACTTGCGGCGCAGGCTGTGGTTTAGGCGCGGGCGGGTCCGGCTTTTTCTTCGGCTCGTTGTACCAGTGCCAGCCGGTAAACGGGTCGGCCGGCGTCACCACCCCGTCAGCGGGCGGCGTATCGTCCGCCACGGCCTGACCCGTGCACGCCATCAGCAGCAGGGCAATCAGCAGTGGTTTCATTTTTTTACCTCCTGTCTGCGCGTTAACCTGCGCTGCAATGCGGTCCTTAGCCTGCTGAACCATCGTCGCTGAGTCAGGGATTTTCTGGTTAGCCATCAGGTCGCTATAGAAGTCCTGGAAGTTAATCAGATCAAAGTTAATAGCCTGCAGTTCAGGAACGGTGATGCCACGACAGTTCGGTGAGTCTCCGCTGCCAAAACTGACGTGCAGCTGATCGCGTCGGCCCTGCTCCTGAATGATGCGGGCGAGCTTCCCGCCGAACACGCAGTAAGCCTGCTTCTTCTGTACGCACACCCCGAGCACGGCCTTATTGCAGGCTTCGCCGACGAGAACGGTGACTTTTTTTGCCTTCGCCTTACCGATGGCCATTTCGTCACTGTTGCAGTTGGCCAGCCCCGAGCTGTTTCCCCAACCGGTATCAACGCAGCAGTTTGAGAAGCCCGCCATCGCCTTGCGGCAGTAGAGCGCCTGTCCGGTAAAGGCCTTGATGTCTATCTGATCGCCGTTTTTAACGTCATCACCAGCGGAAGCAAGACCGGCAAGTTTGGCCACGGCGGTATCAAAGCCGCTATCGCCGGCACCGTCAGTGCCGTCACAATCGCCGCTCTGACACAGATATTGTCCGCCGCACAGCAGTCCCTGAGAGGTGAAAGTGGTCTGACACTGGTATGTATCCTGCTCATGCATGCACGTTCCGCCTTCAGCCTCGGTACAGCCGCGTGCAGCGATAGTGCAGTTTCTGTCAGACATCAGCTGGGCGCAGTTACCGGTGGAATTAACAGGCACGATGTAGCTGTCCTGGTACTGCCAGCAGCCCTGCGTCTGGGTATAGGTCTGGCCGTCAGAGGTAACCGAGCGGGAGCCGCCCGGATCGGTGCAGACACTGCCGGTGCTGGCGGTAGCCTGGGATTTGTCAAAGCTGCAGCTTTCAGACCAGGTTGTGTCGGCCTTTTTTATCGGAAACCGTCACGTTAAACGTCACGTCGAGGTGGAACAGGGTAGTGCCGTCATTAATGTACTTAATAAGCGTATTGATGGTGGCATCAATACGTGAGCCATCAGGGGTAATCACGGCAGAGTAAACCTGACCTGCATTAACCTGCTGCCCCGCGATACCCAGGTTGTCCGCTGCCTTCTTACCGTAACGGAGCGTAACGTTATTGTTTAGAATCGACGTGACGTAATTAACCCCGGAGTTATAGGACGGGGCCGGCGTGTAAACAAGCTGCGTGGTGCCGCTGACGAGCGTAGCCGTTTCAGGGAACGTGAAATCCACTATTACCTGTTTGCCCGAGCGGCGTGCGTTTTTGAGCAGCATATTCATCGTCCGGGTTTCCGTATGGCTTGAGCCCGTGACGATAACGCTGCCGGTTCGGGCACAGGTCTGGACCTGCGCTACGTCCCTGTCGCACGTGAAGTTTTCGAATACCGACTTTGAAACAACTTTCGTGGTGCACTGGCTGTTGGTACCGTCCACGATAGAGCCGCTGTTGGCTTCTGCGTTCTTGCCGTTCTGGATAAAGTCAGCGTTGGGATCGATGGTTACAGGCGGGTTCTTCGTTGAAGAATCCGTGACTGCCTGTCCCGCTTCGTTACTTCCGATCTGGGTCTGCCCTTTATCCGCTATGCCACCGTCGCCACCCTGTACGCCGCCGTAATAGCCGCCCTGCGGGGGGATTGGCTGTGTAGCCCGGAATGACTGACGCCGGGTCAGTCCCCTTCGCGGCAGAGGTTCCCTGTCCCTTATTCGATCCGGCATACCCGGCACCCGCGTTGTAAGCGTCGCTTACCGCATCTGCGAATGCGCTGGACGCCATCAGACATAAAGAAAGCAGCAGGGCACGCTTCATTTCGCACCCTCCGCGTCCTGCAATAGCTGCGCAGCCGTACTGCCACAGTCGCCGCGCTGCTTAATTTCTTCGAGCGCCTGCTTCACTGGCAGGCTGCCGTAGATCACATCAGACTGACTGCCACAGGTGACGACCAGCGCTGGCACGGCCTTTATGTTGTACTTCTCGTACAGGGTCGGGTCGATCTGCACCCCTGCCTGCTTATCTTTTTTGGACAGTTCAAACATCATCTCAGCCGTCTGACGGAAGTCGTTGTTCAGCAGGCCGCGCAGCGTGGCAGGTATGCCGAAGCGGCGTGCGTCCGCAAGCATCGGCAGCAGCCCTTCCTCCGGGATGCCCAGACTGACGAAGTAAACGGCCCGCGGCGTAGGGCGCGCGGCGCTGTTCTGATCCGCCTGTGCGGCGGCAATTTCGTTCTGCAGCTGCGAGACTCGTCCCTGCTGCGCATCCGGCAGCGTGATATTCATGCCCTTCAGCTGGCTTTTGAACAATTCCAGGTCGCGCTGCTGCTGTTTCATATACGCCATATCGTTACCTGATACGGACGGCTGCTCAGCGGCATTCCCAATTCCTGCGCACAGCAGCGCGGCGCCCGCGAGCAGCGCCGTAATCAGAGGTTGTTTCATGGTGAGTCCTTACAGATAAACGCAGTTACGCTTTCGCCACATGAGGTAGCCGAAGTTCTTTTTCGTAGCCGGTGAGTTGTGTACAGAGCCCCAGAGCTGGGTTGTTGTGCCGAATGGATGGCAGTCGTTTGGTTCGGGGTACATATTCACCATCTGATAACGCCAGCGTGATTTGGGGATGATCGGGGACGGATATTCATAGCAGACAGCAACATCCGCCCCGATAGTCTCCATGACCAGCCCCTCCCGATGCAGCTTGAAGGCCATGCGTTCACTGACGAGCAGGGAGGCTTCAAGTGGCGAAAACTCATTACTGGTAAAGCCTGTAAACGGATACATCGAGCCCTGTGCACCGGCGCACCAGAAAAGTGGATCCAGTGGCACGCCGGCCGTGGAGGCAATCGAGTCCGCCGCACAGGCGCCCTGCGCCAGCAGGTTATTAAACAGCGCCACTTCGGGGTTCAGGATCATGGCCAGCGTGCTGTCGTTCCAGAGTGGGTCTACTTCAGACAGGTAGGCAATATCCATATCACCGGTCTGCATACAGCCTTCGCTGGTGATAATGTTTAGCCAGAAAATCAGCGGATACTTATACCAGTGCACATGGTAAAAGCTTCCAGGCGAGGGTGAGTCACTTTGCCCACCGCGTCCGGTGCCGGTGCGGCCGAGGTTAATCTTAAATCCCCCCCCCATATTCACCATCACGCCAGGCTCACGGGTCACATCGGTCAGCGCCAGCGGTTCCCAAAAGCCGATCGCCAGCCCGAGACGATAGAAAATACCGTAAGAGCAGAGCTGAATGGGTGAGGCAGGGTTAGGCGTATCCGGGTGTGCGCCTGATGCCAGCTGGATACTGCCAAGTGACATCGGAAAAAGACACTTCCAGCAGACGTCACTGATGGGGTTCACCCACCGACCGTCGCCGGCATTACTGGTTGCCGCCATCACCGGCCTGGCAATAATTGCCGTCACAAGAAGGCATAAAATGAAGAGTGCGCGTTTCATGCGTTCCGCACCTCCTGCTTTTGACGAAGCCAGACGCACACTGGGCCGTCATCAGTGTCGTGGATGCTGCCTATAAACCAGCCCTCTCCGCCAGGCCCGGAGGGCTGCCAGCTGCTACAGTCACCTGTTTTCTGGAAGCGATCACGGATCCAGTCCGGCGCATCGTTTTCCATCCAGGTGAAGGCGGCCGCCAGACTATGCGCGGTAAGCCAGGCCTCAAACTCGCCGGGCTGCGGATATTCATTGCCATCAGCGGGCACAAAGAAGTCAGGATGCGTCCAGCCGCCCCAGCGATCGCGCACGACCGGCTGAGCCGATATTTCAGCGGGGTATGTCATAGGGTGAGGTTCCGTAATGACGGCAGCGGAACTGCCGGAGTCAGACGTTAATCGGGCCTGCCTGCGGGGTGCAGGCTGAGGCGTACCGCAGCGGCGCGAGGAACGAACAGCCTGCGCATCGTGGGCAGAAAAGGCATTCAGGTGGCCAGAGCCACCCGGGTAGATGTTACTTCACTGCGCGGCACAGTTTGCCGGTGATGTCGTCAAGTTCACGGTCGTAGCTTGCGCGCTCTGCCGCGCTCAGAAATCCCTGCTGCTTCACATAACCATCAGTATCTTTTCTGATGCGGTCTGCATGACGCCATAGCTGTTCGGATTGAGATTCTGTTAAATGACGCGCCTTGCGGGCGTTGCTGATATCGGCCTGCAGTACGTTAACGCGCACTGAAATATGCGCCTGAAGCGGGTCTCTGATGCTTCCGCCGGTTTCGCCCTTCGCGTCATGCTGAGCTTTTATGTCGCATGACGGCCAGGCCTGCATGAGCGACGGCGCAGCTGAGGCATGGCCAGCAGCAAACAACAGAAGGCTGAGCGTCGTTTTTTTCATTGCCGGTTTTCCTTTAAGTGATAACTCATGCGCAGATTTTAGACCAGCTGATATCCACTGCGGGCCTTCCTCCTGTTACAAAATTCTGGCAGATGACCTGTCAGCCAGTAATCCTTACGAATAGGATTGCTAATATTGCAACAAAAAACAGGAATAACAGCGGATATCGGCTCTCACGTAAATACACAAAAAAATAAGCACGCCAGTCCGCACCACCTTCTTTCTGCACAGCAAGCAGCCTGGCAATCGCATTATTAAGCAGACTAATTTCCAGCTCATCTGCGCCAGAGACCTGCAGGCTGTGTCGCGCTTTACGCAACTGGCCGAGAGTCTCAGTAATGTGCTGCTGTGCGGTAAAGTAATCCCCTTCCTGTATGGCGAACCGCGCGCTGTGTAGCAGGTCCGAAATAGTTTTCTGTCGCTCACCCAGACCAACGTTATCCAGTAACGTCATCACCCGAATAAGGCCCGGTTCGCGATTTTTATTTCTCATAATTTTTATACCTGTAGGAAGGTCATTGCATATTTAGTGGACCGACATCACCCCGGCTTACTACATACCAGCCGGCCGCCTCGGCTCCCCGCTGACAGCAATCGGTCCAGCTGCCGGTATAGTCATCCTCTTCGGCATCACGCAGCATCGCCTCTGCAGCTTCGTCGCTCTGGCGCGGGTTCAGGTAGCGGTAACGCGCTTTTACGATGGCGATACCCACGCGGGCCCGGACAGCATAAGGCAGCAGGATCTTTGCCCGAGGCTCAGCACGAAGCGCAAAGCCTTCGGCCTCCAGCGCGCCGTCAAATGCCGCCAGCATGCATTGCCAGTAATGGCTGTTTGCCTCAGCGGCTGCCAGGTCAGCCATCTCACGACTGCCAAGGGGGGGCCGGAGGTGACGATCCATATACAACGCGCATGGTGTCCGGCCTCTCGGGAGTCATTCTCCTTCCTACACGGACGATGACAATGGCCATCGCTATCAGAACAATGAAACTACCCACAGCCGGTAAGCCTGACGTAAATGCACTGATGCTCTCCGGTGCCAGTGAAATTTCAGCTCGGCAGGCAGGCGGGATAGGAGCCGTCCATACCGGTTGCATTACCGGCTCAGGGTGCAGCTGAACCGGTGCAGCCACGGATGCCGATGATGACTCAGATTTCTGCCAGTCATCTATCACCTTCTGGACAAGGTTATACTGCATGCGTTCCCTCACTCTCGGATGTGGGCAGCATGCCGTGGCGGCGCATGAGTTCGCTTACATCACCTTCATTCAGTGAGGCCAGTACAATTTCAGTTCGCATCGGGACGCCATACGCAAGAAAAGCCTGTAATGCAGCTCGGATTATTACCGATTCTGTGTACAGTGGGTGCTCACTGGTCATCTGCCGCAGTCTTGCTTTATCAGCATCATCCATACGCACAGTAGCCGCGTGAATTTTTACAGTTTCCGGAGCTTTACGTCCTCGCATTTTGTGACTCATTTCAGCGCCACCTCCTCTACTTTGAGCATGCGCCCGTCACGTGTGATACGTACAGGCGTGTGCTCAAAGCCAAATTTTGTTGTTAGCGTGCCGTACTGATCAAAGTAGACAGGCTCGTCCAGAGCGATGCTGCTGTCGTGCACATTGCCTTTAACCAGAATGACCTTGAAGTTTTGCTTTTCCTTAAGCTGTGGTTTGACCCAGTCCATTTGCGCAGGGTCGTCTCCGTCAACGAAGTAAAGCGTTTCGCTGTAAGGCACTTTATCCAGCGGATTAACCTTATCGCCGGCCCGGGCAATGATATTTCCACGCATATCCCGGATAGTTTCACGCACTGTAAATGTCGGGTCGTACATGAAAGTTTTATTTTTCTTCGCCGACGTCAGCCCAGCCACTGGTGCCGGGCGTACTGCGTGCTCCTTTACACGCGCTTCGGCCTCGCGCTGCAGCCTGTCCATCTCGCCGCTGTCTTTCATGCCCTGCAGTCGCTGGCCGATAAAGGTCAGCAGGTCCGGCTCGGCGATCGGAAACAGATGCCCGATGGTTCCAAGATCTTTCGCCCCTGCGGTCAGTGAAACCGCTGTAGCGAGTAAAAAAACCACTGTGGCAAGAAGCCTGGCTATCGGGCGTCTATTCATTGCGTCCCCTGCATCTGACGCGCAATGTCCGCCTGAATGTCAGGCGTGATGTCGCGAGCACCACCAACAACCGCACCCTTTACCAGAACGATGCCATTATGTTTTTCCTGCCAGGCCGTCAGGCTTGAATCCAGCGCTGCACCAAAGCGCTTCGTCAGGGTCTCAAGCACATCTTTTTCCATCGGCCGCTGCGCGGTTTGCTGGCGAAAAGTGTCGATAGTGCCTTTCATGTCAAACACAACGTATGCTGGCTGTAGCGCTTGCGAAACTAGTGCGCTGACACCACCGCTCATCACTACCACCAGTGCGCCTGCCACAGCAGTTCTGCACCTCCGGCTGTGAAGCAGCCGCGACCACGTTTTTACTCTGACGCTACCCGTCACGACGTGGCCGTTACCGCCTTCCTCATCTGCACGGGCAGATGACATTTTTTCTTCATGCATAATTATTTCTCCGGATCAGGTTACAGTCAGGCCAGCCCATAACTGCAGTTCCTGCATTTCGGCCTGATACATGTGTGGTTCACAGGCCAGAAGCCACGCAGCTTCCTCGCTGGTCGCTCCTGCATTCTGTGCCTCCGTCATGTATTCATAGTCCTCTCCCGTGGTGCTGAAGAGGGCTCGCGTAAGCGGGTCAACAAACACGCGGTAAAATGAACTCTGCTCTCCCATTGAAATCATTGCGGAGCTATATCCCGTAAGAATTGCCTTCTGGAATCCACGAATAATTTCCGTTTCCATCTCACTGAACTGATCGGGGTTAGCATTGAGGTAGGTTTTCAGCGCTTTCGCCTCCTGCAGTAGCGTGATTTTTGTTCCGCTGTTGTCCCACGCGGCGGCGGCGGCGGAAGGAGCAGGCTCTCCCGGTAATCCGGTAAAGTCTTTCATGCCCTGGGTGATGGTGATAAATGCGCCTCGATGGCGGCGAACCGTGCGATAGCCTTTTTCGATAAAGCGTGCTGCATGTGGGTTCTGTCCACTGAACAGACGCCAGGCCTCATCGATAATGGCCACTTTTTTCAGACTACGAGGTGAGTGGTACATCTTTTCCTGGATCGCCAAAATGAGCGAATACAGCACCGCGGACAAAAGATTCGGTCGTTTCTCCAGTCCCTGCAGCTCCAGCACAGTAAACCGTGTTTCACCGTCAAGAGTAGGTTCATCTGAGTTAAAATATTCGCCGTTGGCTCCCCAGGTACACCATTGATCCAGCAGCAGTACCAGTTCGTTGATTCGACTCATTATGGTTGGCTGGCTGGCATATTTTTCAGTCACATCTGACGATTCAAGATAATGGACTACGTCGTCAATACGCGCCTTGTTCTGCTTCGCTTCATAGGCCGCGACCACTCCTTTCTGCAGAATAGCCTCACTGATCTCATCCAGATTTCCCTGCGGACTTGCCAGAACGGCCATCAGACCAGTTATGCCCTCGGATGACTCGCTGATGTCTGTGACATTGGCAAACGGATTAAAGCGCAACGTTTCCCCATCAAGATATGCCCCACCCGCCTGACGGCAGAAGTTCCTGTAGCTACCCCCCATGTCTATTACCCAGCCAAAGCCCCCGGTATTCAGTACCTCTCGCAGGATTCCCTGGATAAGGAAACTCTTGCCCGCACCTGACGTGCCCGTCACGGCACAGTTAAAGTTACTGGCTCCGTTGTGCTTGCTGAACATGTCGAAAAAGGCCAACTGGTTGCGATAAGTGGCCAGCGGAATACCGCGCGGTGACATCTGCCGTTCGGCAACTACGGGCATAAGATTGACTGCATTAAACGTTTTACAGCGGAGTGTCGCTCCCATTTGACGCATATCGTCCCATAAACCCTCCTGCATCATAAACGGCAAAGTGGTAAGCCAGTTGCGTAACTGCTGAAAGCGCGGTGCTGCTATTTCAAGCTCGTTTTTACGGAACACATTGATCGCTGCCAGCTCACATTTTTTCTGCTCGCTCGCATCATCCGGTGTAAAGAGAGTGAGATTCAGTGACATATCGCACATGGCGATTTCATTGTTGGCCAGTTCCTGACGCAGTCCGCGCCACTCCTGATAAGCACGTTCGGTACCAGGAAACAGCTTCGCATAAGAGGTTCCTGCTTTCTTACCCAGGTCCTGCTCTTTGCTGAATGCAGAGTTCTGACTTTTTTACCTGATCTTCAACGCATACCGTCCAGCTCAGAATAAACGGGCAGGGAATACCAAGATCCGGGAAACGCATATTCTGCAGGTTGTCTGAAGCCTGCCACAGCGCAAACTTCGCGGGTGTTCGGGTCAGCTGCAGGCTGACAATGCGTGTACGAGCGACACCATCAGTTTCGCTTTTATCGAGGGTTCGATCTTCCGGCTGAAGAGCCGTGGTTAGCCGAAGAAAACCGGGATGCACTTCAAGCTCTGTGCTGGGGTCAACACACTGGCGGTGCAGCTCTTGATCACTGTTCCACTGTTTATTACTCGTAGTGACCTGCCCCGGCCGGTAGTTGAGCTGCTCACGAACCACAGAAAGAAACTCTTCTGGCCCGACGCGGCGGGTATCCATATGGGCTGCCTGCAACGAAACGCGCAGCGTTTTACCCATCTGAACTGCCTCTTCCATAGCCCGAATACCACCACGTCCGGCCTGTGCGTACACCAGAAACACGCGGTAGTTACGAAGGTACAGCGGATAATCGCGATTATTCGCCAACCCCTTGAGTGCTGAGCGCTCCCAAAAAGCCTTAGTAATCGCATTGAGTTGTGGAGCCATATTGCCTTTCCACATATTTCGACTAAGCCCCTCATCCAGCAGATCTCCAACACACTTACTGGCGACCATCAACACTGTGACGGGAGTTTTGCGGGGTAATGTTTTGCGCAGCAGATCATCCAGTGCCTGCACCACCTGCTGATTTGCACCTGCCAGCGGTGCCACTTCCATAACGAATCCAATGGAACGGCTATTGACGTAGAGTTCGGTTGTATCGTCATAAGCGCGCCAGGGGAACAGACCACTCAGAGACGGATAATTGAAGTTCTGACGTAGCATGGCGGCAGCTTCTTTTGCCCCGCCCTCACCTCGCCCGCTGCTGAGAATGCCGGCAAGATGATCGATAACGTTATTGAGCATGCCATTCTCCAGATTTTATCGTTCCCCGAGCAGCACCGGCTGCGTCGGGCGAGAACGTTTCATGTCGTGATTTGAAGGGAAAATGTTTATTCATTACTCTCCCTCGCTAATCACGCGAAAGTCTTCATCCCAGCGGGATTTCTGCTTAACAAATTCAACCACAGCGGGTTGATGGAAGCTGTCCTGCTCATCCACCCAAGGCGCAATCCACAATCTCTGAGTGGCGTCAGGAATACGACGTGCGTCTGCATGTCCGGGCCCGTTGGCATCGGCTGCAGCGACTGAGGTTCCGGACAGTGATGCGGAGTGGACCGGCAGTGTTGATGCCCGGATGTTCCCGGAATTTGCAATCTGTCCGGATATGGGGCGCGGTGACAGAGAGGCCACGCTAACAGAGCGGTAAGGGTTGATGGCGGATTTCGCATTGCCGGGCGTCGCCAGCGCCTCAGCGGCAGGCTTTGGGCCGGCCTCCTTCTCTGCGCTCAGATCGTCCAGGCTTTTATGCTTCGATGCCAGTTTACTGGCATCGGACATAGACAGACACTGATCGGTCGCAGTTTTGTTACAGTCAAAATCAGAGTTCATACCGGCGCAGCCGGTCAGCGCAGCGCACAACAGTGCGCACGCAAATAATTTTTGCATAGTAATTTCCTCAGATACGGAAGGGCCGCAGTTGATAAGGGAGTGGTGCGTTGGGATTTAACTGAACGAGCAGTAAAAGAGCAGGTGAAGATTGCAACATGACGTTTTTCTATAACTTCCGGGTTTTACTCAGCTGAGTAAAACCCGGACTAACGCGGTTTCTGACCGTTCATAATCGCTTGTTGCGTTGCACTAAACCCGTTTATCCATACTTTCATGTTGGTTAGCCATTGCAGCTACAATAGCCAGAGTGAAGAAGAAACTTCCCAGCGCACCAAAAATTAAGTATTGAACAGGAGAGGAAGGAAGCGACCAATACCAAACACTCTTGCAAACGTACCAAAACATCGCCATTAGCCAGGGAACCGAAGCTGGTAAAAGGTAGACGGTGCTCAGTTCGTCGCGTTTCAAGAGCAGGTAAAGATTTAAAGCGGCCATTAATGCTGAGACCAGAGCAATCACCCTCAAAACTGACCAGTTTAATGATTCCCATGTCAGGTATCCGCTGTGCCTGAGCCAAAACAACGTGACCATATTGAAAGTCAGTACAATAATAGTCAGGCTAACTAGTAACTTATCATTTTTAATGATTCTTTTAACGTGTGAGTGTCTCATACGGTGCTCCATCTTCTGCAAATTTCAAATGCTCAAGAGTCAAACCACTCAGGCGGCAGCCTGATTACTGCCGGTTAGTCTTTTAATCTGCATTCCTTCAGATCGGGCCTTTTTCAAATCCAACTCAATAAGGCGGCCCATAAAATTCAGCAATAATATTGCCCGTTTTGCACCATTAGGCTCATGCCAGATAGCTTCAAGGTTTCCGAAAACGCCGCCTGCAATCAACACTTTGTCACCATGCGCAGGAGACTGCATGTCAGCCTTCGCTGCCGAGTCCGCACCATGCCTTAAGCGATCCATTTCTTCATCAGACATAACAGCAATGCGGTTTCCGAACCGAACAATCGTGGATACGCCTCGTGTAGATTTTATAGTGGTTGTGTGAATGTCTTCCGGATCAAACCTTGCAAACAAATATCCAGGAAAAAGGGGTTGTGCTTTAACCGGCTTCACTTTCCCGTCAGCCAGTAACTGACAGGTGAAAAATGGTAGGTAACATTCAACCCCCCTGATTAATAAGATGTGCCTCAGCCCTTTTCTCCTGTGCAAAAAGCGTTTGCAGCACATACCACTGTTTCATTGAAAACTCCTTCATTGAGGGATCGTATCACCGAGACGTAACTGACTGGCCTGACGCAGTACTTCATCAGGATTTAGAACCGGTGCACTGCCTGCATTGACGCTGGCAGGCACCACTGCTGTAGCCTGCTGAACAGTGGCCTGTGGCGCGTCTTTTAGCGCTTTCTCCGCCTCAGCATCCTCAATGGTTTCGAGCCTGAATCCCTGCTGGAATACGACTGTCACGGAGTTGCCAGCACCAATATCAATAACAGGGTGATACTGCTCGGCGCGTTTGATGTAGTACTGACTCAGCGTATCTGCTGCTTTGCTGGCACCGCCGCCTAGTCCCTGTCTTAAGATGTCACCTGCAGCTGGCGAAGCTGTGGCACCGATGCCGACGGTGGTAGTGGAGCCAGCCTGAACACCTTCACCCAGTCCCGATAGCAACCCTGCAAATCCGGCGTTAGCGAGTACTGCACCATTACGCATGACAGGCTTGCCGCGAATACCCTGCTTGCCCTGATAAGACACATGACCGTCGAAAGCCATATCGATGTGCTTGCCATTTTTCAGTATGCAGCTGATGTTTTTGGTGCGGACCTCGCCACGTTCGCTGGAAATATCACCGAAAATTTCTCCAGTTACGCGACACTGATCCATGTTGTATGTTTTACCGTTGGGCATAGAAACGTCACCCAACAAAGTAATGACTACTGGAGAGGTATTTTGCTGGCCAGTAACACTCGCATTGGCATCTGCGCCTTCAATCATTACCGCTTCTGAAAACGATCCTGATGGAATCCAGGGAAGCTTTGTCTTTTTCTCTGTGAGCGCAGCGTAGGTAAAAGTATCTCGACTCAGACCACCCGGGCGCACAGTACCGTTACCGGGATAAAAACTATGACTCTGCGCAGGATAGAATTGACTCCCCTGCCCTGCTCCCGGACCGTTACCGGGATTAGTTACGCGCCATTGTGCCGGACCAGACTGTCCCAGCGAGGCTGGGCCAGTAGCGGTTGTCCCTGGTCCGGTTTGTGAAGTGACAGGCCCGTTCTGCGATGGCGGTTTGTCCGTCTGACTCTGCAGCTTATCCAGTGCCGAGCTTATCTGTTCGAGTTTGCGCGTCAGCGCTTCGTTCTGTGAACTGACATTATTGGACAGCGTAGATAGGTCCTTTTCAAGGGAGGCAGTCTTGTTCTGCTGCTGCGTCAGTACGGACTCTGACACTGCAGCGGTAAAACTACTGCTGACGAGTCCTGCTCCTGTCAGATCTGCGGTCGGAGCCGGAGGAGGATTTTTCAGTGCCGCAAGATGCTCTGAATACCCCCCATATACCCGCGCCCACGGCCAGCATAACCGCGACGGCCACACCGGTGATTACCCACTGCCGGCGACGCGTTGCGGTATTGATATTGCTCATGCTCCGCCCTCCGGATCAGTTGAGAAGATCACCCATACAAAGCCTTCACCGTTCGCATAAAGCGTTTGTGTTGAAAGCATTACTGCACGCACGCCCTTCTGCCAGAACTGTTTCTCGCTAAGCATCCGGGTCACATAGCCTGTATTTTTTATGCGATAACGCATCACCCGCAGATGCGAACCTGCCAACTGACGTTCAGGTGTCAGCTGCACGCCAGCGGGGGGGGTATAGACAGGACCGCGCGAAGCCTTAATCTCGGTATAGTTTTCAGGTACCTCGCCATTCGCTACGGTGCGAGCAATGCTCACCAGTATTTTCTGGAACGGCTGACTTTCTTCCCATGATTTAGCGTCAGGGTTAGGTTTCACCGGTGCATCTGCCGGAATAAGGTGCAGAGTGCGCCCGTTTCCCGGTTTCGGTGATACATCAATTGAGACGCCTACGCCGCCGGCAGTTTCAAGGAAGATTGTGAAATCCTGCCCCGTAAGAGGCGTTATCAGCAGTGCGCCATCGGCAGTATTTGCTTTTTTTATAGGCGTTATCAGGGCCGGTAATACCAGTGATCAATTCACCATCGATAACAATTTTATTTGGACTGGTATTACTCATCATCGCTTTAAGATGCGCATTATTTTCAAATACAGTACCAGCCGGTCCGGGTACGGTAGCGCTGACCGGACCAGTCAGGCTGACACCGGCGATGAACGCGGCAATCAGTTGTGCTTTCATAATGATTTTCCAGAGCTATCTGCGTTGAAAGAGGCGGACCAGGACACTTCGGGAAAGGCTTCAAGTCGGATTAGACCATTTACGTAGTGGAGACGAAGCCGCCAGGCCTGCCTGGCAACAGGCAGATCAACGCTGACGCTGCCGTTTGTAGTACTGGCTCGAAGTGTCCCTCCGACCGTGATATCGCCGGTCTTAGGGTCAGTGGCCTCCTGCTCAATGCTATACACACTGGCAATACCATTTTTTTTCACATATGCGGATTCGGTAGCCAACACCTTTTTCATTTCAGAGCGTGCTTCAGGAGTTACAAAACTCAGAAGAAGCTCGTGCTGGCGATCGACCGTTTCTGGCGTGACGTTGAGACGCAGGTTAACGAGTGATCGAACAAGCATGCTATTCAGCGCTGCGTCTCCGGCTGTTACATCGGAGACAAATGGTCTGTCGAATGTCATCGGAGTGGTGATGGTTTTCTGCGTGTGAGCAAAATACCAGGCCATTGCACCGGTAATGCCACAGGCAACAGCAAGAAGAAAGACGAGGGCGACGAGTCCCGTGAGCGTGTATACCACCACGCGGTGGCGCGTTTCTTTTATCTGAAGTTTCATGAGTCCTCCCATTTTCAGGGAAATGTGCCGCCCCGAAAGGCGGCAGAAGGGCTACTGCATCCAGTGACGGTTGCCGGAATCCGGAACACGCCGCAGCTGCGTCCGGAAAAGCGTGGTGGGCAGATACCAATAAAGAAGGTTCAGAAGCCACCAGGACCCCTGCCCCTTCTTCAGGTGACGTATAAGAAGCCAGAGCGCACCGCCGGTAATGAGCATGATGACAAACATGTCAATCCAGAACCCCAGTCCGCCACAACCAATGAGAATAACCGCCTCTTCAGGTGGCAGACCAAACCAACGCTTTTGGTTGTTTAGGGTTTCCGGGAAGTAATACCTTCGCGATTCCCTGTCTTCCATATATCACCCGACCATACCGTAGAAAGCACGGGTTACGAGCAGGACCACAATAAGGCCGACAAAAACCAGAGGATTTCGGGTCTTAATGAACCCCACAACTGAAATGATGATCTCTGCAAAATAAATCCAGCGCATAACGGAGCTTTGCAGGCCAAACGTGTCACTGGCATCCTGCTGCTGCGTCTTCAGCAGGTCAGTGGCATTAGCAATATGTGGAAAAACCACAACAACCAGCATCAACGCACACAGCATTAGGCTGTGGCGAAATGAGGGGGAGGATTTCAGGGAGGTTAAGAACAGAGAAGAAGCAGAATGGAAACGGTTGGCGGTGCGGCTGAATACATTGCCTGAGTGAGTCTTAACCTCATCAGGCAATGCTACCGCCACGTTCACCGGTAAACCGGTAACGGAGTGGGTAATTTTCATTTGTGAATATCCAGTTTAAAAAAAACACTGAGTTCATACGCGCATAAAGCGTATGCATTAATTAACGGGGACTAGTATTGATAATGAAAGTTGGCTTTTAGATACCTCACACCTCCTGAGAAAAGAAAACTCTTAGTTAATGAAAAGAAGAAGAAAAAACCCTGGTGTTGGAAACCTATCTGGAAACTATCTGTAAAACGATCAACTGCCCCTCACCAGACATGCTGAACAGGAGAGGGGCTGATTGAACGCAGCTATGCAAAGATGTTTGTGGAGAACACTTCGGCATAGGTTTATGTATGTATTATTTTATATATGAGCTCATCAGTAGCAGTTAGACCCCATTCAAGAATAAATTCAGTGAGGCTATGGCGTAGCATGAGTTCATATTTTTTAAACTGACATTGAGCCTCACATTACACAGCACGACAGCTTTGGCGTTACGCTGCGAGCACATGTATGTAAGGCACTTACACTACTTTACTAGATAACCGTTCCCTAAGTGAACCCTTTACTGAGTATTTTTTGAGGATTTCTCTGATTCCATTTCGAGGACTTAAAATAAATCTATATATATCAATAAGTTGACAGCATAAAATTATCTTCAAAAGTTCGTCAGTCGTGTATCATCTTTGAGTTAACCCAAATTGAAATGCAAAAACGCAAACTATTAAATCTATTCAATACAGCCGGGTGTTCAATTGGAAAGACCAAAGCTAAATCTTGAAAAAGTCCTGAACCTGTTGGAACGGAAGGGAATAGGAAAAAGAAAGCAGGCATCTACTATTGCTGAAATACTAGACATTCAATATAAGAGCGCCAAACAAAAACTAGACGAAAAACGTGGCATAACTTATCAGGAAGTAAAACGTATTTTTTCTTTCTTCAATGAATCATTAGATGATAGGCGTAACTATAATGGCTTATTTATAGTAAACGACATTCATATCCGATGTAATGTTGAAGTAAGTAATGAAGATGTAGAGGTTAAAGAACCTGGTATTAACTATGCATATAAAAGTAAGAACTTCTATATTATAAACCCGACTTCTTCAAAAATTCACAAAGATATGAAGAAAGTAAAGAAAATGGACCTTTTGCCTGCCCCAAAAATAGCGATACTTGATAATGACAATGAAATCCTGGAGTTAATGCAGTCTGTATCCAATAGGTACGGCATAGACGGGCAGGCCTTTCAGACTGCGGCCTCTCTCAGTGAAGCTATTGATAGCGAATCTTATGATGGGTATGTTATTGACTGGCTACTTGACTATGATCAAAACTCAGAGGAAGTCATTAAGAAAATTCGCAGTACAGATGAGAAAGTTCCGATTATCTTGTTAACAGGACAGTTAAATCAGCATGAACAGGAAATCGGTGAAACCATCGTCAAGTATGGTGTTGAACTTGTCGAGAAACCGACGCGGGTGTTTATTTTATCCTCAATTCTTCTGGCAAATATTTTCTATTGAATAATGGTACTAAAAATGGAATTCCTGAAACTTGAACCAAGACACATCAAGGAAGTTTACGACATCCGTTTTTCTGTAAAGGAAAACATGGTTCATGCTCACCAGATACAATATCTGCAGAGAGAACAGGTAATTGAAGACATCAGCCAGGGGGGTGGATGGATCTGCAGTATTAATGACGAATTTGTGGGTTACGGACTGGGTATACACATTCCCCATGCCCTCATTGGCGGCCTGTTTGTCAGACCGGAGTATCACGGGCGAGGTATTGGGAGTGAGATACTCGAAAGAATCACAGACTGGTTCTTTAGCGGAAGTGATGACCAGATTGAACTGACCACCGATAAAGGGTCTTCTGCGGCAGGATTTTATGCAGCCCGAGGTTGGGTGCCGGAAGGTGACGATGAATTTGGCCAACTGATCATGCGAAAAAGGAAACAAAAATGATAATAAGGGCATGTGTATTGTGTCTCACCATGACGTCAGCACCTGTGGTGCTGGCAGACACGCTTCAGTTAGTTTTTGGTAAAACGACTAAAACGATCACTACAGAAGACCTGTCACATCTGGCTTTATCAACTATTAAAACCTCTACTAATTTCACCCCTGAAGCAACATTCGAAGGTGTAACTTTTACTACGCTCCTGAAATCGTACGGTGTTCAGGCCTCTCAGTTGCGAATCTTTGCTCTTGATGACTACAGCTATACCCTCCCCGTAGCCGAACTGGACAAGTATGGAGTCATCCTTGCCTACAAGAAAAACGGAAAACAGATACCCGTCTCAGATCTCGGTCCTTTTGCTGTCATTTATCCCGGGGACCAGCATCCAGAGTTGAATAATCTTGAAGTAAATGCTCGCACTGTCTGGCAGATAAACAGAATTGAGGCGGTAGATGAAAGGTAAAAAAAACAGCGGTATTTGTTGGCCTGGTACTGACTCTGCTTTTTGGAGGTTCCGTCTATCTAACTGTTATGAAGTTCAATGAAGTAAAAAATCAGTACAGAAGTATAGCTCCTACTCTTGATAACTATTCTACTGCAGAAATATTATTTCTTGCTTTCGAACGTACCAGAACTGCAGTTTATAAAACTGAAAATCCGAATGCTTTCCTGATCAGTAAATCCGTCTTTGACTCAAAACTACTAATCCTTCGCAATAAATATAATTATAGCGGCACGTTTTATTACGAGCCAGATTTCATATCAGCTCTAAGTAATATTGAAAAACAAAGCGCTGATTTAGGCGCACTCTATAATCCGGAAAACCCTTCATCAACAAAAGCAATGCTGCTAAGAAAAATGGATGAAATGCAACCGGCTTTGATTGACCTGCAACAAATCATCTATCGTATTCAGATTAAAAACTTTGAGAGAGTTAAAAAGATAATAAGCGATAACTCAATGAGTGCAGAAACAACTGCGCTCGCAAGTATATGCCTTCTTTTTCTTCTAATGATTGTATTATGGATGCACATCTCCAAACTTAAAGCAGCCATAAAAGGTAAGAATATCTTTATCTCGGCAATTTATCACGAAATGTCTGGTTCAATCCAAAAAATTCAACTCGCATGCGATATGATAGATCCCCAAGAGGGCATGCTCGCAACTCAGAAATATCTTGCAAAAATCTCATTCCACTCAAATAAACTCTTCCAGCAAACAAAAGAGATCCTTGAGTTCTCGAGGATTGAAATCGGAAACGTTGGTTTAAATCTGACAACTTTCAGGCTCAATGAAATAATCGAATCAAGCATGTCACTCTTCAATGAAACAACAAACAAATTAGAGTTTCATGTAAACCTGCCTGAAACACTGATTCGAACTGACAAGCAAAAGCTCATATCGATTATTCACAACCTGATAGATAATTCCAATAAAAACACCAGTAATGGATTAATAGATGTAAGACTCAGACTGACCGATAGAATTTTAATGATAAGAGTAAGTGATAATGGATGTGGCTTTGACATGCGTAAGTTAAAGTTCCTCTACAAGCCTTTTAATCAAGGTGCTGAATCAGAAACCAGGCAAGGTCTTGGACTCGGACTTACTATTGTGAACAGTTATATAAAAACCATGAGCGGTTCAATAAAGGCACACTCTGAAATTGGAAAGGGTACTACGTTCACGCTGAGAATCCCTGTTTCGCGCGTAAATTAAAAATTGCCGGGCAAACGCCCGGCTTCGTTATTCCTGGATAAAGTGCTTATTTTCAGCCCTATCCTCTGCCGCACTTATCCCCGTCAGGTTACGGTCAATCAGCTCCTCCAGAGCGTGTGCATTGTTCTCTCCTCTGACATGCAGGTACATTTCTGTAAGCATTGCAATCATAATGCTGGTTCCTTCACGGGTTCCCGAAACTTTGCGTATCAGATCTCGATTGAATCCCTCAGCATCAAACTTGCTACCTTCACCCTGATGTTTTTTTACCATCAAACCAATACCGACGAGCTCATTCACAACAGAGGAAAAGTTTATCTCGCCGTGTGTGGCTCCGTTCTGAAGCTCAATCTGTACAAGCTCAAGGACTTCCCTTTCAGTTTTCTCTTTAAAATAAATATTCCTTCGGGCCATTTTGCTGTCACTCCGTAGCGGCGAAAATAAGATCGCATTCTGAAAAATTTAAGCGAATAAGAAACCAGAGCATCTTTTCTGGAGAAATATGTAGAAGGTGTAGCTCAGCTGATTTAATTATTTCTCTTTGAATGAGTGTGTGTCAATCCAGCACTAGGTAATTATTTTTTCATGAGATCTGATATAGGAGGCGACGCATCAAAAATGTGTGTTAATTCAGCACTATATAGCTTTCCAGGCCATAAGAAATGATAAAACCTGAGTAACTAAGGTGTGGTGAGCAGGCATTACTACTCTATTTTAGGTGTGCTAATCCGGCACTGTGGGCTGTTTTGATGTGTGTTAATCAGGCACTAGCATGGCGTAGCATATATCTAGGTTATTGATTTTAATGACTAGCGATAATTAGCACACCCTACAGTGCCTTTTGCAGTGCCTAATTACCACACAATGCGGCACTGTCACAACACACAATCCAGCACCATAACAACACACAATAAGGCACCATCATGACACACAATACGGCACTGTAAAGTGTGTTAATTAGCACACTTTTAATTTTATATAAGCAAAAAACTCCATTAAAAACAGGATAACTCTATGTTTTAAAATAAAAAAAACTGCAAGATGAAATCTTGCGTGGGGTGTGATGAAATCTTACCCCCCGAAGAGCGGCTTGGTAAATAACGCTATCCTGCTGAATTCTTTATATCCCTAACGGGGTTTATCTCCAGCCCGCCAGCGCAACGTGCGCGTCTGTAACGAATTATCTTGCAAGCAATGATCTGAGCGGGTATTTTCCACACGAACCCGCCTGGCGCTTTACGCGCACGTACGTGAGATTATCAGAATGAAAATATTTGCTGCTTTCGCGCTTGCCGCTGTATTCAGCGCGCAGGCTGCGCCGGAAATGTGTTTCACAAAAGCCGGTCAGGATTTCGGTATTGATCCGCGTCTCCTGATGGCACATTCCATTCAGGAATCACGCATGCGTAATAATGCGCTGAATACGAAAAGCAGCGGCGGCACGCATGATGTCTGCAATATGCAGATAAACAGCTCTCACTTTAATCAGCTGAAAAAGTTTGATATTACGCGGGAAAGGCTGCTGAAAGATCCGTGCATCTGCATTTATACCGGTGCGTGGATCGAGGCGCGAAATTTCAGACAGTATGGCAGAAACTGGGACAGCGTCGGGATGTACAACACCGGCCCGAGCCCGAAGCTGATCAAACAGCGTCGTGAATATGCTGCAATCATCAAGAGTATTTACCGCGTGCTCATAGCACGGGATGAGGTTTACACCGCAATGGCGAAGCAGAATAAGAAAACGCCCGCGCCTGAAAATTTCTTAACTGCGGATGTAATGCCTGACAAAAAATAACCCCGGCATGCCGGGGTTATTTTCATGATTTGAGTTTTGCGAACTCCTCCGCCATCTTCCACAGCGCCTGATTCAGCTTTATATCGCCGTCGATGCCCGTTACCGGTCGGGTCGTGGTTCTTTTTCCCTTCGCCGTTCTGCCGGACACACCCCCCTTGATCAGGTTCTCCTGCACGATATTAAACGCGGTCCACAGGTCGGTGCCTTTGTCATACCAGGCGCGCGGCTTAATAATACGCTCAGCTGACACCGGCGGCTCTTTGCCGTCATATTTATATTCCAGCGCCAGCTGGCCCAGCAGGCGGCGTTCTTCACTGTTAATCTGAATGAATTTCATCATGCCGATATTATTTTCCACCTTATCGAACACGCCCAGCACCTCATAAGCACCTTCAATAACCTGCGATACAATATCCCCCCTTGTGTGGCACGCTGATTTCACCAAACGATTTCCAGCACACCAGGCCATTCGTGCAGACCTGCCGGAAAATACCGGGGATCATTTTATAACTGCTGGAGCCGTCATGGCTGTTCAGTAATACGATTTCCGGAACCTCTTCGCCGCTGTTATTATTTCCCCGGCGCAGGCGGATCATGTGTTTGGTAAATTCACGTCTTTCCGGATCGCGGACGCGCGACTGGCTGGCATAAAAAAGGTTCGAACCCTTCTTCACGCAGTTTATCCAGCAGTGTAATGGTTGGAATATAGGTATAACGCTCAGAGCGTGAATCATGCTTTTCGGCTGAAAATGCGCTCGGAACAATGCGCATCAGCTCATCATTATTCAGCGGGCTGTTTTTACGGATAGCAGTCGGGGCTGCATAGCGGGAAGAAAAACGGACCATAATTAATTACCTCATAAAGGAATGGTGTCAGCTGTCAAATAAAAAAAGTTTATAAAGCGGCCAGCGATTCGCTGAATATCAGATATCTCACTTCCCCTGCAGAGCGCTGCAGGGGAGTATGTTGTCATCCTCTCAGGTGCGAAAATTGCCAGTGGCAGAATGGGCTGTATTCGTTAGTCCGGGGCAGGTTTTGCTTCGCATATTTAATCAGCCCTTCATGCTCAGACCAGAACAGATCAAGCGCCGCAACATTCAGCTCACCTGCGGCTTTGTAAACGTTAGTAGTCTGGTATTCGGTATTTTCCGCATACTCTTCTTCACCAATCGGATTAGCTGAATGCACGATCCGGGTTTCATAGGTTTCCGGTGCAGAGCCTGACGCTGGAGCATAAACAAAAACCGTGATCTGCAGTTTTTCATGCGCGTTAATCAGCAACATCTCGATTCCTGAGCGGAATTTTCCCGTATTAAAATCTGCCTCTTCGCGCGTAAAGGTTGCCGCCGTCAGATACTCCAGATTCATAGCAAAATCGCTACGCAGCGCCGCGGTGTTCACATTGAACTGCGGATGATCCTTGAAAAATAGACTGCGACGTAATGCACGGCGGATAGCTTCATAGCTGATTTCTTCTGATGGTTTTGCCGTTAAAGAAGATGATTCTTTAGATTCTGAAGCCGGGGTGTTGACGTTCAGCTTTGACATGTTGTGTCTCCCGTGTGGTTTATTCGATGTTTCTCTGAGTTCCTCGCCGTGAGGGCTGAACGGGCGCACGGGGATCAGGCTGAGCGCAGAGGGAAACGGCAAAGCCGCAGCCCGAAGGGACCGGGTGCAGCCGTTTAGCTTGCGTCCCTTGTGCGAAGGCGCCCGTGTGCCAGATTCCTGCACGGCGAGGGATTCAGGAAACGAAACAGAACGCGGGAGATGAACAGGGCACAGCACCGGACGGCGGCCCTTTGCCGGTCCGGTCTTCAGCGGCCCCGATTTCGGGGCCAGTGAACGCACCGGCGACAGCCGGTTGCAGCCCTTGACCTCAGCCATCAGGCCCTATGTCCGAAACCCGGAGGGGTTCGGCGGAGCTTACCGGCAAAGCCGGTTAGCGCAGTAGGACTGACGACCCGGCAACGCCGGGGAGCCGAAGGTGGCCATGTCCCGGCCCCTGAAGTTGATGTTTAGTCAGTAAAGGCAGCCATCGCACCAGAACCGGCATAACCGGCGACACCATCCGGACAGAAATGAGACACCCGGCATTACTGGCAGACTACAGAGAATGCGGAAGGGGAAAGCCGGTGCGTCAGCACCGGGTTTTGCCTGGCCTGTAAGGCCTGCTGGTTTTTTCGCGGTTCAGCACCCCGCTCATGGCCAGAATGGCCGGTGTAAACCGGCCTTAGCTCCCTAGATTATGACCTTCCTGTTATAGGTCGCTTTCCAGTCCATGTAATCTGGTCCGTCACGAAGCGGTGAAAGACTGGTGAGATTTTCGGCTAAACCGTTCATGATCAGAATCCGTTCCACTGCCGCAAACCAGTCTTCCTTGTTGCCAATCGGAAACCACAGATTCGAGTTGTCACCGCTCAGCAGCGGATGATTGCAGAAGTGAACCCCCCTGCCCTGCGCTGCTATGCAGCCCGTCACGATGCAGGAGGCCCGTACCGTTTCACTCAGGGCATTGCGAGCCAGTGTTTCCGCTATATCACCCCAGCACCACTCGCCATCAGGCACCGGCAGCTCGATGCACCGTAACGAATGACCACCCGCCCGAGCGGTCAGCCTGGCAATGTCTGACACACCCGTTTCACCATATGCACCGTTTGCCTCGCAGACATAATGGCCATTGTGCCAGAAGGAATCTGCACCATTATCCAGGCGAATAAGGCAGTATTTGCCCATCACTCTGGTGATATCGTCCTGCTGGATCGGGCTGGTGAATGCTGTGGAATGTGGATGCTCAATAATCTGGCTCATGGCTGCTTCTCCACCTGACGCGCTACCTGCATCCACTGTGAAAACACCATTGCTGTTAAATGTGCCAGCTGGCCGCTGCGCATGGCGTTTACAATCGCGATGGCATGTGCGACGATTTGCATGTCAAAAATCATATATCTCTCCAGATTCTGGTTTTGATGTTGCCGGTATCTCGTAAATACCGGCGGTGAAGAAAGCAGAGGAAACTCTGCTTTTTTTACATCTGCACTTCGCTCATCGGGCAATATCCGCTTTATGCATGGCGTATCCGGCTTTGAGAATCAAAGCCAGTTCATTGCTTGCGTATCCCCATGCTGCATCGCCTATTCCGTCTGGATAGCCGTGCGCAATGTGTGCCGCCTCAATCCACGCTTTAAATGACGCCAGCGGGATCATCGGGCGCGGGCGCGACCAGTCAGTAACCGTGTTACAAACCTCTTCAGCCATATTCCTCAGAGTGCCTGTGAGAAGTTCAAAACGTTCTTCCTCGGTCATGCTCTCCGACTTCAATAACCTGAGATAATCCAGACTCTGAGCCAGTGCCGGATCAAGGCCGTTGATGTTTTGCCCTTCAGCCCCGGTTTCGGTGGTTTTGGTTGCGGCGGTTTTGACGTTCTGTGTGTTCATGCTGGTTCTCCTCTGATGGTTACTAAAACCCTGTTTCGGTTGGTATGGAGCGGCGAAGGGCAGAAGTAGCACCGGCAGACGAGCGAACACGGGGCGTCACCGCAGGCCGCAGCGCAAGCGAGCCGTCTTTGTGGCGAGTGCGAACGGGCGAGGAACGGCGAAGCGTACCCCTAGTGGGCGAACGGATGACTGTGCTACGAAAAGCCCTCCGCTCCGTACCAGCCGGAAAAGGGTGACAGCACAGGGATGAGCATGAACACAGGCGTCACGACGGAACGGCGTGACGCCCTTAAAGGGCGCAGCGCGCCCGGTTGAAGCACCGGCGACAGCCGGTTGCAGCTTTTGACCTCAGCCATCAGGCCCTATGTCCGAAACCCGAAGGGGTTCGGCGGAGCTTACCGGCAAAGCCGGTTAGCGCAGTAGGACTGACGACCCGGCAAAGCCGGGGAGCCGAAGGGGGGCCATGACTCCGTGCCGTTTTCAGTTCAGTGCTGTAATCTCCCTGGCTCATACCGCTACCGCCCTGAACATCAGCTTGTTTGGTACCATCCAGCGTTCCAGCTCCTGCGTCATCGCGGTCGATTCCTCTGACAGGAACCCGGCCTCAGCCCCTAGTCTCCATAACGGCTGGCCTGCCATTTCCCAGCGCTCCAGAGATTTCAGTGAAGGGAATCTCTCACTCCACCTATAAAACATGATCTCCAGCTCGGTATGATGCAGTTGCGAGTCAGACCAGCGTGATATCCAGCAGCTGACACTGGCTGGCGTGTGGAATGCCAGGTCAATCTCAGCCTGCCCTTTTACCGCCTGATGAATCCGCGTTTTCTCCTCTCTCTCCCGGCGATACTGGCGGGAATACTTCTCATCGCGCAGCTCCGTTTTTCGCCGCTGCCGCTCGGTGCCCTGAAAACGCCATCCCGGAAACAGATCGTGAACATCATAACTGCTCAGCGGATGCGGACAGTCCTCACCTGCACTGGCAATCATCCGGTCAATCGCTGCCAGCCATGACTGTCTGTTACCCCTGAATTCGGCCTCAAGCATTGAGGGACGGAAAAAGCGGATTTCTTTCAGGGTTACCCGCCTGCTGCCCCTGAGAAGGCGGAAAAAGGCGTGTGCATACGGATAGTCTGCACAGTACACGTTACGTTCATGCCTGTTTTCAACGAAGGCGATGGCCTGCATCGCTGCACGGCGTGCAGGTGAAAGCGGAACCAGTGAACGGCTGACCGGGATCATGCGAACTCTCCTTCTGCAAGATATTCCGCTATGCCGGCTGCGCAGTGTTCCAGTAGGGATGCCTGCGCCGCTGCGGCGATCAGGTCGCTGATGCGCTGCGGGTCGAACGGCGTCAGCCTGAGCACCTCGCGCACGCAGTTACCGTCAGCTGACATGAGTACAATCAGCCACTCCCCCGGACACGTCTCCCGGGCTGCATACGCAGAGACTGAACGCCTCTCCGGGCGGCGTGTAGCGCAGCTGAACCGGAAAGAATCCGCCAAATTCGCCACGGTATTCCCCGTTGACATTCCAGCCCGCTGGCACGTGCAGCAGCTGCGCGACAGCGCTGGTCAGAATATGGCGATCGTGCTCGCCTCTTTCGCGCCACTCCTCAAATTCGCAGGGGTGCATTCCGGTCAGCACGGTCAGATTCAGAGCATTGTTATTTTTCATGTTTGTCTCCATGCCGCCCCGAAGGGCGGCGCTCCTTATCAGGCCGCGTGAGCGGGATCGTTGTTGTCAGTGTCAGCAGATCCGGCCCCGCCGGTCGTTTCAGGCTCCGGCCCTTTCATCCAGGCTGGCACCCAGCGCGTATCCCGCATTTTTCCCTCTGCCAGTTCTGCAGCATCCCCCTTCTTCATTTTCGCCGCGTCTGCTGCCGCGCCTTTAAAACCGGCCTCAGTCAGCGCATCCATAATCTGTGTATGCTTCAGGTCAGCGAAGAAGTTCGCCTTTGTGGGTTGCCACCAGTCACGCATGTGGAAGCCAATGGCGTTTTCCAGTGAGTCCAGGCGGCTGTCAGAGGTGCGCTGATATTCACGCGTCTGTACCCCGTCAACCGAGCAGGCGACACAGAACGCCATCAGTGACATAAGCGTTTCACCGCTCAGATAGAAGAAGGTGGTGAAGTCTTTATTCCATCCCTGCGGCAGCAGGGCTTCCAGACGGGTCTTTTCCTGCATCAGGGCAGTAAAGCCCGGGCCTTTGTCACCGGACGGGGCATTCTGCGTCAGGCTGTAGTGAGGCACGGTCACGCGGATGCCAAACGGGTTGCCATAATGTGAGCCGGAGGTGAAGACGTCAGTGCAAAGCTGCCAGACCAGCAGGGCAACCGCCTTTTTCTGCTGCTGCATCAGCGCAGCCTGCACGGCAAGAGTGCGCTCAGAGGACATTTTTGTGAGAAGCGGCAGACTGATACCCTCAGCCGCATCCGGCTTTTTAGCCATGTTGATTGGGCTGATCTGAGGTACGGCAGACTCTGCGCCCTGCTCTGTTTCGCTGCTTTCTTCGCCCTGCAGATCGGCAATACGCACAACGCCGCGCTGCACACAGAGTTCACCGTATTTATCGAACCCGACCACCACACCCGACATGGCGCGAATTTCCGGGGTCCAGGCACGAACCAGTGCAGCTTTTTCGATGATTTCAATTGCATCGCTGGCCGCGCTGTAGCCTTCGTCGTCAGAGTTCTGCTCGCAATCGTCAGCTACCTGGTACAGATCATCAATGCGGCTTTCCTCGTCACCGACGTACACCGGTTCCGGTTCGTCAGTCAGCTGATACGTCAGCGCATCCCGGTGCGGATAAAACGAACTCAGCTGGCCCATGCTCCATTTCCAGCCTTCGCTTTTCTGAATGTCCTGCGCCATTGCGGTCAGCTTCTGCACGGTCAGGGTTTCCAGCAGCACTGAGTCAGCCGTTCCCTCACCTTCCTGCTGACTGAACAGGTCTTCACGCACGACACCGCCTGCTGCCTCATACGTCTCACGGCCCACGAAAAGAAAGCGCTTGTCAGTGATAGAGATTTCTTTATCGGTAATGAGTTTTATTAACATGGTGACGGGCAGGTTATGCCAGGAGGCTTTCACCTCTTCATAGACACGCACCTGACGGGCCTGATCGTCTTCAAGGCAAAGCGTCTGGCACTGCTCAACCGTCAGCTGATCGTCTGCCAGCAATTTAAGCAGTGACGGCGCAAGGTTTGCGAGTTTCAGCATGCGCTGAACGTGACGGGTGCTGTAGCCCAGCTCTGCACCAATCTGCTCGGGGGCTTTGCCCTGATAAGCCAGGGCACCGAAGCTGGCAATCTGCTCTGCCGCATGCATATCGCTGCGCTGCGCATTCTCGATGTAGGAAACCAGCGCGGCCATTTCCGGGGAAACGCGCTTGAACGGCACCGGGTAATCGGGGGTCAGAAACTGCTGTGAGAGCAGCAGATTCAGGGCGGTAAGGCGTTTGCCGCCTGCGGCCACCGCCAGTTCGCCATCCAGCAGTTCGTGGGCGACCAGATTCTGCAACAGGCCGACCGACTTAATGGTTGCCGCCATGCTTTCAATGCTTTCCGTTGAATACGGGATGGTGCGGGCATTAAGCAGCGACATCACGAACACTGACAGGGGCGCGTATTCAACCGGCGTGGCTTCAAGCGCCGCTTTTACCGCTGCCTGTTCGGCGTCGATCACTTTTTTTAGCGCTGGTTTTTTTAGGGGCTTTTGCTTTAACATTGGCTACTGACATCGTTGATACCTCGTTAGATTAATGACTGTCTCGCCCTGCAGAGTTGCTGCTCCGCAGGGCACCTTTTAACTGCTTACTGCGCTTTGCGAATACCGTAATCACCGATATAACGGTTCAGCCAGTAACCCGCGTTTGATTCAAAATTCCATGCCCGCCAGACCAAATCGCCGTCCTTGCGCACGACAAGGCGAAAATGCGTACCCTGATCGTCTTCGATAGCAACATTGATGTACTGCGCGGCGACTGCCGTCGCCTGCTCACGCGTATAGGTGTCATCCGGTAAGCGCACAACTGCTGGCTGTTCCACTGAAATCTCCTGATTGTGTTTGCCCTTAAAACCATCACCCGTTGAGTTGCCGGGGCCGCGGTCTTGACGTTTTGCGGGTAACTGCTGCTTTCTCCCCAGGTTGTAACCTTCACCCGTTTGAGAGCCGTTCGCCGCAAAGGGCGTAACGAGCACGGGCCGGCGCAGATGTCCGGGAGCGAGCGGAAAAATTTTTGGCCACATAAAAAAATTTTCCAGCGAGAGGCTTCAGCCGTCCCTGGACAGCCAGGCGGTTTGTGCTTGTCTCAGCCCCGGCGAAAGGACTCAGACGGGCGAAACAACCCATGAGGAAAGCAGGAACCCGCCGCAACGGTGTGACGCGCGGGCGCGAAACAGCGTTGCCCCTTACATCCCGCCATGTGTGGTTGCGGGATGCAGGGAGCGCCGTTTACGGCGAGACTGAGCGGCGCAGCCGGAACGGCTGCTGCGAGCGGAAGGTGTTGCGTCAGGATGGAAACCCGCTGCCCCGGAACGGGGCCGGGCAGAGACGGCCTGCCGGCTCTGTGCGAAGCATGACAGCCGACTGGACGCCCGGGGTAACGGACTTTTTTATGATTAATCGGCGATACACCGAAGAAAGGATTTCAGAAGTCTTCAAATGAATGAATATTCATGCTACCAAATAGCATAAATAAACAACCACAGAGAGCTGAACATGTCAGTAACACGTCCCGTCGCCGCTCAGTTTGAGGCGTACAATAAACACGATATAAATGCTTTCATTGATTGCTTTTCTGAGGATTTCAGGGGCTATCGTATGCCCGCCGAAACCCCCCTCAACGATTGGAAAATCAGCGCTGCGTGAGTTTTACATAAGTAATCGTTTTAATAATCCGGAACTCAGGGCAGAACTCATTTCCAGGACTGTGCTGGGTAACAAAGTGTTTGATCACGAATTCATTCATGGCCTGTCACCCGCCCCCCCTCGAAAGCATTGCTGTTTTCGAAATTACAAATGACCTTATCTCAACGGCGTGGTTCTACTTTCCATGATATCAATCTCGCTGCCCTTACAGGCAGAAAGACGGGAGTCGCGCCGTCAGGCGCGCCTCTTTCCTTTCTGCTGCCGCAGGCACGGTTTTCGCGGGCTAAAAGGCGGCCGGAACCGCCTGACTGTGCTGATTACCCTTTTCCGCCCTGCTTAATAAAGTGGCCACCGATGTAAACGGCACTCTGACATGTCATGAAATAACAGATTTCATCCATGATCTCCTCCGTCCTCAGTTCTCTCAGGCCGTTGGTTCGTCGCTGCGCATTCACAAGGGCTTTATACTGACGCAGGATGTCGCGGGTTTGCGGTGACAGTTTCATTTTTTCTCCTTTACGGCAGGGCTTCCCCTGCCAGCGTCATCAGTTGCTGAATACAAAGCCGTCGTGCAGCACATACCCGCTGCTGAACAGGTCACGGGCATAGGCTTCATAGTCGAAATAAGAGCGCAGCGGCTCCGGAACGTCATTCAGCAGGCCGCTGTCTTCAATATGCTCATACGCATAATCTTCCTCACTTTCCGCCTTCCCCCCTGTACGCATCATCAAACGCATCGAAATCGCACCCGCCGGAATAATCCGCCCAGGCAACAAAGGCGTCTTCCCTGCCCTCTTCTTTCGCCCGCTTCCACGCCGCGATGAAATCCCAGTCGATAAAGGATTCAGACACGAATTTAGACGGAATGCCCTCCCAGTCCTGAAACATAAATTCAGGATCTTCTTCAGAGGCGTGGAGCTCGCGACACGCGTCGTGAAACTCGGTCTTTTCCTCAAAGTCAGTAAGATCAAACCACTTCCCGAAAATACTGCCGCAGTTATATTTATGGTAAGTCCCGACGTATACCGCTGGTCCGCTAAATGTCATAAGAAATCCTCCGCAGTCAAAGTTGTCTCAGTTCCGGCCTGTGCCGTGACTGAATGACAGCCCGACGGAGAGACGCAGTGGTCAAGCGTGACGAGGAGGCCGCAGCGCAAGCGAGCGGAGATGTGTTTACGCACGGCGCTGACGCGAAGACTGAGCGGAAGCGCGACGGAAGTAAGCGCGGTGGAGGGAGTGCGAACGGGCGAAGGAGGCGCGCTTTACCACAAGGCGATCGGGCTACAGTGAAGTCACGGCACCGGCCGCAGCACGCACGGACCGGGTTTTCTGCCCTGTCCCGCCGCATGGCGGAAAAAAGCGGCGCGCAGCAACTTCCTTATGTCCATTTGTCCACAATCCGGGTGCATAGCCTGGCTATAACCCTGTGGACAAAAGCGCAGCGGCGGCTGTATCAGCGCACAGACAGCAGGCGGTTATAAAATGACCACCTGCTTCCGTTACTTCAGGTGACTGCGCATTTCGGCAGCCCGCCGGTACAGCGCCACCAGTTCGGTATCTATCTGCTCGATCAGCATCCCGGCCATTTTCTGCGCCGGCGCAGCGCCGCGGTAAAGATGGCGCTTTGTCATGTCCCGTAACCGGAGGTGAAACTCGTAAAGCGATTCCTCCAGGTCGTTAATGTCGTCGGTAAGCTGCGTGATTTCGGTCGTCAGTGTCTGGTCTGTCATGTTGCTGTCCTTATGGTCCGGTCAGAGAATATGCGTTATGCGGCACGGGCGGCGCGCAGTTCACCCAGGCGGCGCAGGCCGGCGGCGTGGTACTCCTCAAGCAGTTCGATCCCTATCCAGCGGCGGCCGCACTGGTCCGCGGCAACGCAGGTCGAGCCGGAACCGGCAAAAGGGTCTAAAACCAGATCACCGGGCTTCGTAAAGGTTTCGATAAGCGGCTGCAACACGCTCACCGGCTTTTCGGTCGGGTGGTGCCGGTTGCCCGTGTACTGCCAGGGCATCACGTCAGGTAAGGGCTTAGCCGGCAGCGGCGGGCGTCCTTTGGCCAACAGGTAGGCGCTTTCATGCTGATACCCGACAAATGCCGATTTCGATGCGTAGGTTTTGGTAAACACAAGGTGCCCGACGACGCGGAAGCCCGCCGCTTTCCATGCCTGCATGAAGACGTCCACGCGGTTCCAGCCGTAGAAACTCACCGCCAGGCTGTTGTTTTTGAGCACGCGGAACATTTCACGGCTGGCCGGCAGCACCCACTCGTCGCTCACGTCGTTGGCGATTGAACGGCCGGACCGGTCCTTAAAGCCGACAAGGTACGGGGGATCGGTCAGAATGAAGTCGATGCTGTTATCCGAAAAGCCGGCCATGATCTGTACGCTGTCGCCACGCATGAATCGGGACATAGTTATGCTCCTCAGTGTCAGGGGGCACCCCTGTGGTGCCGTGACCAACACGCAGACGGGCGAACAGCTGAGCAAACAAGGGCGGACGCGAAGCCGCACGCGTCGCCGGAGCGGACCGAATGTCCCGCGCACGGCGGGGAACGGGTGAGCAGTTGTGTTTAACTTCAAGATATTTCACTATGAACAGTGAATAAACGCACCGTAGAGGAAGCATTTTTTGCTTAGCCTGATGGATAAATCAGAAGGCGGCTAGGGATGAAAAGCTGAACTGGCTTTTGATGTGAGGCTGAATGCCTCTAGATGAATACATCTGAAGTAAATAGATGTTAAACCTGCCAATTCTACAGCAGGTATGAAGAAAACTGAGCTTATTGCATTGACGCACGATAACACTTTTGGTTAGTGCGTTAGTCTTAAGCCAGTTCTTCATGCCCGGAAAATCCACCCATGTTAATCACGCATGAATTCTCCTTCATCACCGAGCTGGGCGTTACTCCGAAAGCTTTACGGAATGCATGACTGAAATGAGTCAAATCAGAGAAACCGTGATCCAGAGCTATCTCTGAAACACTTCGTGCCCCGCCCTGAACAAGGGCATTTCTGCAGGCGGTCAGACGTTCCTGCCATATAATAGCAGCCGGAGTTTTCTGATGACGCGCAAAAGCACGGGTTACAGTGCGGACGGACACATGATGCGCTTTCGCAATGCTTTCCAGACTTAGTTCGGGGTTCTTCAGATTACGACTGATATAGTTACGTACTCTCACGTACAAATCGCATTCAGCAGCAACTTTATCGATACTCTGAAGTTCAACACTAAGCGTCAGCAGATCCAATATCGTCTGCGAAAAGTGCCCGGCCATTTCCGGGTTACCTGACAGAACAGAATTATTTGCGGCCAGACAGACGATTTCCCGGAGTGGGACCACACCGGGGCGGTTGTTATCAAGAATTGTGGCGGTCATTCCCCTTCCGGCTGAAATCTGCCCATTGAGAAGGTGTCGCGGAATCCGGATCAGATGATTATCGCTCCCGCCAATGCTGAAACGAAAAGTCTGAGCCGCATCATAAAGCACCAGGTCTCCTGCTGACAGAGAGGCCCTGCGGCCGTCCTGTTCGAGCTGACCATATCCCCTCTGAATATAGCCCAACCACAGGTCATCCTCCGGCCCCGAGCGCAGATGATGTGCCTTTCTTTCCCAGTGATGCAGTGTTGAATTAAGGGTGCACACATCTACCAGCCCTATTTCACGTACCGCAAGCTCACCATTGAATCTGCCGTCAGCCTGAGGCTTACCATCTGAAGGAATACAGTGACGAAGAATAACGTCATGCCAGTAATCGAAGCGCTGATGGACTGCAACCTCTCCGGTTGAATACCGAATTTCGCCCTGGGGTGCGGAACAATTTTTCACAGCGACACCTCATATAAATCGGCTGATAGCTAATAGTTGTTCCTGACTTTAAGCAATTTCCGCGCCATGCTTTCATCCCGCACCACATGCATATACTGACGCGGTCAGAAGTGTGCCAGCCTCCCCGGTGCACTTTTCCAGGGCACTCCCGCACCATTTCTATTCAGATTTAATCCGCGGTAACGCAATCAAAGATGTGTCCGCAACAGCCAGCTGATTGTCCTGCTCAGCCAGGTAGGCAGAAAAATTCTCCTTAGTATCGGTGTTGAAAATATTCATCACTTAAAAATCATACCGGAGAGTTTTATGGAATCAGCCATCGATAAGCACCTCAAATGCCCCCCGCACGCTGTCCCGCCGGGTTCATGATGACTACGAACCTCCTTTTCCGATGTTTGTCGGCCGGGCAGATAAAGATCTGACTCAGGTCGTCATGGCCTATCTGGGGGGTGCAGTTTCATGAAGAGCACCGGCAGAAAGCTGTTCTGGCCATGCAGCACATGGTCGACAGCTTCGGTCTTGATTACGGTCCGGGTCACCACGACATGACATTTCATGTCGATAACCAGGGATTCGGAAATTTTATTGTGGTGGGCTACTGGCGGGATCCGTCAGCCTATTGCCGCTGGCTGCGCCTGCCAGAGATCGAAAACTGGTGGTCATCGGACAAACGTCTGAATGATGATCTTGGCTATTTCCGGGAAATCATCGCACCGCGCGCCGAGCAGTTCGAAACTCTGTATGCCTTTAAAGAGGAGCTGCCGGGTGTCGGGGCCCTGATGAATAATCTCAGCGGTGAAATACAGGAACACGGCTACTGGGGATCGGTGCGTGACCGGATTCCGGCCTCACAGAATGACTGGCTGCAGCCTGACGGCGAGTTGCGCATCATGGCAGGCGACCCTGCAGCCGGAGGCCGGGTGGTGGTACAGGGCCACGATAACATAACGCTTATCCGCTCCGGTCAGGACTGGGCAGAGGCCGATGAACAGGAGCGCCAGCTTTACTTCAACGAGATGCTTCCACCGCTGCAGGCAGGCATGGATTTTCTGCGCGACGAGGGGCACGAGCTCGGCTGTTACAGTAACCGCTTTGTACGCAACGTCGACCGTAACGGAAACCTGCTGGATATTGCCTACGATATTGGCTTCTGGCGCTCTCTGGACCGGCTTGAACGCTGGGCCGAATCTCACCCCACCCATCTGCGTATCTTTACCACCTTCTTTCGTGTCGTAACCGGCCTGCAGAAGCTGCGGCTTTACCATGAGGTTTCCGTTTCAGATGCCCGTTTTCAGACCTTTGAATACATCAACTGCCATCCTGGAACCGGGATGATGCGTGACGCAAAGCACTGAGAAAAATAATTAACAACGTCAACATTCTGGGGGGTTTTATGCACGCATTACGTTTCAGCGCGCCAACGCTCATGCTCGCGTCTCTGCCGGCTTTCGCGGTGGAAGTGGCGCCCGGTGATTACAGCCAGTTCCCTGACGGCACAACCGTAGGGCTGCTTTACTACCAGCATGCATCAACCGGCTCGGCGTACTCGCGCGGAAAAAAAGTCAGCTCTGATTACAACCTGACCTCTGATATCGGCATGCTGCGTCTTCTGCATACCGTGCAAATTAGCGAATCGGCGACGCTGGACCCACAGTTTCTTTTGCCGTTTGGGCGGATTTCAGGCGGCGGCGAGGCTGCTTCGCTTGGTTCAGCCAGCGGCACAGGAGACCTGATACTGACCGTTCCTCTGAAGGTCAGGCTCAGCGAGGGTGGCGACATTTTGGGGTTTGCACCTTATCTGTACTTGCCCTCTGGCAGTTACAACCATAACGATCCGCTGAATCTGGGCGAAAACCGCTGGAAAGTGGATCTGCAGGCTGCATGGGTGAAGTTCTTTACAGAACGCTGGGCGCTGGACGTGGTGGGCGATGGCATCTGGTACGGGAATAACAGTAATTATGGCTCCGGGTCATCACGACTTGAGCAGGATAACGCCTGGACCGCACAGATAATGGGACGATATATGCCCGATCAGACGCTCTCCTTTGGGCTGGGACTGGGTCAGACGTGGGGAGGCGAAACCACTATCGATGGTATGAATCAGGATAACCCGACTCAGACCACCAATATCCGCCTGACTACCACGAAATTCGTTACCCCGCGCGATCAGTTCCAGATACAGCTGGGGCGGGATCTGCACGTGGAGAATGGTACGGAAGAAAACTTCCGCGTGAACCTGCGCTACGCCCGCGTTTTTTGATGCTGTCCTTCCTGACCAGCTGGCTGTCCTTCTCAACCAGGTGGCGGGTAGCCGACCGCGTTATGTTCAGTGCAGGAAATCAGTCTTAGATATTTACATGAGGAACAGAGAATGGCCATTGAACGCCCGGATGCCACCCAGTTACAGCAACTCGCCCGCCAGCTTCATCTGACTCTTTCAGAGAGTGAAGCCGCTGAATATCTTTCCCTGATGCAGCCTAACCTCGATGCCTATGACCTGATAGAGGGTTTAACGGACGAAATTCCGCCGGTTGAGTACCCGCGCGAAAAAGGCCACCGCCCGGCAGGAGATGAAAACCCGCTGAACGCCTGGTATTACAAAAGTGAGGTACCAGGGGCACCCGATGGCAGGCTGAAAGGAAAAACCGTGGCGCTGAAGGACAACGTCGCCCTGGCCGGCGTGCCGATGATGAACGGGGCCGCCTCGCTGGAGGGGCATGTGCCCGTCTTTGATGCGACCGTGGTAACCCGCCTGCTGGACGCCGGCGCAACCATACTGGGTAAGGCCACCTGTGAACATTTCTGCCTTTCCGGCGGCAGTCATACCTCCGATCCGGCGCCTGTCCATAACCCCTGGCGTCAGGGGCACAGTGCCGGGGGCTCCTCTTCGGGCAGCGCCGCGCTGGTTGCCGCGGGTGAGGTTGATATGGCTGTCGGCTGCGATCAGGGCGGTTCTATCCGTATTCCCTCCGCATTCTGCGGCACCTACGGAATGAAACCCACCCACGGGCTGGTGCCTTACACCGGCATTATGCCCATTGAGGCCACTATCGACCATGCCGGTCCGATCACCGCCAGCGTGCGTGACAACGCTCTGATGCTGGAAGTCATGGCAGGTCCTGACGGTCTGGACCCGCGACAGTACAGCCCGCGCAGCGGGAACTATACCGCCGCGCTGGAGAAAGGGGTCAGTGGAATGAAAATAGGGATAGTGACGGAGGGCTTTGGGCTACCTAACCTTCAGCCTGCGGTCGCGGAGAAAGTCCGGGCAGCTATTGACCTCCTGATAAGCCTCGGCGCACAGGCAGGCGAGGTGTCGGTGCCTGGGCATGCGCTTGCCGCCGCGCTGTGGTCACCCATTGGCTGCGAGGGCCTGACGATGCAGATGATGCACGGCAACGGTATGGGGTTTAACTGGGAGGGCCTCTATGATGTTGCTTTGCTCGATAAACATGCCGGATGGCGTGCGAACGCAGACTCGCTCTCCCCCTCTCTCAAAATCTGTATGCTCATCGGCCAGTACGGCCTCACGCGCTACAACGGCCGCTATTACGCCAAAGCCCAGAACCTGGCACGCCGCGCACGCGCAGATTATGACCGTGCCCTGAGTGACTTCGATCTTCTGGTCATGCCTACCGTGCCGGTAACGGCCCCACCCCTGCCATCATCTGACTGTTCGGTAACGGAATATATCTCCAGGGCGTTTGAGATGATCGGCAATACTGCGGCCCTTGATGTGACCGGCCATCCGGCTATGTCTGTCCCTTGCGGGCTGGCAGGGGGGACTGCCCGTTGGCATGATGCTGGTAGGCCGTCACTATGATGAAAGCACGATTTATCAGGCTGCCGCCGCGTTTGAGGCAAGCGGCGACTGGAAGCAGATGTAATAACCGGGCCGCAATGTCCGACACCGTTTACCAACACCCGGAGAAGAACGATGGCACATGACCATGAACATGAGCACAACCACACCGAGCCCCCGGCAGAGATTGCGCTGCGGGTGAAAGCGCTGGAGTCACTACTGACGGAAAAAGGACTGGTTGACCCTGTTGCGCTGGATGAACTCATCGACACCTACGAACACCGCATCGGGCCGCGAAACGGCGCCCGCGTGGTGGCGAAAGCCTGGAGCGACCCCGATTATAAAGCCCGTCTGCTTGAACACGGCTCCGCGGCCATTGCCGAGCTGGGGTTTTCCGGCGTACAGGGCGAGGACATGATGGTGGTTGAGAACACGCCGGATGTTCATAACGTGACTGTCTGTACGCTGTGCTCCTGCTATCCCTGGCCGACGCTTGGCCTGCCCCCGGCCTGGTACAAGTCAGCGCCTTACCGCTCGCGTATCGTTATTGAGCCGCGAAATGTTCTGGCTGAGTTTGGCCTGAACATCAGCGAGGAAAAGGAAATAAGGGTATGGGACAGCAGCGCCGAACTGCGCTATCTCGTGCTGCCAGAGAGACCGGCCGGCACCGCGGGCTGGAGTGAAGATCAGCTCGCTAAGCTGGTGACGCGCGATGCCATGATAGGCACCGGTGTTGCCCTGCAACCCGATGCCCTGAAAGACATTCCGGAGGATGTGCGATGAACGGAATACACGATCTGGGCGGCATGCACGGCATGGGTGCCGTCATTACTGAAGAAAATGAACCGCCTTTTCATCACGAATGGGAGCGACGCACCTTTTCATTATTTGCCTCCCTGTTTGTCGGCGGCCACTTTAACGTCGATATGTTCCGGCATGCCATTGAGCGCATGAACCCGGTGCACTACCTTGAAGAAAGCTATTACGAACACTGGATGCACGCTTTCGAAACGCTGCTGCTTGAAAAGGGGGTGATAACCCCGGAAGAGCTGGCCGGCATTCAGCAGCCGGGAGAAGTCTCTGCTGACATCCCCGTATTACGCCAGGAAATGGTGCAGGCCGTCATCATGACAGGAGCATCAGCCCGCGTTGAGACAGACATTCCCGCTAGCTTCAGGGCGGGCGACCGCGTAAGGGCAAAAAACATCAATCCAGTCGGCCACACCCGCCTGCCGCGCTATGTACGCGGAAAAACCGGCACAATTGTCATTGACCACGGCGTATTTATTACCCCGGACACCGTGGCACATGGCCTTGGCGATCATCCGCAACACGTCTACAGCGTCAGCTTCGACGCCACAGAGTTGTGGGGAGAAAACGCGCCGGCAAAGGACACGGTGCGCATTGACCTGTGGGACGATTATCTGGAGGCGTTATGAGTACATTCACATCGGTAATGATGAGTGAACCGGAAGCATGCAGCGCACCGTTTGAGCACCCATGGCAGGCGCAGGTCTTTTCCCTGGTCGTCTGCCTGCACAAGGCAGGACTGTTCAGCTGGAAGGCCTGGGTCGACGTGTTCAGTGCAGAAATTAAAGCGCACCCGGCACTGGCGCATGAAAGTGTCAATGATGCCTATTACCGCCAGTGGGTGGCCGCAACGGAAAAGATGCTGATGTCACTGCAGATGGCCGATGAGGCAGAGATAAGCTGCCGGACAGATGAATGGCGTCAGGCATATCTTAACACTCCCCATGGCATGCCGGTGACGCTCGTCAGGGCAAGCTGCCCGCCTGAGCATGTTCACCACCACCCGGTGCACCGTGTCCCCGTGGCTATAAGCCCGGGAACGTCACAGATTGATTCCTGAAGATTTTGCAGCCAGAGAAGAGGACAAATTATGGAACACATTGTTGAAAATATTCGTTCAGAGCACGCGCCGATTCCCCTTAACGCAATCCTGCCCTGGGCTACATTTATCACGCTGATGGTGCTTCTGTCGGTTTATTTTATCGGTGCTGAGCAGGGGGCAACCGCCGTCTTCTCCGGCAATCAGATCCATGAGTATTTCCATGATGCCCGGCATCTGCTGGGATTTCCCTGCCACTGAGGACTGACGCATGACCGGAAAGCTGTTGTTGAACGGAATGTTCGCCGGAATGCTGGCGGGTATCGTTGCCTTTGGTTTTGCCCATTTTCTGGGTGAGCCGCAGGTTGACAAAGCCATAGCCTTTGAAGAAACGCTCAGCGTAAAGCATGCCAGCAGTGAAAGTGAACATCATCATAATCATGATGACGAAGGCGAGGTTTTCACCCGCGGTACACAGTCCGGAGCGGGCCTGCTGAGCGGGATGATATTGTTCAGCGCCGCAATGGGTGGAGCACTGGCGCTGGCATGGTCGCTATGCTGGCAGCGTACCGGCCCATCCAGCGCAAGAGCGCTTGCGCTGATACTGTCACTGGGGGGGATTTCTGTTTATGAGCCTGATGCCGGGGCTGAAATATCCGCCCAATCCGCCGGCGGTGGGTGATGCAGCTACGATTGGTTACAGGACGATGCTTTACTTCATCATGCTGCTGGTTTCAGCCGCGATTGTTGTTACGGCAGCCTGGGGTGCGCACCAGCTCCGGACACATATGGGCAACTGGAATGCAGCGCTCTGGGGTATCCTGGCTGGCCTCACGATGCTGATTGTGGCCTGTCTGCTGATGCCGGCGGTGAATGAAATACCCGAAGGCTTCTCTGCAGACGTTCTCTGGCGCTTCCGGTTAAGTGCTTTCGGCACGCAACTGGCCATGTGGTGTACAACCGGACTTCTGTTTGGCTGGCTGACAGAAAAGAGCCTGAACAAAGTCAGGCTTCGTTTTGCGTCTGCAGGCGACTGAAGCGTGAGCGCGGTGATGCACCTTATCTGCCAGGGAGAAACCCTGGCAAACCGCCACACGCGTTTTCCGGCGAATGACGAGCTCAGTGAGAAAGCAATTGCAGCCCTGAGCAAGATGAAGGTAGATATCAGAGCCGGGAGTAAAATATGGCTCGCTCCGGAGGTTGCAGTCCTACAGACTGCAGCCGCATTGAGGCTGAGGGGCGAGGTTGTTACTCAGCTGGCTGAGCCTGACTATGGTCAATGGGCGGGCCTGCCCATAAAACAGGTTATGAAGGATAACAGTGAAGCATTTCATCGCTGGCTGTCGTGTGACGCACCACCGGGTGGCGAGAGTATAGCTGCGATTATATCCCGTACAAGTGAATGGCTTTCACGAAATGCGGGTGTGCAGGGGCACCACTGCACGATTGCATCGGCAGCGGTTATTTGCGCAATCATAACGGGTCTGCTGGATGCGCCATTGAGTGCATTCCAGCGGATCGATGTTGCGCCAATGAGCAGAACAATTATCACAAGTACCGGAAGCCGCTGGAATATCTGCACGTTAGGTGAAAAATTATAGTTTCTACATAATGTTATTTCTACTGATGGAACAAATTATGACGGATTGTGCGGCTAAAATGTCTGGCCACATCGTCTGATACCAGGCATGGCGGTCTGACTTGTTCAGGCGTGCATGATATTATCTTGTCAATGGCGAAGGGACTGGTTTCGGGATTACATCATCGTTATTTTTTTCTCACCATCCCGGATTATCGCATTTATGATGGTTATCAACTTACGCATACATGCCGTCATGGCAACTTTGAATACTTTGCCTCTTGCTGTCAGGTTTTCATAAAAAGCCTTGATTTCCGGGTTATAGCGCACAGCCGAAAGTACAGCCATATACAACATTGAACGGATATCAGAACGGCCACCCCAAATCGTCCGGTGTCCACTGAAATTCCCACTATCCCTGGAGTAAGGACAAAGTCCGATAAGAGCACTTATCTTACGGCGATCAAGCGTTCCAAGTTCAGGCACTTGGGTAAGTAATGCCGCCATCACAACCGGCCCTACTCCTTTAACCTCTTTAAGTAGTTCCACTTTCTCTTTCAATACGGGAATCTTCCCGATCCTTCCAGCGAGGACTTCGTCGATACGCTTTATTTCTGAGGCCAGCCACTGAATGTGGCGACGAATATCAGTCTTAATTTCCTGCTCTGTTTGTGCTTCAAAACGGTTCGTCTCCATTGTGCGATTAGCGACGAGCTGACGCCGGCGACTAACCATTGCTTTAAGCTTCAACAGTTCCTTATCAGGCTTCTCTCTACACGGCGGATCCATACGCATACCGTATTCACAGATTAGTCTGGCATCCTGTACGTCAGTTTTTGACCGATACCCCAACGCACGACTGAAGTTCTTTATCAGGCGCGGATTAACGACAGCAACCTTGAAACCACGCAATTCAAGTAATTCTATAAGCGCTCTGTGATAGTTACCTGTTGCTTCAACCACGAATAAGCTGATTTCGTTGCTGCTGACTAAATCCAGCAACGCCTCAAAACCTTTGGCAGAATTTTCAAAGTGATAGGTGCCAGTACATCCACTTACACATACGTCAAAGCTATTCTTGGCTATATCTACACCCACAATGACTTTCATGTTCATTTCAGTTCTCCCGGTCTTGCAAAATTCGGGCTGGAATTAACCGCCCAGGCAGTTGTTCGGGCTGGTGCTGAAAAAAATGCTGCGCTGTTCAGCTCACCCTCGGGCTTTGAAACCCAGCAGGCCGGTCGTGCAGCAGCATCCTTATTGCCAGTTTAATCTGACACCCCCCAACATACAAGCAGGACGGCGAAGCTTCCCTTGCAGGCGAAGCGGCCCGGCTACCGTGAGGGCACGGCACTTTATCCCTGCCGGTTTCCGGCCAGCGGACGGGAAGCGGCAAAAAAAGCGGAGCGGAGCGACATACTCATGGGTTTCTGAAGGGGATAACTGGTAAAACATTCGCCAATAAAGACTTTAGGACAAGTGAAGCCCCATGATTTTTGGGCCTACGTAAAGACATGCTAATTAAGTTGCATATGTTCATATTTTCGGTAGAAGGGATTTAGGGCGGTAAATTTTCCGCCAACACAGGAGGAGACAGAGAAATGACGACAGAAGAATTTCAGCAGATCTTAGCGGCAAATAACAAGATGATGATTGCAACATTCAATGCAATGCTGGCACAGCAGAATCAGCATTTTGAACAAGTACTTAGCCAGGCAACCACGGCTTATTATATGCAGGGGTTTAACGATGGTTCAGCACAGGGCTACGTTACAGCTGTTAACTCACTCAAACCTGCACTTTCCGATGGTCTTCGCAGTGGGTCATCTGAGTGTGGAAAAGCAATGCAGTCGCTGCATAAACTCGGCCTTAATGACAGCGATGGATAGTAATAAAAGCCGCCTGATGGCGGCTTCTTGATTTCAAAAAAAGCCTTTGTCACACTTCATTTCTGTCAACTTTTTGAGCTAAATAACCTTCTGTTGTAGGAGTTCTCGCTCCTGATCTCTGGCCTCATTTTTATGCACACGCTGTTGTTATATTCAAGAAAGATCTACAGCTGGCAACCTGCAGTTCGTTTTATTGGTGCAAGGCTGTCAATCTAAGCTTTCCGGTCGCCTGCATTCGGCAATAAACCATGTTGGTAAGGGATGTCGGTGTAGTCGTGCTGACAGTGCGATCAGAACATGCCACTGAGCTGCCCATCTGAAATCTGAGGGTGACGGAGTATTTTCCACGGTTTTGATTGATGCCTCAGCCTCTTCCTTAGAAGAAAGTCTGATACCGGACAGTGCCTTGGATATTCCAACACTTTGGACTCCAATCAATGATCCGGTGAGTGTTTCAAGAGACGAAGAAGGATACCAACGCTCAAGCGTTACGCCCTTCATCAAAGGCAGCACGTCATTACGCAAGAGCTCAAGAGTTTCTTCGTCATTCAGTAAGGCTGCTACGGTAGCCAACGCAGGTACCAGCGTTGAAGTCTGGAAGTAATCCCGGCTTTTGGCTTGCCCTCTGTCGAGCGAGACGGCATCCTCCAGAACATCGGTGTCTACAGGCAAGTATCTGTCCGTTCTTAATGCATGGATAAGCCGGTTCACACACTCTCTGGTAAGAGCTTGGGTATTGTCCCAATCCGACTCTCCCATGAGGGCACGGAAGAGTAAAGTGAGGTCAATAGTGTGACCATCATAAACAGGAAGCCGTGCGCCCTTATGTTGGTTGATGAGGTAAACAGCAGCCATGCGTAAACGTTTTCGAAGCTCATCCTGCCCAGGTTTTCTTTGAAGTAGCAGCAATAAAGTGGCCAGACGGCCAAGTTCCTCGAACAGAAGCTCCAGATAGAAAATCCGGTCCGGTCGGTAAGAGAGGACTGCTCGTGGTGTCTCCAGAGCAGGCATCACCTTCTCAAAATAATCCACCAAATACTGCGTATGCAGGTCTACCATGGTTTCAAATCGGTTAATAAACGCGCGGTCAGAATCCCACTGAAGTTTTACCGCTTCGGCCCACATGCGCAGTATCAAGTATTCCCCCCGTTACTGCGCCGGGTTTCAGGTTTCCCTCACTTTTGCCCCAGACCAGCAGTACCGCCCATCCCATAGAAGCCGCTGCGCAGCGTCTTAAAAACTTTTTCTTACGCGTTAGCTCACTTTGCTTCATTTCCTTGTCGGAATATTCAAAACAGGCGTCGATAAAGCAAATGAAACGGCCTATAGCTGCGTCTGACTCTTCGATACCCGCAATGGCAGCACGTAAATCGGACTTGCCCTTAGCGAGGAGTAATGTTTCATCAAACAAAAAATGCTCAATCAAAGGGGTGAGTTGATCGCTTCCCCAGAATTCAAGTCTGCAGAGCGGCCGTTCAGAGACGTCTTCAGTCAGCGCTGAAAAGCCGGCCTGTGCTTCCTGTAACAGCACACCATTGGATACGAGAATAATATTTTTGGGCAAACGCTTTAGGTGTGCCGGCAGACGATTTCTGAGGAAGTCGGTGCATGCTTCTCGCACAGAAGGATCGATAGACTGCTGGCCTCCATAAAAGTCGGTACGACCCAAGTCTCCAAATTTGATAATGAATACATAAACTTCAGTAATACCATCTGCATTTATTCTGGTCGATAACACATCCACACCAGCCTGGGCCGGGCCTATCTGTGGTCGGCTGAGTACAGAGTGCCCCATAGCTTTTAGCAGTTCAGGGAGAAGCGCATCTAATTCATTACGTTCGCGTAGGCCCGCCAGATAATGGGAGAGAACCAACTGGATGCTCATTGCAGATCTCCCTTCCACAGTCGTATCCTGGCAAAATCAGCTGAAATCGGATCAGTAAGCCAGGTTACGGGTAGCTCTGCTTCAACCTGAAATGACGTCATTTCAAGAGAAGTTTCCCTGACATCATCCCCGGCGTGGAACTCTATAGCGGTTTTGTTAGCGTACTTGAAAAAGTGCTTAGTAAAAAACATGCTCATAATCGATTTTTCATCCGCGTGCCGTTGAATATCACGGTTCTCACTACGTTTCAGGCTGGCATAAATCAGGCGCATTTCAGGAGGCATCGAAAATTCACGTAATTTCGGCAGTGCGTTCAAATTGCTTTGTTGTTCCTCAAGTTGCCTGAGCGCATCTTGCGTCAGTTGAACTGAGGCGAACGGGGAACCGGGACTGGAAAGAAGCCGTAACGTAGTCAACGGATAATCCTCCATGTGATGCAGAAGGAGTATGCGGGATGTTTTGAGTGCGTTAGTACTTGTAGGGAAGGATGTTGCCAAGCTCAATGTCCAGCCAAGAGATACCGCTGGAGAAGCATGAAGCACACAAAGCCGACATGCTGCGAGCATAGAACGCGATTCATCAGTAGAAGACAAATCATAAGCCACGGGGCTTTTTGCCTGAAAGTGTTTGTTGCTTTCCTCATTCTCCAGTTTTTCAGCCAGGCCGAGACATTCATCCACGGTAATCCAGCGGGTCATGGCTAAAGTGAAAAGGCGTTCTGAATGACAAATTTCACTAAAACAAGCATCTGCAGCCGCCAGACATTCTTGTACGGATGATTTACTAATTGTTTCGAGGCACAGCCGGGTCAGCTCCTCAATAACGGAATAGCAATCAGCGCCGCTGGTTTGTGATGCAGAAAGCTGGTTATAGATTTCATGAAAGTTTTTATCAGTCATATAATTTTTTGTTGAGCATTGAGGTAGTAGAGATAAATTGATTATTCATAATAGAGTTCACCAAAAAGCCCCCCTCATCACATCACCATTTAAGACTTCAAAAGGTAATTTTACATATTCATCACGATGGCGGGGTAAAGCCTTACCGTCATTGGGCGCACTTTTAGTATGCCCCTGTACGTAATCACCATTCTCTTTGATGTAAGGCAGGACTACTATTCGACCATGATTTTTTGAAATAATAGTTCCTTCTTTCCATAAAGTATTCCCCTTTGCACCAGCTCCACTGTCACTGGCTTCCTTAACTGTCCATCCAACCTGATTATGATCCTCAAACCAGAACACGAATCCATCAACTAAAAGAACCTTTTGACCTTTTGAGAGGGCTTCTGAAAGCATTCTCTTAACGCTGGCAAGTTGCAAAAGCTCGTTAGCTCTTGGCAAGAGCATGGCACGGATAGCTGATTTTGTTTTACCCCAGTGTTCAAAGCCAGACAGCCCAAAACCTCTGGCAATACATTCACGATAAAAAAACTTCTCGGCTTTAGATGTACTGCACTGCTCATGGGCCCAGGAACCATCTTCCTTAAGGAGGAGAGTACAGTGATATCTTGATATGTGAATGAAGTGAAGATAAGGCATCTCATTGAGAACATTAAAAATCAAAGACTTTAATTCACTGTTAGTTATCTCAGGCTTTATGATTAACTCTTCCTGTTTTAAACGGGGCACTTGAGCATTCTTTTTTATGCCTTCCTCTAACATAAGTTGCTCTTCATTCGTTAATCGCGTCTTTGCCGTCAGTGCCTTTTCAACTTTTAAACGTAAAGATGCTTTTTTTAAATTCTTCAAGTGGGAGTAAATCAATATTTGATAAAAATTCGTTATTGAGCTTATCTGCTGCTTCTATCGCGGAAGCATAGCTATCATACATATCCGCAAAAATGTGATTTTTATTGCTATCTTTTTCAATAAATCGTTGGTACCAGTGGAGAGTTTCATCTTCTCGAAGTTTTAAAATGTACATGTGCCAGTATTTACTTCCATGGCGGGGCTGAGGCCAGGCAGCCAACTCAGGAAAACTGAAACTTCCTAATTCATTTAATCGCATAAGTCGATTTCCTCACATTCAAACTCAAATTTTATCACAAAGCACTAAATCTAGTTTCTTCATATAAGAGCCAGTAACGCTCGCCGCAGAACACGGCTGAGGCGTACCGCAGCGGAGCGAGGAACGAACAGCCGTGTCGAGGAAGCGTCATTTCACTCAGGTCAGCAACGACTGCTTACGCGCTTCCCCGACTGAAACTGCCCGACAAAAAAACATTAGTCTGCTCAGTAAGATAAGCACCTCCTCACCCCAGCGCCGTTTCGTTCCTCTTGCCATGTGCCTCCGGCTCAATAACACTGTTTTTATATACAGCATTATTTAGGGAGGAAATTAACCATGCCAGATTCATTCACTGCGGCACCGGCTTCAGGCTATACAGTCCGAAGAGCGATACCATGAAAACAACATCCTCCCGGGGCGGGCTGACGATATTCAGGCCTGCCGATATCCGCCCCGTCATGCGCATCCCGCTGTTTGTTGAACGCTGCGCGGCCGGCTTCCCCTCCCCTGCCACCGATTACGTCGAGGCCGAGCTGGACCTGAACGAGCTTTGCATCACCTACCGGGCCGCCACGTTTTTTGTGCGCGCCAGCGGCAGCAGTATGGAGGACCTGGGACTGTACGACGGCGACGTGATGGTCGTCGACCGCGCGAAGGAAGCCACGCACGGTGACATCGTCATCGCGGAGGTCGGCGGCGAGTTCACCGTAAAGCGCCTGCAGCTCCACCCAAAAATAGCCCTGCGCCCGATGAATTTGGCTTATCCGGTGATTTACCCCGAGGAGCTGCACCTGCTGGGCGTGGTTACCTGGTTCTTCCACAATACCGAGGCGCGCCGGAGGTAACTATGCCGATGTTTGGTCTCGCTGACGTCAACAGCTTTTATGCGTCCTGTGAGGCCCTGTTCAGACCTGATTTGCGGGGAAAACCCGTCGTCGTCCTTTCGAACAACGATGGCTGCGTCATCGCCCGTTCAGCGGGTGCCAAAGCGCTGGGCATCAAAATGGGCGCCCCGTGGTTTCAGATAAAAAATGAAAGATATCCTGAGAAGATTTATGTGTTTAGCTCAAATTACGGGCTCTAGTAAGTTAAGTGGAATGCAACATCATTAGCACCATTTTGCAACGTCTGAAAGCGCGGGGCGGACGGGTACTGCAAAAGGACATAATTCTGGCCCTTATAGCTGAGATAGAAAGCACGTCAGACTTGATATCCTGCGCTGCGCACTGGAAGTTGTCGTGTGCTGCCCGCAGAATGAGGACCGCCGGTACTGACCGGAAGGCCATTCACAACCCCGGATTATGCTGCTGTCCGGCCAGCCGGAAACCGGCTCCGGGTTATGAAAATGGCAATGGAGTACTCATAATGCCTGCAAGAGAATAGCTGTATCAAAAGTACGGTACTGCACATGTAAGCAGAAATAATGCCGGTTTCGCTTGCACATGTATGAATCCGGCTGATACTTGTTACATCCTTCACCAGGGATATACAACGGTACGTAATACTGCGCGTATCGGGCCGCCATGGGGGGAGATATTTTTCAACCCGTGATACAGGATGACTTGCTTAAACGGATATCTGATTCATCATTAAAATGTGCCGCTTCCCTGCTGAGGCTGGCGCGTTTGCCGTAAAATGTGAACGATTTTTTATTGTTCAGCCCGCTAAAGATGGCGGGTTTTTTTTACGGGCATAATTCAGGCGTGGTTGCGATGCAAGGCTGTGAGAGTTATCTGGCGTAACATTTTTTCCCCGAAACAACAGTTGCACTGTGGCCTGCGGTATTCTGTTACCTGCCGGGTTACCGGTCCGGGGAAGGAATTGTATGTTCAGATTACACGGTTAAGCAGATGTAATAAGCGAAGCGTATGCTGTCCACTTACACCGGATACTGATCGCCCTTTTTTCACCTCATCACACTGATATCCCCTATTTAAAATAACGTTTCCTGCATTTCTGCCGATATAGATGCTGAAAGTTTTCATTATTTCAGATTTTATAAATTATCAGCCACTTACAATGGCAGGAGTAACAGATGACGATCACACAGCGATTGCTGCTCACCTTTTCACTTCTCTCCGCTGCGCTGGTCGCGATGGTCATCGTGGCCGTCATGGTAGCCGGCGGTTTTCAGTCCCGCTTTCAGTATGTGCAGGAAAACACCGTTGCTTCCCTTCTGGACCTGGGAAAGATGACAGACGGCAGTAATTCTCTCATTATCTGGCTCTACCGGCATCAGAGCGCGACAGAGCCCCGGCGGCAGGCCGAAGTCGAAAAGAAAATTGATGAAACTATCGGTAATATCAAATCACTGAACCAGCACTATCTGAACAACGACGTATCGGACGAGCAGGACCGGCAGATGACCGAAGCGGCCTTCTCCACCATCAAACAGATAGAATCCTCGCTGCCGGCATTCCTTGCCGGTTCACGCGCGCAGAATGACGCCGTTTCACTGGGGGGCACTTCAGAGCAATGAAGGTATTGGCGAAGCGGCCCGACAGCTGATTGCAGGGTACAGGAAACAGCTCCAGCTGAACGTGGACATCGGTAAGGCCCTGCGTCAGGAAAATGACCGGACTTACCGGATGACACTCTGGGGCCTGCTGGGCGGCTCGGCACTGGTTATCTCAGTCCTGGCTTTCTTTGCGCTGAAAACCGTTTTCGCCATCCGGCGCCAGCTTAACGGGATGCGCCAGACCATGGAAACTGCCAGCGGGCGGCTTGACCTGACCCTCAGAGTGGACGAGTCGCGGCGGGATGAAATCGGCCTGACCGCGAAAGCGTTTAACCAGCTGATTGAAAACGTCTCGGCTTCGCTGTCGAAAGTGGAGGCCTCTGCACAGTCGGTCAGCTCTGCCTCAGCGCAGATATCTGCCGGTAATGATGACCTCTCATCCCGTACGGAAGAGCAGGCGGCTTCACTGGAGCAGACGGCCGCAAGTATGTCTGAACTCAGCGAAACGGTTCGTCAGACGGCAGAGAACACGGCTCTCGCCAGCCAGCTGGCAAAGAACGCCCGGGATATTTCAGAGGACAGTGCCGGCCGGGTACGCACGCTGCTGGGCACCATGGGTGATATCAGGGGAAGCTCTGCAAAAATCACGGATATTATCGCGCTTATTGAAGGGATTGCGTTTCAGACCAACATTCTGGCCCTGAACGCCGCTGTAGAGGCCGCCCGCGCCGGGGAGCAGGGGCGTGGCTTTGCGGTGGTAGCCGGGGAAGTGCGCAATCTCGCGCAACGTTCGTCTTCATCCGCCCGGGAAATCAAGGAACTGATTGAATCATCAACAGGCTTCGTGGAAGCCGGAGCGGCCCAGGCCGAGGGCGTGGGCGAGAATATGTCCCGCATGAACGATGCCGTGCGGCAGGTCACTGACCTTGTAGACGAGATTTCCGTCGCCGCCAGTGAACAGTCTAAGGGGATAGAGCAGGTCCATCTGGCAGTAAATCAGATGGATGACGTAACGCAGCAGAACGCCGCACTGGTTGAAGAGGCCTCAGCAGCGTCCTGTTCACTGATGGAGCAGGCGGCATCGCTGAACCGGCTGGTCAGTACCTTTACGCTGGTTTCCGCTTCTGACCAGGCACCTGCTTCGCGCGCTGACGCAGTCCGTCCGGTACGGACGGCAGCCTCATTACGCTCTGCTCCGCCTGTTGCGGCGACGGGGGGATGACAACTGGCAGAGCTTCTGAAGCAGGCGTCAGGCTTAATTGATTGAGAGACAGAGCGGCAGCGTCCACCAGGCACTGTAACATAGTCATGTTACAGTGCCTGTTTCTCCTGGTGTGCCTGAATAATTTCTGGCTACGCTTTAATGCAGTTCGCCGGCAACGCACGCCAGATCATGGATGAAGCGGCGGGACCTGACCAGCCAGTCCGTGGTACCGTCGCTGTCTCCCTCATGAGACCTGATGCAGACTACACGGTTATGGAAAATACAGCGTACAGGAGGGTATGAAAAAAATTGTGCCACCCGGCCTCATGCCAGCGCGGCGCATGCCGATAATTATCGTACGCCTCCCTGGGCGATATAAAACGATAAGTGACCGTAACTGTTGAGGTTCTGGCTTCTCCTGCCCCGGAGAAGCCTTTTTTCGCCTGCGGGGATGCTGGCCTGTATAGCCGCATTTTCCTTTCATGCTGTAAACGTGCCGTTCCCTGCAGAAGCCGGCACGTTTGCAGTGAACTGCAGGAGTTGATTGATCCGCTCGCTAAAGATGGCTGGTTTTTACGGATAAAATCCCGGGACTTCAGTGCTCATGCTCAGCCATGGTGGCAGACAGCCCCGGGCACAGTAAGCTTTTCTTCCCGCTTACGCTTGTTATTGTGGCGATCTTTTTTTATGATTAAGACCGGCCGGCAGCTCCGGCTGACCGCGATAAAAGCAAGAGTCACAGTATTCCTCTTTGTACCGCCTTATAGCGGTTTTTTTTGCCCTGAAAACGGGCGTTAAAATCAGCTGGCATTAGCAGACAGCGCGCTTTGCAGAGCATCAGCCGGCACATCAGCCTGTTCCGGAAAAAATGCAGAAAAGGTAACAAGTACAAAAATAAGCTCAGCAGAGATGAAAAATACTGGCGGGTTGATGTGGTCTGGTTTGTGCCGGTTTTCAGTTTCTGATGAAGACACAGGTATCCTGCCAGGAGCGGATGAAGACAAAATGTAACAATCAGTATGGAGCAGTAAAAACGGCAGGCTGCCGGATGATTAACGGTGCAACAGCCTGGCCGGTGCTGGCTTCATCTGCTCTGCCAGTGCGAGGCATGCTCCACAGCAGACTTATCCGCTTCACAGGTCATTGCAAAATTTGCACGTACCAGTGCGAGACGCGCGTGGCGCTGCGCATCTGCGGCATAATCATGAGGCGCGATTATGGCCAGCGCATGCAGCGCTTTCTGCAGACGCAGTTGTACCTCAACCAGTGCGGCACCATCGCGCGCAATGCCTGTAAATATATCGTCGAACATATCGCCGATTTGCGCAGGCATCATAAAGAGATGCGGATAACGCGCTGTAACTGAGTCTGCTGTAACGGGCTGGCTGAACAATCTGACAGCCCGCCCTATAATATCAATGGCAGTGCCGGGATCGTTTACGGCCGGAGATAAAGCGCGTGAGGCGATTTCGGACAGTACACACAGGCCAAAGCGGGGATCCTGCTCAAAGGAACGCTGTTCACCCAGCGTAAAGGCATTGCGCAGTATCTGATGTTCATCATCAGAAAGCGGCTTATTACACCAGAGCAGTGCGGCACCACAGTGAACAAAACTGCCCGGTTGCGCAGCAAGGTAAAGGTTACTGCCACTTTCTTCTGCGAAATCGGAAAGATGCTTCAGATCCAGATGCTGCAGATAGCCCGTCTCCAGCGGAAAAACGCCCTGCTTGAAGGCCGCCTCCGGCAGGATACCGTCCCATGCGGAGCAGCCAAGACTGGGTTCCTGGAGGCGGCTGTGAAGCGCCGCCGTTGTGGCTTCCTCAACGCGACGCGATGTGTCAGACATGCGACCAAACTGTGCCAGATGCTGTATCCAGCGCAGGAGGGTAATAACAATCATGGCAATGACTGCAAGGGTAACAAAAAACAGAACAACGCGGCCCTGTGTGCCATAGGCTCCCATGCCGAGGGCGATAATGCCCACCAGGCTGTAAAGAAAGGAGCCGATAAAGGTTGCAAGCACATTCTGTGTCGTACCATCCTCAAGCAGCAGGACGGTCGCACGTGGTGTGACGCTGCTGCTGGCAGAGTTATAGGCAGAGACCATGATGTTGAGAGAAAAGGTGGTAACGGCCAGCATGCTTGAGGCGAGAATGGCCAGAATTTTGTCCACCGCGTCACTGCCCACGATGCCGGAAACCGAAGCCGGTATGAAGGGTTTAACAGCGATAGCGACCAGTGCAGTAATAATGGCCAGCACCGCGAATAATGAGCTGCGAAACCAGAGCTGCCGGGTCAGCCGGTGAATAAGCCATTGCGTTTTAGACATCATGTTGCCTGCTGTAATGAGTTTAAATAAGTTTGCCGGCTGTGATCACCTTCTGCTTAATCCGGCTGACACAAAGCAGAGCGCCGGCACTTCGCCGATGCATTGCTGCAGACGATGCAAAAGGATATCAGTAAGGAATTTTCTGCACGAACCTGTCAGAATATTCAACAGATATCATTTTTCTGTCATCCATCAGCTGTTCTCATAACTTCTGTAAGGTGTCTGTCCGGCGTTTTCGCTGACACTGTCAGCAATATTTTTGCGTGGTTATGTCATGCAGAAACAGTCGTACCATCGGTTCTGAAACAGCATAAAAAAAGCCCGGCGACCGGGCAATGACTCAGCCGCTCCTGTCTGAGCAGGTTACGGGGTGGGTTCAGTCAGGGTAGGTGAGTATCAGAGATTGAGCCAAGCGGCAGGAGGAAGAATACCCGATTCGGAGGCTGGCAGCCGGTACGAATCGCGGTGGTGGTTTCAGACTCCTGACTGGCTTCGCTCTGCTGTGAGGCAGACACCCTTCTTTTGGTCTGTAACATATCAGCCAGTAGCGGGGGGCGCTTACTCCCTCGCCGCATGTTACAGAGAAGAGGAGTGTTATGAGATGATCGGTGTAAGTGGTAAGACTGCCCCGCGCCCTTTTTTTATGGCGAAAAAAAGCCCGCTTTACACGGGCTAATTACAACAGAGCATTCAATAGAGAAGCGTTTATTGAGCAATTTATGCTCCTCTGATCCATCGGCCAGCCGCGTGAAAACTTTAGCCGGCATGGCATGCTGACTGAAAAGACCAGCGACATAAAAAACTGCATGATACCGATGCCAGGATGCTGTGTTTTTCAGCCGGTACCACTCACCTGTCACCCAGAGCCCGCTGTTATCTTAATCGGCCCCTGCTGATAACGCTGTCTGCTACTGAAGGACACCAGGTTGTGCCCGGGCAGTGGTAAAGCTCAGACCTGATTTACGAAGGGCAGTACGGTCAGTCACCAGCCCGCTGACGCCGTTCACGCTGATATTTGTGGTAATCCTCATCACACTCTGCTGAGCAGAACGCTGTGTCAGCCACAACAGCCTCATCTTTGCACCATATACATTTACCATTGGGGCTTACCAGTCGCGGCTTACGCGCGGACAGTGAGGCAGTCAGGTGCGCTTCTTCGCGTTCCTGTGCCTGATCTACATCATCCAAAATTTTTCTCCATTAACGTTACAGAACGTCCTGTGGCCAGTGCCCGGCATGAGTAATACCATCCCAGGCTGAATCACCCCGGTCAGTGTGGATTCAGGCAGAAGGCGTAGTAACACAGTTCGTCAGGGGGAAAGTGATTTCAGATTAGTCACTTAACACGTCGCCTGCCCTGGTAAAATACGTTACCGGCTTAATTATCTTACAAATGTGTGAACCGGCCCGCTTTATATCACCTCCTCACTGAAAATACTGTCTGTTCATACGGCGCTTACTGAAAGTAGATTAAACTGGGTGACAGACGGTGACATCAGGGCAGCCTCCACCAGAATAAACTCATCGAATGGCAAAGTGCGCCAAAACGTTACTCCGCCTGCAGCGGCTGGCCTCAGCCAGTTCATAACCGGGAGCTTATGAACTGATTAGTGTACAGTTTCCCGGTCACGTCGTTCATTGCCGTCATCAGTCAGGCGGATAATTCTGCAGCCTGATCGGCTACAGGAATGGTCAGTTACCTGCGCCATCTGGGGGCGGGCTGCCTGCGCGTGAAGCTGTCGTCATCCGACATCAGCAGTGCCTCAAAAGCCTCCGGAGTGAGTGGCCGGCACAGCCCGTTACCCTGCATAACATCACAACGGGCGGTCGTCACGAATACCTGCTGTGCCGTATCTTCAACTCCTTCTGCCGATACGCTGAGTCCGAGGCTTTTTCCCAGGGCTGCGATAGCACGGAACATCATCCGAATGCGCATACTGTTACCCAGCTGAAGAGTCAGGGACTTGTCAATTTTGAAACCGCTGACGAAGCCGTGCTGCAGCAGGCTGATGGCGCCCAGCGTTCGTCCGTAATGGTCGATAACAAACCGGGCGCCCGTACGCCTTATTGCCTTTAACTGTGCCGGCCTGTCCTGAACCAGCTCCGCCAGCAGCGGTTCATCCACCTCCAGCTCAACAAAAGCTGCATCACCGCCTGCAGACTCGCGCAGCACGTTTTCAAGACTGCTGCAGGCCAGCTGGCGCGGGAACAGGTTGATGCTGACCCGAAGCTGCGGACAGCTGCCCTGCCACTGACGTACCTGCGCCAGGGCAGTCCGGACAATCCAGTTGCCCAGTACGACCGAAAGCGGACTCTTTACCAGCATATCGGTAAACCCGGCCGGCAGCAGCAGGCCCTGTACGGGATGCTGCCAGCGCAACAGCGCCTCGCAGCCCACGATGCGGCCGCTGCTGGCGTCATAGCGCGGCTGATAGTGCAGAAGGAACTGCTGCTGCCTTACGGCGGTTTCCAGCTCGTGCTCAAAGCGGCGGCGCTGCTGCTCTGCCTCGCGAAATGCTGGCCGGAAATGGACGCTGCGGCCTTTACCCGAGGCTTTGGCCCGGTAAAGCGCCAGGTCAGCCGCCGACATTAGCGTGGACGGATCCTTACCGTGTTCCGGACAGGAGGCAATGCCGGTGCTGGCACCAGCCACGACGCGCGAACCGTGATAACGGAAAGGCGTCTGCACGGCCGCGATAAGACGCTCTGCCGTTGAGCCGGCATCATCATGCCCGCCAGGCAGCAGGATGATAAACTCGTCACCGCCCAGCCGGGCAGCAATTATGGCATCAGTACATACCCGCCGGATCTGCTCAGCCACATGACACAGCAGTGCATCGCCGGCAGCGTGGCCGAGCGTATCATTAACTTCCTTGAAGCCATCCAGATCCATCATGAGCAGCATGCAGGACACGCCGGCCTCAGTCAGCTGAGTCAGCTGCTGCATAAACGCGCCGCGGCTGGCCAGCCGGGTCAGCATGTCCAGAGAGGCCAGCTCGCACAGGCGTGCCTCGCTCTCATGCCGTGCAGTAACGTCGCGGACGATCATTCCCACCAGGCGGGTGTCGCCTTCACGCCAGTCCGAGAACGAGACTTCGGCCGGAAATTCCTGGCCGTCGCGCCGTCGCCCCCCATGTCTGCATCGTGCGCGGCAGGGAAATCGCCGTATCTTCGCCGGTGAGACGGTCCAGCTCATTGCGGTAATCGGTCTGACAGCGGTCAGCAATAAGTCCTGCGACGTACTGGCCCGCCATCTCCTCCGGCCCGTAGCCAAACATGGCGGTGGCGGCCGGGTTCCAGAAAGTGATGCCACGGCGCAGGTCGGTACAGATAATGGCGTCCGGCGAGGTGGCAGAAATGGACTCCAGCCGCTGCTGGCTGGCATGGCGCAGCTGATCCAGCCGGTGAACCTCCATCCTGTCCATAACCAGCGCAGCGATGTCGGTAAGATGCTGCCGGTCGGCCTCCGTGAGTGGCGGACGCGGGGCCGTATCGGTCAGGCATACGGTGCCGATAATATGGCCATCCGGCGTCGTCAGCGGGATCCCCGCATAGAAGCGGATATGCGGATATCCCTGAACCAGCGGACTGTGGCGAAAGCGCGGGTCATTCAGGGCGTCAGATACGCAAAGCAACTCCCCCCTGTGCCAGCGTATGATCGCAGAAGGACATGCGACGGGCGGTACCGGATATGCTGAGCCCGTAGCGTGACGTGAAAATCTGCCGCTGGTCATCAATCAGAGAAACAAAGGCGGTGGGCACCCGAAAAAGACGTGCGGCAAGCGTGGTGAGCCGGTCAAGCACGTTTTCCGAAAGCGCATCCGCCCGCTGGTACTCCGCCAGTGCGGCCAGGCGGGCGATCTCATGATCTGTGGTCATGCGTTTCAGAATCTGTCCCCTTGAGTGTAAGAACTGTGGCAGGCATGACACAGCAAAAAGGAGACGGGTTCAATCAGACCAGTCCGCAGAAATCCCTGCGGCCCGTAGTCTGAAAACGGATCCGCGAGCGGCCTCCCGGTGACGGGAGAGATGTCATGCCGGACAACCGGGACATCACAGCATTGCTGTTCCGGACGCCGTCGGGCGGCAGGTCACCGCTGCTGTAAGGCGCACAGCTGGCAGATAACACAGTCGGGATATTGCAGCCGCGCTGACTGAAGCGCATGTGTGAGGGTGTGGAAAGTGCCCATAAACTTCCTCCCGCCGGCCCGAGCCAGTTCGGTGCAGCCCTTACAGTGAACCTCTCCGATTGCGGGATGGCCGCACCGCACCGCATAGAAATATTTCTGACTCATGTCCTCATCCTGGCCGGTAACGCGTTAAATTCAGGTGCTGCCAGCCAGGGAGAACTATTTTTTCGTTTTCGGTACAAGCGCATAATGAGGATGTCTCCCGGCCAGCAGAAGCAACATTTCATACTCTCCCTGGCTCAGGGGGGGCGGGGTTTTTTGCTGCCTCTTTGGTCTGCCACACGCGCAGGCTGAGCTCAAAGCGTTCAGCTGCAGCTTCCTGCGACAGGCCTGCGGCCAGCCGGAGTTCACGGACGTCGGAAAAGCCAACAACAGGGCGCTTCACAGGCTGATTTCCCAGAGTATACTCCCTTTACAGGTGCGGGCCAGGCAAGGCTGGCAGAGTGAAGATAACGCAGAGAATGACAGTACAGTCATTACATTGTCTTAACTTTTCTTCCGTAATGCAATGCCAGCGGCCCGGCCATTTACTGAGTTACCGCAGGCGGTATGCGTTAATTCAGGTTACGTCTGAGTTATTCGTTTTTCTGTGAAAACCTTATTTCCTGCGGACTCCAGGGGGGTTCTCCTTGTTTCCGCAATGCTGCCGACGAAGTTATTCCGCTATATCCTGTCTGATGAGTCGTCATGCCAGGAAAAACTTTAAATAAACGGACATGGGTAATACTGCTCATACCGGTATAAAGAGGATAATATTCAGTGTCTGATGGCCGACAACGTCAGTGATGCAGTCATCCGATAACAGGAGCCGATAACTTTGCGGACGATGTCGCTGCGCACAACCCGGGCTAGCCAGATCCCGGGCGGGCGTGAGGCGGGTACGGACACCGGCCGCGAGCGCGTGGCAGGATGAGAGCCTGCCGCCGTATACGGGTGTTACTGATGACCGAACGCCACCCAGCCACCTTCTGTTGACGTGGTCACCGGGGGGACTGATATGACGCTGCAGCCCCGTTGCGACAGTCATAACGTTATCGTCCGCCGCCGGCAGCGTAAAGCGGGTGATTGCCCCTCTCAGAGCGGTAGTCTGTCCGCTCAGGCTGCCCGCCGTAGCGGACACCGCCTGTACCAGTGTGGCATTCTGCTGGGTAACACGGTCAAGCTCCGCCACAGCCAGCGTGACCTGTGCGATCCCTTTGCTCTGCTCCCCGGAGGCGAGCGCTATCTGGCCGATCAGTTCGCTGACCCCGCTGACGCCATGCAGTACCTCATCCATGGTAGTGCCTGCATTGTCCGCTGCCTGGCGGCCGGCGCTGACGCGTGCCACGGTATCGGCGATCAGTTCTTCAATCTCTTTTGAGGCGATCGCACTCCGCTGCGCCAGCGAACGCACTTCGGCGGCCACGACGGCAAAACCCCTGCCCTGTTCACCGGCACGGGCAGCCTCGACCGCGGCATTCAGCGCCAGAATATTGGTCTGGAAGGCAATCCCGCTTATCGTTGTGGTGAACTGACGAATTTTTTCAGACCCCTCTGCTATTCCGCCCATGGCATCAACCACTGCGCGAACCAGATGCTCGCTGCGGCGCGTGGTTTCCGCGGTCTGTACCGCCAGCTCCCTTGCCTCACGGGCGTTAGCGGCGTTGTGGCTGACGGTGGCGGTAATCTCTTCCATGCTGGCCGCAGTCTGCTCCAGTGCGGCAGCCTGGGTGGCGGTCCGGTCGGACAGATCTGCGTTACCGCTGGCAATGTCGCCGGCCTCGCGGTGCAGTATGACCGCGTTGTCGCGGATCGATTTTACCGCATCGAGCAGGCTGTGCTGCATCTCCCTGACCAGCGGTACCATCTGCCCGACGCAGTTGCGGCCGAGGTCTTCCGGCTCACGGGTGAGGTCGCCATCCGCAATAGTCTTCAGGTGCGCACGGATTTTAGCAACAGGGCGGACGAGATGTACCACGAGGTAGCGGTCACAGAATGCCAGCAGCGCAGTGGCGGCCAGCAGGGCGGTAAAAAAGAATCACCTCAAGACGGTGGCGTTCGGCCAGCACTGGCGCATCGTCTGCGGCCAGCTGCTGCGTCAGGGCACTAAGGCGTTCGCGTGCCGCGGCCTGATAACCTGCCGGTGCCGACAGCGTTGCGCGGTACGCGTCCCATGACGGATCAGCCGGAACGGCGGTCAGCAGCGCCGTTTTATCCGCTGCGCTGCCGTCCTGCATGACGAGGCCCGCGCGCGTCAGAAAGGTCAGCTGCTGCGTCAGCGTGTCGGCGCGGTCGGCATGGCGGTACATCTCGCGCAGCGTCAGTGCGCCATAGCCACCGGCAAGCGCCACCACGGCCAGTGAGAGGATCATTATCCACAGCACCACGCGGCGGATGGTCAGGTGTCTGAGTAACTGCATAAGGCTTTCCCTGGTGTCAGATTGTTATTAAATAATTTTTAGTTTTTTATTTTTGCGCGTAATTAATTACGCGCTGCGTTTATTAAGAAGAATTGTGGCAGGAATAATCAGAAAAAAATATGTTTTGACGATAAGAGAAAAGAATCGTGATGCAGTATATAATTTGCTAAACAAAATAATTGATGACACCGGACCTGATGGTACCTAGAATGCCGGATATATTATAACTTTAATAGCTTCTTCCTGTTGCAGTTATTTCCTTTCGTGTCGGCCCGTTATTGTACATTTTTCCTTTCTTATTTCGCACCGGAACCAGGCCGGGGCGGAGGACTCCATGCTGATAAACCTTACCGGCGATGATGATCGCCGCGCCCGGGCGCTGAAGGCGCTGCGCAGCCCCGACGAAAGCCGGGCCGACGTGCTGCAAAAATTTGTCCGGCTGGCCAGCCAGGCACTCGGCATTCCCGGAAGTTTTATCTCCGTGCTGGACGATAAGCACCAGTATGTGCAGGCCGCTCACAATTTCGGGCTGAAGCAGTCGTCGCGTGAGGACTCCCTGTGCCGCCATGCGGTGGACAGCGACAGTGAAGTGATTGTACCTGACACCTGGCAGGATACCCGTTTTTCGTCACATCCCCTCATTACCGGCGCGCCCTACATACGTTTCTATGCCGGCGTACCGCTGAAAAATCACGAGGGTATCGTGCTTGGTACGCTGTGCGTCACGGACACGGTGCCGCATCCGTTTGGATCCGGGCAGGTAACCACCCTGAAGCTTCTGGCCGCGCTGGTGATGTCGTTTCTGGAGGCCTGGCACTCTGCTGGGCTTGCCGACCCGGTCACCGGCCTGCCTAACCGCCAGTGTCTTATCCGTGACCTGCAGGGCCTGGCCGCATCGGGTGACAGCGCGTCACGCCGTCTGGTGCTGATTGACTGCATTGACATGCCTCGCGCCTACGAACTCGCCCGTTCGATGGGAATGGGGCCGGTGGAAAGCCTGCTCAGGGACGTTGCCATCCTGCTGCCGCTTCGCCTGCGCCCGGCCGCCGGTGAACCGCTCTACACCGTCGCCACCGGACGATTTGCCGTTCTGACGTGCGATGACAGCCACATGAATGCAGAATGGGTCGCGGGTCGTCTGGAGGGGATCCGTGCCGATCTCGGGGACGGCATCGCCGTGGCGCTCAGCACCTATGCCGGCGAAGTGACCTTTGCAACCGGCAGCATAACGGCACAGGAAGCGCTGCGCCGTGCGGTCAGCGCGCTTCATGAGGCCATCGGCCGGGGTATACCCGCCATGCGCTTCAGCGCGGCAAGCGACGCGCGTCATACTCAGGACTTTACGCTGATGAACGACCTCGCCGCCGCGTTACGGGAAGACAGGGGCCTGTGGCTCGCCTTCCAGCCTAAAATCTGCCTGCACAGCGGCAGGCCCGTCGCACTGGAGGCGCTGGTCCGCTGGCAACACCCGGTCCGCGGCGAACTTTCTCCTGCGCTGTTTGTCCCTCTGGCCGAGCAGACTTCGCTGCTCAGCGACCTGACGACCTGGGTCACGGACCGCGTCATCAGCCGTCTGGCGCGTCTGCGCAACAGCTGCATTCAGCTTCCGGTCACGGTGAATGTCAGCAGCCAGGACTTTGCGTGCGAGGGCTTTGCCGACGCGCTGGAGCTGAAGATGATAAGGGCAAAGCTTCCCCCCTTCGCTGCTGGGCATTGAGTGTCTGGAGACCGAGCGTATTATTGAAAATCCGGCGGCGATGCACGGGCTTGAAATGCTGAAGCTGCGGGGGTTCGGGATTTCGCTGGATGACTTTGGTACCGGCTACAGTAACATCAGCTACCTTCGCCGCATGCCGATTGACGTTATCAAGCTGGACCGCTCGCTCATCCGTGAAATTGCGACTGACACCGCCTCGCGCATCATTGCACGCAGTATCATTACCATGCTGAAGGACCTTGATTATACCGTGCTGGCCGAAGGCGTTGAGGATGCCGAAACGGGCTCCGCGCTCGCGGAGTACGGCTGCGACCAGGTGCAGGGGTATTTCTATTCACGGCCCCTGCCGGAAGGTGAACTCGACGAGTGGCTGAGCTGGAAGCTGCGCGGCCACTGCTGATACCGTCCCCGCACCAGTATCGTCCCTTTGGCGGGTCATGTTTCTGCGAGTGTAAAATGCCCGCCTCAGGTATGCGGATCATCCGGCGTATAACCGGCAACCAGTTGCTGCAGGCTCAGGAGCGTGGCCTGCCGGTTTTTGTCAGTCTCGGCCGCCTGTTCATCTTTGAGTCTGAGGATAATGGCCTGATTACTGACCTGTCTCCCCTCGCTGTACAGGGCATGGATTACCGCTTCAAATTCCGCTGATTCACCTGTGAACCGGTGACCGGAACCCAGCAGATATGCGCGGATATGTGCAACCGTATTTGTGTCTGCCATGATTTTCATCTTTTCCTGCTCTCTGCGATTCATCCATTTCGGCGGCTGTAAAGGTGTAAGCGATTTATTTGCGGGTGTCACTGACTGTCCCGTCGCCGGCCCGTGCGGGTCAGCATAGCATGGCCTGACCTTGTGACTGACCTGCATGGCAGTGCTCCGGGTACACTTAACGATGTCCCCTGCTGTCCTCTCTGGCCGGTATGCTGCTGCCGGACCGGGTGACCTCAAAGCGATACTCCCGCGCCAGCGGGAGAGAATATTTCAGCGCTTTTTATCCTGTTCCGGAAAAAAGCCCGGAGAATGTCTTCCGCATGTGTCATCCCTTCCTGAGATATACTCCGGTCTTACTCCCCGGCACACAGATACTGTCAGTGCAGAAAAATGCTTATTGCCCGGTCCCGCGATACAGGCGGAAGGTCTCTGCTCCGGCGATAACAACTACGTTACGTCCTGCACCCTTCGCTTCATAAAGGGCCTCATCCGCCCGCCGAAGCATCGCTTCCCGGTTTCCGCAGTCCGCCAGCGAGGCCACCCCGGCAGACACGGTCAACGCTCCTGCAAAGGGAAACGTCGCGGTGCTGACAACTTCGCGGATGCGCCCGGCTGTTCGGGCTGCATCCTCCACACCGGTCTGCGGCAGCAGGAGTATAAATTCCTCGCCACCAAAACGGCTGACAATGTCTTCTGCACGACACGTCTGCCGCAGCAGACCGGCCAGGTTTATCAGCACCGCATCGCCCGCATCATGACCATGGCAGTCGTTTATTTTTTTAAAGTGGTCAATATCAATCGCGATGACGCACTGTGCCGCGCCATCGCCTGAGCGGTCCGCCATGAGGGTAAAGCCGCGGCGGTTCCACAGGCCGGTAAGCGGATCGGTCATGGCTTCGTCGCTGAGCGCAGCCATGCGGCCAGCCACAGCATAATGGTATTCCTGTACGGCCTCCTTCAGGCGGCCGGCCTCATAATACCAGGCCGGTACCGACGCCAGCGACATATCACTGTCCTCATTCCGTACCATATCAGCCAGCTTTTCCAGGGGTAATGCGATACGTCCGGCCATCAGGGCTACGACGGCAGCCGTCAGGATGATAATCCCCAGCAGAAACCACAGGGCGTTTTCTGCGGTGCGCACGAGAATATGCCGGACCGTCTCTGCGGTACCCGCAATAAAGATGTTCCAGTCCGTTTTGTGCAGGCTGGCGTACCCCGTCAGAAACTGCTGCCCGTTTGCTTGTGTGCTGAACCGGCCGCTGTCCGTCGTGGCCAGCTGTTTGACCAGTGCAGAGCCCAGCGTCATTTTTGTGCCCACGAGATCCGGCTCGTGGCTGAAAACAATCAGGCCATCATTGCTGACGATGCTGACCGTAGATCCGCGGGCGTAGAAATGCTGGCTCAGGATATCGCTCAGCATGCTCTGCTTTTTGAGATAAATGGTGCCGCCGATGTAACCCAGATAATCGCCGCCGGTCGTAAACAGCGGCTGGGAGAGGAATACAACATAATTACCGGAGGCCGAAATAAAGGGCGCGGAGATAAACGGCTTCTGAGTGGCGATAGCCTGGCGGCTTGCATCGGAGTGCAGTTTAACACCGATCAGACTCAGGCTTTCCGGGGAGGTCGCGGCGATAACGGCGTCGCGGTTAACCACGACGACCGTGTTGAAAAAGCCGGACTGCAGCCGGAGGCGGTCGGTCTCCTCTCTCAGCGCCGCCGGGTCGGTGAGACCTTTAATCTGTGTGGCGCTCCACGCAAGCTCACGCTGCGCCGTGCCGAGATAGCGATCGGTCGTGTCAGCCAGCTTGCGCGCGCTAGGCAATATTGCTTTCCAGAAGGCTGTCCTCAATGTTGCCCTTCTGAAAAATCAGAAGCGCCACGAGCAGCAGGCAGGAGGTCAGGATCACCCCGCCAACGGAAAGCGACAGAAGCAGGGTGCGGAGACGGAGCTTTTTAAGCAGCATGGCGTGAAGGACCTGGTTGAGGTGTCATCTGAGTGTAACTGTTCAGGAGCCGGTTAAAAGAAGATCAGCGCGCCTTTTACGCTATGCATAAGGGCGGCGGTGCCTGGCGATGTGTCAGCTTAGAGTATTTTATCTGCCTGCTCGCAGCCTAATCTGATGAATTTCGATTCTGACGTCATTCCCGTGGATATAAAGTCAGCGGGTATGTTCAGTGAAGGGAGAGTCTTATCACAGCATGAGAGTGCCCTGTGCATCTGCAATGTCAGCAAAGCTGATAAAGCGCAGGTATTTATGCGCAGACTGCCCAATACAGACATCTCCCGGTGTTATCCACAAAAATTGTGGATAATTTATGTACAACTCATTCACGCTCCTGCTGATGGCATCAGACCCGGTGCCGCCCGCATACGGGACAATGCGCGCGCTTTGCAGCTTACAGCGTCGGTTAATAGCAATATGCCTTCCACGTTACATCATACAGAGGTTCCTGCAACATTCTGAATAGGCTGAAACCCTTTTCCTGGCATACTCACCGGCCATAGCACGGGCCCCCTGTCATCAACTGCCGGTTACTTCATGCGATAGCGGATTCGGTGATTCCACTGCACCTGAAAGGCAGGACAGGCAATGCCTGGTTGAAGGCATACGCGCGGCACCCGTTTTCTGGTCCTGTCTGTCAGGGGGGAAAGATACACTGCTTTAAGCAAACCGTAACGTGTCTCAGGGCCACGATCTCCTGACAGATAAGCAATTGTGCCTTTGCTTTTTCAAGAATACAGAATGATGTGGCAGGTTAATCCTCTTGCTGCACTGATTTCAGGATTGCCGGAATGGATTTTCAGATCGTCACTATAGGCAGCGCTGGCATGGGGCGTTAATATCCGTCTTTTTGCGGGGAAAAACGACATGAAAAACGTGGTACTGAGCATGCTGGCTAAAATTTCACACATTGATGCAGGCATGAAACAGCTGACAGCGCGCGTTGAAGCACAGTCGTTGCTGATAAGCGCACTCGTTCTGGCTGTAAGCCGGCAGGGCGGCGTAACGGAAATGATTGAAAGTGCTAACAAGGCCATTAATACCGTCATCGACTCCGCTGAGTCCGACGAGCTTCTCAAATCCGATGCGGCCATTCTGTTAAGTGAGCTGCAGAGCCTGCTGAGTATTTCCAGGGCTGTCGACAGTGCGGATGAGGAGATTAATCATGAGGGTCTTGATAAACTGAATGGCGTGACAGCGCTGGGCGGTAAGCAGGCTCCGGCAGAACAATAAGCCTGATTTTAAGCACGCCTGCGGAACCGGGCCGAAACGCGTGGTTCATCTCAGATCAGAGGCGGTATCACTGGCCTCATGCCTTAACCAGCAGCGGCTCAGCTTAGCCGTCTGCTCAGATCAGTAAACGCAGGCTGTTTGCAGGACTGCAGCCCTGCGGTCATAAACACAAGAAAACCTGCCATTCCGACGTGTGAACCAGTCTAACAGTTCAGACTAACTCATCGAGTCCGGAATCATCAGAAACAGACACACGATAATTCTGATACGAAAAGGACGATATGCAAGCCAGCCGGTAAAGAGGCTGTTCCCCGACGTCATTGACGTCTTACATGACGAATCGTCTCGAACTGACCCTCAGACCTTTTTACGGGGGCTGCATTGTGTGAGCGTTTACGATTTACTGTTCTGACTAAGTGGCTCATTTTCCGGCTTCGCTGAGGTTGCTGACCACTCCGGACCTGCTGGCAACAGATGAGCTATCCGGGTCGCTGTATTTTCCTCCGTTCATGCCGATAACATAGTTAACGCCAGGCCTCTTCTTTTCGGACAACGAGAAAATACATGAAAATATCTACGCGACTTACAGCAGGTTTTGGTCTGCTTATTCTGCTTTTTATCATCTGCACCGGCATCGCGCTTAATGCATTGAGTAAAGCCAGCGACGGCATGGATGACGTTGTTAACGACAAAATGAAGAGATATCAGCTTGTACTGGACATGCGGGGCGGCCTGAGAGATATGGGTGTTGCGGTCCGTAATATGGCTTTGCTTACTGACCCTCAGGCAATGAAACCGGAATGGGTGCGTCTGCAGAAACAGAAGCTTCTCTATGTTGAAAACCGGCGCATTCTGGGTGAAATGATGAAAACGGACTCCGCACCCCGGAGCCGGGAGATATTCACCCAGATAACAGAAGCCGAAGGCCCGGCGCTGGCTGCGCTGGAGCAGGCAGGCCAGATGGGGCTGGCTAACCGGGCTCAGGAAGCCACCGATTACCTTATGAAAGTCACGCGTCCGGCGCAGAGCACTTTACTCAAAGCGCTTGACGATATGACACAGATTCAGATGAAAAACACGCAGTCTGCCGTTCAGCGGAACAGTCAGTCGACTGGCAATGCATCACTGATACTGGTGTTACTTGCTGCTGCATCCGTACTCGTGGCGGCAGCAACCTGCGTGCTTACCATTCGCGTGCTTATGCGTCAGCTGGGCGGGGAGCCGGCACAGGCGCAGGTTCTTGCGGCTGCCATCGCGGCGGGTGACCTGACAACGCCAGTCAGACTGCGTCGTAACGATACAGTAAGCCTGCTGGCTTCCCTGGATGGCATGCAGGCTAATCTCCGGGGGCTGGTGTCACAGATCAAAGATGCATCCGCCTCGGTAGCGCTGGCCGCGGATGAAATTTCGCAGGGTAATACTGAGCTTTCCTCGCGCACTGAGCAACAGGCCGCAGCCCTGCAGGAAACGGCTGCCAGTATGGAGGAACTCACCGCCACTGTTAAAAGCAACACGGCGGGCGCGCAGCAGACTGCAGACTCAGCCCGTAAAACTGCGTCACTTGCCCGTACGGGTGAAGCGGACATGCAGCGCATGTCGGAAACCATGAATGCCATCTCGCTGAGCGCAACAAAGGTACGGGATATCACTGCCGTGATCGAAAGCATCGCCTTCCAGACCAACATTCTCGCCCTTAACGCGGCGGTGGAGGCTGCACGGGCTGGCGAAGAGGGGCGGGGTTTTGCCGTGGTAGCCGGAGAAGTGAGAACGCTTGCCCAGCGCAGCGCTACTGCCGCACGTGATATCAAGCAGCTGATCGAGCAGGCCGTGGAGCAGGTGGAAAGTGGCGTGGAGGTCGCAGCAGGTACGGGGCACAGCATCCTTAAAATCGTCGGTATGGTGGGTGAACTGGCGGAGGCCATGGATAACATTTCTCTGGCTTCATCCGAGCAGATGCAGGGTATTTCTCAGGTCAGTATTGCGGTCAGTCAGATGGATGGCGTCACGCAGAACAACGCTGCGCTGGTAGAGGAATCATCATCAGCGTCGCAGTCGCTTTCGGAGCAGGCACACGCGCTGCGCGGAATGGTCGAGACTTTCAGGGTATAAGCCAGTCTGAATGACGGCTCTCTTTTCACCTTATTACCTGGCAGCACATGACTGCCAGACAATACTGAACGGCAGGCTTTTTCTGAATCCGGCAGATGACAGCAGCCAGTCAGCGGGAACATCAAAACTTTATGCATGAAAAATATATGCACGTTGCAGAAATCAAGTCACAGACCGATGCGCTTTTCACGCAGCTGAGCGAGGGCGAATACCGGTCACTGGATACCTGGGCTAACAATCTGGTACACCTGAAAATTGCCTTTGATTCGTTCAACCCTTACATGACGGACCCCCTTTTTCTGGCCTGGCTGAATCAGCACGATGCCGTGATGGTATCGGAAATAGCCATGACCGGCCGGGCGCTGATGGCCCTGCAGAACTTTTTCAGAGTGGCAGCAGCAAAGCCCCGATGATGTTTCCGGTGACCGGTTTTCAGGCTGTCACCCGCAGTCTGTGGCTGCTCGCTCTGAGGTCAGGTCCATCCTCCGGCGCGGTTTTTCCGCGAGGAGACATGCTGTCAGGCTGAATACAGGCCCTTAGCTGGACCGGAGTCTGCACCGCGACATTTATTTATTTCGCGGTGCAGACTTCGTGCATATGCCAATAACCACTCTGCGGACCGGAATGTTTCCGGCGTACATTATGAACCGATCAGGAACCGAAATATGAAATATGACACCCATGGCCGGCTCGGTGTGGCGGTCTCTGAAACGTCACTGTGCGCCATATACCTGCTGTCCTCATCCGGGGAGGTGCTGAGCTGGAACCGGGGCGCCAGGGAGATGAAGGGATGGGAAAGGCCGGAGATTACCGGGCTGCACTTTTCGGTCTTCTACGATGACGATGAGCGGGCCAGGAATGTGCCGGAAGAAAACCTTGCCGCTGCCCGTAAGCACGGTCGCTATTCTGCAGAGGGCTGGCGGCTGCGCAGGGACGGCAGCGTCTTCAGGGCGCTCGTGGACATTGAGTTTCTTCGCCCGGCAGAAGGTGAGCAGGCTGCTTTCATTAAAATCGTGCGTGACGTATCACGTCATTATGAGGAAAGAATGGCGCTCAGTATTGCGCAGCGGGTTATCAGCCGGCGCGAGGCCGAACTGTCGGATGCCAGCCAGCTGCTGGATGAGATATTCAGCCACACCCCCTGTGCGCTGATTCTGTGTGAAGCGGGCTCGGGAAAAATTGTCCGCACAAATCAGTCTGCCATTCACTCGGCCTGGCTCCGAGCGCCTGTGCTGAGTGGCAACATCCTTACCCGTCAGTCCGTAACGCGACACACGGACCTGGAGACAATATTCAGACGTGGCCTGCACCTTTCGCCGGGCGACGGGCTTGTCGAAAGCTTCACCTCCGGAGAGAAGGTGCCGGAAACGGCTCTGAGGGTGGCGGCAGAAAGGCTGAAAACCAGCGGCGCTGGCGAATTTATTCTTTTCACCGTACTGGATATTACCGCTGAGCAGCAGGCTACAGCCAGGTCGACTTATCAGGCCCTACACGATCCGCTCACGGACCTGCTGAACCGCCGGGGCCTCATGCCGGTGCTTAACGGATTTCTGAAGGACAGCCTGCCTTTTACGCTCATGATACTCGATGTCGACCGCTTCAAACTCGTCAATGATGCTCTGGGGCATGCTGCCGGGGACGCGCTGCTTACTGAAATCTCTTACCGGCTGCAGGCCGTCCTGAGCATCGGCGATTTGCTGGCACGAACGGGCGGCGACGAATTTGTTATTCTCCTGCCCGGAGTGACTACTGCGGCGGCGGCGGGCGAAACCGCCCGCCGGTTTGCCGGCGTGCTGTCGGAGCCGTTTACCATCGCGGACCGCAAAGTCATCTCGGGATGTAGCATCGGTATCTGTCTTTCCGGTGGCGATGCGCGGCAGGCGGAAGATATGCTTGCCGCCGCCGACATTGCGCTGTATGAGGCAAAAGCTGCCGGGCGCAACGGCAACGCGATTTTCTCCTCCCGGCTGGCCAGTGCAGCGGCAGAGCGCTTCAGCCTGGAGAATGACCTGCGCAGCGCGCTGGCGAACGGTGAGTTACAGCTTTTTTTACCAGCCAGTGGTCAACAGCAGCTCGGGTGTGACGGTGTCTTATGAAGCACTGATGCGCTGGTACCATCCCGTCAGGGGCAGCGTACCGCCGTCCGTGTTTATTCCTCTGGCAGAGCAGACCGGACTTATCCATGAGATGGGGACTTTTGCCCTGAGGCGGGCGTGTGCAGAAGTTGCCGGCTGGCCTGACAGCGAACGCATAGCCGTAAACCTTTCGCCCTGCCAGTTTCGCGAACCCCGGCTGACCGACATCGTCAGAGACGCTCTTCAGCAGAGCGGGCTAGAGCCGCACCGGCTTGAGCTGGAGATTACGGAGTCGGCCCTGTTTGAACATCCGGAAGACAGCTATCGCGTCATTCATGAGCTGAAGGAGATGGGGGTGCATATCGTACTGGACGACTTTGGCACAGGATATTCATCACTGAGCTACCTGCGGACCCGCCTGTTCAGCAAAATCAAGATTGACCGATCCTTTATCAGCGACCTGAACTCGGATGCGGGCGCGGCAGCGATTGTGGGTGCCGTGCTGACGCTGTGTCGTGAGCTGGGGCTGGAGGTGGTGGCGGAAGGTGTTGAAAAAGAAGAGCAGGCAGAATGGCTCCGGTCGTCCGGCTGCGGGCTGCTGCAGGGTTTTCTGTTTGGCCGTCCGGGGCCTCACAGAAAGCAGAACCAGCCAGTCTGACGAAACGCAGATACATACAGGCCTGCCGGCCTTACACTGCCCGGATGAACGGGAGGCAGCGGGTCGTAAACATGATGGTCTGAGCACGGTTATGTTAAAAGCGCAATGCCTGGCGGGTGCAAAAAAATAGCGCACGACTCGCTCATGTCCGGGCCGGGTATACCGATAATCAGTGTACGCCTCCCCTGGCGACATAAAAAAGACAGTTGACCCTGCCTGATATGCTTCTGGCTTCTCCTGCACCGGAGAAGCCATTTTTTTCGTCTGCGTGATATGCGCGACCTGCGCAACCACACTTATTTTTTCATGCTAAAAACAGGCTGTTCTTCTTCGCAGGAGCCGGCCCGTTTGCGTTAAATTGTGATCGCCTTTGTTCAGCCCGCTTAGTGATGGCGATTTTTTTACGTGCAAAATTCCGGAGGACCGGTACTCATGCTCAGCCGTGCTGGCAGAAGTCACCAGGTATGACAATTATTTTTTCTCCCGCTTACGCTTGTTATCGTGGCGATCTTTTTTTATGGTTAAAACTGGCTGACGGCTCCGGCCGCAAGAGTCACAGTATTCCTCTTTGTACCGCCGTGATGGCGGTTTTTTTGACCTGAAAACAGGTGCGGCGCTGCCTGACGGCTGAAGCGCAGGGGCATGCTCATTATGCAGAAGGTGCGTTGCGGGGCAGCCAACCCGGATGGCTGAAAAAAATCCCGAAACCTGGCCTGCGGGCCGGGAAGGAAGTGAATCAGTGAAATTCGCGTTAAGAAAAACCGCCGCTTACTGTATCACGCCTTTTTTTATGAATATGCAGGAAGTCAGCAGTCCCACAGCCATTCTCTCGCATGCGATTCGTAACTGAACCCTTTTGTTAAAAGCGGACGGCTGGCAGCGTTATTTCTGTAGATTTTCCATTCCACATAAATCACAGTCTCAGCCAGCGGGTGATGACGGCTCTGGAGGAGGTAACGCCCCGGGTTGAGCAGTACTCGATTGACGAGATGTTCCTTGATCTGACCGGCATTGACGGGTGTGAGGATTTTGAGCACTTCGGACGGCGCCTGCGGGCGCACGTGCTGGCCATAACCGGCCTGACCGTCGGCGTAGGCATGGGACCGACCAAGACGCTGGCAAAGAGTGCCCAGTGGGCCGGCAAGGAGTGGAAGCAGTTCAGGGGGAGTGCTGGCCCTGACGCCCGGTAACCCGAAGCGTACGGTCACCCTGCTTCAGAATCAGCCGGTGGAGGAAGTCTGGGGCGTGGGCAGGCGTATCGCAAAAAGACTGAACCTGATGGGCATTGAAAACGCCCTGCAACTGTCGCGCGCGCATCCCGCGCTCATCCGCAAAAACTTCAGCGTGGTGCTGGAGCGGACCGTGCGTGAGCTCAACGGGGAGTCCTGTATTCCGCTTGAGGAGCTTCCCCCCGGCTAAACAGCAGATTTGCTGTTCGCGGTCCTTTGGCGAGCGAATCACCTCAAAAGTGGCCATGCAGCAGGCCCTGTGCCAGTACGCGACCCGCACCGCAGAAAAGCTCCGGGGAGAGCGGCAGTTCTGCCGGCGCATCAGCGTGTTTATCCGGACGTCGCCGCATGCAGAAAACGAGGTGTTTTACGGCAACAGCGCCGGCGAGAAGCTCAGTCTGCCGACCCAGGACACCCGCGATATCATCGGGGCGGCCATGCGATCGCTCGACCGAATCTGGCTGGACGGCCGCAGGTACATGAAGGCCGGCGTGATGCTCGATGACTTTACGCCGCATGGCGTCAGTCAGCTGAACCTCTTTGACGATGCGCTGCCGCGGGCCAACAGCGCGCAGCTGATGAAGGTGCTGGACGGCATCAATCAGTCCGGGCTGGGCAGCGTGTGGTTTGCCGGTCAGGGCGTGAATACGGAATGGAAAATGAGACGGGACATGCTGTCACCGGCGTGGACCACGCGCTGGAGTGACATCCCGGTGGCGCGCGTGATGTAACCTGTAACTGCAGGGCACAGCAGACATAACGTTAGTCTGCTGCCCTGCCTTGTCATGAAAAGTGCGGCCAGAACTCATCCATGATGATCAGGGGTCTGCCCGGGCGCTTTCCGCGGAAGTATCGTCCGCGCGGAACCCTGTCCTTACGCGAAAGCTGATGAAGCCAGTCATCAAAGGCCGGACGGCGCCTGCGGACGGGTCCCTCAAACATACTGGCTGACTGCGTAACAGTTTTGAATACAATCCCCGGGCTACGCATCTGCGTCAGCAGTTCCTGCATTTCTTTCATAGCTTCCTCTGGGTTAAATGTTATTCACTGCCGTGTCTTTTCTTCTTCCAGCCGCCGTTAGCCAGGAAGGCTGCGCGCGAAACGCAGGCGCCCCAGAGCAGCTGCATGCCGATTTTGACCAGCTCACTGGCATCAGGCAGGAAAAAAGCGGCACGATAAACAGCGTGCTCAGCAGAAACCCCCCATTCGGCAGCGCTTTTCCGGTCTGCATCGCTGAGAGTCTTTAAGCCTGAAAAACCTGCAACGAATTCAGTAACGCGCATCATTTTATCTCATGAAATCATGATAGAATGATTTCATTCTAATAGTTAACCACCGCGCGTTTCACGCAGCATCCGGTACCCTTCAAGGAGCATGTCTGTCATTGAGATACCCTGCTCAGCCGCATAGGCTTTCATCTCTTTGTGACGGGCAACGGACACTTTGATCTGTATGGGCTTGATGTCCGAATCGGGTCTCGCCCCTTTTCCCGTGACGTCCAGCGTAGGTTCACTTGCCGGCGGCGGTGAGAGTTTTATTGTATTTTTAGGCTGCTTCACGTGAGCTCCTGAGCATTAATTCATTAAAAAATGATATCATGCATTAATGATATCATGAATTTCCTCAACCATCGCTCTGGCTTCGTCATTGAGCGTTTTGAAGGGGGTTTCAAACAGCGCCCTGCCGCCGTCAAGAGCCTGCCCGTATGCGGGCTGGAAACGAATTGTTGCGTTAAGGACCCTGAAGCCCCACGCACCGATAGTGGCCTGTGCTTTTTTCCCCTCTGCCGCAGACGGCGTTTTCGCGACAAGAAACACAATCTTCTCCCGCGGAATGCCCTTCATCGTCAGCTCGCGTCCGAGCTCAAGCGACGGTTCGAGATCGTCTATCGTCGGTCCGGTCGAAACGATGACCAGGTCTGACTCTGAGGCAACATCCATTGAGGTCGTCTCGGCGGCAGGACGGCCGTCAATGATGATCAGGTGATACTGATCCCGGACCTTTACGGCGGTGTCCACCCGGCGGTAAAGTCCGCACTCGATCGCAGGCAGCCCGGCTTCCTCACGCCTGCGGCACCACTTTATTGACGTCTGCTGTTTCTCATCAATATCCGCGAGATGCGTCTTCCATCCGGCCTCGGTAAATCCCGCCGCCAGCGTTCTGGCTGTCGTACTTTTCGACCCGCCGCCTTTCTGCCCGATACAGGAAATTATGGTCATGATTTCATCCTTTCATTATTTCATTTTTTAAACTGAGCCAACTATGACACGGTTTAAGCATGAATGAAAGCATGATAACATTAAATCATGATAGAATGATTTACCGTTTACAGGGAGGGTCCTGCCGATATGAAACAGACATACTGGGTAAGCATCTATAAAGGAAGAAGTGATGAAGCTGAGAGCCGTATCTTTTCGCCGGAACAGCAAAAGCGTGCACTGTTTCAGGAATGGCTCAGCGATGCCCGTGACGTAAAGGGCAGCGGCGGGTGCCGCTGCCGGTTCGGCAGTGAACTGCCTCTCAGCATTGTCCGGCGCGGAGAAAACTGCCATCTGGCAAAGTACCGTTATACCGGTGCACATCACAAAGAAGACTGCCGCTTTTACAGCAGGCTGGCGGGGGAAGGAGGGCAGCAGGCTTACCATCAGGAAGCCCTGCGGGAGACCCCGGCCGGCACGCTTATGATCTCACTTGACGTTCCGCTGAAAAAACTCGGTGACGGCGAAGCAGAACCGGCTGAGACACCGGCGCCTCGCTCCGCGGGAAAGACGGTAAAACGCAATACGATGACGCTGCTGGGCCTGCTGCACCTGCTGTGGGAAACATCCCGCTATACGGAATGGCACCCGGCATGGGAAGGCAGCCGCAATGGCCCCCCTGATGGGGTGGCATCTCCGTAAATCAGCAGAAAACATCCGGGCAGCAGGCTTACGGCTCGCCGATCTGATGCTGACACCGGCCGGCTTTAAGGGGGGACAGGGACGCGAAGCGCAACGCAGATGCCGTCCGTCTTGCACGTGAAAACAAAACGCGGCTGATTGCCGTGGCCGAGCTGCAGACGTGGAAGCCTGAGTTTGACACATGCCCGGACCGCCTTCCTGTCAGGGACTTCCACGGGATGCCTTTTCTGACCATTTCGCCCTCGCTCTGGCGCGCGCTGGGCCACAGCTTTTCCCGCGAGCTCGACGCCTGGAAAGGCGGGGCCAGAACCATTGTGATTGCTTACGTCGATCCGGAAGCGCCACGCGGAAAACTGGTCAGACAGGCGGCACTGATGACGGTCAGCCCCCCGCTTTATTCCGGTGGATTCGGGTCATGAAATGAAGCTTGAAGGGTTACTGCACGCATCCGGACGTAAGTTCATGAAGCCGCTGCGCTACGATGCGGGCCTCGCTGACTATCTGCCGGACTTCTGCCTGACCGATCTGGCCGCAACCGAAGACAACCTTTTTGCGCTCGAAGTCTGGGGAATGGACAGCGACGCATACCGGCTGCATCGTCAGGAAAAAACGGCCTGGTACAATGCGGCCTACACGCCGGCGGGTTGGTGGTCATGGGATGCATTCCGCTTTCCTGACACCGTTCCTCCGCTTCCCGCCGCTGACGCGCTGCTTGGCCGGCAGCACCATACCGGAATGGACTGAGGTGCTTACAATGAAAGCATGATTGCATGCTTTCATTATTTTAAAGTTTACTGCATATTGCAAACCCATCAGCCATGAAATCATTATTTAATGACAGCATGATTTCATGAAATCAGCCTGCGGACGGCGGAAAGGTAAACGTCAGGTCGGCCGGCAGATCCAGCGCAAAAATACGCGTGTAGATTTCCGTATTCTCCAGCCGCTGATGCCCCAGAAGTGCCTGCACCTGCTTTATATGAATGCCGTTCATCAGCAGATGAACCGCGAAGCTGTGACGGAAGGTGTGCGGCGTCACCGGATTTACCGAAAAGCGGATACCCTGCGCGCCGGCGCGTGCTATGGCACCGCGGATCCAGTTTCGCGGCGTTTCCTGGCTGGCCACGTCCCAGACGGGGGTCGCCCGGCGCGTCATCATGCGGAAGGTGGCAAACAGTTCGCGCATGCGGGAGACGTAGGCCGTATCCGTCAGCGGGATCGCCCGGAAGGGCGTTACTGCCTGTGCTTCGCGGGTCGGGCGGCCGCGGCTGCGCGGCGCGCGCTGCTTCAGGGTGCGCAGCCGCACAAAGGGCACCTCTGAGTCGAAAAAAAGTCGCCCGGGCAGAGCGCCAGCGCCTCGTTGAGCCGCGCGCCCGTGTTCCACAGCGTATCAATAAGCGTCCGCTGCTTCAGGTCAGGCAGGAAGCTGAGCAGCTGGCCGACTTCAGGTGCCAGCAGGTAGCGGGGCACGTCGAGGCCGGCGGCCACGGCAATTTCGCGCAGCCGCACGGCGCGGGCCCAGCCGCCCGGCAGCATCAGCGGCGCATGCCGTCGGTCAGTGTCGGGTACAGGTATCAGGTTCATTCATCTCTCAGGGTCCGGATGGGTCCGCCCGGACGGCGGTACCGCACGCTGAATAGTGTGCCGTGACCGTTACGGACGAACCAGATCAATAAATCGCAGATTGCTCCAGGGACATGATCGCTGAAACTGGGGAAAAAACGCAATAGCCTTAAAAAACCCAGGCAGCAAAAGTCCGCTCCGCGCGCCTCACGCGGTAAAGTGACGCAGAAAACAATCTAAGAGGATGATATAAAAAAGACAAAAACGGAATGACCGGGCTGACGCTGCAGAATGGGGAGTCTAACGGAAATGCCCAATCGAAAAAATCTGGCAGAAGAGGCCCGGACGGACGGCATGATACGAACAGAAAGAAGGGGGGAACGGTTCTGAGAACGGCAGGATCAAAAAAAGGCCTCCGCGAGGAAGCCTTTTTCGAAATTTTCGCGTCCCGGCCTTAGCCGGAATCGCTCACACAGTCAGAGATCCTGTCTCTGGGGAGTGATTCTCGTACAAACTGACGCTTACGTCAAGCGTAATATCCGTGGCATCCCTTCCGGGCCGCAGTATAGTAGCAGCATAACAAGGAGTGATTATGACCATTGCCGCCATACTGGATTCAATTTCCCAGCACAGGTTTGCCACCTACAAGTCCTCGGTCTTTAACGGTGCCAGCGAGGAGGAGTGCCTCGGCATCTACCTCTGGAACAAGCAGCTCGCCGGCGCGTTCCTTCCCGCGCTGCAGATTATAGAGGTGTCCCTGCGAAACGCCATCTGCGCCGCAAAGAGGCGGCACGAAGAGACGCTCATCGAGCAGAGTGCGCCTGCGGCCGACTGGCCCGCGCTGAAAAGCCGCATAGACGATCAGTGGTTTGTGACCGTCATGACTCAGCAGAACAACCGGGACTCCTGGCGCGCAGTGGAGAGCGCAAAGTCGCAGCTGAGAAAGGACCGTAAGCCGCTGACCACTGAGAATCTCATCGCCAAGCTGACCTTTGGCTTCTGGGTCTCAATGGTTAACCGCGACTACAGCGACGGCTATGCCAGCTATCTTCACCTCTGGCCGCACCTCATACCGGAAGTCTTCCCGAACGCACTCGATAAAAAGCAGGGCACGCCGCTTTCCGTCAACCGAATCGGGTCCGATCTTCGCGACATCAACACCCTGAGAAACCGCCTGTCTCACCATGAACCACTCTGGCGCTCAGATAAGACATACTGCGTTGAACAGGCTATTAATAAGGTCGTGCGGGACTATCACAAGTGTCTGGACGTCATCCGCTGGATAAACCCTTCAAACCTGAAGCTGCTCAGCATCATTGAGAACACGCAGAAGATGAACGAGCTGTGTAATCCCCATGCGTTGTGGAAAAATAAAAAAGCTGCCGTCAGGACTGCCGGACATACCTCAGACGTCAGGGGATGACTGGCTGGCCAGCGCGCTGCTGGAAACCCGGCACACAGGCGGGATTATCTCGCTGGATGCCGGTAAAGGTTTTGCCATGTTACTCAGTGAAAAAGACGGGACGAAGTTTATTGCGCAGGCGAGAAATTTTGCGGGCAGACTGGGTGCTTACGCCGTGGGTGACCGCGTCACGTTTGAGCCTGAAAACAAAACTGCGGGGCGGCATCCGGTTGCAACCGCCATTAAGCCGGCCTGAATGGCGTGAGGTGTAGATGAAAAACTCCGGACGTGATAAAGAAATGGACAGAAAATTCAGGCCTTTTCTGAAGTTCTGGACCCTGTTTTCACCTGAGTTCATTGCACATATGCAGAAAATCACGCGTCTCATCCGTGGCGAGGAAACTGAACTGGCCCGGCTGGATCAGGAAGAGGATATGACAGCAGGCTATGAGGCTTGTGTCTCCCGCTGGAAGGCTGCACACCGGCATATCGCACTCTCTATCATTGTGAAACTTGACGATATCAAGAAGCTGGAGGCGGATAAGAAAGAGCATCACCGTAACCGTCAGAAACTGCTCAAGGACAAATGTATCGCCTCTATTGAGCTGCTCAAACTGGAGATTCGCGTGCTGCGCCGCACGGCAGACGCCCTTATCTGGGGAATGCTCAATAACGAGCACTCCTCAGTCCGTCGCCTGCCTATCAGCGGAGATACGGATAACCTGTCAAGAGACAGTATAATTGATTCGCTGATTGCTGCGGACGAACTTAATAAGGACCCGCACCGTTTAGCGGTTGTCAGTGATATGAGCACCTTTGTGCATGTAGGAGATCTGGTCACGTTCTCACTGCAGCACGGATTTCAGCTGGTTGAGGTCAAAAGCGGAACAAAGAATATGGAACTTTACGAGGCAGCAGAATTTGCCTTCACTTCCGGCTGCACTCAATTTGAAAAACAATTCCTCGATAGCATGCCGCCTAATGATATCCAGCAGTTTAAGCGTATTAAAAATCAGATGATTCGGGCCGGTAATGCCCTGGAAGCAATACATACGGGTGAGGGCTATGACAATCTGATGAAAACGCCTGTTTCCATTGAAGAACGAAATTATCAGCCTGAATTCTTTAACATGAATATAGTCAAACTGGCTGAAGAAGTTAAAGCCGGAAAAAAATGGGCGATAGATGTTATTGATGAGTGCGTTTATATAGGCGTTTATCCTGAGAGTGATTTGGGATTTATCGGTTTCAACACCTGGATAGACGGTACCGAATTTAAAGGCCGGGTAACCAATATTAATGACAGCTTTTTTTGACCCACTGTCACGCCCCTTCCTTAATCTGAATCTTCCGACAGATATTCTTATGAATGTGATGACCGGAAAACTGCTTATCGTATTGTGTCTGGACCATGAGAAGTTTTTCGAAAGGGCAAACCTCAGATATCCCGGTCTGTTTACTCTTGAGGAATATCCGGAGAAATATGCTCACACCCAGAATACGCTTCATGTTGGGTCAAAGGGCATTGCGTCACTTGTAGAGGGCAATGTGTCCTTTGTAGGTAATGGATTCGAAACCCGTATACTCTTTGATTTGCAGCGCCCTGATAACCTTATTGACTGGAGCTACCAGCGCAGCGACCTGAGAATGAAACCATGATTTCATGATAAATTTTCATTTTTCATCCAGACAGATTTTATAGAAATACTCAACCGTTTTGCACTAGATGAGTAGTATAAATCATAATTTGAAAAGGAGAAGTTTTATGTTAGTGGCTACCAAAAATTTATCGCTGAGCACGATAACCAACCTGTGGGCAACGGAGGCTATTACACACGCAAATCTTCAACAGGATAATAAGATCAGAGAAGTGCTTGGCGATTTATCTGCCCTCAACTTTTCAGGACCTGAAGATGTCATCGAACATCTTATTCAGAAGGCAAAAAGTTACGACCAGCCAGGACAATTCAATATTACCCCTCTGATTGAACTATCGCGGAGAATAATTAAGGCGTGCGAATTCAGAGATGACGCACAGGACATCAACAGTCCGTTCATTACGGCTTATAAGTACAACTCAGTAACAAAAGATATGGACCGGGTCCGCATACCGTTCAGTCAGGTTCTTTATTTCATAGAAAAACCTCTTAAAATTCCCGGACGTGTTTATTTTGGCGGCGAAGCGAATGTCATACTTAATGATCAGAACCGTACGGAACTCAGCCTGATTGATTGTTCGCAAAATAACACCGCCGAGTTCCTGCTTAATTGTTACATTAAAAGTGCGGAAGAAGTGGTTACAGCCTGGACAGGAAAATAATAATACTGAACATAAACTTTTT
>NZ_JAEUWZ010000003.1:0-190243 GCF_016925765.1 Pantoea sp. 1B4 | reverse complement strand
AAATAAATTATGTCATCTACTTTAGTGCGTTATTATATAGTGCACTATGTTTATACTCTGTATACTGGCAGGATATTTAAGAAATTAAAAGTTTTTAACGACAAAATAATAGAATCGTGATTACTAAAATATTTCGTTAAAGAAAAGTGATTTGCTATTCTGACCAGCAATGCCGTGCAGTGGGATAAAAAATAAATGGTCATGACTCTTTCTTTTTTGCAGAATTTGCCTGTAGTCATGACATCATACCCTTCAATTTTTCTGTTTAATTTCGCTCCGTAACCAGCCGGTGCGGAGGAATCCATGCTTATGAGTCTCAGCGGCGGCGACGATTGCCGCACGCGAACCCTGCACGCGCTGCGCAGTAACGACGAAAGTCGTGACGATGTGTTGCGACAGTTCGTCCGGCTGGCCAGCCAGGCACTCGGTATACCCGGCAGCTTTATCTCCGTACTGGATGATGAGATGCAGCATGTTAAGGCTGCGCAAAATTTCACACTCACTCAATCCTCCCGGCAGGACTCGCTCTGCCGGCATGCAGTGGACAGTGACAGCACCGTGGTAGTACCCGATACGTTGCTGGATACCCGCTTTGCTGAGCATCCGCTGATTGTTGGCGCGCCTTTTATCCGCTTTTATGCCGGCGTACCGCTTAAAAGCAGCACAGGTCTGATACTGGGTACGCTGTGCGTGACTGACACCGCGCCTCATCCCTTTAATGCGGATCAGGTCGCCATGCTAAAGATGCTGGCGGCACTGGTGATGTCATTTCTTGAGGCCTGGTACTCGGCTGGCTTTGCCGACCCGGTAACCGGTCTGCCCAACCGCCAGCGTCTGATTCGCGACCTGCAGTTTCTTGCCGCCTCCGGTGACACCACGCCACGGCGGCTGGTGCTGATTGACTGTATCGATATGCCGCGCGCCTACGAGCTTGCGCGCTCAATGGGCATGGGGCCGGTTGAAAGCCTGTTGAAAGATGTGGCGACACTGCTGCCGCTGCGCCTGAGGCCTGCGCCAGGAGAGATGCTCTACACCGTAGCCACCGGGCGCTTTGCCCTGCTGACACGTCAGGAGAGCAGACTCACTGCTAACTGGGTGGCAAACAAGCTGGCCGGGATCAGCGCGGATCTCGGCGATGGGCTGTCGGTTGCACTGATGACCCACACCGGTGAGGCGAGTTTCAATACCGGGGAGATGCCTGCCCAGGAGATCCTGCGGCGTGCGGTCAGCGCGCTGCACGAGGCCATCACACGCGACGTCGCCTCGATGCCTTTCAGCGAGGCCACTGATACGCGCCATACGCAGGACTTTACCCTGATGCATGACCTGGCCATCGCGATACGCCAGGATAAGGGATTATGGCTGGCGTATCAGCCTAAAATCTGTCTGCACAGCGGCAAGCCGATTGGCCTGGAGGCCCTGATCCGCTGGCAGCATCCGCAGCGCGGCGAACTGTCTCCTGCACAGTTTTTACCCTTTGCCGTGCAAACCGAGCTGCTCAGCGAACTGACCACCTGGGTGACAGAGCACGCCATCGCCCGGCTCTCCCGGCTGCGCAACAGCTATATTCAGTTGCCCATCACCATTAACGTCAGCAGCAGCGATTTTTCACGTGACGGTTTTGCCGACGAGCTGGAAGAGCAGATGATCAGAGCGAAGCTCCCGGTTTCGCTGCTGGGCATTGAGTGTCTGGAGACGGAACGGATTCTGGAGAGCGCGACCGCAATGCGGGGGGCTTGAGATGCTGAAACTTCGTGGATTCGGTATTTCACTGGATGACTTTGGTACCGGCTACAGCAACATCAGTTATCTGCGGCGCATTCCGCTGGATGTGATCAAGCTGGACCGTTCACTGATCAGCGAAATTTCATCTGACACCGCATCGCGCGTCATCGCCCGCAGTATTATTGCGATGCTTAAAGATCTCGATTATATGGTGCTGGCTGAGGGCGTGGAGAATGCGGAAACCGTTACGGCGCTGACTGAGTTCGGCTGCGACCAGGCGCAGGGCTTTTTCTACTCCAGGCCGCTGCCGGAAGCGGCACTGGATGAGTGGCTCGGCTGGCGATTACGCAGTAAGTGCTGAGCCTGTCCCACCCACCCCGGAATCTTACCCGGCCGACCCAGACACGCTGGACCCCTCAGCTCCGGCAATGATGACGTTATTACGTCCGGCGGCTTTTGCTTCGTAAAGCGCTTCATCGGCACGCCGCAGCAGAGAGTCGCGATCGCTATCCTGATCGCTCCGCGAAGCCACCCCGGCTGAGATGGTCATCGTTCCGGCAAACGGAAAGGTGGTGGCGCTGACGGTCTCACGGATGCGTTCCGCGGTGCGGACGGCATCAGCCAGCGTGGTATGCGGCAGCAGCAGAATAAACTCCTCGCCGCCAAACCGGCTGACGATATCGCCGGTACGACAAGCCTGACGCAGCAACGCTGCCAGGCTCACCAGAACCGCATCGCCCGCGTCATGCCCGTACCAGTCGTTTATCTTCTTAAAATGGTCAATATCAATGGCGATGGCACACTGTTCATGCTCACTGTCTGACTGCGCCGCCAGCGCCGAAAATCCGCGTCGGTTGCAGAGCCCGGTCAGCGGATCGGTCATCGCTTCATCGTTTAGCGCGGCAAGATGACCCGCAACGGCGTGCCGATGAGCCTGCACGGCTTCTTTGAGTCGATCAGCCTCGTAATACCAGGTTTTAACCGTGGCGAGAGATTCCGCCTGGGCTTCGCTGCCGCCATCGCGCACTCTGTCCGCCAGCTTTTCCAGTGGAGAGGCGATTCGACCGGCCATAAAGGCAATAATGGCCGCTGTTACGGCAATAATGCCCAGAACGAACCAGACGGCGCTTTCTGCCGTGCGCATCAGAATATGCCTGACCGTTTCAGAGGTGCCGGTAATAAAAACGTTCCAGCCGGTTTTATGCAGTGTGCCATAGCCGGTCAGATAGTGCTGCCCCTCACTCTCCAGCGTGAAATGCCCGCTTTCCGTCGTGGCGAGCCGTTTCTGCAGTGCCAGACTCAGCAGCATCTTTGTTCCGACGCGCGCCGCGTCATGACTGAAAATAATCAGCCCTTCATTGCTGACCACGCTGACCGTTGAACCATTGGAATAGAAATGCTGGCTCAGGATTTCGCTCAGCATGCTCTGTTTCTTGAGATAAATAGTCCCGCCAATGTAGCCCAGATAGCGGCCATCTTCGCTGAACAGAGGTTGTGATAAAAACACCACATAGTTACCGGCCGCGGAGGTAAAAGGAGCAGAGATAAAAGGCTTTTGGGTCGCTATGGCCTGCAGGCTGGCAAGTGAGTGCAGCTTCACGCCAATAAGATTCAGACTATCGGGTGAGGTTGCTGCAATAATGGCATCATGATTTACCACCACCACCGAGTTGAAAAAACCCGACTGCATTCGCAGGCGATCGCTCTCTCCTTCCAGTCGTTTAATATCACTAAGCCCCTTGATCTGCGACGCACTCCAGGCCAGTTCACGTTGTGCTGTCGCCAGGTAACGATCGGTGGTATCAGCCAGCTTGCGGGCATAGGCAATGTTCCCTTCAAGCAGACTGTCTTCGATGTTGGCCTTCTGAAACAGCAGCAGCGCACTCAGCAGCAGACCGGAGGTCAGAATGACGCCCCCGATGGAAAGCAAAGTCAGCAGCGAGCGAAGGCGCATTTTTTCATGGGGCATTGCAGTCGGGATCCGGATTAAGTGTCATCTGAGTGTAACAGTAGACGTTTCACGTCAAGGGCCGAACAGAAGATGATTTACACAGGATCACGGCGCATTGCCGGGCGCAGCACACAACCGTCCAGCCCTGCATAAAGGATTGTTTAGCGTTTCGATAGCCCTGATAAGCAACAGCAGAAAATGATTAAGCGGTAATAATGATACTGAGCAGGCCGGTATCTGTGCAGATGACGCACTATTATTACCGCTGACCGTGATAACAACGCCATATGGTCGCTGAAAATAACGGGGCAGGCTCTGCCCCGTTTATCATTACGTTAAAAATATGCGTAGAACAGTTAAATAAAACCTGCATCAATAATAAGTAATTGTGCATCAGCCTTATCTTTTAAGCGAATTTAACGCCAGAACGATTTAATATAAGAGCGGCTGCTGAGCCTTTTAATAAAATGATGCGGACAGGTATAGCGGCGCCCTTCCCACTCCAGATTAAACCACTGAAATTCATCATTTTTAATTTTTTCCAGCAGGGTCATTGCCTGCATCGGCGTCTGAAAAGCATAAGCTTTCATCACGCCCTCCTGGGTGCATAAATCAATATGAACCATGTAACCCCCGGGTGTTAAAAAGATCGGACATTTTATAATTATTGAAAAGCCTCTTTATCATAATCCATTTATCGGCTGCCGATTATCTGATTCCGTATTATTTACGTAAAAATTTCGCATCTATTTCCCATTTAAATTTTTGGGCAACCCTGCCTTATTTCATCAATTAATTTGACCATGTATACGAAATCCAGCCAGACCCGAATAGATCGTAACCCATGTTTAATGCAGCTCAGAGGGTGGCGACGATAAGCGATCGCAGAAGATGACGTATACCTGCTCACATTGTCAGCATTGCACCGTCTGGCAGGTCCAGAGCCGTCATGCAGAGGGGATGTAATGGTGCTGACTGAGAGGTTGAGATGGTCATAAACAGAGCACATCGTTTACACTCTCATCAGCCTCATCTGCAATCCGGCAAAGGTACAGATGTATCGCGGAGCGAGGCAGGAGATCACTGACGGCGGGCAATAAGGAATCTTATGCTGGATTATATGGTGTCGCTCTACCGTACTGTTCCTGTCTCATCTGAACGTCTCAGCGACTGGCTTGCCAGCTGGCTGGCGCAGCAGCAGACACGATGCCACGATCACCATTTTTCTGCCGCCTTTCCATGGCGTGAAACCGGTCTGCCCCAGCACGCCTTTTTGCAGCGAGAACTGACGATAAACGGCCAGCGTTATCTCACCGGGCCGCGCTATCTGGGTGGCGATCCTGCACAGCCCTTTATTGAGGTTGTTGCGCGTGACGGCATCATCGATTACAGGGTCGCTAGCGCCATTATGCAGGCATGGCAGCCGCTGAAACCTCTGAAGCTGCGCATCCTGTTGCCTGCGACTTATCCTGACATCGGTATAACCGATCAACTGCTTTTCCTCAGCGACCTGGCTTCACTCTCTGTTCCTGTCGACGAAGATATTTCACTGGTGACAGCCCGCCGGAAGGATTATCCCGCCTGTATCACGGCGATTAACCGCGCCTATCGTGCCAGCTGGCACACGCTGCCGCATCTGCGCGATCAGCTACTGGCAACCAGCAGGCAGGAATTACGGGAGGATATCGCCGCGGGACATGTGTTTCTGATTATCTGGCAGGGCATAGTGGCAGGGCTGATGATTTGTGTCCCCCCGGCGACTGACCTTTATTGAGGGGTTTCAGATTATGGATGAGGTGATTATGCCCGCTTATCAGGGCCGTGGACTCGCCACGCGCGCTCAGCAGCGTTTGCTGCAGCAGCTTCATCATCATTATGGTGAGAAGGCACTGCTGACCGGTACCATTCTGCCCGGTAATACCCCTTCACTGCGCAGCGCGCAAAATGCCGGGCGACGCTGCGTGCTGAAATATCAGTTTTTTTACCCCTGCCGATTTACGTGCGGGCCGACGGGCAATTTAAATCACCATAAAGCCAGCTCAATCAACTTATCCTGCACACTGTAAACGCGCTGCTTAAGGCTCAGGCTCTCGTCTGCGCTGATCCATTTTGCAGCAAACGCACCATTAATTTTTTCCAGTGCGATTTTGGTGCTGCTTTTCAGACCTTCGTGCCAGTTCGCGTCTGAACGTTTTGCCGCCTGTTTTTCCAGGCTCTCAACTAACGCCGCGACACTTTTACCACCGGTAGTAGCTTCGGATACAGACATACCTACCTCGTTTTGCTGCTAAAAAAACGGCCACACTCGCGGAACATATTATACCTGAACCCTGATCGGCATGGCGCTTTCCTGTGCGCACTACCCGGCATGCCTCGTAAAATCATTCTGGCATCACAGAGATGACGTAAATGGCGCAACGCCACCTGCATCAGGAGGAATCCATTCAGACGTCATATCCAATCAACCCGCCAGCATTGCAAATTAATGTGAAGTTTTAATGACCATAAAGATAAAAAATAACTTTAAAATTAATGACCTGTTCTCATTTTACTGACCCGCCTTGTGATTCACATTTTGAAAACAAAATAATCACATTTAGTTATTTTTTCATGCCTAAATTAGTGCCAGTTTTCATTTATGGGGCAGGCAAATGACTCACTTTATGGCAATTTTTTTCTCTTCAATGTTTATGTGCAGTAACGTTTTCGCAGGTACAGTCTCATCCGTCTCTCTTGGGGCGCTTTCTACCTCGCTCAACGAACGGATGCAGGTGATGAAAGCGGTGGCGGGTTATAAAGCACTGCATCATTTACCTATTGAGGATCTGCCTCGGGAGCAGGTGGTGCTGGATCATATGCTGCAAAACGCACAACAGGCCGGGCTTGACCCCCACTCCGTGGAGCCGTTTGTTCACGCTTTGATGAACGCCAGCAAGGCGATCCAGTATCGCTATCGGGCTGACTGGCTCTCATCACCAGACAGCGCTGTTCCTGTCAGGGATCTGACCGAGACCAGACAGCAGATACAACAGCTGGATACCCAGCTCCTGACGGCGATCAGCCAGCGCCTGATGACTGGCGCCTTCTCGCAGGAGGACAAAGAATTTCTGATGTCACACCTCACGGCACCTCACCTCAGTGAAAGTGATAAAAACAGCCTGTTCGCTTCCCTCTCCCGCATTCAGCGCCAGCACTAATCCTCTATCAGCGGAGAACGCTATGCAGCTTCATGAACTCATGGACCCCGACTACTCTGACAATCCCTTTCCCCTTTATCGAAAACTGCATCAGCAGGGACCGCTTATCCCTGCCGGAGATAAGATCATCATCAGCGGCAGCCACGCGGTGGTGGACGCCCTGCTGAACGACCGGCGGGTCGGTAAAAATTATATGGAAAGTGTCAGAGTAAGATTTGGTAATGATGCAGCCGGACTGCCGCTGTTTCAGGGTATCAGCAGAATGTTTCTGGTGCTGAACCCACCCGATCATAACCGGTTAAGAGGACTGGTTATGAAGGCGTTCAGCGCCCGGGAGATTAAATCTCTTCGGGAGATGGCGCTGACGATAGCCAATGAACTGGAAGGGCGTCGTGCCTGCGATCTGGCTCAGGCATTCGCTTTTCCGCTACCGGTGCGCATTATCTGCCGGATGCTGGATGTTTCAGAATCTGATGCACCAGAACTGGGTCGCCTTACCTCTGCGCTGGTCAGGGTTTTCGATCCTCAAATCAGTCAGGCGGATTTGCTGAAAGCCGCTGAAGCTTTTGCCGTACTGGAAAGTTACTTCAGTGCCGTGATCGTCTCCCGATGTGACAGCACCGCCAGCGATCTGGTGTCGCTTTTTCTGCGCAGCGGCAGTGACGGCGACCGGCTGGATCACGATGAGATCATCGCCAATGTGATACTGCTGTTTCTTGCCGGTCATGAAACTACGTCAAACATGCTGTGCAACACCATTCTGGCCCTGCATGCTCATCCGCAGGAACTTGCGAGCCTGAAGGAGAATCATGCGCTGATACCCGATGCCATAGAGGAATGTCTGCGCTACGACAGTTCGGTCCAGATGCTTTACCGCACGACTCTGGAAGAGATTGAGGTGGCAGGAGAGCTCATCCCGCCCGGAACCCGCTTCTTCCTTAGCCTTGGTGCAGCTAATCACGACCCGCTGGTATTTACCTCTCCGGAACGGCTGAATATCCGGCGGCATGAGGGGCGCTGTCTGGCATTCGGTGGCGGTATACATCACTGTATGGGCTACCGGCTGGCACTGGCGGAAATGGAGGTGGCGCTGGAAGTATTACTGACGCGATTGCCAGAGATGCGGCCCGTGGCCGCTGGCGTTCGCCGCAACCACAGAGCTAATCTGCGCGGCGTCAGCGCCCTGCCGGTCGAATGGTAAAGCACTGCAACGCCCGGCGGTTAACCGCGCAGCCGCAGCGTGGCGGGCAGGATAAGCTGACTGTCAGCGGGATCCTCACCAGCGATCATCGTGGTCAGCATAGAAAAGCAGGCCTGCGCCAGTGCCGGGACATTCTGCTCAACCGTGTCGATCGGAATGGAGAGTGAATCATAGAGATAGTGATCGTCAAAACTGGCAATGCGGATGTCGCTGGTCAGCAGGTTATGCTCGCTCATGTAGCGCAGTACTCCCTCCAGCAAACCGCAGGCGGCGGTGAACATCGCTTTAGGGGGGGCGTCCCAGCCTGCGACAGAGCGCGGCAAACATCTCATAGCCACTGCCGGGATGGTAGTTACCCTGAATTATCCACTCCGGCCGCAGCGTCACACCCGCCCGCATCAGTCCCTCTTTGAATCCCGTCAGACGATCCTGGGTCGGGGAGAGGTCAGACTGTCCGCCAAGAAAGTAGATCTCCTCCGGACAGGTGCGCGCCAGCTTTTCGACCAGCTCAGCGGTGGGCGTCACAGAGTCGGTGATGACCCAGGGCAGCCTTGTATTGTTCATGTGGCGGTCAAATAGCAGCACCGGCAGCTGTTCGCTGAGGCTGACATAGTCGCTGTCGCTCAGCATACTGGAGGCGACAATCAACCCGTCGACCTGACGCGCCACCAGGTTATTCACCACGGCCATCTCCTGACCGGCATTTTCATCGGTGCAGGAGATCAACAGTTGCAGACCGGCGGCGCGACAGAGATTTTCCAGCGCATGGGAAAAGGCCGCAAAGCCGTGGTTGGTGATCTCCGGCACCACCAGCCCCAGCGTATGACTGCGGGCGTCATGTAGCATACGGGCGTGTATGCTGGGCTGATAATGGTGTTCCCGGGCAAGTGTCAGAACCCGCTCACGCGTCTCCTTCGCCACCCGTAACTCTTCGCCACGGCCGTTGAGCACCAGGCTGGCAGTGGCTTTAGAAACCCCAGCCAGCCCGGCGATGTCACTGATGGTAACGCGTTTGGTTTTTCTCACGGCAAGGCATCGGTTAGTGAAACAAGGGCTTATTCTACCATGCAGCGACGTAACGACCAGTAGCGGGCCTGCAGTTCTGCGCGACCGCGCAGGGTTAGCATCGCCGGATGGTCCGGAAAATAACGGCTGCTCATCACCCCTTCCCCGTCGTTGATGAAGATCTCAACGCTGGAGTGGTCACACAGGATCTGCAACCGGCGTGCAGCCCCTGTCCAGTAACGATAGGTCCATTGACCCGATACCAGGCTGCGACGGGCAAGCCGCAGTTCATTCTGCTGCCACGTCAGGATCAGCGTATCGGCGAAATTGAGTTCTATATCGCCCAGGCTCTCCAGCTCAAGCTCCAGCCGCTGCGCGGCGATCGGCGGCGCGTCATCGGCGCGGCCCTGATAATGCAGTTCCCTCTCCCGCAGCGCCTGCAGTTCTGCAATCGGCTGCTGACAGAGCCGGCCATTGCGGGAGCTCAGTTCACGCAGACAGGTCATCTGATGGATCCAGTGATGCGCCACAGTTGGCTGGGCCATCTCTTCACCGTCTGGCGTTCCCATCCAGCCCACCAGCAGACGCCGGCCGTCAGCGGTCAGCGTGGTTTGTGGTGCATAGAATTCAAAACCGGCATCCATTTCGTTCAGCGGGCCATGCAGGTAGGCAGGCTGCTGATAATCCAGCGAGCCACTGAGCCAGGCGCAGGCGTGACTGTTCAGGTAGCGTTTCTCTTCAGGCACAACACCCTGCGGACAGCAGATCAGATAGGTGCTGTCGCCGAGGGTGAACATGTCCGGGCACTCCCACATGTAGCCAGCGGCGTCCAGCCCGCCCAGTTCGCTGCCCGCAATCTCGCCGAGATTCTGCCATTCGCGCAGATTATCAGAACGCAACAGCAGCACCCTGCCCTGCAGCTGGGTATTCTGCGCGGCCAGCACCATGTACCAGTAATCTTCATGACGCCACACTTTGGGATCGCGAACGTGGCCGGTGTAGCCCTCCGGCACGGCGATAACCGGGCCGAGTTTGTCGAAACCACCGGTGCTGTTCTGCTGCGCCAGACACTGCCACGCGGTGCGTGAACCATCATCAAACTTCACATTGCCGGTGTAGATCAGCGTCAGTACACCGTTATCGTCTACCGCACTGCCCGAGTAACAACCGCCGCGGTCATACTCCTCGTCTGGCATCAGGGCGATGGGCTGATGCTGCCAGTGCAGCAGATCGGCTGAGCGCCAGTGTCCCCAGCATTTTTGCTGATGCGCGCACTCCAGCGCGTTCCACTGATAGAAGAGATGATATTCACCGTCGAAATGGATAAAACCATTGGGATCGTTTAGCAGGCCGGTTACCGGTGCCAGATGCCAGCCAGGATAGTGGCTGTCGCTGAGCGCCTTTGGCATACTCTGCATCACCGCCTGCAGAATGGCGGCAAGACGTGTTGATGAGGCCATTATTCAGAATCCGTTTTGTATTTAAGCAGGTAAGAGATCACAAACGCAGTGGTAAACGCGATTGCGATGCCGATGACATAGTTGAGCAGAGAGCCCGCCTGGACAATCGCCATGCCCGGCAGACCGGTCAGCCCGACCGCAGTCATATAAACATGGACCGACACCACCCAGGCACCACCGAGCGCGCCACCCACCAGACCCGCTATAAAGGGTTTCATAAAGCGCAGGTTAATACCAAAGATAGCCGCCTCGGTAATCCCCAGCAGCGCGGAAAACGCTGAAGGCAGCGAAATCGCTTTGATCTTCGCATCGCGGGTTTTAAACCATACGGCCAGACAGGCACCGCCCTGAGCCACGTTCGCCATCGCCCAGATAGGCAACAGGAAGTTCACGCCGATGGAAGGATTGCCCAGCAGTCCGGCTTCGATAGCGTGAAAGCTGTGATGGACGCCAGTAATCACAATCACCGAATAGAGTCCACCAAACACCAGTCCTGCCAGCCAGCCGGCGTGCGCAATCAGCGTACTGAGAATAAAGGAGATGCCATCACCCAGCATACGACCCGCCGGACCGATAATCAGCAGCGCAATAAAGCCGGAGATAATCACCGTCAGGAACGGGGTCAGGATCAGATCCAGCGCATCCGGGATAACCCGACGCAGCTGCTTTTCCAGCATGCTCATAAACCAGACCGCCAGCAGCACCGGGAACACCGTGCCCTGATAGCCAATCATCGCCACTTCAATGCCGAAGAAGTTCATGGTGTGGAAACCGGCGGCGACGCCCCAGGCGTTGGTCAGCGCCGGATGAGTGAGAATGCCGCCCAGTGTCGCACCAAGAAACGGGTTACCACCAAACTCGCGGGCAGCCGTAAAGCCAATCAGGATCGGCAGGATAATAAAGGCCGCCGAGCTGCACATATCCAGCATGATATAGAGCGCATTTTCCGGATTGACCCAGCCGTAAGTTTTGACCATCCCCAGCAGGCCCATCAGCAGACCTGATGCCACAATCGCCGGAATGATCGGCACAAAGATGTTCGACAACAGGCGGGCGATGCGCTGGAAAGGGTTGAGCTTACGTGCGGCTATATCAGCGGCCTCAGATTTGCTCGATTCACTGATGCCCGCCTCGGCGATAAAGGCAGCGTAGACCTTGTTCACCACGCCGGTGCCGAAGATAACCTGAAGCTGGCCCGCATTGCGGAAGCAGCCTTTAACGCCTTCAATCCGGCCAATCGCGGTGGTATCCGCTTTTTCATCATCGGCCAGCACCAGCCGCAGCCGGGTGGCACAGTGAGCAGCGCTGGCGATGTTCTCTTTACCACCCAGCAGGGGCAGCAATGCCCGCGATATTTTTACATAGTCCATACACACCTCAATCTTGTTATGTTTTTATCCATCCTGATCTCTGGCCCCGGCATCCGGGGCCGCCCGGTCAGAACCAGGTTTCCATCTGTACGCCGAAGTTCCATTCGCCACCGGCATCGAATCCTTTACTGCCGAAAGCGTCGTCACTGGCATAGTTATCCAGCCGGTGATCCCAGTTCATCCAGGTTGCAAAGAGACGAATTTCCGGACGTTTGAGGAAGTCACCGACATCACCGGCTTTCAGGGTTGGCGCAACGGTGAGTTTGGTAAAGCTGCCGCTGACCGCATTACGGTTGTTGTAGCCTTCGGGACGCAGATCCATGTACTGATAAGAGCCTTCATACTGCATCTCAAAGTTCTGGGTGATTTCCTGAATCAGCCGCAGGTTGACTGTCGCCCAGTCATAGCTGTCACCTTTGACGTAACGATCGTCACTACGCTGAGCCAGTAAAGCAGGTGCAATGTGCCAGCCACCGCCCAGCGGGGTAATACCGTAACTCGCCAGACGCCAGGTGTCCGCTTCCGGCAACAGTGCGCCATCAGAACCAATCGACTTCACTTCTGCGCCCAGTCCATGACCATAGAGCAGTGCAGTTTTCGACGTGCCTTCTCTCAGCCCATAAAAGCTGTCGTTATGCAGGCCAAGCAGCGCATGTACGCCGGTTTCTGCCGCATCGCTTTTGACTCTGAGGCCGTCGATGTCACGGCGATCGTCGTTATCCTTGGCCCGCATACCGCTGACCATCAGCTGCACCGGCCCGACAAAGTTATTCAGCGACAGGATGTAGTTCTGCGCAGTGTTTTCATTGTTTTCGATGTCGCCAAAGGTACGACCATAAAGGGAAATGTTACTGCGCGCCTGATCGCTCCATTTCATGTCGTAAATACCGGCACCGGTACCGGCAAGGAACACCACATCGGAGTCGATCCAGTGAATATCAAAGTTATCGCGATCAAAACGCTTACCGGCCCAGACCGTGGCGTTATCGAATGCGCCGCTGAAGGTGGGAAGCTGCCCGAGCTCGACAAACGCCTGACGCAGGTTGAGATCGCTGCTGGCGGCTGTCCAGTCGTTGTAGGTGCGCTGTCCATCGGCCAGCATCGCTTTGAAACGGGTGGTCGCGCCGTTGTCCAGCGTCTGTTTATGTTCGAGGTTGAGCTCAACGTAGGTATCCGGTTCATTACCAAGGCGACCAACGTGACCGCCGGTTTCCCCGGCAGGGGTAACGGTCGGGCCACCCTGAGTTTTGGCGGCCGAGCTGTTCATCAGCAATCCTGAACGGGCATAACCGTGGAACTCGAAGCCACCTTCATCGGCTGATTTCTGTTCCAGTTTCGCGGTGCGCTGCGCGACCTCAGCGGTGGAGTTTTGGGTCTGTTGTTGCACGGCAGCCAGCTGCTGTGCCTGCTTCTCAGCCATCTGTGCCTGTTTCTCCGCGACCTGTGCGCGGGTTTCCGCTGCATTCGCTCGCTGCTCGGCTGCCTGCAGTCGCTGCTCCATGGCCGCAAGGCGTGCTTCAATGCTGCTCATACTGGAGTCGGCCCAGACTGATGTGGAAAGTAATATCGTTGAGAGACTCACTGCTAACGTGCTTTTTTTCATTTTTTTATGTCCCTGAAGAGAGGCTATCATCACCGGATTTTTGCTAAACCGGTTTAGGCGCAAATCATAGCCACGGGTAATTTCCCTGCGCAATGAAAATTGCTAAACCGGTTTAGTGATTGTGAGATAGCTCCCAAAACAGGGACAATAAGATAATCAGCCTGGCAGGTCGTCCAGCTGGTGGAGCCGCGGAAGTGCTGTCATGGCCCCTTTAGCCGTGGTTGCCAGTGCACCGCAGCGTTGTGCACTGGTAAGGCAGATGGCCAGCTGCGATTCATCGGCAGGAAGACCCGACTTAGCCAGCCCCCCAGAGTAATCCGGCCACGAAGGCATCACCTGCGCCCGTGGTGTCGATGCTGGCCACGGGCGAAGTAGCATAGTGGTATAGCTGGCCCTGATAGCAGGCGATCACACCTTCCCTGCCCCGCGTGACCAGCAATAATTTTATGCTGAATCGCACTGCCAGCTGCGGCATGGTGATAGCCGGTTCCTGATCCGGACAGAGAAAATTGAGTTCCTCGTCGGACAGTTTAACCACGTCCGCATGGCTCAGCGCCTCGTTCACCACCGCATGCAGCAGTTCCGGATCGGGCCAGAGGTCATGACGCAGATTTAAATCGAAACTGACATGCCCGCCTGCTGCCCGGATCTGCTCCATGGCAGTCAGGGTCGCCGTGCGTGAAGGTTCAGCTGATAAGGCGATCGAACAGCAGTGCAGCCACTCCCCGTGCCGGAATACGGGCAGGTCTTGCACCTCAAGAAACAGGTCAGCACTCGGCCTCACCATAAAGGTAAAGGAACGTTCGCCATGGTCATCCAATCCGACCACCACGGTTGAAGTGCGGTACTGCGTATCAGCGATCATGTAGCGGGTTTCAACCTTCTCTTCAATGAGCGTTTGCCGCATAAACTCACCAAAGGGATCATCCCCTACCCGCCCGATAAAAGCACTGTTTCCCTGCAGACGGGCAACTCCAACGGCGACATTGGCGGGCGCCCCACCCGGACACTGCATCAGGCGACCCGGCATTTCGGGAAGCAAATCAACCACGGCATCCCCGAGGCACCATACGCGTACTGACATAAAAAAACTCCTCTGATTAAACCTGATAGCTAAACCGTTTTAGCTATAGCGATAAACCGTGCTGAGTTCAAGTATTACCCTGCGGAAATGATGCGTAATTAACAGAAGTCGTTATCAGGCGAAGAGATAAGATGCGGATTGCACTGTCGGGAGGCCGGTGGAGGAAAGAATTAAAAAAACCGGCACAGAGGCCGGTTCTGGTATCAAAAACGTAAAGAGGATTATTTTAATGTGGAGAGTATCTGTCTGATTGACGCGTCGATCTGTTCAGCAATCTCTTTTGGCAGACGGCTGAATTCATACTGCACAGTGCGCTTCTCATCATTAGTTTTACGACGCGCATAGGTATTAGCTGTGGTAAAAGTAGCCAGCTTTTCCGTCACCGTCTTGCTGACGGGTGCAGGTTTTTTTTAACTGACGACGGGCGCTTTTAAAGCCGTTAAGAATCGCGCTCTTCTTCTCATCCGCATTGGCGCTTAGCAGGGAATCATCAGCTTTAAGCGTTTGCTTAATATCGCTGACCAGCGCGGTGACATCAACCGCTTCCGCTTTCGCCTCTTCCCAGACATCGAGCAGTAGCTGGTAATCCTGAAGTGTCAGCTCTGATACGACCGGAAAGAGTTCAATAAATTCAGCGGGTACGGCTGCGGCCTGGAACGCACGTGAGACCTTTGCGTTTGAGATGCCTTCTGCTTTAGCAATCTCTGTTTTGCTCATGCCATTTTCGTTCATCAGCATAAAGCGCAGGCCTAATTCACGCAGGTTATGCTCTTTTGCTGTCTGAATGTCCGCAGCCAGCTGACGCGCATCACTAAGGCTCAGTTCATCAGCGGTGACCAGTACTTCCAGACTGGCACCGGTAAGAATGCATGCGGCGCGGCGGCGCGAACCATCCATGATTTCAATCCGGTCACCGTTGACACGACCAATAGCCGGAAAAAATTGCTGCAGCGTAATAGTACGGGTGATCTCCTGAAGCGATTCCGGCGTCAGCGTGCTCTGGTCACGTCCGTTGATTTTTGGGTCAACGCTGGTTCTGGTTTCAATATCATCATGCAGGATTAGCTGGCGCACAAAGGTGGCCTTCGCGCCCGACTTCAGCGTAAATGTGCGCGACTGGCTGCTGCTGTCGATCATGTTTGCGATAGCAGAATCACCAAACTTGCGCCCGATGCGCTGTATAGGTTTGCTCACAGAGTACTCCTGATATATTCAATGCGGTCAAACACAGCCCTTGAGAACTGCTCGGCTTCATATTTAGCTTTGCGCAGAGCGTCCGCACTGCCCGGATAAGAGGAGGGATTGGCACTGATCACCGTATCAAAGGATTCGCCGCAGCGTTCAAATCCATCCAGTCGCGGCAGGCTGCAGTCGAGCATCGATTTAGTAAACACTTCCCTGGCATAGCTTTGCGAAGTCAGGTGATCGTGTTTAGAGGTCATTTTGGACATAAAGCCGATATTGGCTTTAAGCCGTGGCTCAATGCCTTCGGACTCAATACGCTCCAGCATTTCAGGCAGACGCGTCAGATACTTCATGGTGGAGTGGAAATCGACCTGTGCAGGAGGCGTCGGCGTCAGCAATACATCACTGGCCGCAATTGCATTCAGCATGAATGAATCAAGGTGAGGTCCGGTATCAAGGAAGATAAAATCGTAGTCACCCGCCAGACGATCAATCACGTTGCGGCGTAGTACTTCCGAAGGCGCAACGCCTGGCAGATGCTCAGCAACCAGCTCTTCCCAGTCGCTTGCAACAAAACCATCGTCGATAGAGGCTGGGATCACATCAACGCCGGGCATGACAGTAGGTTTAATGAATTGCTTACGAAGCTGGTCTGCATCCAGATCGTTCAGCATCGCCTGCGCTGCCGTCTCCAGAACTGAACCGACACTGTTGGTATGGCTCAGGAACATCGTGCTTGATGCCTGTGGATCCAGGTCGATAACCAGAATACGCAGGTCATTATGTAACATAGAAGGATGTGCACGCATACCGTGGGCCAGCGTGACTGTGCTCACTGTTTTTGAGACACCACCTTTAAGGCTGACAACGAATACGACAAAGGGGCCATCGTGCCGATCGCGATATTTCGGTACTTTACGATGCTGATAGATGTCGACCACATTCTGTATAGTCAGGGCATATTGTGAGGTGCTGCCGGTCTGTTTTTTCCCAAACTGATAACCTGCTGCTTCCATATCACCAATTGCGGCGACAACAGCATGCTTACTCAGCAATGGCATGTTGGCGACAGCATTCCGGGAGAAGGTCTGGTAAAAACCGGTCTGGTTAAATTCCTGACGCTGCTGCTCAATATGGTTACTCAGTCCATGTAACATGGAATTGGCACGTGTGGCCATTTCCAGCACTCCACCATAATCACGCTTCATAAGCCCCTCTGCGTTAATGTTTTTTGCATACTACACAAAAAGCACATATCTGCCAATTTTTTAGAAAAATGCCAAAAACTTGGATTTTTTCTCCGCGATGGTGAGATGCAAGCAGCATTACTTTTGTGAATCACTGGAAAGTGAATCGCTCTGCTTTTTTGTCTTACAGGCTGGTTGAGACAGATAACTTAAAATGGCGACATTAAACGAATATTTTAAGGACTAATGATTCGGAGCGGTGCATTCCGATTCTGATAAATCATCTGCCAGTCTGCAGGTTGCTCGTTAAATTGTTTTCGTGTTTTTTTAATGGTGTTTTCAGCATGAAAATTCAATAAAAGTTATTATAAATCATTTAATTAAGCGTGAAATGGCCTGGTGAAAAATTTCCAGGATTAATGCACTTTCACTCAACATTTACTGCTGACGTAGAGTTTTACTCAGAAGCTATTACAGTGCTTTTGAACCTGAAGGAGTAGGCATAACGGTAAAGTACGCAAGTAATCGTTACCGCTATCATTGCTAAATTAAGATCACTGCTTCCAAATCTATACCTTTTATGCCTTGTCATTATGTAGCGTTCATAATCTGCGTTGCTGCCTGTCAACATAATGTCAGGCGTTTTTCCGCATAGGGTTTTTATTGCAAGGCTTAATCCAGAAAAGATAGGGATTTAATTCCCTTCATCATTATGTGATGTCACGAATCAAAATCATGGAAGAGTTAAGACTGCCGATTTTAGAGCATGAGTAGGAGTAGAGAACAGGCTTAATGCGGCAAGGCTTAGAGCAATATTAATTGGGGCAAGTCACCATAATGTAGCTATGCCGGACAGTCAGAATTAACGCTCTGCTGTGCTTGATTCAGATCCGGATACTATCTCTTCATCTTCATGTCATTCTTACATTCCTGAAATTACTTCATTCATGCTAAGCCTATTTATTAGTTTAAGTTATTATGCCGAAAGCATTTTTTCTTACTGTCGTTCTTCCTGTTGTTCCTTCACTGGCGCCTTATTAATTTATTCCGGGAACGTTATTTTAAGTGCTTTTTTTAGTATGTCTGACAGATTCTGAGTACTGACAAAACAAAGATATTACGTTAAGTAAAAATCGCATGGTGTTTTCATCATGAAAATGAAAAATAATTCATTATTTATCAAATAGATAGGCGATTAATGTCATGGTGAGTTTTCTGTATTTTCACTGACCGATTTTCTGAGGCCTGATTTAAACTTATAACCTTAAAGATTTAATGGTTATAGGTGTATGCAACATTCCAGTCTTACCTATGCTCAGCGTTAGATCGTTTTAGCAGTAAAAGACCTTCTCAGTCGTGCTTCTGATAAACCGCACATTCAGAACTGAAGGTGAAAATCACTTCTGACTGGGACTCTCAACTAATTCTTTGTTTTGTGTGTTTTATCCCCGTTATCCACAGGCCAGATCCAATTGGTCGATCCTCAATAGATCAAATTGAGATCCTTAACAGATCCCTGCAGCGTCTGAAGCCTTGTGACACAAGGCCTGGAAGGAGGTCAGTAACCACTGTAGCGAGAAGAATAACCACTATAACGAGTATAACAACCACTATAGCGAGAAAAGCAACCGCGCTGGCGAGTACTCAACAACCACTATAGCGAGTAAATGGCCTGAATCGGTGTGCATAACCCTGATTATGCGTAGATGACGGCTTCTTCCAGGGTGCTTGCGATGAAAGAGTGAGATCCAGTAAAGGGGGGAGGGCGGTGGCTCGACTCTTTTTCAGTTAGTTTTCTCAGGTTATCCACTGAATAGATCCAATAACAGATCCATTTAAGATCCTTATTAAGTTCCTTAAAGATCCCAGCACCGCCTCAGGCCACGGTATGACTACGTTAAAGCCGGGTCGCTAACCACTATAACGAGTAAAACAACCACTATATCGAGAGAAATAACCACTATGGTAAGTAGATTAACCGCTGTAGTGAGTGATAGTATCCACTGTATCGAGTAACAGCGGCTCTCGCCTGTTCACATCACGGATCTTCCTAATGCCAAGAAAAGAACCAGATATCCTGAACATAGCTGATGCGTTTAGCGAAACAGATAAACGTACAGGTGAAGTTGTTACTCTTACCCCCAACAGTAACAACACCGTCCAGCCGGTAGCATTGATGCGACTCGGTTTATTTGTTCCGACGTTAAAATCCACAGCGCGCAGTCAGAAAAACCAGATGAACGCCATGGATGTGACCCAGGATCTTAAACAGTTATCCCTGGTCAGGTCAGAAGGCTATGACAACATTAAGATTCTGGGTGCCCGCCTGGATATGGATAATGATTTCAAAACCTGGGTCGGGATCATTCGTGCATTCGCTACGCATGAGTGTCTGGGAGACACGGTAACGCTCTCTTTCGTTGAATTTGCCAAACTATGCGGCATACCCTCAGTGCGTCTCTCCTCGAAGCTCAGGAGCCGTCTGGATGCTTCGCTGACGCGTATTGCCTCTAACACCCTGACTTTTACCAGCAAGGGCGGAGAGAACTACACGACGCACTTGGTGCAGTCTGCGAAATACAGCATCAAGAAGGACACGGTAACGCTGCAGGCCGATCCCAAGATCTTTGAGCTGTATCAGTTCGACAGAAAGGTTCTGCTGCAGCTTAAAGCCATCAATGAGCTGGCACGCAAAGAGTCTGCTCAGGCGCTCTACACCTTCATTGAAAGCCTTCCGCCGAAGCCTGCGCCGATATCTATGGCGCGTCTGCGCGCAAGACTTAACCTGACATCGCGTGTGATTACCCAGAATGCCACCGTCAGAAAGGCCATGGAGCAGTTAAAAGAGATCGGCTATCTCGACTACACCGAAACCCGACGTGGCTCATCAGTCTACTTCTGGGTTCATTACCGTCATCCTAAGCTGCGCCCGGCCGAACTGCCGCTCAGTAAGTCAGGCCTGATCGATGATGAGATGGATGAGTTTGACGATCTTGATATCGATTCCGACGTAATTGACGTCAGCCTGCCTGAACCTGTGATTGAAGAGGATAGCAGTGAGCTGGTTATGGTCTCGCGTGAGGAAAAAGAGCTACTGAACAAAATCAGGAAGCAGAAGAAGCAATGACACGCTTTCTGTAAACATGCTACTCCGCTTTCAACCTTTTATCGGGAACACCGGGCTGAAAGCCAATAACCACTGTAGCAAGTAACGTTACTCACTATAGTGGTTAGCAGCCCTACAGCAACATACGTAACGCCTGTCTGAACAGGTTAATCGCGTTATTAATCACTCCCCATCGACAGGGCCTGAATTGAGCCCGGTGCTGTGTTTACTCTCTATAGTGGTTAGGCTCTCCCGGGAGAGCTGTCTCAAAAAGCCCAATAGTCAGAATGAGCCCCAATATTTACTCGCTATAGTGGTTACCCGCCTGATCACGGCACAGAAAGTGCGCCCGTCATGAAGTATTCACGCTGGCTGTGCAGGAAATTCGGTGTTATTACTCTTCTCGCTATAGTGGTTATCTCCTCCGTTACCGCGCTTTTTCATCTCCCTTTCATCCACCCAGGGTGGGTAAACTACTCGCCACAGTGGTTATCAGGTTTTTTTATCGCTAAAGCGGTCAGTTAATGTTCAGATATTGGCGCTGATGAATGAGATATTCTCGCTACAGTGGTTGTTAATTGGGAGCAGAAATGAGGAGCTTACTCGCTATAGTGGTTGTTATTGTCACTGGCCTATGCTCGATATAGTGGTTACCTTGAATATAGTAAGCACTCACTATCATTTATTGCACTGTCAGTAAAAGACTTCCTGTTAAATTGCCAAATGCCCACACCTATAAATGGTTACTCGCCACAGCCGTTAAACGGTGTGCCGTGCTTCAGGTTTTTGCAGTTATAGAGCTTAGCAGCATTATTAAAAGCACCTTTGCAAGGCCCCACACAAGGCGGATTGTGCAATCAAGGGGCAAAATTCATTGTTGAGAGAGAGATCGGTTTTTTTACTCGCTATAGTGGTTATGACTGAATGAAACCGTACCTGGAGTACCTGAAACAAAGGGTAATGCGCCTTCGCGCTGCAATTTAGAAGGACGGATGACGATTTACTTGCTCTGCTTACTCGCTACAGTGGTTTCCGAACCCTGAATATCGTTACTTTACTCGCTACAGTGGATAGGCGATGAAGTTTGATCCTAAAGAAGGATCCGCCACTGATTTGCTTACTGGAAGAGTTAAACAGGTAACTTTACTCGCTACAGTGGTTATCAAATAGAGTTAAGCCAGAATGAGTACAGAGATTAAGGTATGGCCGGAACCATCAGGAATGCGCTGCCGTTATCCCTGTCACAAGAACGGGTCCGATGGGGGCGCGGGGGGAGGGGAGGCGTTTAGCGGGGCCGCTGCGGCTTTGATGCTGCTCTGCAGGACATTGGTGAAGAAAGCGGCCTCGCGCTGACGTACCGCTTTATCACCGTTGGGACAGAGAGTGTTACATCGCCTCCCGGTATTCCGGCCAGGCAACGGATTGTGCTTCATAGCGCCCTGCGGCTGCGAACAGCGTGCCCTGGAAGTTGATCACACCTGCAGCCTCCAGCCACATCCACTCTTCTGCCTGTACGATCCCTGCCGCGATAACGGTAATTTCCAGTGCTGAACAGCATTTAATAATCGCCTGAACCACCGCCTGCTTTGGTCCACTGCGATGAACGTCGCGGGTGATACCGGCATCAATACGAATGCGGTCGGGCTGAATGTGAGTCAGCAATGACAATCCCGCGGAGCCGTCACCAAAGTTGTCGATCGACAGACTGATTCCGACCGCTTTTAGCGCGCGTACAGCTTCAGAGAACGCTTCCAGCTGCGAGATCACTGCGGTTTCACTTACGCCAACTACAACCTGCTCAGGAACCAGTCCCGCCTGCTTAATAGCGGTCACAATATGATCGACGGCATCGGGTATCACCACCAGCGTCATAGGCAGCAGGCTGACGTACAGTGTCATACCGTCCGGGCAGACCAGGCCAGCATGGGCAAACGTCTTTTTCACGGTTTCCAGATCGTTAACATAAAGCTGATCACCTGAGGTGTCGTCGGCGGGAGCAGACCTCAGGGTGGTCGCTTCAATCGCTGTAACCTGACGAGCGAGGGGATCCACCACCGGGCGGAAGCTGACGCCTTCTGTCTCCGGACGGGAGTCCGGCACATCATTGTGCTCAGAAATAAACTCCCAGTAACCCGGCGGGAGGACCTCGTAGTAGTTCTCTTTCTCACGAGACTCTACAAACGTGCGCAGGAATTGCAGTGCCCGATCATCATAGGTCAGACGGTATTTTGACGTCCCTTTATCCAGCACAGCCTGCAGGAGCGACGAGCGATCGTGTTCACGCAGGTCAAAGAGTGCCATGCCCGCATTACCAAAGCGGCGGTAAGGCGCATAGTCGCGCATCAGCTCCACCACATTGTGGTGCCGTCGATCTGCACAAATTCTCTGATAGACTGCCTTAATGCCCGCTTCCGGACCCTCAAGTAATTGAAAAAAATGGGTACCGTTAAATAATAAGATGCCGGTCACGTCGTGAGCTGCATTTATTTTGCTGGCGTTGTCGACCATCGCGGGCAGAGTTCTGATGGGAAAGTCATCTGAAATATGGCTGCGGTATATTATGGTAGTCAGCATGTGCAGCTCCGTTTTATAAGATTGTTGCGCACACGCTAGCATTGTTCAAAGAATGTTTCATCTCTCCTTATTCACTGTCGCACAGACTGCACCACGGCAGGTGGCAGTAAGCGAAGCGGCAAATTACGGGGCTCGGTTGCAACAATCGTAATGGGATCAGAGACGCTGAACCTGAGCAGACGAACTTATGCTTCCTGCATAATAAAAAAAGGCCGCCGTAATGGCAGCCTCATCGTATTGGAGGGTTAAATGTTATTTGATCAGTTCAGCAGAGACATAAGCTCGATTATCAACGCGTGCGCCGGTAATTTTATAGGATGCACCTGAATCTTTGGCCTGTGCCGCGACTTTCGCTTCAGCAGCATCCAGCGTAGAAGCGGTAGCGGTAACAGTCTGGGCAAAACTACCGAATGAAATCAGAGAAAGTGCAGCAACAGCAACGAAAGTTTTGATGGATTTCATGGTCAATTCCTTAGCGTATTTCAGTCAGGGAGAGGCGTTTTTCCTCGATGGAATGAATGATAGGCGCGATATCGCCAGACTGATATAGCTAACTTTTGCTGATATTGATCAAATATTTTGAATTATCTCCGTGGGAGATATCAGAGATCGTTCAGATCGCTAAAAACGCAATCTGATATCAGATTGCGCCAGCTCCAGTTTTAATGACACTCGCCACGCAGCTTCCAGTGCAGCCAGTGATCCAATGCTTCTTCGTTCAACGGCTTCGAATAGAAATAGCCCTGAGCCTGATCGCAGCCATACTCGGTCAGGGATGTTACTGCATCCGGACACTCAACCCCTTCTGCCACCACGGTATAATCCAGCTCTTTAAGCATGGCGATGATGCTGCGTGCAATGATGCGTGAAGCCGTGTCAGAGGAAAGCTCACTGATCAGGGAACGATCCAGCTTAATCACATCAAGCGGCATGCGACGCAGATAACTGATATTGCTGTAGCCGGAACCGAAATCATCGAGTGAAATAGTGAATCCTCGTGCTCTGAGCATCTCCAGCCCGCGCAGGGCGGCCGGGCTTTCAAGGATACGTTCGGTTTCCAGACATTCGATTCCCAGCAGAGAGGTCGGGAGCTTAGATTTGACCATCTTACTTTCCAGCGCTGAAGCGAACCCCTCGCGCGCAAAGTCACGTACGCTGACGTTTATCGTTAGCGGCAGCTGGATGCAGTTATTCCTCAGCCGGCTAAGGCGCTCAACCGCCCGATCGATAATCCAGGCTGTCAGCACAGAGAGCAGATCGGTCTGCTCAGCCAGCGGGATAAAGGCGGCAGGTGAAAGCTCGCCCCGGCTGGGATGTTGCCAGCGGATAAGCGCTTCCAGACCCACGGGTTTACCACTTTGCAGGCAAATTTTCGGCTGATAGACCATATATAGCCCGATGTTCTCGCGTAATGCCGTTTTAAGATCGGTCATCAGCAGGAAATCTTCTGAACGCTGCGTTTCAGCCTCAGCGTCAAAGCGCTGAGAGGGCAGTCCGCGGCCGACCGCTTCATGCAACGCACTGACCGCACGGCCTAATATTTCAGATGCTGGCATGCTGCCAGCGACAAAGTCAGCCTCACCGGTATGGGGAGTCAGCGCGACCGACAGACCTTCATCCATGTCCGCACTGATACCTTCCAGACGACCGGCTACCCACGCGGCACTGAGTCGGCTATCTGCTCGGGTCAGGATAGCAAAGCGGCCGGTGGCCACCGTATAGATCATCTCCCCAACCGCCGGACGCAGGCGCAGCGGCAGCAGAGTGGCCATATCTTTCAGCAGGCTCTCAACCGGGCTCATTCCCATGGTGCGGGCCAGTTCATAAGCACGCGACATATCGATGCAATCAATCAGAACCAGACGGCGTGGCGTGGTATCGCCGGCAACGGCAAGATATTGCAAATCACGTATCAGGCGCTGACGGTTAGGTAGCCCGGTCACCGGATCGGTAAAACCCGCCGAGTGCCAGGCTTCAAGAAAAGACATTACCAGCGTAGAGAGCAGCGTTAAGGTCGTCACCTGGTCACTGGGAAACGCATGCGGTTCGGTGTCGGTCACACATAGTGTGCCCAGAATAATACCATCGCGTGTTTTCAGTGGCACACCGACATAAAAGCGGATAAAGGGTGAGCCAGTGATCAGGGGATGCGTGACAAAACGCGCATCGTAATAAGTATCAGGGACGATCACCGCACTGTCGCTATCAACCACGTGACGACAAAGTGAATCCGCACGCGTTGAGCGTTGCAGTTCAAAATTGTGTGATGCCCGAACGGTCTGGAACTCATCATCCAGCACCGATATAAAGCTGCCCGGGATACCCAGGGCCTGACTGGCTAACCGGACAAACTTCCGGAGAACTTCATCGCGGCTTTCATCAGGGTCGCGCAACGCCTGTAAGGCGCGACTGCGGCGCTCATTGTCGCCGTTTAAATTGTTTAACATGTGTGTAGAACCCCCGCACCGGCTGATTACGGAGCGAAAAAAGAAAACTGTCCGGAGCGAAATGTGATTCGGGCGGCAGGAATTATGGCGTGATTTTTTATTTTCAACTTGATAATAAGGGACTATGCAGCGGGTGTCTCTTAATATTTTCTTTAACGCATTAAAGGGGTTGTTACGATTCGAAAATTTAATCGAAGATGCGCCTGATTATTTACATTTGTACATTTTATATAGCCAGGAGAGGGTTTTTACGGTTGTTAATGTTTATTTTCCGTCAGGAGATGAATAAGCATTCAGGGTGGTTAATGTTATTTCTAAGTCAGTTTTACAATTAAACAGGTCTGCAGCCAGAGACGGATCGCTATCCGCTGGTTGCTCAGGAAGATAACCTATTAAAAATACAGGTAAAAGCCTGAAAAAATGAAGACCGGCAGATATGACCTGTCAGTGTACTCCTGACTGCTATAGGTCAATCCACCGCAAGACTGCCAGTAACGTGTCGCTTCAGACAGTAATCAGTTTAACCTTTCATGCCGTGTGTGAATTGTATCGGACGACGTGGCGGCGGGTTTTGCTCCAGCCAATCACGAACCTGTTCGGTCCGCGGCCCTCGCTCGCGGATCGCGCGTGTCAGCCTTTCCTGTGTTGTCCTCAGTTCCTGGGTCCAGTAGGTGATTTGCCACTGTTCACGAATTTCCACCTGCGACAGATCGTCGGGCGAGCGACGCTGGATAGGATTTTTCATTCATTATCCTCCTCTTTTTCAATGATGCAGCCTGAACATGACTCTCAGGCTATACCTCTATCCTGATGAAAAAAGGAAGATTGAGGTAGCGGATTAATCCCTGAATGGCCCTTAAGGCAAATAACAGGATAATTCCTGGCAGGAGGAATAAAGCACTCTATGGAAATAGAAAAGTCTCCGTCAGGGCGAAATATGCCGCTTCGCTTATAAAAAAAGCATGCATGATTTTTAAACCTGAAATTTGACATTTATTTAAAATAGTCAATTATTCTGTGGTCTTTTCGTTATGGCCGCTCTCAGGTCGCTTCGCTTTTATTGATGGCGAAGCGCTGTGCCTTTGCGGTTTAATCATGTTGAAGGAGTCTTTGTTTGGTGAATCGTCCCCCCCAGGCCGCCTGTGGTCGTCCAGAGTAATGTGCGTGAACTTCGTCTTGCCGCCGGGCTCTCACAGCAGAGCGCCGCTGAGCGTTTTGACCTTAGCCTGCGCGTCTGGCAAACCAAAGAAGCCGCAGGTAACCCGACACTATTAAGTCAGGGAGAATATGAGTTGCTGTTATTACTGGCTGGCTGTCATCCCCATTTTGCTCTTGCACCTCAGAGCAAAAAGTAACGGCTGTGTTAATACCCTGAAATTTATTTCTGTTGTAACCGGCTGTCTGATAACGGTAAAAAAATTATATTTACCGACTTGAAAACTGACTACTGATCCCTATTTATAGAGATGATCGGAAATATGAGCCCGATCAGATGAACTTTTGGATGAACCTGTTCAGGAGATTATCACCATGTCAGTACAACAATTTTCAGTGTTCCCTTCGCTGGCTGATTCAGTCTTTTCAGACCGCTTTAACCGCATCGATAAATTGTTCAGTCAGCTTACTGGCGACAGCCCGGTAACGTCGGTTCCCGCTTACGATCTGCAGCGGGTAGAGGATAATCGCTATGCGTTGACCGTCAGTGTACCTGGCTGGAAAGAGCATGAACTGGAAATCGAGTTACGAGGCGGACGGCTTTCAGTGGCCGGTCACAGAGAGAAACCGTCACAGGAAGCGTCTGGCGAGGCCCGGGAAGAGAACACCAGCTGGATCCACCGCGGCATTTCCCGACACGATTTCCAGCTGAGCTTTTCCATTCCAGAGCACATGAAGGTCACCGGAGCCAGCCTGGCGGAAGGTCTGCTTAGCATTGATCTGATCCAGGAAATACCGGAGAGCGAGAAACCGCGCCGTATCCCGATTGCGATCGGCGGTCAGCGAACTCTTGAACATCAGTAACATGAACAGGGCGGAAACGGCACAGGCTGTTTCCGCCTTTTTTATTCACTGGCAGGTAAGAAAGTCAAAAGAGTTCAGGCGCTGGCTGCCATAAGGCTGATTTGCGACGGTAAGCCGGTATTCGTTCCGGTCAGCATGATCGGTTCACCCGCCTCAAGACTGGAGTGAAATGCAGCCTTCATCGATGCACTGATACCATCACCACACCACATCAGATGATGCTCAAAGCGGCGTTGCGCCACGGCGGGGATACCTGACGCATCTGCTGCAACTTCAACCCGAAAGCCCTGTCCGTTAAGCCGTATCGCTTCCATCCAGATCTCGGTTTCATCTGTGACGCTGACCGCTTCAAGAAACAGCGGTACGGTGCTGCGTCGTTGTGAGGCTAGCGCCAGGCGCTCCCACTGACTGACTACCGCTGAATGAAAGCGCTGCTGGCGCCGCGCCGCACCTTCGCTGAGGTCAGTGCGCAGCCAGAGGTTGAGCGGCCGCAGGTAGCGATTAACATAATCATCACCACAATAGTCGGTATTCATCATCTGTAGTTCGCGATCAACATCTGCGTCCGTATTGTGCGCCAGCAGATGCAACATATCCTCTTCCCGACAGGCCCAGCCGCCAGGCAGCGTAACGCTGGGCCAGTTAAATGCAGTATGGATATCAAAGAGCGTATGGCCCCCCTGAGGTCATTTCACGCACACAGAGCGCACGCGTAAGCTGATTATCTGAGTAACCAGCTGGGCCAGGCGGCGTTATCAGCCCGGCACGGCGCCAGCGGCGCAGAGTTTCAGGAAGAACACCGACGAGACCACATACGGTGTCGGTAGAGTGCTGAGGCATAATTGATATCCGGAAGGCATTGAGATCCCATGAACAGGGAAGATGACGCAGTATGCGCGTCAGGAATAAATAAAGAAACAATCATTTCCAAAATCTGCTGGTGTATCGGGTGCAGAGAGGGCAGTGGGTGAGGGGGGATTAAACAGGGGTACAGAGCAGATGCCGGACGCAGAGACGCCCGGCGATTAAGCACACGTTACCAGTGGTACTTGTTGGAATCTTCCCACTCTTTCACTTCTTTTTCGGCACGATCTTTCTCGTAGCCGTAGCGTTCCTGAATTTTACCGACCAGCTGATCGCGCTTCCCTTCTACAACGGTCATATCGTCATCCGTAAGATCACCCCATTTTTCCTTAACTTTACCTTTGAACTGCTTCCAGTTACCGCCAATGCGATCTTCGTTCATGGTGACTCTCCCATTTCCGGTTGTTATCCAGTGACCTGATGAATATCTGTGTTGCCTGAAGGCTGTCAGATGAATCAAGCATGGCACAGCTTTTGCCTTTTGCAGCGAAGCGGTGTGAGCCGCATCAAATTATGGGCAAAAGGGAAGGAAAGGGGATTATCACGGCGGGGTCTATTCCGGGCGTCGTGCTGGCCAGCTTACTGCAGGCAGGGCATTGAGGGCTGGACGGGCAAACAGAAAGCCCTGGTAATAGCGTACCCCGGCACCTTCCAGCCAGAGCCACTCTTCAATTTTTTCAACCCCTTCCGCAATAACCGTAATTTCCAGCGCCTGACAGCATTTAATGATGGCCATCACTATCGCCTGACGCGGTCCACTGCGGTGGATATCGGTGATCAGCTTGCGATCGATTTTAACTTTGTCGGGTTGGAAATCGGCTAACAGCGACAGGCCGGCGAAACCGGCGCCAAAATCGTCGAGCGCCAGGCTGATCCCGGCCGCTTTCAGCTGCTGGACAGCAAACTGGAATGCGTCGAAGCGCGAGATGATCTCATCTTCGGTCACCTCAACCACCACCTGCTCTGGTCGCAATCCCTGCTGCCTGATCTGCTGGATAAGATGTTCAACAGCGTCGTCAATGACCACCAGCGACATGGGCAGCAGGTTGACGGAGAGCGTTTGCTCGCGCAACCCCAGATGTCTGGCCAGCTGGAAAGCGTAGGTTTTAGAGTGCAGATCGCCCTGATAACGCTCGCTTTCTGGCAACTGTGAAAAGTAATCAGCGGGTGATGCGCCATGCTGACCACGTATCAAGGCTTCACAGGAGACAATCCGGCGATTTGCTGTATCCACGATAGGCTGTAGCGCAAATTCACAACGCTGACCCGGTGCCGGTTGCCAGGCTGGCTGAGATTCGGAGGTGACGGGTGTTGTCAGCGTCCACTGACTGGCAGGATCAATTTTGATAAACGTCTCTTTATCCCGCCCCTCGACGAAAGAACGCAGGAACTTCACCACCCGGTCATCTCTGATCCGTTCATCACTCAGGGTGACCCGCTTAAGCAGGGCATCCACTACGGTGTGTTTCTGATAATCACGTAAATCAAATAAGGCCATACCGGCATGACCGAAGCGACGCGCAGGGGCGTAATCCCGCATCAGCTCAATCAGGTTAAAATGCCGCTCATCCTGACTGATACGCTGGAAAACCGTGTGAACGTTGTCGACGCTACCCTCCAGCACCTGAAAAAAGTGCTGTCCGTCATAGAGCAGTATCCCGGTGACTTCAGCCTCAGCATTTTTGATACTGGCGCGCTCCACCAGCGCTTTCAATCTCTCTGGCGAGACAGAACCCGCAAGCTGGCTACGGTAAATAAGGGTGGAGAGCATAATCAGACTCACGTGGCAGAAAGTTACTGATTAAACATATCACAGAAATATTGCTGGTTAAGGGCACAACTACGACCATTATGCCGTTATATTTGCAGCATTAATTTAATCGTAGATTCAGGTAGTACTAAAGGATTCGACAATCAGGACATCAGATCGCAGTGCGGCAATAACCGGGCATAGAAATGAAGGGAAAAGAAAAACCCCCCATAAAATCGGGGGCGAACAGCAGATATAGCGCATTATTATAACGTTACAGCATCCCTGGTGAGGCGCTGGTCAATCTGATATTGCCAGATTATTACGCACTTTTTACTCTCCTTACCACGTCATTCTGGCGAGGCTTTTAAGCGGGTAAAGATCCGTTTATTTGCTATTTCGGAAAATTATTTCAGATTCAACCCAATGTTTCAGGCTTCAGGCGATGTCAGCACAACCAATGAATTATCAGGTTACAAATCAACCACTTTCCAGACACTCCCTTAACGTCATCAGCAGATCAGCCCGGAACGCATGAACGTTGCCGGTCTGCAGAGACAATCAGATGTTGATATCTGCGTTATCTTAAAAAAAGTGCCCCCTGTAAAAGGGGGCAAGGGTAGGAGTCAGATCACTCTGCAAAAGAAGTGGATTTCATTACAGAGCCATTCAAAGATAGGGCAAAAACGATGTTTATGCCGCTACGGTTAACTCTTTTTTTTAATTAGATATCAAACAATTAAAAAACTAACAATATTTAATGGCTATTTAAATCAATAGTTTAATCAGATATGAAAACGATTTCTAAGATTAGGATTAAAGTCCTGTTTCGCCTGCTGCTTCTGCTATAAATGGCCACAATTAAGCCATTGCTTAGCGATCTGAGACAGGTACACAGAGCAGACTTGACCGTATAAGAGAATAATTGTACTGTTTATATATACAGTTTATTATCGATTGAGAGCCGGTGTGGGGTAGAGATGTCACAGGATGATGAGGTCTGGTCAGCATTCAGAGAGGCGATGAGGCGGGATGATACCGGTCAGTGCACAGTGAGTACCCGGGACTTTGTGGCTGAACTGGAACAACGCAACTCACCTCACACGCTTCGGGCCGCGAATACCTGGATCGAGATGCATATCACGACTTTCAGTGATATCTCAATTGAGCCCGGGGAATGTCGGCTGTTCCAGGTGCCTGCGGCGCGTGATTAAAACGTGCCGCAGCGCAGACAGGATAAGAAAGCGTTTCAGCCTGCCCGCTGTAACAGGTGCAGGCTGAAGCAGGCATCAGAGCCTGGATGTGTTCCGACGCATGTCAGACCGATCCTGGAATTTAGGATTCGCGGGGAAGCTCTTCTCGCACGCCATGCGCGCCAGATTCAATGCGACTTTGCGTTTTTTAAGCTTTAACTTCGGCAACCACTCTTTGAACTGTGCCGTTAGCGACGCTGCCTGCTGCTCGTTGGTGACACGACAGATAAATAGCTTGCTCTTGGTCTGACGACTGACATCAATGGCATAGATCTCTACACCTGCGCTGCACACTTCATATTCAACATCCGTAAACTGCATGTGTGGCCAAAGACCGGTTCTGGTTTCAAATGTGGCTAAATCCATGACGACTACCTTTTTTTATTTTAAGCGTTATTGCTACCCAACAGACTAAAGCCTGGTCGGGCCAGTGAGCATAGACCAGATTCAGCATTCCGCCAGCGATTTCACTGATTTAATCTGGCCCTGACACAAAAGGCTAAAATCTCCTACCGTCGCCTGTTATCTGACAGGTAGCCAGTCATCCTCTTATCAGAAAATCTGATGACAGACTGTCATGCTGGTTTTTCACCCCTTCAGCTCTTCAGCTTTACAAGCCCTGCCTTTGCTGCGTCTGCGACGGTATCCCACGAATTTAAATCGCCTTCTCCTTAACAATTATCGTCAGCATCGCTGTTGAATTAGCGGGCTAATTATCAGATCCAAATGAATGGCTGCTTCCGCGTCATTGTGGCCATCCGGCAATGGAAATCTTCTGACAGGAGATGTGGCAAATTTATCTCAGATGATGAGATGTAAAAAGGTGTGTCAAAATAAAAATGAATAAATGGCAGAGTAGTGTTCTGGCTAGTTCACTCTGTACCATTCGCAAGGAAAAATAAAAAAATATATTCGCCATGCTTAATTAAAGCCCTGCAGACAAAAGCCGATAAGAACGATCCAACTTTAAATTATGTCCAAATTATTCTTTTTTTGCCGGGGGCAAGTATGACTATTACACAACGTCTGGTATTGATTTTCTCACTGCTTGCAATGTCACTGATTGCGCTGGTGATTATCTCTTTATCAGTGATTTCGGGCTTTCAATCCCGCTTTGAATATGTACAGATGAACGCAATACCCAGCATTCGCGATCTCAATAAATCGATCAGCGTGACCAATCAGTTGGGTATTGCGCTTTATCGCCACCACAGCACCAGCGATGCGACAAAATTCCCTGCTGCGGAAGAGCGCATTGAGAATCTGCTTTCGCAGATTAAGTCGCTCAATGATTACTATATGGCTAACGACATCTCCAGCGATGAAGATAAGGCGATGACTGTAGAGGCCTATAAAAATCTGGATGCGGTCCGCAGCGCATTGCCGGCATTTCTTGCCGCGTCACGCGCCCATGATGATGCGGTCACGCTGCCGTTATTACAGAGTGAGAACGGAGTAGGTGCTGCAGCCCGTAAGATGGAAGCGGATTTCACCCGTCAGATTCAGCTGAACATTGATATTGGTGAACAGCTCAGGGCGGAGAACAAGCGCGTTTATAGTCAGACCCTGTGGGCGATGTCTGGCGGGTCGCTGCTGCTTATTCTGATACTGGCCGGTTTCTCCGCTAAGGTGATTCTCGGCATCAAAAAGAGCCTCTCAGGCATGGTCAATACCATGACGCAGGTGAGTCATACCCTCGACCTGACTCATATCGCGGAGGTCCGCAGTAAGGATGAGATCGGCAAAACGGCGATGGCATTTAATCAGCTGCTGGCGCGCGTCTCCGGCACGCTGCTCTCCGTCAGTCACGCCGCGCAATCGGTGAGTACCGGATCAACGCAGATAGCGGCGGGCAATGAAGATCTCTCTGCACGCACGGAAGAACAGGCGGCTTCACTGGAGCAAACCTCAGCCAGCATGGCGACACTGAGCGAAACGGTGCGACAGAACTCAGAAGGTGCGCAACAGGCCAGCAGCCTGGCAAATAACGCGAATCACATGTCAATCCAGAATGGGACGGCGGTGAAGCAGATGCTCAGTACCATGGATGAAATCCGCGCCAGCTCTGCCAAAATCTCTGAAATTACCGGACTGATTGAAGGTATCGCGTTTCAGACCAATATTCTGGCGCTGAATGCGGCAGTCGAGGCAGCGCGTGCGGGCGAGCATGGTCGCGGCTTCGCCGTTGTTGCCTCTGAAGTGCGCAATCTGGCGCAGCGCTCCTCTTCTGCCGCCCGTGAAATTAAGGATCTTATCTCAACATCGGTTTCACAGGTCGAGCACGGTTTAGAGCAGGCCAGCGGCGTTGGATCTAACAGTGAAAATGTCCGTCAGGCGATTCAGCAGGTGGCCGATCTGGTCAATGAGATTGCGGCGGCTACCTCTGAGCAGAGTAAAGGCATTGAACAGGTTCATCAGGCCATTGGTCAGATGGATGAAGTGACGCAACAGAACGCCTCACTGGTGGAAGAGGCCTCATCCGCCTCTAAGTCGCTGCAGGAGCAGGCAGAAACGCTGTCGGGACTGGTGGCGACCTTTAAGCTGGAAAGCAATCACCGTGCAGTGCAGTCGCAGCAGACCGCTGCAGTACGGCGTCCGGTATTACACGCAAAGCAGCCTGAGCAGCAGACCATCGACCTGACTAAGGCGAACTGGGAAAGTTTTTAATGGTTGAGCAGTAACTTAAGGGCCTCCACAATGTGGGGGCTTTTTTTTTATCATTAATCAGAATAAATAAACGACTTTTTCTGAAATAAATATAAAATGAAATCGATTTCATTATAAAAGTGCAGTTAACTCTTTAGAGTTATAAGGTTTAAATTGGAATTTGCCGGGCGTAGATATTTGTTTTGATAGTCTGGTGATAATGAGTCAGATACAGGCAGGATTTCAGTTATCGGCTATTCATGACGCAACTTGAATTTCTTTATCTTCAAAACAATAACGCTGAAGTCAGGCTTGTGGCTTAATGATTTTTGCGAGGTGTTTTTATTTCAATTTTATGATTTTTAAGGGTATTTTTCAAGTTTGGCTTAGGTGAATATTGAAGTAAATATTGTCATTTTATTCGCTGTAAAATAACGCAGCGCAATCTATACTCCCTTCCGTGTTATATGTACTTCTGATTTTTATACGAAACTCCTTTCTTCATAGCGATATTGTGCTGCATGAGGCATCTCTGGCTATGTAAAAGAAAAGGTATAAATAATATTACGAAAGCTATTTCGTGCGCTACACACCTGCACGCCTCACACATCAGAGCGGAAAAGAATGAAAAAAATACTCGACCGGATTAATTTGCCAGCGAAATTCCTGTTACTGGGATCCTTTGCGCTGGTGCTGTTTATTTTACCCACCTTTCTGTTTATTCAGACGGGCAACCAGCTTATCGATACAAAGAAAGTTGAGCTCACCGGGATTCCGGTTGAGAAAAAAGTTCTTCAGTTACTTAACCTGCTACAGCGTCATCGGGCTGAAAGCGCAATCGCAATTGGCCAGAATAAACCAGATAACCCGCCGCGTATGGCATTAGTGACCCAGATTAATAGTCTGTCTGAGAGCATTGCTGCCGATTTGCGCCAAAGCGATGAGCAGGCGCAGCCATTAAAGCGCCTTGAGCAGGTTAATCAGGAGTGGCGTCAGTTACAGGAGGACCTCAATGGCGGCCGACTGACGCTGGCGAGCAGCCTGACGAATCATACTCATCTGATTCAGGTACTGCTGGATACCAATCAGGATGTGCTGGATTTTTATCAACTTTCACTGGATGCCGATTTAAATACCTACCAGCTGATCGTCAGTATCTTTAGTCGCCTGCCGCTGCTCACTGAAACGCTGGGTCAGATTCGCGGCAATGGTGCCTCGCTGATTGCCAGCGGTAAAGCATCTGATGCCGAGCGTAGTCGTCTGGCTTTTCAGCTTGATAATGGTAAAACGGCTCTGTCGCAGTTCAGCAGCAATATGGATAAGGTGTTTATGATCGAACCTGATCTCAAAGCGACCTTTGGTGATCTGGCGCAGAATGCGAAACAGCAGGCCCTGAGTGCATTGCAACTGGCTGAAGGCGCTATCGTAACCGGACAGGTCAGCATTACGCCGGTTGAATACGTGCGGGTCTTAACTGAGGCGATTAACCGCTACGGCATGCTGGGTAATCAGAGCAGCGATCGACTGCAGGGATTACTGCTATCGCAAATTGATGAGCGTCGTCAGGGACAGTATCTGTTACTGGCAGGTCTGTTTGCTGTCGCGCTGCTGGCCATTCTGCTGGCCGTCATGATTACCCGTTCAGTGACCCGTCCGGTTAAAGAAGCGGTCGAAGTTGCCAGCCGCGTCGCGGCGGGCGATCTGACGGCACAGCTGAACGTTTCCGGCAGCAATGAGATGGCTGAGCTGCTGAATGCACTGATGCGGATGCAGCAGCGTCTTGCTCAGCTGGTGTCGGATATCAAAGGTAACGCGGCTACCATCGCCAACTCCTCAGAAGAGATTGCCCGTGGCAATGGCGATCTGTCGTCGCGCACCGAGCAACAGGCGGCTTCACTGGCTGAAACGGCTGCCAGCATGGAGCAGCTGGCGGCAATCATTCAGCAGAACGCGGATAACACGCGCTTTGCCTCTGCCCGTGCAGAATCTGCCACGCAGGCTGCACTCTCCAGTGGTGCAGCAATGGATTCGGTGATGGAGACCATGCACAAAATTCGTGGCAGCTCAGGTAAAATTGAAGAGATTACATCGGTGATCGACAGTATCGCCTTCCAGACCAACATTCTGGCACTGAATGCGGCCGTTGAAGCGGCACGCGCTGGTGAGCAGGGTAAAGGTTTTGCGGTCGTCGCGTCGGAAGTGCGGGCACTGGCACAACGTTCAGCCAGTGCAGCTAAAGAGATCAAGGGTCTGATTGAGCAGTCGGTCGGCCACGCCCAGGAAGGGATCGCCATGGCGCAGAACGCAGGCGATAAGGTGAAACAGAGCGTCAGCGCCATTGAACAGACCTCTCAGCTGATGCGCGACATCACTTCTTCATCCGAAGAGCAGAGCAGTGGCATTTCGCAGGTCAATATTGCGGTGAACCAGATGGATCAGGTGACGCAGCAGAACGCCGTGCTGGTAGAAGAGTCGGCCTCCTCAGCTGATGAACTCGCCGCACGCGCAGGGCAGTTACGTACGATGGTTGCGGTGTTCCAGACCGCATAATGGTGTTAAACAGCCGCCTTTGGGCGGCTGTTCTCTTCTCAGCATTTATTCCGCGCTACGCCTGATGATCCTGCAGACAGGCCAGATACTTCTCTCCCGACCGCATCACCTTCTCTTTTGCCTGCTGATGGAGATCCTGCCCTTCAAACGCGCCATACAGTTGCCCGAATGTCACGCCGGAGAGCCGATGCAGTATGTCGCCTACCGTAGCGGCTGACAGCGGCAGCATATTCGGGTAGCTCCACATAAACGACACGCCATGCGCACCCGGCGTGACCTGGATAATATCACCCGCCAGAATCATCCCATCACCTTCGTCCCAGTGCAGCACGCTGCCGCCGGGAAAATGGCCGCCCAGCCGTAACAGCGTCACAGAGGGCATCAGCGTCAGCGACTCGCCCTGCCATAACTGGATATGCGGACTCTTCCGCACAATCCATTGACGATCGCGGGCGTGCAGATGAATGGGCGCATTAAACGCTTCAGCCCACTCCTGCATGGTGGTGTAGTAGTGCGGATGTGAAATCGCGATAGCATCAATGCCGCCCAGCGCCGCGATCAACGTGTAGGTGGCATCATCAAGGTTGGCAATGCAGTCCCACAGTACGTTGCCATGCGGCGTGCGCAGCAGAAAAGCGCGCTGGTTGATAGCAAACTCAGGCACGGTTTTAAGACTTAACAGCGCATCGCTGTGAGCCGTCCACTTATTGGCGTGGCAGGCGCGCAGTTCATCAAACACGATCCAGCGCTGACCGGCGGCTGGAACGTACTGGCGTTCATCATCACAGATTTTACAGTGCTGATGAGTGGAATGAGCGGGATAAGCCGTTCCGCAGGCGGTACATAACATCGTCATGGTGATCTCCTTTGTCTCACTCAATCTTATGCACACCTGCGAAAACCGCACTTTCCTGACGCCATTTTGTTACGCGATTACGGCTGGCGGCGAAGGGTAATCCGGGTGAGTTCTGAGGGACGACCCAGCCTCACCGCCATGCCTGGCCAGAGTGCCGTGCCGTTATTCACATAGAGCTGCATTCCACCGACCTGATAAAGCCCGGAAACAAACCCGGCGTTGGGTTTAGCAAACAGCCTGTCCAGCCCGATAATCAGGCCGCCATGTGTATGTCCTGAGAGCTGCACATCCACGCCCTGCGCTGCGTTCTGGCGTGCATTGCGTGGCTGGTGATCCAGCAGGATTACCGGCGCGTTTTCAGGTGCCTGTTCCAGCGCGCGGGCCAGATCCGGGCCGACCGCGTTTCTGCCGGGTGCGGAGGCGTCCGGCAGGCCGGCAATCACCAGCTTTGCGGTTCCGCGCTGGATCACGGAATGGCTGTTGAGCAGAGGTTGCAGACCCAGTGAGGCCAGATGCGCCGTCCAGATTGCCTGATGGAAGAAATATTCGTGGTTGCCGGTGATAGCCCATACGCCGTCAGGCGCTGCCAGCCCGCGCAGCGGCGCAACGTCCTGTCGTCGATGCGCCAGACTGCCATCGATCACATCGCCCGTGACCACAATCAGATCGGCTTTGAGAGACATTGCCCGTTCAACCATTGCGGCGGTCCAGGCCGCATTAAACAACCGGGTGATATGCAGGTCGGTCAGCTGCAGCAGCTGATAGCCATCGAATTCAGCGGGCAGATTGGGCAGCGTAAGGGTCACCTCTTTGACTGGCGGCACGCGTATCGCCTGCTGAACGCCAAAGGCAGCCAGCCCCACCGCCAGCACTACGGCCAGATAGCGAACACCGGGAACCAGCTCCAGAGGATGACGCAACAGCAGGGCAATCAGCATGACCGCATCCATCAGCATCTGAAGCAGCGCCAGCAGCAGCACGGTGCTGTACGCCCAGTTAAACAGAATGATGATGATGCGGGGCATTTCAGCGGAGAAGATCCCGCCCGAGGTAAAACGGCTCACCAGAAGATATTGTGACGCCAGCAGCACCAGAGCGGAGAGCAGGATCTTTACGACAAGTGGCAGGGACAAAGGAATAATGACGCGCGCAATTACATACCAGCTGGGTAAGCTGAAAATCAGGTGAAACATGGCATTTTTCCGGTAGGGCGCTGAACATCTGCGCAGGCAAAAAAGAGTCGATCGTTTATAGAGCCGTTTTCAGGACTGTAGTGTATATGATGTTACCGTCAGGCTTGCTTCACGTCGGGTGCTTTACAGGCGGTAAAGAAGGCAGAGAGGATCGATAAAACTTCAGGGCGCAACAATGAAAACAGCGTGACCGGAGCACCGGCCACGCTGGCAACATTCACGTATTGAGACGCCTGACTAGCGTAAAACGCCTGAGGTCGTCTGGGTCTCGTCAGTTACACGCTTCATGGATATCGGAATGCTTTTATAGGCGGGAATGCCGCTTTTGGTATCGTGGCTGTCAAGCGGAACCATCACATTGGCCTCCGGATAGTAAGCGCCGACCGAACCTGGGGCCATATCAATAATCACGATGGTCAGGTTTTTCATCTGGCGCGAAGTGGGATTGCCATCCGGGTCCAGCGCCATCAGATCGACACGGTCACCGACCCGTAACTGTCGCTTCTCCGCCTCTTCTGCATTGATAAACAGCACATCGCGGCGGCCTGTCACGCCACGATAGCGGTCATTCAGCCCGTAAAGCGTGGTGTTGTATTGATCGTGACTGCGCAGGGTAGTGAGCACCAGATCATGGCACTTCAGCGAGCGGGGATCTTCATTGATGCCCTGCATCACTTTAAACTGCGCACGGCCAGATGGCGTCAGCCAGACCCGTTCTGATGCGGCGTTATAGAGCCGGAAACCGCCCGGATGCTTAATCCTCTCATTGAAGTTTTCAAACGCCGGGAACACCGCTTCAATGGCATCGCGGATGCGGCTGTAATCGGCTGCCATGGCTGACCAGTCAACCACGCTGTCCGGCAGCGTTGCCTTCGCCAGTGAGGCGACCAGCGCCGGTTCAGACTTAAGATGGGGTGAGGCGGGATCCAGCGAACCGCGTGAGGCATGCACCATCGACATCGAATCTTCCACGGTGACGCTCTGCGCGCCGGTTGCCTGAACATCGGTCTCTGTTCGGCCCAGCACCGGCAGCAGATAATTATGTTTACCCAGTAACAGGTGCGAGCGGTTCAGTTTGGTCGCCATATGCACCACCAGATCAAGATTGCGCATCGCCGGGAACGTGACCTGTGGATCGGAAATCGCTTCCGCCAGGTTGCCGCCCAGACACAGCAACGCTTTGGCTTTGCCATCGCGCATCGCCTTTATTGCCTCAATGGCGCCGTGACCATGCTTCTGCGGCGGGCGGAAACCAAACACCCTCTCTATGCCATCCAGCAGCGACTGCGGCGGGATCTCTGTGATGCCCACTGTGCGATCGCCCTGCACATTTGAGTGACCGCGTAACGGACAAATACCTGCACCCGGCTTGCCGATATTGCCGCGCATCAGCAGCAGGTTAGCGATTTGCTGCACGTTCTGAGTGCCGTACTGGTGCTGGGTAATTCCCATGCCATAACAGATGATGGTACGTTCAGCGCTGGCGTACAGCCGGGCGATATGCTGGATTTCCTCACGCGCCATGCCCGAGACTTTCAGGATATGCTCCCAGTCTGTGCTTTCCAGGTCGGCTTTCAGGGCGTTAAAGCCTTCAGTGTGCTCAGTAATAAATGCTTCATCAATGACGCCGGGTTCGCCTTTGCTCAGCGCCTCCTCGTGCATAGTGAGCAGGATCTTCATCACCCCTTTCAACATCGCTGCGTCACCGCCCACCCTGACCTTGTAGTAGGTCGATGCCAGCTCAGTGGAGCTCATTGACAGCATCTCAATCGGGCTCTGCGGCGAAGTAAAGCGCTCCAGGCCACGTTCACGCAGCGGGTTGATCGCCACAATAGTGGCACCGCGTTTCGACACTTCCCGCAGCGTGCCCAGCATGCGCGGATGGTTGGTACCTGGATTGTGACCGATACAAAGCACCAGGTCGCAGTGATCAAAATCTTCCAGCTCTACCGTCCCTTTGCCGACGCCAATTGACTCCGGCAGCCCGACACTGGTCGGTTCATGGCACATATTTGAGCAGTCGGGGAAGTTATTGGTGCCATATTCGCGGGCGAAAAGTTGCCACAGAAACGCCGCTTCATTGGAGGCGCGTCCCGAGGTATAAAACTCTACGCTGTCCGGATCGTCGTAGCTGCGCAGATGCTCTCCAATTTCCCGGAACGCCGTCTCCCATTCGATGGGCTGATAGGTATCCGTAGCGGCATCATACTTCATCGGATGGGTCAGGCGGCCTTCGCCCTCCAGATGCAGTGCGCTGCGCTCCCACAGTTCAGTCACGGTATGAGCGGCGAAAAATTCCGGTGTGGTGCGCTTACTGGTCGCTTCCCAGGAGACAGCTTTTGCGCCGTTTTCGCAGAACTCAAAAGATGAGGCATGTTGCGGGTCCGGCCAGGCGCAGCCCGGACAGTCAAAGCCCTGTGGCTGGTTGACTTTAAACAGGGCGATCACATCCTGCTTCACAGACATCTGGCCGCGGATAGCATCGGCAACCGCCTTCAATGCGCCCCAGCCTCCGGCGGCACCCCCCATAAGGAGCGATGCCATTTGTGCGATTTTGCTCTTTCATAATGCTCCACATTGTCTCTGTTGTTATTTGTTAAGCCTGGTACAGAAATAGTTGCAACAACGTGGAAACCGGCTGTTATTCAGGGAAATTATTTCTCAAAATGTTTCGACAGTCCGAAACGTAAGCCGCAAATCAGTTCAGCACATCAGATGAAGCGCAGCGCATCCGGGCTGTTGCAGAATAAGCGGCGCGCGAGTTCCGCCGACAGGGTGATGGTGCAGCGAAAGGGTGAAGGATAAATCTTTACCATCAGATAACGGCGGGTAAGTGAGCCAGTTTATTCAGGGCTGGACGGCGATCGCAGCAACGCACTCCATGTCTGAACAGATGCACCATAATCCGGAACGCGACCTTATGAAAAGAGCCTTACTTTTGCTGGTTTTACTTTCCACCTATAGTCTGATGCCCGTTAAAGCCAGTGGCCCGGTTCGGGCAGGAGAGCTGCGTCCCATGAAGATTATTATGACGATCAACCATCAGTCGTATGAGATTGCGCTGGCTGATAACGCCACCGCGAAAGCATTTGTACAGCAACTCCCGCTGACCATGACGATGGAGGAGCTGAACGGCAATGAGATGTTTGCAGACCTGCCTGCTGCTCTTAATAGCGATCCGCATAAATCCGGCACGATCCAGCAGGGCGATGTGATGCTGTATGGCAATAAGACGCTGGTTCTTTTTTTACGAGACATTCCAGAGCTCATATAGCTACACGCCAATAGGAAAGGTGCTGTCGACAGATAGCCTCAAAAAGCGTGTCGGTGAGGGGGGGGGATTGACGTACGGTTCTCCCGGCCATAACTGATATCAAAATCTGAAATAACCGGCTGGTAAAGGATTCATATTGCGCTGAGTCTGGCCAGGGTGGCATCTGGTATGACGGACTACGTTATGTTCTGGCCGCGGCCAGACGTTGTGATCCTCTTCGGGAAGCGAGACTGTCAGGCCGGTCGGCCAGCCTGACAGTTCAGTCATTACTTCTTCTTATTCAGCATCGACTTCAGGTCAGCAAAGGGATTGTAGGTAGCTTCGCCGACATCTTTTTGTGCGTCCTCGCCAGCCACTACACGGGTGCCATACTGGTCAGCCTCGGTGTACTTTGAGTGTTCGTGGTCATGACAATAGAGACACAACAACTCCCAGTTACTGCCATCTTCCGGGTTGTTGGTATGATCGTGATCGATATGGTGAACCGTCAGTTCGCGCAGGTTTGAATAAACAAACTCGCGTGAGCAGCGTCCACACACCCACGGATAGATTTTAAGTGCTTTCTCACGGTAGCCGCTTTCCAGCCGCGTATAGTTTTTAGGGATCAGAGCCATTGCCGGGATAACCTGTTATGCAGAGAAAATTTCACGATAGTGATGCCAATATATCCCATAACGGCACAGAAGAAGAAATCATCGTGTTCCGCGGGACGGGAGGCTTTAAAATCCAGAGGGTTAGCTGAAAATCAGCGTAGCCGCCTTATATGATTTTTCCAGCACGTCTCGCAATCCTGAATAACTGCCGGGCCTGTGAGAAGGCACAAAATCATGTCGCTGTGATGAAAACTCAAAAATGATATATCTCTAAGCTCCCGCTCACGCTAACCCAATTAATCAGCAGGATAGCGCCCAAAACATCCCTGTTTACCGCTTTGCTTAAAAAATGACTTCAAATGTAATGCATGACACCATAAACGGCCCAGAAAATGGCGTTAGCACCCAGATAAGTCCAGCATCCCCAGTAGGCTATGGGTTCACGACGGGTGCGGAGTTTAGGCAGGAAGGCCAGTAAATAGAGGGCAGAGGCGATAAGCGAAACGAAGTAGAAAAATTTCATGGTTTTCTCCTGATCAATATCCTTTATTTGAGAATAGTCAGGGCTCACCATTTTGCTTAATGCATCAGCAGATTCGTTATGGATCGGCTTTCTCTTTGATGCCCACATCGGATGTCAGCACAGTTAAATCCGCGATAAATCGAAAATGCAGCGTCACGGTACGATCAGCCAGCCTTAAGAAAAGATCACGTCAGGATGTTCAGCCTGAGGTTACACCCTATAATCAACGCTGTTTGTTAGCCTGCAGGAATGCAGGTTTTGCACCCGCCCAAAAGGAAGAGATCCCGCTGATGTTTTCTCGTTTTTTTATTTATCGTCCCGTTTTCGCATGGGTTGTTGCCATTTTAATCATGTTGCTTGGCGCGCTCTCCATTACCCTGTTGCCGGTTGAACAATATCCCGATGTTGCGCCACCTTCGGTGAATATCAGCGCAACGTATACCGGTGCTTCTGCGGAGACGCTGGAGAACAGCGTCACGCAGGTGATCGAGCAGCAGCTTACCGGGCTGGATAATCTGCTCTATTTTACCTCCAGCAGCAGTTCACAGGGAAATGTGTCGGTTACCGTCACCTTCAGTCAGGGCACCGATCCGGACACGGCTCAGGTACAGGTGCAGAACAAGGTGCAGCAGGCGCTCTCCCGTCTGCCCAGCGAAGTGCAGCAGCTTGGTGTTACCGTGACCAAATCGCAGTCAAACTTCCTGCTGGTGATGGGGTTGTATGACACCACGGGCAAAAGCAACAGCACGGATATCGGTGACTGGCTGGTCAGTAATATGCAGGAGCCGCTGGCCAGGACCGAAGGGGTAGGTGACATCCAGGTGTTCGGCGGTCAATACGCGATGCGCATCTGGCTCGATCCCTTCAAACTAAACTCCTTTGCGTTGCAGCCCTCCGATGTGTCGGCGGCGATACGCTCGCAGAACATTCAGGTTTCAGCCGGTAAAATCGGCGGCCTGCCATCGCCTGATAATCAGCAGCTCACCGCCACGGTCAGAGCGCAGTCGCGACTGCAGACGCCAGAGCAGTTCCGAAACATCATCGTCAAAAGCGACAAAAGCGGTGCCATCGTGCGCGTGGGTGATGTGGCGCGGGTGGAGCTGGGCGGCGAATCCTATGACATGACCACACGACTCAACGGGCATCCTGCGGCGGGTGTCGGTGTGATGCTGGCGCCGGGCGCGAATGCGCTGGCCACCGCGACGCTGGTGAAAAACAAAGTTGAAGAGTATCGCCACTCAATGCCGGAAGGTTACGAGGTGGCCTATGCGCTCGACAGCACTGACTTCATCAAAATCTCCGTTGAGGATGTGGTGATCACCCTGATTGAAGCGATCGCGCTGGTGGTGGTGGTGATGTACCTGTTCCTGCAGAATATCCGTGCGACGCTGATCCCGGCGCTGGCGGTGCCGGTGGTACTGCTCGGCACCTTTGGCGTACTGGCGCTGTGCGGCTACACCATCAATACCCTGACGCTGTTTGCTATGGTGCTGGCCATCGGGCTGCTGGTGGATGATGCCATCGTGGTCGTCGAAAACGTCGAACGCATTATGCATGACGAAGGTCTGCCGGCGCGTGAGGCAACGGAAAAGTCGATGAAAGAGATCTCCGGCGCGCTGGTGGCTATCGCGCTGGTGCTATCCGCGGTATTTCTGCCCATGGCCTTTTTCGCCGGGTCGACCGGTGTGATTTACCGGCAGTTCTCCATCACCATCATCGCCGCCATGACCTTCTCCGTGGTGGTGGCACTGACCCTGACGCCTGCACTGTGTGGCATGTTGCTGCGGCCGACCTCACCCCATCGTAAAGGCTTCTTTGGCGGTTTTAACCGCTTTTATGCCGCCACCGAGCGCCAGTATCGTCACAAAGTGGTGAGCACTCTGCGCCGTCCGCTGATCATGGTATCGCTTTATGCGGCAATGGGCGTGGTGCTGTTTGTGATGTTTACCCGCTTGCCGGGCAGCTTCCTGCCGACTGAAGATCAGGGCAGCATCATGCTTCAGGCAACATTGCCAGCGGGTGCCACGGCCAGCCGCACTGAGGCAGTCAATCAGCAGATTGTTGACTGGTTCCTGACTGAAGAGAAACAGAATATTGATGTGGTCTTCACCATCAATGGTTTTAACTTCAGCGGTGCTGCGCAGAATGCCGGTATGGCATTTATCAAGCTTAAGAACTGGGATCAGCGACCGGGTAGTGAAAACTCTGCCGAAGCGATTGCCGGGCGCGCCACCTACGCGCTGGCGTCGATTCGGGATGCGCAGATCTTTGCGCTGACGCCGCCGTCGGTGCCGGGTCTGGGACAGAACAACGGCTTTACCTATGAGCTGCTAGCCAGCGGTGGCACCACGCGTGAGCAACTGGGCAACCTGCGCGATCAGCTGCTACAAAGCGCAGCGCAAAGCCCGGAACTGCTTGGTGTGCGGGCCAATATTCTGCCGCAAACGCCGCAGTTGCAGGTCGATATTGATACCAGCAAAGCGGTGGCACTGGGACTGCAGCTGGATGACGTGACCGATACGCTGACCAGCGCCTGGGGCGGTGCCTATATCAATGATTTCATCGACCGGGGTCGGGTAAAGCGGGTCTATGTTCAGGGCGACGGTCAGTATCGTTCATCACCTTCGGATCTGGATAAATGGTACATCCGTAACAGTGAGGGCACCATGACGCCATTCTCGGCTTTTGCCTCGACCCGATGGACCATGGGACCCGAAAGCCTTAACCGCTACAACGGCTCTGCCTCCTACGAAATACAGGGGCAGAACGCCGAAGGGTTCAGCTCCGGCGATGCCATGAACACCATTGAGCGACTGGCCAATGAACTCCCGGCAGGGACCACAGGAGCATGGAGCGGTCTTTCGCTGCAGGAGAAGCAGGCGGGCGGGCAGTCAACCACGCTGTATGCGATCTCGATTCTGGTGGTGTTCCTCTGCCTTGCTGCGCTGTATGAGAGCTGGTCGGTGCCTTTCTCCGTGCTGCTAGCGGTGCCGCTCGGCGTACTGGGTACCGTGCTGGCGGTGGCACTGCGCGGGTTAAGCAACGATATCTACTTCCAGGTGGCGTTGCTGACCACGGTCGGACTCACCTCCAAAAACGCGATACTAATCATCGAATTTGCGGAGGATGCGGTTCGCCGGGGAAGTTCGCTGAGCGCGGCTGCGTTGCAGGCAGCGCGAACCCGTCTGCGGCCGATTATGATGACGTCGCTGGCCTTTATCGCCGGTGTGATCCCGCTGGCGGTGGCGACGGGCGCCGGTGCTAACAGCCGCATCGCCATCGGTACCGGTATCATCGGCGGTACGCTGGCAGGCACGGTACTGGCGCTGTTCTTTGTTCCGCTCTTCTTTGTCCTGGTGAAGCACTACCTGACCCGCCATCGCAAAGGCCAATAACGCAGAAAGCCCGTCTGCAGGCGGCTGCAGACGGGCTGGGATCAATGATCAGCGGAAGATTACAAATGCTGTTTAAAGAAGGCGGTCAGCTTAGCAAACGGGATCAGGTCAGTGCGGTCATAAAGGTCCACATGGCCTGCATCAGGCACGATATAGAGCTCTTTGGGCTGTGCCGCACGCTGGAACGCATCTTCGCTGAATTCGCGTGAATGCGCTTTATCACCCGTGATGAAGAGCATCGGGCGCGGTGAGATGGTCTCAATGTCATTAAACGGATAAAAGTTCATGAATTTCACGTTGCTGGTGAGCGTCGGGTGCGTGGTCAGCGCAGCTGAACTGTTTTTCGGTGTGAACTCACCGCGAGGCGTCCGGTAAAAATCATAGAACTCTTTGGCTATCGGAGGCGAATCAGCATCAATTTTATGTGGTGTACCACTGGTGTACTCAGTTTTACCCCCGGTGAACTCTACATAGCGTTGCTGTGCCGCCGCTTCAATGATTTGCTTGCGCTGCGCCAGTGTCTGGCTTTTATTCAGCGCATTACGGTTGGCTGACCCCATGTCATACATGCTGACGGTAGCAATGGCTTTCATGCGGGGATCAATCTTCGCTGCGCTGATGACAAAACTGCCACTGCCACAGATACCCAGCACACCAATCCTGTCGCGATCGACAAATTCGCGGGTACCCAGGTAATCCACGGCGGCGCTGAAGTCTTCGGCATAGATATCCGGAGAGACCGCGTTGCGTGGCTGGCCTTCACTTTCGCCCCAGAATGAAAGATCAATTGCCAGGGTAACAAATCCCTGCTCAGCCATTTTCTGCGCATAGAGGCTGGCGCTCTGCTCTTTGACTGCGCCCATCGGATGACCTACCACAATTGCCGGAAGGTGCGCCGTTTTACCGGCCTCTTTCGGTCTGTACAGGGTGCCGGTCACACCCATCTGATACTGGTTTTTAAAGGTGACTTTCTCGCGGGTGACTTTCTCGCTTTGATAAAAGTTATCGGCGCCGCGTGACATATCGGCAGCGCTGGCCGCAAATGAACTGATCAACAGTCCAAACATCAGGGTTAATGCTCTCATAAGAAGATCCTTATCGGGGTTGACGACGTGAGGGCAACGGGTTGCCCGGTTAAACAACGCATCTGCTATCAGGCAGCGCTTTCCTTACGGGCAGTGATCATCGCCAGTCCGGCGGCAGTGACCAGTAATGTGGCGCTGATGGCAAAGGTGGTCTGCCAGCCTGCATGGTCAAAGGCCAGGCCACCCAGCGTCGACCCCAAAGCAATCGACAGCTGTACGATGGCCACCATTAATCCGCCGCCGGTCTCGGCATTATCCGGAAAGGTTCTGGCGATCCAGGCCCACCATCCGGTTGGTGCCGCTGTTGCCACCAGTCCCCAGATGCCAAGCAGTGGCGCCACCAGCCACAGGTGATGACCGAACACCATGAGCAGCACCGCAACCAGCGCCATAATCAACGGGATGATCATCAGGGTCAGATAGAATCCGCGCTGCAAAACAGCACTGATAATCAGCGTGCCGATAAAGCCGGCGACACCAATGGTCAGCAGCACCAGCGACAGCGCAGAAACGTCAACCTGCGTCACGGTTTCCAGAAACGGACGGAGATAGGTAAACAGGGTGAACTGGCCCATAAAGAGCAGGCCGCAGGCGGTCATACCCACCGTAACCAGCGGCGAACGCAGCAGCTGCAGAATTTTTCCGCTGCGCTGCCGGGCCGAGTTGACCGGCATCGATGGCAGCGTGAACGCCTGCCAGATCAGGGCGATCAAGGCTACCGGCACCAGGCTGAAAAAAGCCCCGCGCCAGCCAATGACAGAACCGAGATAGCTGCCCAGCGGTGCAGCGATAACCGTCGCCAGCGCATTGCCGCCGTTGAAAATGGCCAGCGCGCGCGGCACCTGCCCGGAGGGGACCAGCCGGATAGCGACCGCCGCTGACATCGACCAGAAACCGCCAATCACCACGCCAATCAATGCCCGGCCAGTCATGTAAGTCAGATAGTTGGGTGCCATCGCCACCATCAATCCGGATAGTGCCATTACCAGCGTGAGCGCCAGCAACAGAATTTTGCGGTCGAGGTTCCCTGCGATGCGGGTTATTGAGAGGCTGGTGATCACTGCCAGTGCGCCGGAGATAGCGATGCCCTGTCCGACCAGACCTTCGCTGACCGCCAGATCTTGTGATAACGGCGATAACAGGCTGACCGGCATGAATTCAGAGGCGATGAGCGCGAATACACACAGCGTCATTGCCCATACACTACCCCAGTGCGCTTCTTTATGCCGGGGGGGAACAGTCAGTTGTTTCCGTGGAAGTCATGTTGTGTCCTGTTTCATTGTTTGCGGTGCTGATGAACTCAGGAAATTTTACTGTTTCGCTTTATATTGACTAGCTAATGAATCCTTAATGGGGTTATAAGCAGACCTTATAAATCTATCGGCGGGAGTGCAGTATGAAGCGCAACATGAATGACCTGCAGGCTTTTATTACCGTGGCGCGTGAGGGCAGCTTTACCCGCGCGGCAGCGCTGCTGGGCGTGACGCAGCCCGCGTTAAGTCAGACCATTACCGCGCTTGAAAACCGGATGGAGATTCGGCTGCTTACCCGCACGACCCGTAACGTTTCACCGACCGCGGCGGGTGAACGGTTAATCCAGGCGATTGGCAATCGGTTCGATGAAATTGAGGCGGAACTGGATATGCTGACCGCGATGCGGGACAAGCCAGCCGGCACGGTACGGATCACCTGCGGGCCGCATATTCTCAGCTCACTCCTGATGCCAAAGCTGACGCCATTGCTGGCGGCTTATCCTGATATCCGGCTTGAGTTCGATGCTAATCATGGCTTACGCAATATCGTGGCCGATCGATTTGATGCAGGGGTCAGGATGGGAGACACCATTGATAAAGACATGGTGGCGATGCCGATAAGCCCGCCATTACGGATGGCTGCGGTGGCCACGCCCGACTACTTTCGTCGTCATGCTGCGCCGCAGGTTCCGCAGGATCTGCTGCATCACAACTGCATTAACATGCGGCAGGCGACAGCGGGTGGGTTGTACGTCTGGGAGTTCGACGGTGAAGAGGGGCCGTTAAATGTACGGGTGGATGGACAGCTAACGTTCAACACTTCGGCACACATTGCAGAAGCGGCTCTCGCCGGGCTGGGGATCGCTTTCCTGCCTGAGCAGGAAGTCGCAGAAGGGCTGGAGCAGGGCACCTTGATCCGCGTGCTGGAGCGCTGGTGCGAGCCGTTTCCCGGCTATTACCTCTACTATCCCAGCCGCAAGCAACATTCACCCGCTTTTACCCTGGTCAGAGAGGCATTAAGGCTAAAAGAGGGGGGCATGATGAACCTGATTGGAATAGATGCCATTCCATGGCGTAATACGTCCTAAAGCGCTTTATTCAGAATTACTTAGAAGGACGGCGACTAATTTTGCCTCCTTTCCGACCGGCTTCCCTGGCTTTTTCAGGATCGTTTTTGAAATTGCCCCCACTGGCCTTGCCTCCTGCACTGCCAGCTTCACTCGCCCGTTCTGGATCGTTGGCAAAATTGCCGGCACCACCTCTGTATTTCTGTTGTGTCATAGGAAGACCTCATATCAATGTTCCATTAGATAAAAAGGACTAGCTAGTCACATCTGCAAGCATAGTCGTCCGCTTCGTTTATGCAAATGCACATACTTAATTGATTGATAATAGTGATGTTAATTTTTCGAAGGGGGGATAGTGTCGGCAGGGCCGTAGGTGATGAACTACGCTTACAGACCTGACGAAAAAGGAGAGTGCTATGAGTAATGCGACCTTAATCGATACGCTTGAGCTGGGCTCTGACGAGCAGAAGCAGAAATATGAGATTTACGGCGATGATGCACAGACGCCCACTTTTGCTGTCATCTACCGGCAGCAGGGCGATAGCTGGCAGCAGCTGGATGAGAAAATCACGTTCGCCGCGCAGGATGAACAGCAGGAAGCGAGGGGATCAATGGGCTACGGTTCCGGCGACACGCTGCCAGATTTACGCGACCTGCCTGCCGAAGCTCGGGAGCGCTGCGAACAGCACTGGAACCAGCAGAGTGACAGGTAAACAGGAATAGCGCCGCTTTGTTTGTTAGCGGTGAAGTCGCCTGTTTAAGAGAGACGCCTGGAAGCGGCAGAATAAACCTCTGAGCGCTCTCTTTTCCCGACAGCCACCACAAAAACCACCACCCGGTCATCAATAACCTGGTATACAAGTCGATAACCGGATGACTTTAGCTTGATCTTATAGCAGTCAGGTATCCCGCTGAGTTTGTTCGCCTCAATTCTGGGTGACTCAAGACACTCAGCCAGCTTCTTTTTAAGCTGTTCACGTACTGTCGGGCCCAGCTTGCGCCACTCTTTCAGTGCCCTCTGATCGAACTCCAGTTGCCAGGTCATTAAAGGTCATCCAGTGTGACCCGGACAGGCTCAGGGTTTCGCAGGCGTTCTTTAACTATGTCTACTAACGCCGCATCTTCGTCACTGAGTAACGTTTGCTTAAAGGGAAGACGTTCATTATCTGCAATATATTCAAGCATCAGGCGCAGCGCATCAGAAGGAGTCACACCCATTTTTTCGAGCGCAGCATAGGATCGTGTCTTCAGGTCATCATCGATTCGAATGTTAATTGTGCCCATAGCGAGTTCCTTTGTATTTACACTTGACATTACAATTGTCGCACTGATGAGTCTGTATCGCAAACAGTAAACATCAGTCACCCGCACAGCCTTATATCTTCCCGGTAAAATCACGCTAAAGCTTATTTTATGCTACGAAAATATAACATCTTCATCCAATAAACCAACTGCAGCAATCGTTAAAGGTTTTCCCGCTACTGGCGATAACCAACAGGCGTTGAGTGCGCCGATCATTGATGAACCCGGCACTCCGCGACGAGTTCTGAACGCGAACGGACCTGCTTTTAGCCCTCCTTTTATACACACCAGAAAGCGCTAATTTAAGCGCAAATTACTCAAATAAAAGCGAAAATAATAATATGTCGATCATTAAGACGATCAAAAGACACCTGCCTGTTGCCCGTCTTAGGCGTAGCAGTCAGCCTGCCAATGGCACCTACGATTGTTGTGCGTTGCCAGATTCACTGGCCTCCGTGGGTTTAAGCTCGCGGGCGGGCGGCATCCTGATGACCTTCGTTCCGCCTGAAGCCGATTTTCAGCGGGTCAGTCAGGCCTGGCAGCGATTCAATTCCGCCGACCTGACGGTGTTGACGCTCTCTTCCAACGGCGCGCTGAGCAGCAGCAGATCGCAAAGCACCTACTGTGATGGCAATGGCCCGGAGGGAAGCTACCTCTGGCTGCCGGACACACTGATCGCACGCCATGAGACGCATATTGTTGATCTGCATGTCGCCGACACGCAGACTGCCAGCCAGCGCATCACCGCCATCCAGCAGGAGCTGGCGCGCTTGCAGGTGCGGATGCCGCTCTCGGCCGATCGTACTTTCGCCATGATTTACTGTGACGGATTGTCGGCATCCGAAGGCTTTCTGATGCAGGCCTGGTATAACAGCGGGCGCTTTCCCTGCCTGGCGATTGGTGGTTCGGCGGGAGGCAAAATCACCTTTGATGGCACCTGGATTGGTACAGGTGGCAAGGTGTTGCAGGGCAAGGCGGTGATTGTGTTCTGCCAGATGGCGCCAGGAAAATCATTTGCTCCTTTTAAAAGCCAGAACTTTACGCCACGCGATCAGAGCTGGCTGATTGCTGAAGCCGATCCGATAGCGCGTACTGTGACGTCAGTATTTAACCGTCAGGGGCAGCAGCAGCCGTTTGTTGCGGCGCTGTGTGAACATCTCAACTGCAACGAAGCGCAACTGAGCGAACGGCTGAAGGGACTCACTTTCGGCGTTAAAGTTGGCGGCGAGTACTTTATTCGCTCAATCGCCAAAATTGAATCGGGCGGCGTACACTTTTTCTGCGATCTTGAGTTTGGCGATCGACTGTTCCTGATGGAAGAGAAAGACTTTAAACAGACGACGCAGCAGGAGTGGCAGGCATTTACCGCTCAGCATGGCAAACCCGCGGCGATCCTGATGAACGACTGTATCCTGCGCCGTGTCGGTAATGCCGATAAGCTGCATAATGCCCATTTCTTCAAAGGCATTGCCGCCGCCGGTTTTTCCAGCTTCGGCGAAATCCTGGGTGTGCCCATCAATCAGACGCTCTCCGCGCTGGTGTTCTTTAATCATGACGTCAAAGCGATGAGCCAGTTCCCGGTAGAGTACGCCGGCTACGCGGCACACTACGCGCAGCGAGCGTTGCGCCGCTGGGAAGCGCTGAACAGCATCCAGACGCGGGTGCTGGATCGGGTTATCACTTATCAGCAGGCGCTGACGCCGCTGATGGAGGCGCTGCCGGTGCTGGAAACAGCCACTCAGAGCCAGGGAGAAACCCTGAGCCTGGCAGAGAGCAGTATCCGTAACATCAGTAACATCGCCACCGAGAGTCAGCAGGCGCAGGGCCGGCTGGATGATGGTCTGGACGATCTGGAGAAAATTTCCAACGGCATCAATGAGATTACGCATGGCATCAGCAATATTGCTTTCCAGACCAATATCCTGGCGCTGAATGCCGCAGTAGAAGCGGCTCGTGCAGGCGAGGCTGGGCGGGGATTTGCTGTGGTCGCGGGCGAAGTTCGTCGTCTGGCGCACTCCTCAAAAGAGCAGGCTGAAGCTACGGCCAGTAACATCGGTGAGGCAGTCAGCACCATCTCACGTATCCGGCTGGTGGCCAGTGATTCGGCGCAGACCGCCGCCCAGATGGCAGAGCGCAGTATCAGCGCAGCCGATACGCTGGCGGCCATGAATCAACAGACGCGACATGAGCGCGCTGATATTGCGAAGCATCTCGGCAGCCTGCGTGAACTGACGCAGGGGATGGATGCGATGCAGGAAGCCGTCGCGCAGCTCAAGGTGTTACAAACTCTTTCCGGTGCGCAGGTTAAGGGCTGATTTATCAGCATAAAAGACAAAAAAGTGCGGTGTAAGCGCAACGACCAGGCAGGGCGGGCTTTCAGTTGTTACACTTGTCGGTGATTAACCACGCAGAGGTATGAATGAAAATTAAAAGTTATGCAGCCATGCAGGCTGGCCAGGCCCTTGAACTCTATGAGTACGATGCCGCCGAACTGGCAGCCGAAGAAGTCGAAGTCCAGGTCGAATATTGTGGCGTCTGCCACTCAGATCTGTCGATGATCGACAACGAGTGGGGCATCTCTCAGTTCCCGGTGATTGCAGGACATGAAGTGATTGGCCGGGTTTCAGCCCTGGGCGAAGCGGCTAAGAACAAAGGTCTTTCAGTCGGCCAGCGTGTAGGAATCGGCTGGACAGCAAAAAGCTGTCAGCACTGCGATGCCTGTATTAACGGCGAGCAGGTTAACTGTCAGCAGGGCAGCATCCCGACCATCATGAACAAAGGTGGTTTTGCCGAGAAGCTGCGTGCTGACTGGCAATGGGTTATTCCGCTGCCGGAAAAACTGGATGTGGCGAGCGCCGGTCCGCTGCTGTGTGGCGGTATCACCGTGTTTAAACCGCTGCTGATGAGCAACATCACGGCAACCAGCCGTGTGGGTGTGATTGGTATCGGCGGACTGGGCCATATCGCAATCAAGATCCTGCACGCGATGGGTGCCGAAGTGGTGGCATTCAGCTCAACGCCAGATAAGAAGCAGTCGATCCTGGATATGGGCGCGGATGAAGTGGTTAACAGCCGTGATCCAGAAGCTCTGAAAAAGCAGGCAGGCCGTTTTGACCTGATCCTGAGTACTGTGGCGGTCGACCTGGACTGGAAACCTTATTTCGCTGCGCTGGCACCTCAGGGTAAATTCCACACCGTGGGTGCCGTGATGAAGCCGATTGAAGTGAGTGCTTTTGATCTGATCCTGGGCGATAAAGCGGTGACCGGTTCATCAACCGGCTCACCAGGCCAGCTGCGTTCGCTGCTGCGACTCGCCTCGCGTGCGGATATTGCGCCACAGGTTGAGTTCTTCCCGATGTCTGACATCAATAAAGCGCTGGATCACGTTCGCGCCGGTAAAGCCAATTATCGTGTGGTTCTGAAAGCCGATTTCTGATGCGAATCTGAAATGACATGCCGCAGCCTGCTGCGGCATTTTTTTATCCTCAATTTGTCAGCAGTCCCTTAGCCAGCCCCGCGGCAATCACCTCATCGGCTGTCACGCTGAACCATTTCTCTGTAGCGCATTCCGCGTTATCACGGCGCCATGCGGCAACCATCTGGTAGCCCAGCGTATAGCCATACCATCGGCGAAAGTCGCCCGTGCCGAAGAACCAGGCAGAATGATCATAATGAGGACTTTGCAGCGTGGTCAGCGGCACTGGATTAGCCTGTAATTCGCTTAGCTCTATGGCCCGTTCCCAGGGCTCTGCTGCCGTTTTAAGCAGCCAGCAGACGAACTGACCCGCCAGACCTTCGCTGACCAGCGCTTCACCCAGCGTCCAGCCATATCCCGGCCCGCGCATTCGCAAACAGTGATGGACTTCATGCACGATATGACGCACCAGCGTGCCATTTTCCAGCATCCCGGGCAGATTCGGATTTGCCGGGTCAATGGCCAGGCCGAACAGGGTGGGCCCGTAAGCCCGGCCTGCAAAACCGGTTTCAGGTATTACTGCCTCCGGCATGCACTGAACCAGAATATCCAGACGAGGGACACGTGTCACGGAGGAGAGGTGCTCGCAGGCGAGCTCAGCGGCCCTGACTATTGCCGATTTATAGGGCCCAACATCACCCGATGCCTCCAGCCAGTGCAATTTCCATAAGTCGTTCACAGACTCTCCTGTCAAAGGTTGATAATCAGAACACAGGTCCGGGACCCGCCAGGGCTACTAATACCTTAACCGGCAATGCTTTAAACAGACATCGGCAGAGAGCGTTATCGTTGTCGGTAAAGAGTTAAAAGCAACTTCCGGAACGCCTGCCATTACTGAACATTCAGGGCTGTTTCGTCGCGACGCCAGCACCGATAGATACCCTGCCACAAGAAAATAGTGCAGTTTGGCCCGATTCCATCGAACACTGTCCTTTGAGCCTGTTACGCGCAGGTAAACAGTGCCGTAAATTAACCTGATGGTAGCCAGTAAGCCTGGCTGATTTCACTGAGACTGTTTACGGAGCCAAAATGAAGCTGACCCAGATTCGTAATGCCACACTGCTACTGGACTATGCAGGCAAAAAATTCCTGATCGATCCGATGCTGGCCGAAAAAGAGGCCTGGCCCGGATTTGCCGGAAATGCCCGTCCCCATCTGAGAAATCCGATGGTTGAGCTGCCTGTTCCGGTCGCTGCACTGCTGGCAGTCGATGCGGTTATTATCACTCACACGCATATGGATCACTGGGATGAGGCTGCGCAGAAGCTAGTGCCGAAGACGATGATGATCTACAGCCAGGATGAAACGGATGCAGCGCTGATTCGTTCGCAGGGGTTTGAAAATGTTCGCGTGCTGCAGGATGAGAATCCGTTTGTTGATGGCCTGACGATTTATAAAACCGACGGTCAGCACGGCAGCAATGCGTTATATGCCGACAAAGTGATGGGGGATATTCTGGGTGACGCCTGTGGTCTGGTCTTTACCCATCCGGCAGAAAAAACCCTCTACATTGCTGGCGATACCGTGTGGGTTAAACCTTATGTCAGAGCGCTGCAACGATTTCAACCACAGGTGGTGGTAATGAATATCGGCAATGCAACCAACGATCTCTATGGCCCGATTATCATGGGAAAAGAGGATACCCAGCGCACGCTGAATATCCTGCCTGACGCAACGCTGGTTGCCTCACACATGGAGGCGATCAACCACTGTTTGCTGACGCGCGCGGAGCTGCGTGCCTGGACTACCGAACAGGGTATTGCTGACCAGGTGCTGATCCCGGAAGATGGTGAAACAATGACGTTCTGAGCGTCGTGGCACTAAACCGGCACAATTGTGCCGTGAGTTCTCAACACTACGCTGTCACACAATAAGGGGGGAGAGGATGGCTGCTCTGAGAGTCGCGGTGCTGGCAACGGCCGGTTTTAGTCCGTTTCATTTTTCAGTTCCCTGTATTCTGTTCGGCTCAGCCCTGCCGCAGCAGGATCTGTTTCATGTCGATATCTGCGCACTGAAACCAGGCCCGGTCATCTCAGAGATGGGGTTGTCAATTACGGTGGAACAGGGTCTTGACCCGCTTGATCAGGCGGACATTATTATCGTGCCCTACTGGCATAATCCGGCTGAAAAACCTGCGCAGGCGCTGCTTGATAAGCTGGTGGCAGCCTGGCAGCGCGGCGCAGAGGTCGTTGGACTATGTCTGGGCACTTACGTACTGGCTTATGCAGGTTTGCTCGATAAGCATCGTGCTGCCACTCACTGGGAATTTGAGCGTGACTTCTGCGAGCGCTTTCCGCAGGTTCACCTCGACAGTAATGCTCTTTATACCCGGGACACTCGTCTGATCACTTCTGCCGGCACCGCGGCGGGCATCGACTGCTGCCTGGATATCATCCGTCACCACTATGGCAGCGCCATGGCTAATCGGGTAGCCAGACGCATGGTGGTGCCGCCTTACCGTGAAGGCGGTCAGGCGCAATTCATTGAGCGGCCGGTTCCGGAAACAACGCGTGACAGTAAGATCAACGCGTTGCTGGCGTCGCTGCGACAGAATCTGCATCAGCCGCAGGATCTTGACTCACTTTCGCGGACGCTTGGCATGAGCAGGCGAACGCTGACGCGTCATTTTCACAAGGCGACAGGCATGTCCCTGGGAGAGTGGCTGACAGCAGAGCGTCTGCAACGCAGCCAGCTATTACTCGAAACCACCGGCATCAGCATTGAATGTGTGGCAGAAAAGGCGGGTTTTGATTCGCCCGTGTCATTTCGTCAGCGTTTTAAATCCCGGTTTGGCGTCTCTCCCAGTGAGTGGCGCCGGACATTTCGGGGGCCGCATCCGGTGATGAGTGATGAGACATTACGACAGGACGATGAGTGACCAGGCCCGGATGAATTTCTGCGCCTGTGACTTTGCCTGCCGGAATATTCCCGCGTAATGACGGTCACTATTCCGGCAGAAATAAATGCGACTACAGCAGGAAATCATCCAGCGACTGGCCGTTTTCAATGGCCGCCTTAATTACGGAGGGCGTTCGGCCCTGACCCGTCCAGTAACGAACCTGACCATTTTCGTCATTGTAACGGTATTTCGCCGGACGCTTTGCGCGTTTCTTTTTTGCCGGTTACCGAGGGGGGATGCGCTATTCACCAGCTCCGCCGGATTAATCCCTTCTTCCATTAACAGCTCCTGGTAGAACGCCAGTTTTTCTGCTTTCTCACGGGCTTCCGCTGCCCGCGCGTTTTCCTCTTCACGACGTTCATTTACCACGGTCTCTAATTTCTGGCGTAACTCTTCCAGCATATCCAAAGCCATATTGCGCGCCTCTGCACGAAGCGTGCGGATATTGTTCAGGCTGCTCAGGTTCTTACTCATAACAAATCCTCAAATACTCAACTTAATCAATGAAGTGCAAATTATTCAGCTGGCAAGGGTAACATTTACCCACGTGATATTTGAAGCGCTAGTGTAGCCTTATTCGCTATTAATCCTCTATTAAAGGTGCTGGTTGAACCAATAAAGAAGAAATTTTAAGCGAAATCTGCTGGTTAATTGCGGATTATCATTGTTGAAACAGGATTGTGGGATTTGCATTTTTGCTTTTGATTAACTGTGCTTAAATCAGTCAACAGGGTTTATTAAGGACAGGCATGAAGTTTCGCCAAAAAAATGAGGGTTCAGCGCCAAAAATCTCGCCGCTGCTAAGAAGTATTATCCTTTCAGGCGTATTGCTCAGCGTGGCGGTGATTGGCTTAAATGTGTGGACGCTGCGGGAAGACTGGAATGAAACCGTCGATAAAGCTGAAGATACGGCGGTTAATCTGTCACTGTCACAGGCGCGCCAGGCGGACGATACATTTTTGCAGACCGAGCTCTCTTTGCGCGAGGTGCAACGCGAGCTCGAAAAGCAGATTGCCACAACCGGTGTAGATGGCGAGGCGCTGAGCCAGACGATGCGCCTGTTGCATAGCCACCTGCCACAACTACACGGCTTGTTCTACTATGATGCGCAGGGGAAATGGATAGCCACTTCTATGAGCCGGATACCGCCTGACATCAATAATTCCGATCGTGAATATTTCGATTATCACCGCACCAGCCCGCGCGATACCCTGCACGTCGGCCCGGTGCTTCGCAGCCGCACCACTCACGAGCTGGTGATCCCGGTTACGCTGCGTGTGAACGATGCCTTTAACGGCTTTCGGGGTGTCTTACTCGCCACCATCAAAGTGGACTATTTCCGCCGTTTCTACAGCTATTATGAACTTAGCGAAGGCGATGTACTGGTACTGATGCTGGCAGACAGTACCGTGCTTTACGCCCGTCCGATGCCGGATAGCTACATCGGCAAAAACCTCTCAGTGAGTCCGCTTTTCCTCAGGATGCTGGCCCATGCGGATAAAGGCAGCGGTCAGTGGACCGCTGCGCTTGATGGTAAAAAACGCATCTTTGGCTTTGTCCGCTCACAGCGATACCCGCTGGTGGTGGCCGCGGGATATGACAAGCGCGCGCTATTTAACCACTGGCTCAAGAGCTGGGTACATGATCTGATTCTGAGCCTGGCGCTGCTGATTGTTATTCTTTTACTGGGTGCATTTGTACTGCGTCAGGCACGGCATACACTGCGTTATCAGCTTGAGCTGACCCGATTACGCGATGACCTGACCGCGGCTAATCGCGCACTGGAAAATCTGGCTCAGAGTGACGGGCTGACGGGTGTTGCCAACCGGCGCCATTTTGATCACATGCTGACTGAATGCCTGCAGAACGCGGAGCACAGTGGCCTGCCCGTGTCATTGATCCTGCTCGATATCGATTATTTTAAACGTTTCAACGATACCTACGGCCATGTGGCGGGTGACGACTGCCTGAAAAAAGTGGCTACTGTTCTGAAGAACGCCGCCCGCCGCAAAAACGAACTTACGGCCCGATATGGCGGCGAAGAGTTTGCCATTATTTTGCCCGGACAGCCGTTGTCAGCCGCGTTGAACTTCGCTGAATCGATCATAGACGCTGTTAACAGGCTCGATATTCCGCATCTCACCACGGAACTGCCGCAAAAGCACGTCACCCTGAGTGCAGGCTGCGCCGTCTATCTTGCTTCAGACTCACAACAGGAAAAAGAATCGCTGATAGCGCGCGCGGATGAGGCTTTGTATCACGCGAAACGGGCAGGGCGTAACCAGGCCATGTGTGAAGAACGTAGCGGCTGAGCATCCGTGATCAAATCCTGAATCCTGCCTGTGGCATGGTGACTGCTCAACTTAAACAGGGAGCGGCCATGTCAAACGATACCGGTTTCACTCATCTTGCTTTACAGGTACGGGATTTAGAGAAGAGCGTAGATTTTTATCAGCGTTATGCCGGGATGCAGGTGATACATCAGCGTGAACCTGGCATTCCTGAAGCACAGAAAGTGGCATGGCTGTCGGATTTAACCCGACCTTTTGCGCTGGTGCTGGTGCAATCTGACAACAGTGAAGATACGCCGCTGGGTCCATTTGGTCATATAGGGGTGGCCTGTAGCAGCCGTGAAGAGATAGATGAAAAAGTGGCACTCGCACGGCTCGAAGGTGTGTTGCGACGCGACGCGCAGCAATCTGGTGTGCCAGTCGGCTACTGGGCATTTTTTGCCGATCCTGATGGCAATACGCTAGAGCTCTCTTATGGTCAGCAGATCGGACTGGAAATTATCACAGCCGCCACACGCAATCGCTGAATAAATAAAGCGGTTGAGAGAACATAATGAAACCCATTACCTGTTGCGTGACTGCGTAAAGCTTTTCAGTTATTGAGTTCAGGGTAACGCCTGAGCAGGATTATGGATGGAGAGACAATATCAAGATGAGAAAGGAAAGGGTACAGGCTGGCCGGTAATTGAGATGCCTGAGTCTGACGATTTATGGTGAAAAAACCGCCTGCCTGATGCAGGCGGTGTTTCATTATGCATACTGAATTAAATCAGGAAATCATCCAGCGATTTACCTGCATCGATGGCAGATTTAATAGCAGATGGGGTACGGCCCTGGCCAGTCCACTGCTTAACCTCACCATTTTCGTCGGTGTACTGATATTTAGCCGGACGAGGCGCGCGTTTTTTCTTCACGGCTGGTGCAGTCGGCATACCATTTAACAGTTCGTTAGGATCGATACCTTCCTGCAACAGTAATTCACGGTATTTTGCCAGTTTCTCAGCTTTTTCACGATTAGCTGCTTCAGAAGCCTGTGCTTCTTCACGTCGCTCACTCACCACAACCGACAGTTTTTCCAGCATTTCTTCCAGGGCAGCAAGGTCAAGCTCGCGAGCGTTTGCGCGAAGGGTACGGATATTATTCAAGCTGTTGAGAGTGTCACTCATCAAAGTCACCATAGTCATGTTCAGATAATAAAATACAGAGCGGGTTCACGCTGATGCTTTTCGTCAGACCTGCTTTTTTAAGATGCTTGCCTTCGAAGAATCAAAATACAGAACCGATAGTTCAACGCCAACATATTAATCGCTTTCTCAAAGAGTTTAAACTGTAATTAACGTAAGACCCTTAAACAAAAGTAAAGTTACTCTTTTTTTTACACTCTTCGCTCAAAATGTCAAAAAGGTGCCTCATCTGATGATGCTCAATAATTTAGTTACGTTATGGATAAACCGGGCTTTCACGCCGCTTTTCCAGCGGAATCGCTTCGCTAATCGCGGACCTGCTTTGTTCCGAGAGGCAGTCACCGTGCATACTTCTCCAGATAAAGCTGGATATGTCCATCAGGCCACCATAATAGGGTTGTAAAGAACGCATAGCAAAATTACTAAAAAATAACCATCAGGCGGCTGATTTATTCAGACTATATGTAAGATCATGAAATCAGATTAATTTATCACTTAAATAACGTTCTGGTTAAGGCGATCATCACCAGACGGGTTATGGCTTTGTTTTAAAAGCCTGGAGAGAAAAACCCCAGTAAAGGGGGGATAAAACAGTCAGAATCACGCGTGACCTGTATGACCGTGGATTGATTATTTACGGGCGTAATGACTTTTTAGCCGCCGTATGGGGCCAGAGAGGCTGTCCGCTAATCAAGGCAACCAGAGCCACATCATCCGGGTACCATATTGCCTTATGCGCCGATGAAGCGGTAAACAGTGCGATCTCAATTGCCCTCAATACTTACTCACAAGCAAGCTAAACTGTATAAGAGACGCTATTGTCAGCGTTATAAGGGGTTATCAGGAGAGACTGGCGTGTTCAAAGGCAATAAAAAAGTCATTACCGGTTCGCTACTGCAAAACGTGTAATAAACCGATGTCATGGCGAAAAAAGTGGGAACGATGCTGGGACGAGGTGTTGTATTGCTCGGAACGGTGCCGGCGGCAGCGTACTGATCGGCAAGAGGATGATACAGAAATAAAACCTGAACCTGACCTCTGACGCTGACTAGAGCAGGCCAGGGATTGACCTGGCCTCAGTCAGGGGAATGGGGCTATTGCTGTACCTCGATCTGTTGCCAGCCTCTTTTAAACATACAATCTTTAACCAGTATCTCTCGCTGGCTTTCATTGGCGTCGCTGGTGGAGTAATCGGTGTCAGTGGTTTTATATTTACTGTCTTTTGAGGTGTATTTACCGCTAACGACATTGTCAGGGGGTAAATCCCGCAGTGCCTGGGCCCGACAGGCTGTTTCCGTTATTGTTTCCTGCTGTTCAGATGCATCTGGCTTGACCCATTTATACTGCACACATCCGGTCAGACAGAGAGTAAATAACATCAGCATAAGAGGTTTCATAATCTGTTTCTCAGTGCTCCCCGCCTGAGTTGAGACGAGTGATTGAGTAAGGAAACCGATCGGCAGGGTTTCCTCACCACAAAAAAAGGGAAGAGTCATCCGACGTTAAAATGTCAGGCCGCCACCGATATAGGGACCATCGATCAGGGTATGACCCGGACGTCCATCTTTGCCATCAACACCCGCATAGCGATAGCCCACTTTTAAAACCAGTGGATCTACAGGTGACCAGCTGACACCGCCATTGGCCTCAACGAAATTCTTAACGCTGTTGGTCAGCTGTTCCGGGGCGGAATAACCTTCTCCATACAACGCAAAATTAGCGGGCAGATTGATTTTCACACCGCCGCCAACAGGAAACGCAACGCCGTTATCTCCTTTTTTGCCGCCGATGTAAGCGGCTTTAACGCCAGCCGTCAGCATCACCGGACCGATTTCAAGGTTATAACCGGTACCCGCCTGACCAATCTGAACACCATCCGCCGTATTTTTGATCCACTGACCATCAACATAAAGCCCGCCGGATGAACGGCCGATTTCTGCGTCCAGTACCGAGGTGTTTTTACTTTGTTCGGCATTCAGGCCAATGGCCATGGCAGAGGAGGATGCACACAATAATAAGCCAAAGCCAATTACAGAAATTTTCATTGCTCAGTTTTCCCACAGAATCAGATTTTCAGGATAATGATTAAGAGTGCTATTAAAGCAGATTTACTTTTGCACAATCTCTTTAACATCGTGCTGTTGTAACTGATGCATGTTTCCATCCGTGTCTTTATAAGAGATCATGCCTGTTTCTTTATCTTTTGCGGGTTTGCCATGAGTCGTAATCATGTGCCCATCGTTGGTGGAGATCACATAATTGCTTGAGCAGGCGGAAAGGGACATAACAGAAGTTATCATCGCTATAGCAAAAGCGAATTTCTTGCCAGAATTAAAAGATGTCATTTTACTTTCCTGTCGTTTCTTTTTAAGAAGATGCGGCATTATTCGCTGTGATTGTTAAACGACATGCTAACAATCCGGCAGTTTGCCTCTTTATCAGGATGAGAATGATCTGGATCAATATCATGGGTTGCTCAGGAGTAAGCAACCATGGCGGGTATTGATTGTTTTGCGACCAGTACTTGCGGAAGCGAAGGCAGAAGGTTGTACTGAGAGAATCAGGAAGAAAACCAGCAAGGTAGAGGAAAAGAAACTTAAGCTCGAATCCCAAAAATGAATCTGTAAGAAGCAAAGGCTGATGCTCAAAGACTGAACTAAACGCATTTATTCGTAGGCTCACGCTGGCGAATCTCCGAACTTCGGTAAATTCCGCATTTTCCTTTATCTCTTGTCAGTTTGGGGGGGGCATCAGGCTATCACCACTCTCTGAGAAAGTTGCAAAGCATATCGGCCTTTAACCACTCTCCTCTTCTGTTTATGCATTTTCAGACAGTATCAGGCAACATTCTTCCCCTTTTAATGCCAGAAAGGGCTGCATTCCGAATCGGAGCCGTTGTCGATACACTGCATACTCAGCGTTACCGGGTTCTGTTACTATCATCGGGAACCAGGCATAGAAAAAAACCACTCAGTTGAGTGGTTGTAAAAAAGAAAAAATAGTTAATGAGCAAAACTGCGATACATAATGTTTTAATACTGGGATATATCTATGCCAGGAAATAATATCCGTTAACAGACATGTTAGCTATGGAATTTATATGAAATGATGCAAAGTGAAAGCGTAACAATGACCATAATACACTGAATGTTAAAAATTCACCACTCACGTAACTGTTTATCGATTAATTTATTTTTTTAACAACATGGATTAAACTTTGATTGTTTTTCTGATGCGGATTTATCGTGCTCATCATGCTCATTACATTTTTAAAACACATGGAGGTAATCACTTTTCTTAAGATCCCGTTAAGATCTGCATCGTAAATTAGCCCGACAATTTTAACGGAGATAAGTATGAAAAAGATTCTTTTAGCAGCATTGTTTGCCGGTATGAGTTTTGGAGTTGCTGCACAGGAAGGTTTTGTTAATCCAGCAGGGCAGGGGTATTCTCAGGGCGGATTTAAAGGTCCGACACCCGGCGTCTCTTCTGTCGCTCAGGTTAAGACGCTGCGTGATGACGCATGGGTCGTTCTGGAAGGTAACATCATCAGACAAGTGGGGCATGAACTTTATGAGTTCAAAGATGCTACCGGAACGATTAATGTCGATATTGATGACAAGCGCTGGATGGGACAATCGTTATCACCGAGTGATAAAGTCCGTCTTGAAGGTGAAGTTGATAAAGACTGGAACAGTGTTGAGATTGATGTAAAAACGGTTCGGGTTCTTAAGTAATCCTTATTCGCTCATCACCTGGTGGTGGCCTGAAAATCAGGGCACTGCCATTGTGAAAATGATCCTTCCAGGACGCCTTTCTTTCATTACAGTAGCCGCAATTTAGTTACAACACCCTATTTGAGCAGATTACGTTACCGGCGATATCCTGCCAGATTGGTTTTTTTGATTAAACCTGAACGGAGCCGTTCTGTGAATCCGAGTGCTCATTGACTAGCCGCCCCGCACGGCCCGAAGGGCCGTAATAGTTATTTACGGCATATTGAATGATGTAACTAAATGGATACTCTCTGCTAGAGTGCGGGAATGATTCAACATTCTCCACATCCGCCTTTAACTGTTGAACCCGCGCCTGGAAGAACCCCCATTTAATGCGCTGTTGACCTGCCGTTGACCCTGACGGCAGTTTTCTTCTGCCTGCCCGATGCCAGATCAAAAACCGAAACGAGTATCATTTATAGAATGAGTGCTTCTTACTTTTAGGCAGGGCGTGATATGGCAATGAATATGGGCAGCACCTACCGGATCCTTGGCTATCAGCCATCGGTAAATTCCGCCTGGCGCCAGAAATTACTGACAATGGGCATGCTTCCCGGCGCAGTTATTGAGGTCATTCGCGTGGCGCCAATGGGCGATCCGGTGCAGATCTCTACCCGCCGTGTCAGCCTGGCGGTGCGGCAGCGTGACCTGGACGACATCATCCTGGAGGAAATCGTCTGATGAAGAAGATAACCATCGGGCTGATTGGTAACCCTAATACCGGCAAAACCACGCTGTTTAACCAGCTCACCGGTGCCCGACAGCGGGTCGGGAACTGGGCTGGCGTCACGGTTGAGCGCAAAGAGGGTCAATTTTTTACCGCGCAGTCAGATGTCAGGCTTATTGATCTGCCAGGCACCCGATCGCTGACAACGCTATCTGCTGAAAGCTCGATAGATGAGAGCATCGCCTGCCAGTATCTCTATCAGGATCACGCCGATGTGGTGATTAACGTCGTCGATGCCTCCAGTCTGGAAAGTAATCTGTTCCTGACCTTTCAGCTGCTGGAACTGGGCGTACCCTGCATTGTCGCCCTGAACATGCAGGATATTGCCGCCAGCCAGAACATCACTATTGATGTCGCAGCACTGTCAGCTCATCTGGGATGTCCGGTCATTTCACTGACCTCAACCAAAGGTGATGGCATTGCCCAGCTCAAAGCGCTGATTGACCAGCCCCATATTTACCGCGCACCTGAACGGGTACGTTATCCGGCCGCGATTGAAACGGCCATTGAGCAGCTCTGCCAACAGATGCCCGCCGCCATAGCCCCACAAAAACGCTACTGGCTGGCCTTGCAACTGCTGGAAGGGGATATCAACAGTCAGAAACTTTGTCCGGCGCTGGTTCCGCATTTGCCCGAGATTATGCAGCAGGCCGGAGGAGAGACCGGCGTACAGATTGCCGATTACCGCTATCGCACCATCAATGCGCTTTGCGCGGCAGTGAGTAACATTCATCACGCAATGCCCGCCGGTCTGACCCGCAGGATCGATAAAATTGTGCTGAACCGCTGGCTGGGCATTCCGATATTCCTGGCGGTGATGTATGTAATGTTCGTGCTTTCAATTAACATCGGTGCTGCGCTACAGCCACTGTTCGACAGCAGTTCGGTGGCGATATTCATTCATGGTGCGCAATGGCTGGGCTATGTCTGCCACTTCCCTGACTGGCTGACGGTTTTCCTGGCGCAGGGTATCGGTGCCGGTATCAATACCGTGCTGCCGATCATTCCGCAGATTGGCCTGATGTTCCTGTTCCTCGCTTTCCTTGAAGACTCCGGCTACATGGCGCGCGCCGCTTTTGTGATGGATCGTCTGATGCAGTCACTGGGCCTGCCGGGAAAATCCTTTGTGCCGCTGATTGTCGGCTTTGGCTGTAATGTCCCGTCGGTCATGGGGACACGGACGCTGGATACACCGCGTGAGCGTCTGCTGACGGTGTTGATTGCGCCTTTTATGTCATGTGGCGCACGGCTGGCGATTTTTGCGGTTTTCGCTGCGGCATTCTTTAACACCCACAGTTCCAGCCTGGTTTTCTCCCTCTATCTGCTGGGCATTGTGGTGGCCATCGCGACCGGGCTGGTGCTTAAGCATACCCTGCTGGGCGGAGAAGCCTCGCCGTTTATCATGGAGTTGCCGGCCTATCACCGGCCTCACCTCAAAAGCCTGCTCTTGCAGACCTGGCAACGGCTGAAAATGTTTGTGGTGCGAGCCGGACAGGTGATTATCCTGGTGAGCATGCTGATTGGCGTACTGAGCAGTTTTGCCTTTAATGGCCAGATGGTTAATGACATTAACCACTCTGCGCTGGCGGCGACCAGCAAAGCGATCACCCCCGTGCTGTTGCCGATTGGGGTCACTCAGGATAACTGGCAGGCAACAGTGGGGCTGGTGAGCGGCATCATGGCGAAAGAGGTCGTGGTCGGCACGCTCAACAGCCTTTACACCACAGAGGCAATCCAGAGCAGTCCATTTGATCCGCAGGCTTTTGACCTGCCTGGTGAGCTTAAAGAGGCGCTGACAGAGACCTGGGCGGGGTTAACGGCTGCCTTCAGAATTGATGCGCTGGCCCATCCCATCGATGCCAGTAAAGGCGATGGTGAGATGGCGACTGGTTCGATGGGCGTGATGTCTGCCAAATTTGGCAGTGGTTTTGCCGCTTACAGTTACTTAATTTTTGTCCTGCTCTATGTTCCCTGCGTCTCGGTCATGGGGGGCTATTGCGCGAGAAGCCGGTCAAAAATGGATGATGTTCTCATTCTTCTGGGGACTCAACATCGCCTACACCACGGCCACGCTGTTTTACCAGACCGTCACTTTTGCCGACCATCCTGCATTCAGTGCGACCTGCCTGATAAGCATGCTGGTGCTGAACGGAATCATCCTGCTGGCATTGCGAAAAGCGGGAAGCCGGGTGCAGTCAATACCGGTCATGCTCAGGGAGGAAAAGGGGGAGTTGCAGCGGCTGCCACGGCGGCTGTGATAAGCAGAAAGGCTTTGCCCGGTAAAAATATGTACTGATGACATTCACTCTTTCCGCTGCCGGCGATTCCTGGCCGCAGCGGACAGGTGAGGATTGTCCTGTTGATTATTCTTACGATTTGAAGCCAGAATAGTGGGATGATTAGCGGATGAGCAGTGACAAAGGCTGCATGACAATTAACCCGGTCAGAAGCATTATTCTTCCCGCTGAAGGCAGATGTTTACCAAAGCAACTCTGACCATGCACTGCAGCATGCCCTTATTATGGATAGCGGCTCCTGTTTTGCAGACAGATTCGCAGCATGCGGTATGGCAGTAAGAATAAATCAACTAAATCAGCCGGATGAGCGCTGTTGATACCCGCTTCAGCGTTCATCCGTACCGGCTTACACACAGGCTGTCCACTTTTTCTGTGGATAACTTCAGCCTGAAAAAGGACTTTATTCTCTTTTCAGGAGCCATCAGCCAGGATAATCAGGGTCACCATATTGCTCCATAAACTCCACCATGGCACCTTTGTGTGCATCCACATGGCGAATATAGCGCATCAGTGTTTCTGGTTTTTTCCACGTGCCTTCCTGCATGATCCTGGCAATCGGATAACCTTTATCTGCCATATCCTGCGCAGCTCCTACCCTGGCGCTGTGGCCACTCCAGCCGGTGTAGCGATTTTTGTTGGCCTTTACTGCGCCCTCTTTTCCGGCAGTGCGCCATGCCCGGCTAAAAATCTGTTCCAGTGCCCTTGTGCTCATCGGCTTTTCGGCAATCAGTGGCCGGCCAGACCGATGTACTGCAGTAAACAGCCAGGCATCAGGCTGGCTGGATAGCCCGGACGCTTCAATCCACTCTTCCAGTCGCTGAGTTGAACGGGCGCTGAGCGCCTTAATCAATCCGCCGGTCTGCACAATAGTTTTTGTCCATGCCACATCCAGAATGATGCGACCATCGCCGGCACGCATCACATCCCGCACCCGCAAACGCGACAGTTCACTGATACGCAGTAGTGTTGCATAAGCCACATGTAAAAAAAGCCAGATCGCGAAGCGCCTGAAGGTTATCAGAACCTGACCATTCTTCATCCAGCGCCAGCAGGTCACCCAGCCTGAAGGGCACGGCCTGGCCTGCCCGCTCTCCGTTGATCACCGCCACACGGTTTATCTTCTTCATCGTCCGGAAAACCAGCGGAGAGACATTGGGCACCGGCAATCCGGCGTTACGGTGTAACATCGAAATTAACGCCGCGTGTGAAGTGACGGTTGAGGAGGCCCGGCCGCTTTCAGCCAGAAAAGAGAGATAGTCACGCAAATCGTCTGCACTCATCGGCAGGAAGCTGCGCTGGTTATCTTCCGACCAGCGATTGCAGATTCGCATCACGCTAAGCAGCTGTCGCCAGGTGTTAGGTGAGAAAGCCTCTTTATCCTGAACGAACTGCCGGAGCCGCTCGGTGATATCGCTATTCCGGTCAACCGTCAGAGGGGTTAACGGTACTAACTCACTCATATTTGCTCACTTATCAACCAAAAACGCCGATGATCGCGCTACGTTAATTCTGAGAACTAAGCAGGGGGGATAACCGGGCAGAATTTACGTAGCGTTGTCATTTTCAGGGCGAACTTTACTGCTATCCATCTTAACCCGGCACCATCCCTATGTCATGACTTCGTATAAGAACAATTATACGAAGTTAGTATGGCGTAACCGATCCCGTCTGGCTTTTAACGGATTGACGCTCATCGCAGTCAGTCAGGGAAGGTATAGGTCACACGCTTTATCGATAGCTGAACGTAACTCACTGCGAGTTGTTCAAGTGAAACCACGATGCAAAAAAAATGTCTCAAACTAAGGCGCGTTTAAACCAAGGTATGAACGGTTTAATCATTATTTAAATAAATCAGCGCATCACGATGCTTTATTTTTCCAGCGCAATAATGACCAGGAGCATCATAATAGAGATGTTGAAAAATGGCAGACGACGTTAATTAGTTAGTCAGTTAAATTAATGACTCATAAAAAGGTTCCATATAACACTGCTCAAAGGCAATACCCTTTGAAAGTTTTATAGAGCACATAAATTAAACACAACTTCCCGATATTACGTTCATAGCTCTGAACAGGCGACATGTCATTTACACTACCAAAAGAGACCCAGGCATTAACCCTCAGAACAAAAAACTAAACACCAGCTTATCGCCGATTTAAATACCAGGCAGCACTTCCTTTCATCTATCTTGTTCCCCTGCATATCAAAAGCGTCGATAAGTATATGCATCAGCTTTTTAATCGAATAAAGCGGCTAATGTATTTATCGCAGCGGTCTTATTCTGGCTGATCAGCCGGATTAAAACGTATTAAAGAGTTATACACATTTTATGGCGGCGTCTGGAAGAACGCACAGAACGTCGGCTTCACTCAGGGTAAATATGAGGATGTTTTCATGAAAAAAAACGTTATTATCGCTGTGCCTTTTAGGTCTTTCCTGCGCCCCAGTTGTTACGCAGGCACAACAGTCCGTGGCCTGTGTCAGAGCCTCAGAGCAGGATGTGGCCAACCTGTTTGACGCCTGGAATGACTCTCTGGCAACCGGTGATGCAACCAAAGTCTCTGAATTATATGTCAGCGATGCCGTTTTGCTGCCGACCATTTCAAATCAGGTACGTCTGACCGATCAGGAACGTATCGATTATTTTAAAGATTTCCTGAAAAAAGGGCCGAGCGGTAAAATTGATTCCCGGACTATCAGAATCGGTTGTAATAAAGCGATTGATACCGGCGTTTATACATTTACTTTTAAAGATAACACGCACGTCACAGCACGTTACACTTTCACTTATGTCTGGGATGGTAAGGGCTGGAAAATCTCAACCCATCACTCTTCAGCTATGCCAGAGCCTGTAAGCAAGCCTTAAAACAGACGCACTGATGAAAAAAGAGCCAGCGTCATGGTGTGATGCTGGCTCTTTTTCCCTTTGCGCGAAAATAAACGCTCGGGCTTGAAGATAATAACGCCTGACTCATACTTAAGAAATGGCAATTAATATTCTTCGCATTTAGCGTGTCTGTTTCCTGTATCACGGACAGTATAAGTGCTATTAAATGGCCAGCATCAGTTTCCCATCCGAATAAAATGAAATCTGTCGGTTTGGTACTTCCATTGCAGGCTGATCAATTCCCAAACGCAAATATCTGCCCATGAAATAGCGGTTTTACACTCCATTTCCATTGCCTATCTGCCAGATGAAGGTCGGATCGGTGCCGTTCACCTCCCAGTCACCCACGTTACGTAGCTTGTAGATCACCGGATTGTGCGACGACACCGTTCGTGCATTACGCCAGTGGCGGTCGAGTGCCTTGCTGACTCGGGTATCAGATGCACCCAGCGCATTGAAGAATTCTGTTGCCGCACGCGTCACCAGCTCAACGGCCACCGCCTGTGCCTGAGCGGACTCTACTTCGGCCAGCACATTTGCCGCATGAAGCTGTGCCTCATCTGCGCCACTCAGTTGCAGCTCAAATGCCCGCTGCAACGAATGGGTCGCCCGGTCGACGGCGGCTTCGGCTGCCCATGCCCAGCTACTTATCTGACCAATCACCTGCAACACCTGCACATCCTGCTTCACCTGCGGCGCATTACCGTGGCTGTAAATACGCTTACGCTGCGCCACGCCCTGAGCAGCATCGCGCACCACCGCTCGCCCGATGCCCGCCAGCGTGGCCAGTAAGACATGCTGATAGAATGCCGTCTGATAGCGGAAACGCTCACTGAAATCATAGACATGTGGCAGTTCAACCCGGGCCTGATGAAAGCGCGTAGTACCACTGCCGGTCAGTCGCTGCCCGAAGCCATCCCAGTCATCATCGCGCTCCACCTCATTCTGGTGGGTGTTCACCAGGGCAATCACGTCACGACCGTTATCCGCGCGCTGAGCATAGACATCAATCCAGTCCGCATAGAGTGTGCCGGTGCTGTAGAACTTCTCACCGCTGATCCGCCATCCCCCCCCTCATCGGGAGAAACCTGAGTGTTGACCTCACCCAGCTTAACCGCGCCGATCTCGCTCCAGCCGCTGCCCACCAGCTCACCGTCCACAAAGCGGCGGAACCAGCGACGCCGATCCTCACTGGCTGGCTGGTTCAGGCGATCCTCAATAAATGCGAAGTGCGCACGCAGCGCCTGTGGCAGGTTCGAATCTGCCTCAGCCAGTTCGGTGAGCAGAGCAAATAACTGCGGCAGAGAAACCCCAAAGCCGCCTTCTTCTTTAGGGATACGCAGGGTGCCGAAGCGCGCCGCTTTCAGCCAGCTGATCGGCTCATGCAACAGTGTGCGTTCGGTTTCACGGGCACTTGCCCCCCTCAGCGATGCGGGCGAACAGCGGCCTGAAATGCTGAACCAGTTCGGCAAATTCGGTACGATTTAATTCAGACATGATCCTCTCCTGAGTCGGGTTGTTCATCGATGTCCTGTCGTGTCGGTTCAAAACGAATGATTAACAGGAAAATAATCGGGATAAGGGCGGCCAGTGAGACAATCCAGAACATATTGGTGCCGTAACGCGCCTGCAAAATTGGCAGAATAAACAGCGCCAGCGCGCTGCCCACACCAGAGAGCGAACGACTAAAGCCGACACCGGTGGCGCGTATGTGGGTCGGGTAGGAGAGCGCCGGATAGATCATCAACTGCGCGCCGGGTCCGAATCCCTCTGCAAAGAGCCACAAACCCAGCATCAGCACCGCAAACACCACGCCAGCTGTCGCCTGCGGATGACCGATCAATGCCAGCGAAATCAGTGCGATAAACTGCAGCGCAAATCCGGCGATCGCGACATGTCGTGAGGGGAATTTCCACGCCAGTCGCATCCCCAACAGCCCGCCGGTAAAGGCGAACAACGCATTCAGTCCCAGCGAGGCAGAGATAGTTTCAAATACGCCCGCGCCGAGAAATTGCGCCAGGATAGAGGGCAGGAAGAAAGCGATGGCGGTGTATTCAAACGAAATACAGACGTTCATCACCGCACTGACGACCGTGCGCTCCAGATAAGGCTTCTGAAACAGTACGCGGAAATGCACTTTCGGCGTCGCTTTCACCGCATCGGTTTGAGCGGGCGGCTCCTCATGCGCAACAATGCCGTAAGAGTCACGCAGAATACGCACCGCACCGCTCAGGTCGCCCTGATTCGCCGCCCACAGCGGTGACTCATTCATAAACTTACTGCGCACCGCAATAATCAGTAGCGCCGGTACGGCGCCAAACAGCAACGAGGCGCGCCACAGCCAGTCGATATGTTCGGCGGGCAGCAGGAAATAGAGTGCAAAAATAATAAAGAAGCAGGCAGATGAAGCGGCATACCACATCGGGCACCAGGCTGCGAGGCGCGATGCTTTATTGCCCTTGCCAGAGAACTTAGAGAATTCTGCCAGATAGGCCATGGCAACCGGCAGATCGATCCCGACGCCGACGCCCATCAGAAAACGGGCACCAATCAACACCCAGACGTTGGGAGCCAGACCTGCCGCAATGGCGGAGACGACAAAAAACAGCATGTCCGCCATAAACACTGAGTAACGGCCATATTTATCGGTCAGCCAGCCGCCGATCAGATTACCCACAATGGTGCCGATCATGATTGACGACGTCACCAGGCCCGTGAGTACCGGGGTTAAACCAAACTCCTTCACCACATCATCGATGCCGTAGGAGAGGGTAGTGAGATCGTAGGCATCAAGAAACACGCCGCCCAGCGCCAGGAAAACAATCCAGCGCGCATAGCTGTTTTTTTCGGTGTTACTGTTAATCAGCCGGGCCACATCACTCACCGATCGAACCGGTTGAGAGTGAGGCGGTGGCGCAGTTAAGGTGTTGTCAATTTCTAATGTACTCATCGTATCCTCGTTATTATATTCAGCAGGTAACGAGGGTTTTATATGAATTCCTGGCATAGTTAACAACCAACAAAATAAGATAACTATTATAATTAATTCAATAAGATAGGATTATATTTCACCCACACCAAATCCCACATGAAATATAAAATTCATCCGGTAGCATTCAGCGAAATTTTGTTTTTATACTGCTGAAACGGGTGAGGTTTCAGCAGTACTGGCAGACCGGTTCAGCAACGGTTAATAGCAATGACCGGTCCGGTAATGCCTGTCATCAACCGGCGACAAGACGCACTCATGCCTCTTTGCGCTTTGCTATGCGCCGGTTATTCATGCCGGACAGCCAGCCGTCTCTGTTATGAAACTTCCACCCTGGCTGCTGGCTGTTCCACACCAGCACTCCGGCGATAACCGGCACCCGGATGCGGCAACGCCAGCCGCGGCCCCTGGCCAAATAACTTTTCACGCAGCGTGCCGGGCTGATACTCCTGCTTGTAGACGCCACGCTTTTGCAGTTCCGGCACCAGCAGTTCCACCACGTCAGTAAAGGTTTCGTGCGTCACGGCGTAGGCGAGGTTAAAACCATCGACGTCTGTCTCTTCGACCCAGCTTTGCAGCTCATCGGCCACCGTTTCGGCGCTGCCCACCAGCAGCGGACCAAATCCGCCAATGCCCACCCAGTCTGCCAGGCCCTGCACCGTCCATTGGCGGTTGGGATCGGCAGTGGAGAATGTCTCAACCGCCGACTGAATCGCATTGGTGTGCAGATGTTTCAGTACCTGATCCGGCTGATACTGCCCGAAATCAATGCCGGTCCAGCCTGAGATCAGCGCCAGCGCGCCTTCGTAACTGACATAGCGTTTGTACTCCTGCCATTTGGCCTGCGCCGCCAGGTCGGTTTCGCCAACAATGACTGTCTGCACGTTGAAGATCAGTATGGAACGGGGATCGCGTCCCGCTTCAGCGGCTCTCCGGCGAATATCCGCCACGGTTTTCTTCAGCAGCACTTTCGAAGGGGCCGCTACGAACACGCATTCGGCATGCTCCGCCGCAAACGCTTTACCGCGGCTGGAGGCGCCTGCCTGGTAAAGTACCGGCGTGCGCTGCGGCGAAGGTTCACACAGATGGATGCCGGGCACCTGGAAGAATTTACCCTGATGATTAATCGGATGGATTTTATTCGGGTCGCTGAAAATATGACGTTCACGATCGCGCAGGACCGCGCCATCTTCCCAGCTTCCCTCCAGCAGCTTATAGATAACCTGCAGATATTCATCGGCATAGTCGTAGCGCGCATCGTGGTCGGTCTGAGCCTGATGTCCGATATTACGCGCACCGCTTTCCAGATAGGAGGTTACAATATTCCAGCCAATGCGGCCTTTGGTCAGATGATCCAGCGTCGAGATCCGTCGCGCAAAAGGGTAGGGGTGCTCAAACGACAGTGAGGCGGTCAGGCCAAAGCCCAGATGTTCCGTAACCAGCGCCATCGGCGTGATTAACGCCAGCGGATCGTTTACCGGCACCTGCGTGGCGTGCCGAATCGCGGCCTGGTTATTGCCGTTGAGCACGTCGTAGACCCCAAGCACGTCAGCAATAAACAGTCCATCAAACCTGCCGCGCTCCAGCAGGCGTGCTAAGTCGGTCCAGTACTCCAGATCTTTGTACTGCCAGGAACGATCCCGGGGATGCGCCCATAAGCCGGGCGATTGATGACCGACACAGTTCATATCGAAAGCATTCAGGCGAATTTCACGTTGCGATGACATAGCGACTCCTGGGCGGATGCGGCAATCGCTTGCCGCCCACCTTTTAGTGATTGTTCCAGAAGGGTGATTCAGTAGATGAGTGAGCCGGGACATCGCTCGCTGATGGGCAGCGGCGTGGTGGAGAGTAGCTGCCGTGCTACGGACTCAGCATGTTCTGCAACCTGCGGTAATCCCATGAGTTCGCCAAAGCGACCACGCGCGGCAGGCCCGGCTACATAGAGATGAGGATTGGCATCACCCTGCGCATTCAGCGTCTGTGACAGCGCGTTAACCTGGATGCCCAGCGCCAGCGGGTCGGGCTGAATCACGCCGTCGCCGTGGAGCTGGCGCAGCAGCGCGTTACTTTTAAGCAGTGCGTTGTGCGCTGGCCCGGTGGTGACAATCACTTTTTCCACCACCCGGATTTCTGATTGCGCTCCACGCCGGCGCAGCGTCAGCTGAAGATTGTTTCCCACCGCTTCCGCGCCCATCAGACGCGCCGCCAGCAGTGACAACTGACCGCTCGCCTGCTGCTGGTTGAGTATCTGGCTTACCTGCGGGGCAATCCGGTAGCGGTGAACATCCCACCAGGGGCGTAGATGGTGCAGAAAACGCTGCTGCTCATGCAGTGAAAGGCTCTGCCAGATACGCTGGCCGTTACGGCGGATATCATCCAGCACCAGCTGCCAGGGGAGATTTAACGCGGCTGCCTGTTTTACCTCCTGACGCACCCGATGTAACCAGCCACGTGCGCTGGCGGGCTGTGGCTGACTGTAATCCAGGGTGTAGCTCTCATCGCTGCCGCTCAGGTTGGCTCGCGGCAGCTGTCCACGGCGTGAGAAGGCGGTAATCTCTCCGCGATGCTGCTGGCGATGCAGCGATGCCACCACATCGGACATGGTCAGCCCTGAACCGATAATCGCTACCCGATCGTCAGGTGCGACCTGTGCCAGCGCGCCATTCTGCCAGGGATTGGCAATCAACCCCGGATGCCCCTGTAAGGGCTTCAGCAGCGCAGGCAGGTCCGGCAGTGGATGGCTGATGGCCAGCACCACCTGATCGGCCCGGATCTTCTGCCCTGAGGCTGTGGTCACTACACCATGCTGCAGCGCAACCGCGCTATCACGCAGATGACTAAGTTTTACCGGCGAATGCTGCTGCTGATGCACAAACTGCGCATTGACCCAGCGACTAAACTCCCCGCGTTGCGGGTAGACATTGCCGTCACGCCACAACGCGTCCGGGTCGGCCTGAAAGGCGGGCGATGCGCGATAGTCGCGGTCAAATATGCCCTCCTCATCCCCAGCGAGCTGCATTCTGGCGGCTGGCACATTGATGCGGTGGGCCGGATCGGTGGTGCCGTATGCCACACCCTGAGCAAGCTGCGCTCGTGGTTCAATCACCGTCACATGCAACCCTGCCTGGCCAGCCCGGGCCAGATGGATCGCCAGCGCGGTGCCGGTAAAACCACCGCCGATAATGACTATCTGCTGCTGTGACATAAGCGAACCTTCTCTTCTGTTAACTGGCGCTGGCCTGTTTATCAGGACGACGGTCGCCGCCAATGGTTTCACCAAAAGGACCGGTGTTCACGCTGCGCTGTTTCTTTTCGGCGTTGGCAGCCAGCGGTAACAGCGGCATCACCAGTTCAGCGAAACGGTGCGCCTCTTCAAGGTGCGGATAGCCGGAGAAAATAAAGTTCTCGATCCCCAGCGCCTGATACTCCCGGATGCGATCGGCTACCTGCTGCGGACTCCCCACCAGCGCAGTACCCGCACCGCCGCGCACCAGGCCGACGCCTGCCCAGAGATTGGGGCCAATGCGCAGGCTGTCTCGCGAGCCCTGATGCAGCGCGCTCATCCGCGCCTGTCCGGCTGAGTCCATGCGGGCAAAGATCTTCTGCGCGGCGGCAATAGTCTCTTCATCCAGATGAGAAATCAGCCGATCGGCCGCCGCCCAGGCTTCCTCTTCGGTTTCACGGACAATGACATGCAGCCGGATGCCGTAGGAGAGGCTACGGCCACTCTCCTGCGCCCGCTTACGAACTACCGCCAGTTTTTCCGCTACCTGTTCAACCGGCTCGCCCCACGTCAGATAAGTGTCGATCTGATTCGCCGCAACGTCGATAGCGGCATCAGACGAGCCACCAAAATAGAGCGGTGGGCCATTTTCCTGCACCGGCGGAAAGAGGATCTCAGCGCCTTCCACGCGGATGTGATCACCCGAAAAATCGACCTTCTCGCCTTTCAGCAGGCGCGAGTAGACCTCAAGAAACTCTCTGGTCACCTGATAGCGCTCTTCATGACTCAGAAAGATGCCGTCACCTTTGTTCTCCACCGGATCGCCACCCGTGACCACGTTAATCAGTAAACGTCCGCCAGAAAGCCGATCCAGCGTAGCCGCCATACGCGCCGCCAGGCTTGGCGGTTGCAGGCCAGGACGCACGGCCACTAAATAGCGCAGCTTTTTGGTGATCGGTGCCAGCGCAGAGGCGACCAGCCAGGAATCCTCGCAGCTCTTACCGGTCGGGATTAATACACCGTAGTAGCCCAGATTATCTGCCGCCAGCGCAACCTGCTGTAAATAGGGTAAATCGACTGCTCTGCCGCCTTCGGTGGTGCCAAGATAGCGCCCATCGCCATGGGTGGGCAGAAACCAGAAGAGGTTGAGGTTTTCCTGTGTCGCATGACTCATTAGCAGATTCCTTTATAACGATATTTGAATTTAATACATAGGCATAAATTCTTTAGTTATATAGCTGTTAGCAGGATGCGTGCCAGTCTGCTACTTAATATTTATCTCATTAATTCAACGATATATTCATAATTTCGCTTGATGCATATTGCTGCATTTGCGACAGGTAAAGTTACAGCCTGCTGCATTGGCAACAATCCGGTCCGGTTAGCCTCTCGTTTCCGCGTTAGCCACGCGGTATGGTCATGGCTTTCCTGTTAACCCGGTAAATGAGATGCAGATTACCAGCCCTGAGTTGATTGACCCCGCATCGCGCGCCTTTAAAAGCGTGCTGGATCAGCTTGCGCCTACCGACGCGACGGTGCTGATCATTGGTGAAACCGGCACCGGCAAAGAGGTGATGGCGCGCTATCTGCATCATCACAGCGCCCGCAGCAGACAGCCATTTCTGGCGGTCAACTGTGGTGCCCTCACTGAGAGTCTGGCGGAGTCGGAGCTCTTTGGTCATGAGAAAGGGGCATTTACCGGCGCACAGGATCGGCATCGCGGCTGGTTTGAGGCGGCAGAGGGCGGGACGCTGCTGCTGGATGAAGTCGGTGAACTGAGCGCGTCGCTGCAGGTAAAGCTGCTGCGCGTGCTGCAGGAACGCGAGATTACCCGTGTGGGTTCCTCCCGGGCTGTAAAGGTCAATGTGCGGGTCATTGCGGCCACCAACCGCGACCTGGCGGTGGCGATTCGTGAACGGCGCTTCCGGGAAGACCTTTACTACAGGCTGAATGTGGCCAGCGTCACGCTGCCGCCGCTGCGCCAGCGATGCGAAGATATCCCGGTGCTGGCCACTCACTTCCTGCAGCTCTATGCGCGCCGTCTGGGCCGACCTCAGTTACGTCTCAGTGAAGATGCTGTCGCCACGCTGATGAACTACAGCTGGCCGGGCAACATCCGCGAGCTGGAGAACACCCTGCATAATGCCGTCCTGCTCAGCAAAACCTCGCTGGTCACGCCGCAGCAGCTTCGGCTGAATAACCTCACGGGTAGCGAGCTGCCACCGGGAGAGGAGGCGCTGGATCAGTTTTTACGGCAGCAGATGCAGCAGAGCGAAACACCGCTCTATCCCCGGGTGATCGAGGCGCTGATAAAGAATGCGCTGGAACTCACTCAGGGCAATCAACTGCAGGCCGCCGCGCTGCTTGGCATCAGTCGTCATACACTGCGCACCCAACTGGGCCATCTGGGAGTGATTAAACCGCGCCGCACTTCACTGCGTCAGCGCGACACTTCTCTGAATCAGCAGCCCGAACGGGAGCGGGAACTGCGCATCGGTTATCAGAAATTTGGCAACCTCGGCATCCTGAAAGCGCGCCAGTCACTGGAACAGCAGCTGGCCGATAGAGGCGTCAGCGTGCTGTGGAGTGAGTTTCCTGCGGGTCCGCAGCTTCTGCATGCGCTGAACCAACAGGAGATCGATTTCGGGACGACCGGTGAAGTTCCCCCCCCTTGTTTGCGCAGGCCAGCAACAGCCCGATGGTTTATGTTGCCTGGGAACCCGCCGCGCCGCAGAGCGTGGCACTGCTGGTACCGAACAGCAGCCCGGTTCAGCAGATTGGCGATCTCAGAGGAAAACGCATCGCCGTAAATCGTGGTTCCAACGTTCACTATCTGCTGCTGCAGATTCTGGATGAAGCGGGTTTAGGGCTGGATGATGTGCGCATCGTCTATGCACCGCCCAAATATCCGCTGACGCCCAGCGATCTCAACGCAGTGGATGCCTGGATGATGTGGGATCCGCTGCTCAGCGATGCAGAGAACAGCGGACAGTTCAGGGTGATCGCTGATGGCACCGGCCGGGTCAATAATCATCAGTTTTACCTTGCCGAACGCGGGTTCGCCGCGCAGTCGGGCGATCTGCTGCAGGTTCTGCTCACCGCGCTGGAGCAGACTGGCCGCTACATCGATGCACACCGTGCTGAAGCCGCTGCGTTGCTCTCCACCGAACTCGGGATATCAGCGCCTTCACTGATGCATGCCTTAGCGCGGCGCAGCCACCAGACCCAGCGCATGAACTTAGCCATCATCCGGGAACAGCAGACCATCGCTGACCGCTTCTATGCACTGGGGCTATTGAGTCGCGCCATTCGGGTACGTGAGTCGGTCTGGCATCCATAGCGTTTTTTTCGCTAAGCATCGAACATTTGATCGCTAAGCGCTTCAACCTGCGTTTGTTATGTTGCGCTGACAACAACCAGACTCAGGAATGAGAGATGAAAAGAGTTTTGCTTAGCGCATTAATTATTGCCGCCCAGGCGGGATTAGCGTTCAACACCCAGGCAGCAGCAGAGAAACCCGAAACAGTTAACATTGGTTTTCAGAAAGCCAATATCTTCGCCCTGCTGAAATATCGCGGCACGCTGGATCAGGAATTTAAGAAACAGGGGATTGCGGTTCACTGGATTGAGTTCCCGGCCGGGCCGCAGATGCTGGAAGGCCTGAACATCGGCAGTATCGATCTGGCCGCAACCGGCGACGCGCCACCGACTTTTGCTCAGGCCGCACAGGCCGATCTGGTTTATCTGGCACATTCTCCCGCCAACCCCAAAACTGAGGCGATTGTGGTGCCCGCCGACTCCCCCATTAAAAGCGTGGCGGATCTCAAAGGCAAACGCGTGGCGCTGAATAAAGGCTCTGACGTTAACTATCTGCTGGTCACTGCGCTCGAACAGGCGGGGCTGAGCTATAAAGACATTACAACGGTCTATCTGCCACCCGCGGATGCGCGTGCCGCTTTCCAGCGCGGTGCAGTGGATGCCTGGGTAATCTGGGATCCTTACTACGCAGAAGTTGAAACCAACGCCCACGCGCGGCTGATTAAAAATGCCGAAGGCCTGGTGCCACACTACACCTTCTATCTTGCCAGCCGTAAGTTTGCGGAAACCTGGCCGCAAATCGCCAGCCAGGTGGTGGATGAGCTTGGGTCGCTAAGTACCTGGGCCAATCAACATCAGGAAGAGGCGGCAAAAATCATGTCCACCTCAACCGGTCTGCCGCAGCCGATCTGGCAACGGGCGCTGGCAAGGATGCCGTTCGGGGCTGAGCGGATGACACCTGAAGTCTTCACGCAGCAGCAGGCTCTGGCCGATAAGTTTACCCAGATTGGTCTGTTACCAGTGAAGGTCGATATCCGCAGTGCAACCTGGTCGCTGGATAAGCAGTAAGGTAGGGCCAGGCGGAGTGTGTTATGACAAACTCTGCCTGTTTCCGTGTGTTCATCCGGCATTATCGACAGCCATGAAAAGAGAAATCGGGGGCTCGATAATCTCTATCAGGCAGGAAAAGTAGTGCGCTGTTTAAGGTGCTGATGCCTCGATAAACAGAGGAACCAAATGAGAATTTAACGAAGCGGCGCCTATATTTCAAAGAGTTACAGCATGTTTGTTTCACCCGACCGCTTCATAAACTGTTCTACACTCACATATTCCATCAAGCAGTTTGATGGAAAAAGCAGCATCACGAAGAGGGTCGCGACAGCAAAAAGTCATGCAGTCGCCGCCATCAAAACTGATCATGCATGAGAGGAGAACACCATGAAAGCAGTTGTCTATAACGGACCTTTTGACGTTTCAGTCAAAGACGTTCCGGATCCCACAATCGTTCGTCCCACCGATGTTATTGTCCGTATTACCACCACCAATATCTGCGGTTCCGACCTGCATATGTACGAAGGGCGAACCAGCTTCGAGCAGGGGCGCATCTTTGGCCATGAGAATCTGGGACAGGTTATTGAAATCGGCAGTGGAGTTGAGCGAATTAAAGTCGGTGACTATGTCTGCCTGCCCTTTAATGTCGGCTGCGGATTCTGCGAAAATTGCGAGAAAGGATTAACCGGTTACTGTCTGACGGCAAATCCGGGTACGGCCGGTGCCGCCTATGGCTTTGCGGAGATGGGTGAATGGGAGGGTGGACAGGCTGAGTTACTTCGCGTTCCCTTTGCTGATTTTAACTGTCTGGTACTGCCTCCGGATGCGTCAGAAAAGGAGGAAGACTACGTTATGCTTTCGGACATTTTCCCTACCGGCTGGCATGCCACTGAACTGGCAGGATTACGCCCGGGAGAGAGTGTTGCCATTTACGGCGCTGGCCCTGTCGGCTTAATGGCAGCGCATTCGGCGATGATTAAAGGCGCATCGCAGGTGTTTGTGGTCGATACCCATCCAGACAGACTGGCATTAGCCGAACAAATGGGCGCTGTGGCAATCAATGGTGTGGGTGATGATGCGGTAAATAAAATCCTTGAATTAACCAATGGCCGCGGCACGGATTGTGGTTGCGAATGCGTAGGTTATCAATGCTGCAATAAACATGGCCACGAGGATAACTCCGCCACACTAAATAGCCTTGTCGCTTCAACCAAAGCCACGGGCGGCATTGGTACGGTAGGCGTTTTTGTTCCACAGGATCCCGGAGGAGCAACCGATCTGGCTAAAGAAGGTAAAGTGCCTTTCGATTTTGGTACTTTCTGGTTTAAAGGTCAGTCAATGAAGACCGGCCAGTGTAATGTGAAAGCCTATAACCGTCAGCTCGCAAGGCTTATCCATCAGGGCAGAGCCAATCCGGCACAGATTATCTCGCATCGTCTTGCACTGGCAGATGCTCCCGAAGGCTATAAGCATTTCGATGATCGTGATAATGGCTGGACAAAAGTCATCCTGAAGCCCTGAATGGTGAGCCACAGGACATAAACCACATTCAGGCCGTGGTGAGAAGGAGAACTAAAAGCCTGTCTGTGGTTTGGTGCTTTTCATCGTTTGTCATGCTGCTCTTGGGAAAGAGGAGAGGTGAAAGCGGCAGGGGGTTGCGAAAATTGTACTCAACAGTTTTTACTGTTAACAGAATTAGCGTTTACTTTTTTTTGAAGCGAGTAAGTGTTTACACTAACGAATTCTGTAAATGGGAAATGACTGGTTAACTGGTCTCCACCCTGATAATATTAAAACCTGTTAAGCAGTCCTGGAGGCCCTATGCCAAACATGATTTTAAGCGATATCAGTGCCAGCGTAAGCGAACTGAAAAAAAATCCAATGGCTACTGTTAATGCCGGGGACGGTTATCCGGTCGCCATTCTCAACCGCAACCAGCCTGCATTCTATTGCGTGCCAGCTGAGCTTTATGAGCAGATGCTTGATGCCCTTGACGATCAGGAACTGGTTAAGCTGGTCAGTGAGCGCAGCGGCCAGCGTCTGCTTGATGTCGATTTGGATGCGCTTTTGTGAGTTATACCGTCAAATTCAGGGAAGAGGCATTTAAAGAATGGCAGAAGCTGGACAAATCTCTCCAGCAGCAGTTTGCCAAAAAACTGAAGAAATGTTGTGACAATCCCCATATTCCTTCTGCCAGACTACGTGGGATTAAAGACTGCTATAAAATCAAACTCAGAGCGTCCGGGTTTCGCCTGGTTTATCAGGTAATAGACGACCAGCTGGTGATTGCCGTTGTTGCTGTGGGTAAACGCGAGCGCAGCGATGTTTATCATCTTGCCAGTGAAAGGATGCGGTAGGGAGGGCGGATTTGGCTGTACACACCTATTTTTGACAGGGCTACAAATCTTATCAGGATTTACTACTAATAAGGGTCAGGAGGATGTTGGCATCAAAAACGTATATTGTGTTGGCAGAGATGAAAACGTTAGCTACGGTCTGTTTTGATACGCCGTAAAACCCGAAAAAGCTGGAACACATGACAAATTCCTTCCTGGCTGTGCGATGACTTAGGTGTAATATTATCAATAATTTGTAGGGGAATCTCACGTATGACATCTAATAGTAGTCGGGTCAATGTGGGGAAAACCGGGATCGATAACCGGACCACTTTTTGTTATATCTTGTGGTGTTCCCTGGAGCATTTTAAGGATGAAAAGCAATGATAGTAAGTGAAGATGCCCTGCTGCGCTCAGGCTTTAGCTCCGCAGACCTGCGAAAAGTCAAAAACAACCTGGAAAGTTATGGCGGTTCCCTGGGGGATGCCATTCAGGATCTGTCCAGACGCTTCACAATAGCGCTGACCGTTGTGCTGTGTTGTCTTGCTATCTTTATTTTTTTGCTCTTTGCTGGCTCCAGCGAGACCGTTTTTTCCGGCGGAATTGCGCTGCTCTGCGGTTGTGCGGTTGCCATTTTTGTACAACCGCCTGTGTTGTCTTATAAGTCCTGGCGATACCAGAGAGCGAACAGAAATTAGCGACTCTGCTGATCGGTCGTGAGAAGGTCAAAAACCACTTTCGCTTTGACGCCATAGTCCACGATTTTCATCGTTAATTTTGGTCTGCTCATGGTGTCAACTTTCCGGTAATAATCACGGGGCAACCACCGGAACAGACGCCACGCGCCGGGTTTTCTTGCCAGACCAAAAACACTGTAAACACTGGCGCTCAGTGTAGCCGCATTGTAAAGTGCCATTCCTGTATTCGGGCTGAATCCCATGAACTGCGCAGCCTCTATTACCCCATCTGCAAAAATTCCTTCAGAGTGCGACTCTTTGCCGTAACGGAGATGACTGACTTCCTTCGATATGCCATTTACGCCGTCAATGAACAGCGTGGCACCGGCTAGCATACCGATGGGGATCATGGAAGAGATCATGATCATCCCGCCAAACATGGCAACCCCGGATAAAACGATATGTACCGCAGATATGACGTACCCGACAATTTCGTTATTGTCCCGGACAAACTCCACTTTAGCGATGAGTTTTGCGGTCTGCATCCGTAGCAGGCGATCCTGTTCACGAAGGTTCTCAGTCTCTTCCCGTAGGTTTTTTATACAGGCTATACAGTCTTCGTCGGTCCTGGCCTGACGTGCTGCGGCAAACTGTTTCTCAACGACATCCCTGATCTCCTGAACAAACTGAAGTCGCGTGAGGCTGTCGCGCAGATGAAAGCCTGAAATTACGTTAGCGGCTTCTACCAGCTTTCTCGCTTCCAGATTAACCATTGTTTCGGCCCATGCCCGGTTGCGGCCACCTGAACGCATCATTGAAAGTAGTGCAGCATCCATTTTCACTCTCCCTGTGTAGATTTTACCGTTCCAGAGATAATAAATTATTCTCTCAATGTGTAAACCGTACGACAGGGAGGGAACGAGAAGAAGTGATAATGGAGTATATACAGATGCTGTTTAAGAAAAGAAGAGAGAGCAACAACCCTTCACACTATCGCAAATCATTAATATTTTACATATTTATTATTATGCGCATATTGCTTATGCAGGCAAAGCTAACCTGGCCGCTTCGGGCTACCTGCTGAGTATCCTGATATGACGGCTTCTTGTGCGGAGTTTTTCACGATGAACGAAGTTAACCGGCTTAGAGTTATTCAGGACGTTGTCGACCGGCGGCTGACAACCCATCTCGCTGCTGAGCGTCCAGGTATTTCAGACAGGCACTGTCGTCGCCTGCTTCAGCGCTATTATACAGACGGTCCGCTGGGTATGGCTGACCGCCGCCGTGGCAAGCAAGGCAACTATCAGCTGCCTGCAAGCCTTGCTGAACGCGAGGTTCAGATAGAAGCGGGAAGCCGTGGAGGTCATGTGTGATGAAGCGGGACTGTCGCAACGGCGTGCCTGCAGGCTGGCAGGTCTGTCTCTTTCAACCTGCCGTTATTCGGTTCAGCGTCCCGCTGCTGACGCACAGCTGTCTTTACGCATCACAGAGCTGGCACCTGAACGCCGTCGCTTTGTTTACCGGCGCATCTGGCTGTTATTGCGCCGGAAGGGCCTTCACGTCAACCACAAGCGGGTATACCGCATCTATCACCTTAACGGCCTGGGTGTAAAGCGCAGGCGACGCCGTAAGGGGCTGGCGACTGAGCGGCTTCCGATTCTTAGCCTGGATGCGCCGAACCTGACATGGTCGATGGATTTTGTCATGAATGCACTTGCCAGCGGCCGCCGGATTAAGTGCCTGATCTGCGTGAATGATCTCACAAAAGAGTGTCTGACGATCACCGCCGCTTTCGGGATGAATGTCTGAATGAGCACTGGTTCAGCGATGTTCTTCATGCCCGGAAAATTATTAATGACTGGCGGCAGGACTATAAAGAGTCAAGACCTCATTCATCGCTGAATTACCAGACTCCAGCTGAATTTGCAGTAGGCTGGAGAAATGGAAAATCAGAAGGTAAACAAACCGACATTAGTAACTGATCGTTGTATCTAATACTGGGGGCAAATCAGTTCTGAAACTCCGAGTGCCAATTAACAGGCCGCCCCCGCCCCGGCCCGAAGGGCCGGAACAGGAGTGGCTGTAATGAATGGTGTAACTAATCCTCTAAGCTTTACTGTTCATAATGAACAGTAAACCTAAGACCCCGGAAATCACGGGCTGTACGTCGCTCTGCGCCGTACAGCCCGTGATTTCCGGGGCTCTGGGATTAGATAACCGTAATCATCGCTTTGAGGCCGTCTGGCTTAACAGGAAGGGGTTGGGTAGCGCCATATATCAGGCCGTAACCGACTTCGCCGGGCGTACGGCGTCGTCTGACCACTATACCCTGCTCTGACATCATCTGGCGCCTCCATGACGCTAGCGCGTCATTCATAAGGCCAGCTGCGCACTGCTCGCTGGCCGTTAAAAAAAGAAGCTGAATTGGATTATCATCAAACACCAGTATTTGAAAATATCTCATATTCTTAACAGTTATTCTGCTTTTAGCAAAAATGTCATAATTGGTATAACGGAGGCTCACTGAGTGATTACGGAAGGAGTCATTACATGGGAATTAACCACAAAGGTACTTTATTAATTGATTCTAAAGATATTATCTTAAGACCTTTTACAAAAAATGATTCAGCCAAGGTCTACGAGAATTGGGCGTATGATCCTGAAGTAGCGAAGTATCTTACCCGGAAAGCACATAAAGATATTAATGAAACTAATGCAATAGTAAGTGGATGGGTTGAGAATTACAGTAATAAAGAATTCTATCTCTGGGCATTAGAACTTCGCAATTCAGGAGAGGTTGTGGGCTCTGTGACCCTAAGTCATGTCGATAATTTCAGAGAAAGCGCCGAACTCGGCATCGCTTTGTCACAGAAGGTATGGAGAACTGGAGTAGGAACGCGGGCGGCCGGACTTGTCATAAGTCATGCTTTTAATGTGCTTAATTTCAAACGCATCTCTGCGAATCATCAGCCAGATAATCACGCATCTGAAAAACTGCTCACTAAACTCGGTTTCAAACTTGAAGGTGTTGCACGTAGTTATACAAAAAACAAAGATGGTGAACTAACTGATGTAGTACAGTATGGATTGCTAAAAGAGCCAAAGGTAAAAGAAACGAGCCGTTTCAGAACAGATCAAACCTGAAAAGATACGCGCAACCATTATCTGAAAGTGCTGGGTAAGCCATGGTATCAATTGTTGGCGGAACTTCAGAATACACTATCTTTTGCTACTTTTGATTTTTACAATCTGCGAAAAATAAAAACACTTCATCTGCCTATTACAACTGGATCTATTTCCAGCCCGATGGGTAAAGGCAGTGACTCGCTTCCGGTTAAAGTAAAAATGTTTGAGCAGGATGTTTATCTCGCCGACTCAATGCAGTTTATGCTTGAATACGGTACAAGATTATTCGGAAATGGTGCATGGTACATTATGCCATCTTTCCGTGGTGAAGATAACGATAAACGCCACCTCTCTCAGTTTTACCATAGTGAAGCTGAAATACCGGGTACGATAAATGATGTGATAGTACTTGTTGAAGATTATCTTGTTCATCTCGCAAGACATATATTGCTTCGACATGGTGACTTATTGAATGAAAAGTTAGGTGACATTTCTCATTTAATTTCTCTTGCGGAGAAGAATACTCCTTTCATACAGATAACATTAGATGAAGCTGATGACCTACTTAAACAGCTATCGCCTGATAATTACACTAGCTACATTGAAGACGTCGGTGAATTCAGGAATTTAACTCATGCGGGAGAACGGCGTCTCATAGAACATTTTGGCGGGTTTGTATGGGTAACTAACTATGACATTCTGAGTGTTCCATTCTATCAATGCAGGGATCCCAACAAACCGCATTCTGCACTGAATGCAGATTTATTATTTGGTATTGGCGAGGTGGTGGGAGCAGGTGAACGTCATAGTGATGGCGCCGGGGTGAGAAAAGCACTCGAAGAACATCAGGTTGCACCTGATGATTATGAGTGGTACATCAGAATGAAAGAGGAATATCCAGTAAGAACCGCAGGCTTTGGGATGGGGATTGAAAGATTTTTAATGTGGGTAACAAGAGAAAATGATATTCAGGATTTCCAGTTGCTTCCACGCGTTAATGGTGAAAATATTGTACCTTGAATGAACGATAACGCTACCGGATGGTAGCGTTAGTTTTTCTGATTATGTAGGGAGAATAATTGTGCTTAAAAGCAGTGCCGCCGTCAGATTCACTGGCATAATGTACTCCGGTGTAAGGATGTTGATTGGTGCATATTCTGTTATATATATGCTCCAGAATGGTCTTTCCGTTAGCCAGGTAGGCCTGCTAAAGACATTTCAGGGAATCATTATCGTCTTTTTGGATATACCCCTTTCTTATTTTTCTGACCGCTATAGCAGAAAGTTTTCAATCAGCGTCAGTATACTTTTCTCTTCTGCATGGCTGCTTACTATGGCAGTGGCAGATAATTTTTGGTTTTTCATGCTGGCCGAACTCTTCAACGCCTTATCTTTGGGAATGATGAGTGGTACATTTGATAGTTATCTTTATGATCATAGTAAAAATGAGAACAATAATATCTCTTCCCAAAAAATATTTTCCTTATATTATAAATATCAGTTTATGTTTATGGGAGTGACATCTCTTATAGGAGCGACTGCTTATTTTTATATAGGGAAGTCTTCTATATTTATATCAGCTTTATTAATGTTTATGATTTTTTTTAATGTCAGCCTTCTTACCTTCCGATCGTCAATTTAAAAGTGAGGAAAAATCAAAGTTTTTTTCCTTCACCATGCTATGTAATAGTATCCGGCAGGTTTTCGCAGGTCGTACAGGATTGTTAACGTTATTAACCGTCATTATATCTTCATTCTTCCTCCAGTCTCTCATTCAATACTGGCAGGTTATAGCAGGACAAGATCTACCGGAAGATGGTCAGGCTATAATTCTCGGTATCGTTTTCTTTTTAATTATGCTTGCACAGTCCACAACGGGCTTTGTGACAGAGACTCTACCTTCATCTTCTAATGCTAGATTTCATTTTATATTTTTCCTTTTGGTTATAATTTCATCAGTGTCTTCTCTTTATTTTAACAATATCTACATGTCAGCGTTTTTCCTCTGTATTATCTTCTTTTATATCAATTTTGTTCAAATTATTTCTTATGCCAGGATGGTGTCACATACTGAAAGCAGTCTGCGATCTGTCACATTGTCTACTATTGCTACAGTAAATAAGATAGTGATGTTTGTCATGATTGCACCTTTTGGTTTGTTACTACAAACGTACGATTGGTTATTCATAATCCCTGCTTTTTTTAATAATCACCCCTCTGTTTTTCTTATATTTTAGAAGTGGCAGGTGAGATTTATGTAGAGCCTAATTAATTTTTCCCCTGCCCTTTAGACAGAAGAATATAAAGATAAAGATGAAAGCGTCAGGCAAAACGCTTTCTTATTTCAGAGGATAAATAATCAGGTACAGACATGGTGACTGCTGATTTTCCCCTGATCATACCGGTGAATCATCAGCATGGGGTTTTCTCTGACTGGCGGAACATTTGCTGAACCGAACCATAATGGATTGGCTGGACAGACCGAACCACAGATATTTGCCGGGATCCCCGCAAAGTTGCCAGCAACAGGTCGGTGGACATGTCCTGAAGAAACAGCCAGTATCCTGTCAGGATATCTTCTTATCAGGTCTTCAAACTCACTCAGTCCCCTGCACATCGTTTCATCAAGAGTGGGTATGCCGGAAGGGAAAATGTGATGGTGAAGAAACAGCAGAAACGGAGCACCATCAGCCTCGCCAAGTTGCTTTTCCAGCCATCCCATACGTCCCGAAAGTGATCCATAGCTCTGTCCGCTGACGGTTGAGTCCACGCCCGCCAGGCTTATTACGCCCGCGTTATAACTGAAGTGCAGCAACTCTCCCGGTGAGTCAGGCAACCAGAGTTTATTACCCCACGTTTGTCGCATATAGTTTCGATCGTCTGAATTTCCGGGCAGCAGCAGGTAGGGGTAAGCCTGTTTTTCCAGTTGAGCAGCTATCTGCTCGTATCCCTCATCCCAGCCTTCATCCGTCAGGTCACCACTAAGAATCATTATGTCCGGCCCCACCTGTTCAAGCCACGACAGCGCCTGCCCGAAGCGCTGAAGATGATCATTATCGGGAGCGGCGTGGATATCTGTTATCTGTGCTATCAGCATGAATACCTCACGAAGAGCCGATGCCGGCAGTCATTTCAGAATCAGACCTGGGTTGGTCAGCGAAAATTATGACCCGGCCTCATGCAGCGACAAAGCAAGGCGTTCGTGGTAAACGCCCATCGCCTCCATATTCAGGTAAACGTCACCGGGTCCGCTGTGCTGCAGGGGCAGCCAGCAGAATATACTGGCTAACGCGCTGCGGTCATTTTTTTATCTTTTTTCCCCGTATGCGTTCTTTTATGTCGTAATACAGTATGCAGAGAACAAGAGTGTCTTTACTTACGTCTATGCCTACAGGAAACATCGTATTTCTCCTCTCACAATGGCCGTCACGCCTGTTAGCCTTGTACATACGGAGTCGGGCACCCGGTAACCGCTCAACAAAATGTGCTGGCGTGAAAAGTGAAAAAAGGGGGCCATAAAGCTGCCAGACGGGATCGATAATTAAATCGTGCGCTGGGAGGGGACTGGCTCACTCTGCTTCGTGTGATGGTAGCTAATCACCACATAATGTTAGATACAAGGATGGGGTTGGGTCGCGCTACATATCAGTCCGTAATCGGCTACGCCGGGCGTACGGCGCCGTATGACCAATGTCCTGCTCTGACATCATCTGACGCCTCCATGCCGCTAAGCGGCATACAGAGCACAATATTTATTGTTTTACTAATTATTAAGTAAATTTTCCGTACATGAATTATTAGGAGGACAGACTAGTGACGCTGACACATAAATCTGGTCATCTGGCCTGGTGCGCTCTGACAGCCCTTGCACTAGCACGTCAGGACGGTACCGTTTGCTCTGCTGCTCAGGAAAATCTCTTTCTGACACGCTGGCTGGCAACCGCCCTGAAGCAGCGTCGCTTTTCCCGTGAGGTGGCTCCCGACATTGAGTGGCTGCTAACGCAGGGGCGCTAGTATGGCGTTGGCGCAAAGCTTGCCGGCAAGCTGGACTACCTATGGCGTTCATGCACAGGCGAGCTGTCCCAGCAGAATGACCTGTTCCGTCTGACATATGCTTTAGAGATGGCGAAAGATATGTGCTGGGCTTACCAGCTGTTCAGCGACCGGGAGTGGTCAGAAAGGCATGCCGCTGTCCTGAACGCTGCCGTAAACGGAATTTATCTGTCCCGGAGCAGCCTGGATGCTGCATTTGACGATGACGGCCAGCAGGTCGCACCGGTGATGGCGCGACTGACAGGGCGCGTGCAAGGGCTGGAAACGCTTCTTAACCGCTGTGGATGGCAGATGGCTATTGATGGGCCTTCCGGGTTTTATGTGCTGACGGCAGAAAAATTGAAGTAACGATGGGGCAGTGAGCCCCTGTGCGGCTGTACCTGGCGGATCAGCAGTGCAGCCGGAGAGGCCGCTAAATAGGTCAGTGGCGGATCTGCGCCAGGTCGTCTTCAGTCAGTCCGGTCATTTTCATGACGGTATTAGGGTCAAGACCGTTCTGCAGCATGGTTCGGGCAACTTCCAGCTTGCCTTCATTCCGGCCTTCCTGCCTGCCTAGCTGGATACCCTTCTGGATGCCATTCTGTTCGAGCTGTTGTGCGATGGTCATAAGTGCGTCTCCGTGTTGCGGCACACGCTGTGCCAGTTCGCGTACAAAACCTTCGGCGTCGGCTGTTTCGCCTGCCTGTACAATATAGTGTACCAGCGATATCACCTGTGATGAAGACAGATAGCCGGCCAGCAGAATGGGCGCCAGCCGGTCAGTCAGTTCTGCCAGGTCCCGCTGATGAATATGTTTCTGCAGCAGGGTCAGGGCGGCCATGCTGCGATGGCCGGCGATTTCATCATCAGGAATGACGGTAACGTCAACCAGCGGGAAAGCGCTGCTGTAGAGTTTGCCTGCCAGCGCCGGATCATCAAACTCATTCAGCCACCGGGTGGAGTAAGGATACGGGCTGCGTTTACCCGTATAGAACAGCACGGGTATCACCAGTGGCAACTTCTTATGGCCCGCCTCAAGGTGGCGCTGCATGGCAGCCACCGCATAACGCATCAGGCGAAAAGCCATGTGTTTATCAGGTGAAGACTGGTGCTCAATGAGCACGTGGACATAACCCTCACCGGCTGTGGTTTTCAGACTGTAGAGCACGTCGCTAAAGTACTGCCTCAGGTCATCCTCGACGAACGAGCCGGATTCCAGCTTTAGCGTACTGAGGTCACAGATAGCACGCAGCTCTGCGGGCAAGTGGAGTTCCATGAAATCACGGGCGACATCCGGGTGGGTCAGAAACTGCCGGAACGTGGCATCGTGAGGAGTTGGTGTGCGGTTTTTCTTCTTCTTCATCAGTCCCGGCTCTGAAAAATAACCGCTGTATGTTACCACAGGCAAAAAACCGTCTGTATTGATGGTGAACAGATCTGCAATGCCTGCAGGTAGCCGTTCGGATTATTTTTAATTTTTTCGGATACACTGCTTCATCGTACGATCTCTAATAATCGAAGCATAATCATTCTTCGACTCACTTCGCAAAGCCAGATGAGTGATGGAATCATAAAACACCGTCAATACGGCTGGGAGATGTGGCTGTACCTGCTATAATTTAACATAATAAGTATTATGCGTATTCATGCATATGCCCAAATTGGAAGTGCCATTTTTTAGTTAGTTCATAATGTTACCTAAATGCGGTACTTTTGCCATCCCTTCTGGGAGCCCCTGCAGATGCCAGAGATCATGTAGAAAAACGCCTGCGTCACCTTGATGCAGCTTCAGAGGTAGCGTTTGTTTAATACAGGAGCCAACAAGTGAACATCGACTGGCATAGTTCTTCATTAACACGCTCTACAATCGTGGATAAAGACTACAAAAACACACAAAACGTTCGCCGTTTCATGGTAAATGAGTGTGGTCCAGATTTCCGGTTTGATCGCGAGTTTATGGCCTGGATACGAAATGACGTACCAAAAAATCTGGGTGATGTAGTTGATGAGTGGAAGCGCAGACATCCATTTTAGGGCAGGAACGTTTCTTCGCTCATACCGGAACGACCCGGCAACGCCAGGGAGCCGAAGGGGCAATGTTCAAGCAGTGACAGAATCAGCCAGGATAGCAGAAACGGCAAGCTATCAGCGTCAGATGGGAAGGGATGAAGACGGTCAGGTGAAAGGGTATAGCCGGTGCATCAGCACCGGGTTTATCCTGCCCCGAAGGGGCTACCGTCCTGGCAGTTCGCGCGATGCAAAAAGGCAGCTCAAGCTTCCTCTGGTTCGCTTATCTCAATACTGGTTATGTGCAGTCCGGCATGTGACATCATGCTGACCAGCTTATCAATTGAAAAGCAGTTGATCCGACCTCCTGCCAACTCGGACACTCTGGGTTGTGAAACGCCCAGCGCAGCAGCAGCAGTGGCCTGATTCAGGCCATTACGTTTAATCCAGCTATTCAGGCGGCCTACTAACTCGGCGCGGAGTTTCATATTTTCCGCCTGCTCTGGCGTTTCGCTGATAACGTCCCACACATTATTAAAAGTCTGAATATTCATTTTGTAGTTTCCTGCTGTTTTGTCCATTCCCTACATTGCCCTGATAAAAGCCAGCATCGCCTTGATCCGGCGCTGGCTTTTGAGAAGTTCTTCAAAATCGTTGAGATAGTAAGCCGGTGTATAGCGCACCCAGTTAAACTCCAGCGTCAGCGTATTACCGGTGACAACCTCGGCTGCAATGCCCAGCAGGGAAAACTGTATAAACGCCATATCCGCCGCGACAGGATCAATATCAATGCAACTGACGAACATCTGAACGGAAGGGGTAAGCCCGGCTTCAATCAGGCACTCTGCATAAGGTAGCGTGGGTCATGAAAGAGATGGGCAAGCCCGTCTCAGAGTGCATGATGGTGGCTGCGCATGGCTGGGATGTGGGTGGAGCAAAACGTGCAGGCATGAAAACTGCATTTGTTACCCGCAAAGGGCAGGCACTGTATCCGCTGGCGCCTGTGTCTGATCTGATCGTCAGCGATATTGGCGAGCTGGCTGCAAAGATAAAACCGCTTTGCTGACCCGCCGTTTATCGCAAATACTTTAATGCCGCGAGAGTTACTCGCTGCCCAAAAACGCTAATAAAAGGCGTAGTTGATGCGAAAACACTAACAATATTCTTAAATCAGGGCTTAACCACGATACACAGCAGGCCGATGACAATAATCACTACGCCCGCCAGGCTGTGCCAGCTGAACGCCTCATGGAATACCGGCAGACAGACAGCCACCAGCCACACCAGCACATAACTGAGGCTGAGCAGCGGATAGACGCGGTTCAGCGGAAAATAGCGCAGCGCCCGAATCCAGCAGAGCATTGAAACACCATAAGCGCCCAGCCCGGCCAGCAGCAGCAAGGCGGGCAGCAGGGCAACAGCAGGCAGCGACGTTATGCTGCTGACATCGGGCAGACGCGGCATCGCCCAGCGCATCATCAGCTGTGCCGCTGAGACCAGCAGCACGCTGCATGCGACCCATCCATACCCTTTCATAGCTGGCTCGCCATCAGCGCCACACCCGTCACCACCAGTAGCGTGCCGAAGATCTGGCGCAGCGTCAGGCGCTCGCGCCAGAGGATGCGTCCTGCCAGCGCAACGAAAATGAAGTTAAGGCTCAGCATCGGATAGGCCTGGCTGACAGGCACCCGCTGCAGCACCAGCAGCCAGAGAAGCATCGCGACACCCAGCAACAGCACGCTCACCCCAATCCAGCTTAAACGGACCTGGCGCGATGCCGCATGGGTCGCCTGTTTCTGGCACAGTTGCGCACTGCAGCTGAGCAGACTGACCAGTATAATCAGCAGCAGCATCACTTCATCTGACTGTAATAGAGACAGACCAGCCTGCCCTGGCGATAGACGGCGTCCGGCACCGGAACATCCTCGCCGATATCACTGTGTACTGAATCAACCAGCAACAGCAGTGATACGCTTCCCGTACGGCGATGATCGGCAAGCCAGCCGCCGAAGTCTGCCTGAGAGACAAAGCGGGATTGCGCATCCGGGTAGCTCAGCCCATATTCCAGCTCGCCTTTGGTGTCATAGAAGCCGATATCGCTACGTTGCAGATGCCAGGCTGCGGTAGATGCCACGCCGGGATTGTCCGCCAGGATAAAGTGACTTGAGGCCAGACGCTGGCTGATCGTCGAGACAAAACGCTGCGGCTGTTTGGCGTCGCGGATTTTATCCGGGATTGCCGTGCCAATAAACAGCGCGACGCCCAGCGGGCAAAGCGCGGCCGCCAGCCAGCGGCGCTGTGCAGAGCGGCAGCTATATGCGCCCACCAGCCCCCAGATGAGAAATGCCAGTGCCCCCCAGCGCAAGCTTCAGCATCTCGTGCGTGGCGAACAGCGGATGATGCGTCACACTCCAGGGAGCGAGCACCAGCACGACCGTTGCCAGGGTAATGATGCCGAAAATCAGGTTGAGCCCGCCATTGACTGTTAATGCGCGCCCTGCCCGCTGTGCGGCGTTCAGGCCATAGTGCGCCATCAGCAGCGACAGCGGCACAAAACAGGGCAGGATATAGGTTGGTAGCTTGCCTTTTGCCAGGCTGAAAAACAGCAGCGGCATCACCGTCCAGCTCAGCAGATAGAGCGCACCGGGATGCTGCTGACGCTCGCGCCAGCCGGTCATCAATGCGCCCGGTAACAGCGCCAGCCACGGCAGCGTTCCCAGCAGCAGAACCGGCAGGTAATACCAGAAAGGCGCTTTGTGCTGGGCATTGTCCTCAGCAAAGCGCTGAATATGCTCAACCCAGAAGAAGTAGAGCCAGAAATCCGGTGCCTGATGATAGATCGCCAGCGCCCAGGGTGCGCTGATCGCCGCGGCTGAGAGTAGAGCCAGCGGACCGAAGCAGAGCAGTTCGCGCAGTCGCTGCCGCCAGATCGCCCAAGGCAGAATCGCCAGCACAGGCACTGCCAGCGCCAGAAAGCCTTTGGTCATAAACCCCATGCCGCAGGCGAGACCCAGCAGCAGATAGCCGCCCGCCCGCCCGGCGCGTCCGCTGGCCTCCGTCGCCAGCCAGAAGCTGCACATCGCGGCCGCCAGCCAGAGCATCAGCATCGGATCGAGCACCGCATAGGTGCCAACGCCATAGACCAGCAGCGAACTAAGGAAAATAATCGTGCCGACGGCAGCCGTGCGTGCCGAACCAAACAGCCGCCTTCCGAGCCAGTAGATCAGCACGGCGGTCATCGCCGTGGAGAATATCGATCCCGCCCGCACGCCAAAGTTGTTGTGGCCAAACAGCCACTGACCCAGCGAGTTGATCCAGTAGCCAGCAATTGGTTTTTCAAAATAGCGCAGACCGAAGAAGTGTGGCGTCACCCAGTTACCGGTTGCCAGCATCTCCCGGCTGATCTCCGCATAACGGGTCTCATCCGGCTGCCAGAGATCGCGGAACATCGGCGGAAGCAGGTAATAGAGAATAAAAAAAGCTGAAAAAAAGTAGCCACTTCGTGTTGTTACGTATCCGCACTAGTTCGCCTCTTCAGTCAGTTTCTGGCAGCCCAGCCACCCTTCCCGTCCGGGGATTTCGCCTCTGACTACTTTGCCCACCGGCAAGGTGCTCAGATCGTCGGGCAGCAGCTCGCTCAACGGGCAGAACTGAATGCCATTACGGGCCGCAGCAGCCAGCAGCTGGTCAAAGTCCGGGTAGCCAATAATCCCTTCGACTTCGGCATGCACGGTGTAGACCGCCCCATCGTTAGAAGAGAGCATTTTCGCCAGAATGTAGTCGTTATAGCCTTCTGCGCTGACCTCGCGGCCAACCACTTCATCCCATGTGGGCAACGTCACCGGAATCTGTACAGTACCAATCTGTCCATCCGGCAGCATGGGCCGGAACGGGCCGCTGCCGCGACAGTCGCTGTTGTAGTGAAAGCCAAAGTCCTGTTTGGCGGCGATCACCCGGCCATCGGCTCGCCAGCCCGCGACGGCCGAACAGCTGACAGGATGACCGAGTATCTCACTCAGCGTTTCGGTGCCACGTGCTATCTGCTCAACCAGCTTATCCTGCGGCCAGACACCGGCCCAGGTCTGCCAGGCAAAATGGTCCCAGGCGTGCAGACCGACTTCGTGCTGACGAGTGGCGTCCTGCATGATGTGCCGCAATCTCCGTCCCATCTGTTTTCCCGGCCAGGCCGTTCCGGCGAGCAGGATGTCCCAGCCATAGAGCGACGCGGCACGGGAGCGCAGCATCTTCATAAGAAACGCCGGTTTCACCAGCCGCCAGAGATGGCGGCCCATGTTGTCTGGTCCCACGCTGAAGAAAAAGCTGCCCCGCACCGCATGACGCCGGAACAGCTCAAGCAGCGCCGGCACGCCCTGCTTCGTGCCGCGCCAGGTATCTACGTCAATCCGCAGACCGATCTTCTTCATCACTTATCAGCCTGTGGCTCAACGGTGCGCAGGAAGAAGTCGAGCGTGTTGTCGATAGTGACATCCATCGTCACGGTCGGTGTCCAGCCGAGCAGGCGACGCGCATTGCGGATAGCCGGTTTACGGTGTTCCACATCCTGATAGCCTTTGCCGTAGTAGCTGCTGCTTTCTACTTCGCGGAAACCGGCAAACGGCGGGAACTGACTGCGCAGCGGATGACGTTCAAAGCTGGCCAGCAGCTGCTCGGCCAGCTCTTTGATACTGGCTTCGTTGTCCGGATTACCGATATTGATGATCTGACCATCACAATTCAGCTGTTTGTTTTCGATAATGCGGAATAGCGCCTCAACGCCATCCTGAATATCGGTAAAGCAGCGCTTCTGTTTGCCGCCGTCAATCAGCTTAATGGGCGAGCCTTCTACCAGGTTAAGAATGAGCTGGGTTATCGCGCGGGAACTGCCGATGCGCGCTGCATTAAGGTTATCCAGACGCGGTCCCATCCAGTTGAACGGACGGAACAGGGTAAAACGCAGCCCCTCTTTTTCGCCGTAGGCCCAGATAACGCGGTCCAGCAGCTGTTTGGATACCGAGTAGATCCAGCGCTGTTTGTTGATCGGCCCGACGACCAGATTAGAGCAATCCTCATCGAAGCTGGCATCGGTACACATGCCGTAGACTTCTGAAGTGGATGGGAAAATGATGCGTTTCTGATACTTCACGCAGTCGCGAATGATTTTCAGGTTCTCTTCGAAATCGAGTTCAAACACGCGCAGTGGATTGCGGGTGTACTCAATTGGCGTGGCGATGGCTACCAGCGGCAGGATGACGTCGCATTTTTTGATGTGATACTCAATCCATTCGGAATGGATAGCGATATCCCCTTCGACGAAATGGAAGCGCGGATGATCCAGGAAGCGGCTGATCGCGTCTGAACTGATATCCAGGCCATAGACCTCGAAATGCTCATCCTGTAACAAACGCTCAGTGAGATGATTACCGATAAAGCCGTTAACGCCAAGGATCAGCACGCGGGTACGACGTTGCAGCGCTGACTGCGGTTTTGAATAGAGCAGTGCGCCAGGGACGATGCCCAGACTCTGCGCCAGCTGGCTGCCATTCATGTAAACGCCATGCTCGGACTGGCCGGTCTGGATTTCCAGCGCGCCTTCGCCACAGGCGATCAGGAATGGCTGCTTAGAAAGTACCGTCCCTGGCTTTGCCTGATGCTGCTGCGGATGAACCCGGCTCTTCCAGACGATAAATTTAACCGAACCGGCAAAGGCGAATGCGCCAGGCCACGGATCGGTAACCGCTCTGACCAGATTGTGAATCATCTGAGCAGGCTGATTCCAGTCAATGCGGCCATCCTCGGCCGTGCGACGATCTACCCGTGTCGCCTGACTTTCATCCTGTGGCCATTCACTCACCTCACCCTCGCGCAGACGAGGTAAAACGTCGCCGAGCAACTGCTCTGCAGCCTGGGTCAGTTTACGATGCAGTGTCAGCGCGTTGTCCTGATCCTCAATAGCGACCTTCTGCTGCGCCAGAATATTACCGGCATCCGCGCGCTTTACCATGCGATGTAGCGTAACGCCCGTTTCAGTTTCGCCGTTGACCAGCGCCCAGTTCAGCGGTGCCCGGCCGCGATATTTTGGCAGCAGCGAGCCGTGCAGGTTAAAAGCACCCTTTTGAGCGCATTGCAGGATCTTATCGCTCAGCAGATGGCGATAGTAGAAAGAGAAGATCATCTCTGGTGCCATGGTACGGATGCGGTCAAGCCAGATCGGGTGATTCGCCTCGTCAGGTGCATAGACCGGAATGCCATGCTCTGCCGCCAGACGGGCCACTGAGCCGAAAAAGTGGTTTTCGGTCGCCACATCGTTGTGAGTAAAAATGGCGGTGATCTCATAGCCTGCACTTAGCAGCGCATTGATGCCGACACAGCCCATGTCGTGATAGGCGAAAACAACGGTCTTCATGATTGAATATCCTGTACTGAAGGCTCTTCTGGAGCGTGAACAATGCGTTGAACGAAATAGCGCGGACGCGCCCGAACGTCGTTGTAAATGCGCCCGATGTACTCCCCGAGCAGTCCCATACCCACAAACTGGGCGCCGATAAACATGAACAGCACGGCGAACAACACGAAGACGCCGTCACCCGCCCAGGCCGCACCAAAAAAGAGTCGCAACACGAGCAACACCAAAGAGAAGGCGAAGCCTGAGAGCGCAATCAGGCTGCCGACCACGCTGAGCAATCGCAGCGGCGTGGTGGTCAGACAGGTCACCAGGTCATACATCAGGTTAATCAGGCGCATAAAGCTGTATTTCGAATCGCCAAAAGCGCGCTCGGCATGGATCACCGGCAGCTCAATGGTGTGTCGGGCAAAGGTGTTGGCCAGGATCGGAATAAAAGTGCTGCGTTCGTGACAGTTGAGCATCGCCTCGACGATGTGGCGACGGTAGGCGCGCAGCATGCAGCCGTAATCGCCCATCGCCTTGCCGGTGACCCGCTGAATCAGCCGGTTGAGCGTGCGTGAGGCTTTACGACGGAACCAGCTGTCCTGGCGCTGCTGACGGACGGTACCCACCACGTCATAACCCTGACGCGCGGCGTCAACCAGCCGCGGGATCTCTTCCGGCGGGTTCTGCAGATCGGCATCCAGCGTAATAATCAGATCGCCACGAACCTGGCTGAATCCGGCCATGATGGCGGAATGCTGACCGTAGTTGCGGTTGAGCAGCACGCCGGTTATCCGGCTGCCGGGAACGGTGGCGGCCTGTTCAATCAGTTCGGCAGAACGATCGCTGCTGCCGTCATCCACCAGCAGAATTTCATACTCAATCTTAATTGAGTCACAGGCGGCGCAGGTGCGCTGAAGCAGCTCCGGCAGACTCTCCTGCTCGTTATAGACCGGGATGACCACGGAGAGCATATTGATCGGTTTGATATCGCGCATCTCAGGCTCCGGCAATGTCATGTAAAGCCTGAATCACACGTTCGACATCCTGATCCGTCATTGACGGAAACAGTGGAATCGAACACATCTGCTGGCTGTTAAGTTCACTGGCGGGAAGACGTAAATCGGGATAGTGCTCGCGGTAATATTTATGGGTATGCGCCGCACGGAAATGCAATCCGCTGCCGATATCCCGCGTCTTCAGTGCCTGCATAAAGGCATCGCGCGACAGACCGCAGCGCTGTTCATCAATGCGAATAATAAACAGGTGCCACGCATGCTGATGTGGCCAGTCGGGCAGTGACAGCGGCGTGAACGGCAGCGTGCGCAGCGCTTCAAGATAGCGTTCAGCAATCTCACGGCGGCGGGCAATAAAGCCCGGCAGTTTCTGTAACTGCACCAGCGCAATCGCCGCGCTGATATCGGGCAGATTGTATTTAAAGCCCGGCATCATGACTTCCGCCTGCGGCAGACGCCCCTGGGTCTGACGATCAAACGCATCTACTGCCAGGCCATGAAACTTCAGGCTGCGTATACGATCGGCGAGAGTGGCGTCATCGGTCACCACCAGGCCCCCTTCCGCGCAGGTGATATTCTTGATGGCGTGGAAAGAGAAAATCGCCGTACCGCGCTGCCCGACCAGCTTTTCGTGATAAGTGGTGCCCACCGCGTGAGCCGCATCTTCAATGATGGCAATCCCACGCTGCTCAGCCAGTTGATAGATTGGCGCGAGATCGGCAGGTGAACCAGCGTAATGCACCGGAATAATCGCGCGGGTGCGGGGCGTAATCGCCTGCGCTATCCGGTCCGGCGTGACCATCAGGTTGTCGGGATCCACATCAATCATCACCGGCGTGGCACCCAGAAGCGTGATCAGATTCAGGGTAGAGACCCAGGTCATGGACGGCGTGATCACCTCATCGCCAGGCCCGATCCCCATCGCCATCAGCGTGACATGCATTCCGGCAGTGGCAGAGCTTACTGCAATGGCGTGCTGGTTGCCGGTCATCTGAACAAAGGCCTGCTCCAGTTCGGCGCATTTTGCGCCGGTCGTTATCCAGCCAGAGTCAAATACCGCTTTAACAGCAGCCAGCTCTTCATCACCGAATGAAGGCCGGGAAAATGGCAAAAAATCCATGCTAAAACTCCTGCAGATCAAACCCATAAGCTGTCGCGCGTTGTTAATCAGGCACAACGCCGGAAAATAATTGAAATAGCGAATGACTCACAGTCGGCCAGGGTGTTATCGACACCACGCTTTCCCGTTCTGGAATTAAGGTTACCGGACTGCTAATACAAACTACCGTATGAAAGTTAACTGAACATTAAATGAAGAGTGTGAATTGAAATAAAATCAAGGGAGAGCAAGTTAAGGATTTCAGAAAAAGTTCACTATTAAATGGCTAATAATAGCCCTGACCTCAACTCTTTTTGATTTATTGATATTTTGTTTAAAATCAGCAGGCTCTGTCAGTCACCAGAGCATGATTCAGCTCATCCGAATGAAGTCACTTCTGGAGAGAAAAATTAACACGCTGAAATTGCTGGGCTAAATTCAGTCTGCTACTCACAGTATCACATCGAAAAAAATAGCGCTCCGCTCATCTCAGGATGAATCACAGATTAATAAAGCCGTCTTAATGTATTCTTAATATTTTTCGTTATTAATGTTCTGCCCTTGCAATAATCATTACACTTTGGTGATTCTCAGGTGACAGTCAGTTAATATCTGTCAGATTATCTGTGCCTGTAAGGTAAAAACAGTGCTAAAAAAAGTGAATAGGATCGCGGTTTCAGGCGTTAACGTTGGGTCTGCCTAAAAAAAGAGAAAATAGTGATGATGCGTGCCGCCTGTTTATGCACTCTGTTAGCCCTGCTCAGCCCGGTGCTTTACGCCGCGCCGGTAACCTATGCCATTACCCCCCGATAAAACGTCGATAGGCCTTTCATGGCGCGCCTTTGGTCACCAATTTTCGCAGGCCAGACTGCAGGGTGTGAGCGGCACGGTGACACTCAACCCTGATGAAGACCGTGACGATCGTATTGAAGTGACTATTCCGGTAGGGACGCTGGTGGCCTCGAACAGCCTGTTAACCTGGCAACTGAAAAGTAACCTGTTTTTTGATGCAGAGCGTTACCCAAACATTCACTTTGTCAGTAGTCGCGTGGCCTCACTGGGTGGCGGCAATTACCGTATTTTTGGTGTGCTGACGGTTAAAAATGTCAGCCGGCCAGTCGTGATGCTGGCCTCGCTGGACAGCGGAAAGACAATTGATCCGGCTTCAGGTTCGCTGGCGCTACATGCCTCCACCGCCATCTCCCGCTCAGCCTTCGGAATGGATCGGCTGGTCGGGGTGGTTGATGATCGCGTCAACATTGCGCTGGCCATTGCCGCGCAGGGCAGAAAGCCGCTGTAGCGGTAACCGCTGAAGGGTCCGATTAACTGAGTGCTGTCTGCAATGTTTCCGCTGTGGCAGCCAGTTGAGCCGGTGGGTTGCGGCCAATCAGCACATATTGATAGCCGTCACGCTTCCACCAGGCCAGTTGCATGCCATGGCGCTTTTCATGGGCGATGGGATTCGCGCTGTCCGGCTCAGGCGAGATACAGAGCGCCATCGGGCCATAATCAGCATGCAGCCAGGCGATTTGTGCAATCGACGTCCGTTCGTAGCGCAGGATCCGCACCATTTTCAGTTCAGCCCCTGGCAGGCTGAGTTGCTGAGGATGCAGCTGCAATCCTAAATCGAGTCGGGTACGGTCCAGCCCCCTTTGCAGCATGGCGGCGTCATCAGGCGTATCGGCCAGCGTTTCAGCACTGTAGAGCGACATATAACGCGCCTCCAGATCGCGGATATTCTGGCTTTCATCTTTCTCATCATCTTCCGGTCTTGCCAGGAAACCGATGCCACTGCCCACCAGCATAAAGCTGACAGACGCAGCAATCAGTGCCCGACGGCTGTAGCCTTTGGCTGGCATTGACTCTGGTGCCGTGATGGCTGCCAGTTGCTGTGCCATTCTGGCCTGCGGTGCCTGTTCCAGCAGCGGCGCAAAAGCCTGTTCAAAATCGAGATTACTGTGCTGTAAATGCTCAACCCGTGCCGCCAGTTCGGGATCCCCTGCCATCGCCTGCTCAAACTGCACGGCTTCCTGTGGCGTCATCTCACCATCCAGCCAGGCAACGATTGCCTCATCGCGCCACGGTGGCGTAAAAGTTTCCCTGTTCATCTCCGTTTCTCCTGCGGTGCGGGCGAGGTCGCCGGCTGTCTGGCCAGCGTGGCACGTGCGGCGGCCAGACGGCTCATAATAGTGCCAATGGGAACCGAGAGCGTCTCTGCCGCCTCCTGATAGGTCAGACCTTCGACATACACCAGAAACAGTGCATTACGCTGCGCCTCGGGTAAGGCGTTAACCTGTAGCATAATGCGCTGGAAATGGCGGTTGTCGTCGCTGTTGGTATGGTTGTCTGCGGCCAGCAGCGCATCGGGATCCACGAATCCCTGTCCCTGCCGGACCTTTCGCGCCCGTAAATCACTGGCCCAGATGGAGTGAAGGATCGAAAAAAGCCATCGATCAATGCGTGTGCCCGGCGTGAACTGCGCGCTGCGTTCCAGCGCGCGTACGCAGGTTGACTGCACCAGCTCTTCTGCCATGTCACGGTTGTGTGACAGCACATAGCCGTAACGCCAGAGCCGCGTCAGATGTTCCGCAAGGTGCTGACGGATGTCACTGTGAGTGATTTTTCGCTCCTCCCTGCCGCATCAGACCTCGGGGTGACCATTGATTGCGGCCTGCAGATCGCGGTACTCCTCGCAGTCTGTGCCACAAATCCCGGCAATGGTTTTTAACTGTTCACGCGCCAGATCCGGACGCCCTTTGATCATCCAGGCTTCGCCCAGATATTCACGCACTTTAGCGTAACGGGGATCAAGTGCAATGGCGCGCTGATAATAGCCAATGCCCTCGTCCGTGCGGCCCAGTTTACGGGTGGCGTAACCACGATAGCTCCAGGCTTCACGGGTATCCTGATTTTTCAGCGTATCCAGCAGGTTCAGCGCCGCCTGATATTCGCCCTTTTTCGCCAGATGCCAGGCATAGCGGGTTTTATCGTCGTCACTCAGCTTGCTGGTCTTCTCAGGCACACAACTTTTAGTGTGACTGTCATAGACCTGACCTTTGGGGCAGTCAGGCGTCTTTTTATCACTGTCATTGTCGCCCATCGCCATACTCAGCGGAGAGTGCAGCATCAGCAGCAGTGCCGGAACGGCAAGCAGAGAAAAACCAGAACGCGTTGTCATAATTTATCCTTATCGGGTCTATGAGACAGGCGATAAAGCCCGCCGGATGCAGTCCGCTAGCGCGGCGCTGTACGGTAAACAGCTCAGCGCCGGTTTCTATTCGATAAAAATAAAATTATTTTTTGCCAGGGTGCCACGCTGAATCAGAACGGTAGTTTTTCCACCGCACAGAAACGCCGTTCCGCCAGGGAGATCACCGCAGCTTCCGCAATCGCCTGGGCTTTCAGTCCATCCTCAAGGCCAGGAAGATCGTCAACCTGCTCACCGTTCAGCGATCGGATAAACGCATCCAGATGAGCATAGTAAGTTGGCTGCACCCGGCTGAACCAGTCGGGCAACAAGCCTGGCTGCTGAATCTGCGCACCCTGATAGCAGCTGACGCCGCGCTGTGGCTGAGAGGCTGATTCCAGCATCCCGTGCGGTCCCATCACACTGATGCGTTCATCGTAGCCATAGCCGGTGCGGCGGACATTATCGAGCTGTGCCAGCGCCCCGCCCTGCAGCCGCAATAGCAGCGTGCTGGTGTCCACGTCGTCAAATTCGCTGATCGAGGGCAGAGCCAGCGCTGCACCCATCGCTGCCACCTCGGTCACCTCCTCTTCAGTCAGCCAGCGCAACAGGTCAAAAAAGTGGATAGCCTGATCGCGCATCTGTCCTCCGGACGCCTGAAGATAGGCCAGCGGCGGCATGGCTGAGGAGCGGCAGACCATCTGAATCAGTTCCGCCGGGCCGATCCGCCCCTGGCGGAGTTGTTGCTTCAGCTGCTGATGGCTGACATCAAAACGGCGATTAAACCCTACTGTGACCGGCACGTTGTAGGGGAGAACATTAGCCACGGCAGAGCGGGCCCGCTCAAGAGAGAGATCGACCGGTTTTTCACAGTAGATGGCTTTACCGGCGCGGGCTGCGGCTTCCAGTAAGTCAGCATGGGTCGGCGTCGCGCTGGCGATCAGCACCATATCAATCTGCTCATCATTTATCGCCTCGGTGACAGACGCGGCCCGGGCACCAAAGCGGGTCGCAAAGGCGGCGGCGCGCGCGGGATCTGCATCCGCGACCCATACCAACTCAACTCCGGGGTGCGCCTGAAGATTCGCGGCATGAACTTCACCAATAAAGCCACACCCCAGCAGGGCAACACGTTGCTTTTTATTCATTTTTTGAACTCCATCATAGTCCGGCAGAAAGATGCATCTGCAGGATAACGCTGCGTTTTACACTGGCGGCACGGTGTTTTGAGGTGTTTACCTCACAGGAGATCGGCATGTCGCTGAAAGAGGTCGCCCGACGGGCAGGTGTGGGACTGGCAACCGTGGATCGGGTGCTCAATGAACGTGGCGGCGTCGCGCCGGAGACGGTTCACAGGGTGCTGCAGGCAGCACGTGAAGTGGGGCTGAAGCGGATCCTGCCGGAGGAGCATCGTCATCCGTGGCAGATAGAACTGCTGCTGAGCAGCAACGATTCATTTTTCTTTAAGCAGCTGGCACAGGATTTTACTGAGGTTGCCTCGCATCTGGGCTATCGCCGGTTAACGCTGCGCCGCACTTTTGTCCCCGAGGCTCAGCCAGAACGTCTGGCAAAGCTTATCAGGCAGGGCGGTGAAACGCGGGATGGTCTGATCGTTTTTGCCCATGAACATCCGGCGATCTATGAGGCGCTGGACCATTGCCAGGCACGTGGCGTACCGGTGATCTCGCTGGTCACCGATTTACCCGGTGCCGCCCGGCTCTGTCATGTGGGGATCAATCAGTTGCAGGCCGGACGTACAGCCGCTCAGCTGATGGGCAAAATGCTGCATCAACCCGGTGAGGTGTTGATGGTCAGTGGGCACCGGGATTACAGCGCGCATCGTCAGCGTATTGAAGGGTTTCGTGACCTGATAACCAGTCGGTTTCCCCATCTTCAGTTACGTGAAGTTCTGGCCGCCCAGGAAAATCGCGACACCCTCAGTAAGTTGCTGGAGAAGCAGCTGGTTCAGAGCGGTCATCTGCAGGGCATTTATAACACCGGGCTGGGGAATACCGAGATCGGGCAGGCGCTGGCACGACATCGTCGGCTGAATCAGTGCATATGGATCACTCATGAGCTTTACGCCACCACCCGCACGCTGATGGCGCAGCAGAGCGTTGCGCTGACACTGGATCAAAACACCCGGCAGCATGCCCAGCTCGCGCTGCAGCTGATGCTGAATTATCTGGAGCAGGGAGAGAGACCCGATATCTACATTAACGGAAAAGTGGATTTCATCATTTATACGGCAGAAAACTGTCTGTAAAGATTGCCCGTTGTGTCATATCCACCGGTAAAGAAATATGCTTTACCTGCCGTCGATCATTGCATTCAGCACTATTTCCCGCGCGAGACAGTGCCCGGGAAAGTGGCTCACTGGCTCAAAAGTGCATAAAAAAACAGCCTGCCACAGATAATCTGATCGCAGTGACAAGCTGAAACCGCCCCTTTATGTCAGATAAAAAATCTAACTATTATCTAAATATTAAAATATAAATCTATATATGCATTTTTTATGGTTTTAATATTCAGATGCAGAGTAATGACGTTAATATCGTATCCGACTGAACAAACAGCGAAGTGAAACGGGTGAATTAATGTGCGACAGAGGTGCGGAAACAGAGCAGGAATAACACTCGCAGTCCTGAACGGTTAGCCATTAAAAGCGTACTTTGCAGAGTTGATCAATATCAAAACTTAATGGGTTTTTATCGTCATATTCCTATTGGGTTTCACTTTCTGCCGGGTTGATGCTAAGTTCTCGTCGGTTTAAAACAGGGCAGTATGAAGAACCGTTTCACTGATATTACGGCCACCCTGAATTTTTCCTGCGCCAGTTCGGTGCCTGACTAATTAATGAGCGTATGATTTGGAAAAGTGTTTATATCCGGTGCGTACCAGAACTGAGAGAGTGCTGCACGCGGTGGTATTCGAAGTTGTCGCTAATGTGCTGGTTTTCTTTATCCTGATTATTTTTACCTCCGCAGCACCATCGCAGTCGTTGTTGCTTACATTGGTTTCATCAACTCTGGCTATGGGATGGAACTACCTTTTCAACCTGATGTTTGACAGTGTTCAGCTAAAAACAGGATTTAAAAAGAACTTGCGAGTGAGATGCCTCCATGCCGTTCTGTTTGAGGCGGGTCTGTTATTAGTGTTAATCCCCTTTGCAGCATGGTGGCTGGATATTACGCTATTCTCAGCATTGAGACTTGAATCCGGACTGGTGCTATTTTTTCTGACCTATGCTTTTCTGTTCAATTTGTTATGGGATTGGGGAAGATCAGCAAAATCAATGAAGATATTAAATTAATGTATCATGCCATTAAAATTTACTTTCAGAAATTAACCTTTCGCTTAGCCGGCTAATGGAACTTCGCGTGCGAGTGATCGCGCCCGAATGTATCCGATGCGTAAGGAAACAAGTATATCTGTTGTCAGGAGAAGCTTACTCTCGCCTGGCAGCATTGATATAACGGCGCGTCTGCATAAATTAAGTTCAGACTGCGTATAAGCTCATTTCACAGGTTAAAGCAGCAAGAATATTATGGACAAAGTCTACTATCTGAATAAGTTAAGGAACTGCCCGTCAACCGATATTCTGGATATCGTAACAAGCTATATGCGGAAAAAACTTCCTGGTGACGACCTCTCTTCATTTGAAGGCGCTTACGATCATCGTAAAGCCGAACTAATAATGAATGAAACCTACAGTGAAGTTCCTTCAGAAGTATGGAGACTGGTGTGCTGAGGCGAAAAAAGGAGGGCAGGATCACTCATAACCCATTATCTGCTGAGGGCTGATCACCCTGCAGATCATCAATTCCTGATAATCCTGGCGCGATGCATTTTGATCTCCGTCGGGCAGAATCGATGAACAGATAAATCAGAGCATCACCTTTAGTGCTGTGATGCTCTGTCATTCTCAACAAACGCACGACATAAAGCGCTGTAAGAAATAGTAAGACAAACCTGCCAGGCCACTGTAAACCGTTTTAAATATGACGTCAAAACTGGCTTCGTCTGTCATATTCAGAGAAAGCTCGTACTAATAATGCCTTCCGGACTCACACGACTACGATAATGATTATCTGTTCAGGCGATATGCTGCCAATTTAGCTCATGCTCCACCAGCACCGATCCCGGAACGGCAAATCGTGTCAGGGTGATAAAAAAAGCTGCTCAGTCGTTAAGCAAGGGTGTATTAAGCAGATTCAGATGATGCAATACCATTAAATTTAAATGTTGTTCGCCCGAACAGGGAGCATGCAGGCGAACAAAACGGGAATTCATTTCAGATGGTCACGATGATACAGAGCCCACTGCTCAATCCTTTCTCCAGAGGGTAGCAGGCAATAGGTTGTTATACCTGCCGAAGATTTTTCCTGGACCTGCTGACCACCGCGATTAACGCAATATTCACTGGCTGGATTACGCATTGTTAAACGCTGCGGTTCCTTGCTGTGCGGTGTGCAGGCGATAAGTAGTGAAGCCAGTAACATCAGTGAAACTCCTGCTAACCTGTTTGTGACGAACATAAAACCTCTCTTAACCTTATTTTTGTGAATTAAGCATTTACCCTCCAGTGGTGTGATTAAATCTGATAGCACAACAACGACTTTATCAGTAATCCTCCTTTCTCCTGCCACATGTTAACCTCAGGGGTGACAATCATCATTTTTCCATTCTGCCGTCCACTCTGCACTCACCACTATGGGTAGCGATACATAATTATAGCGTGCTGCCACTAAACCCGCGCTTAACAACCTTACGCGACACATAAGCAGACAGACCTTTAATGCAGTGATTAAAATGAATAAAGCCAAAATTAGAATGCATGTGACGATAATTAACAAAAAACCCATTATTACAATCGATGCATTATCTTAATTTTCAATGGAAATTCCTCGCGAATAGGGCATCGTCTTTAACGTTTACTTAAAACAGGCACACTTGCGATGCCTTTACATAAATCCTTTTCCCGCTGCATAATCCCGCAACATTTGTATGCGCACTGCCATTAATGGGATCAATAAAACCTACAACTTATTGGTATCGCTTAAATATCGCTGCTGCTTAACACCTGAATAACAACTCATGATTCAGGTGCCATTTAACGATCAGACTATCAATAAAATCTTAAGGAAGAGTGACTGAGATGAATAATAAATTCCCGCGAAATAAAATCGCAAAAGCATTAATGCTGGCAAGTGGGATGGGGGTTGTGCCTCTGATTAGCTATGCTGCAGTCATCGGAAGCCAGACAGGCAATGAGATCATCTTAACTGATGGCACCACGCTGATTGCCGACCAGTCATCTGGCGACGGTTATTATGGCATCCTGGTTAATGGCGCTACTGCCGCAACGGTTACCATCGGCAGCGGCAGCACAGTTCGCGTGACAGATGCTGAACGTTATGCAAAAGGGATTTTTATTGAAGCGGCAAACAGTGAATTTACTGCAGATAAGTTAACCCTCAACGTTTCCGGTAAAACAGCGGTCGGCATTGAGTTCGGCGGAAAAAATGTAACCGCCAGTTTAGGATCAGGTTCCTCGGTCACCACGGTAGCATCAGGTGATTCTTTCGCAGAGGGCGTCGTTGTCAGCAATAGTTCCTCGCTGCAGGCAAACAACCTGCAAATAAGCACCCAGGGCACTGGCGGAACGGCTCTGCGCGTCAGCGGTTACGGAAGTCACGCCAGTCTGGGCGACGACAGTAATTTACAGACGAATGGTCTTAACAGTAATGCCGTTCAGGTTGATAACCTGACCGGTGAGTCGATTAATGGCGTGGCCACGTTGAAAGCAAATGCATTGACGATCAACACCCTTGGCAATAATTCGCAGGGTATTAATATCCAGGATAATGGTTCGGTTGATCTGGGCAGCAACTCGACCATTATTACCACTGGGGATCTTTCTGCTGGCATCTGGAGCTGGGGTGAGCTGAAGGCCGATCATCTGACAATCAGTACTGCGGGTGAGACCTCTGCAGGTCTGTCAGGCCGTGACAACAGCCTGTCAAACATTGGTGCCGGTAGCGTGATCTCCTCTGATCAGACTGGCGGCATTGTGGCTATGGGCGACAATGCCATCGTTAACTTCATTGGCAGTGAAGAAGAACGCAATACGGTCTATTCAGCAGGTTTTTATGGCGTATCCGCACAGTCAACCGGCGCAACCATTAATCTGCAGAACACCGATATTATGATGAAAAATGTGGATACCATGACCCTGGGTATTTGGTCCACAAGCGGTGGCACAGTTAACGGTGATGCAGTGACCATTACCGGCCCGGAGAATGCTACAGGTGTCTACGCCATGGCTGGTGGTAAAGCGAATCTTACGGGTGATTTGACCATTGATATGGGCTCCCCGGATGGGATAGCCATGGCTACGCGATATGATGAAGGTTATACAGCAGGTGTCATCACCACCGACGGAAAAGCGCAGATCGTTGGTAGCGTTTTATCCCGGGCCGGACTCATCGACCTCAATCTGACATCAGGTTCACTCTGGTCTGGCAGCGCCAGCAGCGATAACGTCAATAATGGCCATCTGAACGTTAATCTGACCGACAGCACCTGGAATGTATCGCGAACATCCAATGTCGATAATCTGACATTGAGTAACTCGCTGGTTGACCTCTCTGCAGCCTCGGATGACGCAACCTATTCAACATTGACTATCGCCAACCTCAGCGGCAGCGGCGACTTCGCCTTGCGAACCAATCTGGCAGGCGATGGTGCTGGCGTGAATAACATTGGCGATAAAGTTGTGGTGACAGAGAGTAGTTCCGGTGATTACGGTCTGACCATACAGAACCGCGGCAGTGCCGTCACCACTGGCAACGAAGTACTGACTGTGGTTGAAACGACTGATGGCATCGCCACCTTTAAAGGCAACGCCGACGTGGAACTTGGTGGCTATGTTTACTCGGTCAATAAGCAAGGCAACAACTGGGTACTCTCCTCACCTAAAGCACCAGAAACCCCTGAAGCAGATGATCCGGCCGTTATCCCTGCGGATGAGCCTGCCGCGACTCCTGCTAATGAACCTGCCGCGACTCCTGCTAATGAGCCTGCCGCGACTCCAGCCGATAACGGTGGCACGGCGCCTGCCGGGCAAGACAACGCAACTTCCCCCCATTACCAGCACGGCCAACGCAGGGGCTAACTTCCTCAACACTGGCTATCTGATGAACTATGCCGAAATGCAGACGCTGATGCAGCGTATGGGTGATGTTCGTCAGGGGAAGACAGCCGGAAATGTCTGGCTGCGCGCTATAGATGGACGGTTCAGCGGCTTTGATAATGGCAAGCTGAGCCGTTTCAGCCTGAACTACACCGGTTATCAGTTTGGGGTCGATAAACGTTTGTCCGATGAAATTCCGATCTATCTGGGCCTGTTCATGGGGGTAACTGAAGGATCGCCTCATTACCAAAATGGTAACGGCAACATCCGTTCTGAGCATTATGGCTTCTACACCACCTGGGTAAATGATGCCGGTTTCTATGTTGATGGCGTTGTGAAAGTCAATCGGCTGAGGAATCAGTTCAATGTTCACGATACACAGAATAACCAGGTATCCGGTAACGGTGTCTCTTCAGGTCTGAGCGGATCGCTTGAGGCGGGCAAAAAGTTCAGCTTCTCTGATCGGCTGGCAGGTTTTTATCTTGAACCGCAACTACAGCTGACAGCAGGTCATCAGGATGGTGCTTCCGTAGGTGCGTCTAATGGTCTCAATATCACACTTTCAAGCTACAAATCACTGATGAGCCGGGCAAGCGTGCTGGCAGGGTATGAAATCAATCAGAGCAATTACAAACTCAACACCTATGTAAAAACGGGTGTAATGCGCGAGTATGCCGGGGATGCTGCTTATGCTCTGAACGGATCAAATGAACGTCTTTCCTTTAAAGGAAATGGCTGGAATAACGGCGTCGGCCTGAGTGCCCAAATCAGCAGCCATACGCTCTTCCTGGAGGCAGATATGGTAGACGGAAAACGTTTTAACCAACGTCAGGTTAATGCTGGCTACCGTTTTAGTTTTTAGAATCAGCGTGCAGCAAGCGCTCGTATACAGGAGGTGTTAATGAAAAAAACATTATGGATGCTACTGGCCTTGATCTGCTCAGGATCCGCTTTCGCACGGCAGGAGTCCACCATCGCAGAAGCAAAAAACATGCGAGACGAACGTCATGTTACCCTTACCGGTACGATTAGTGGACGGGCTGACGATGACCACTACTGGTTACAGGACTCAACGGGTCGTATCCGTATTGATGTCGACGAGGATGACGAAGACGACGACGGCTTCCTTATTGGTAAAAAGGTACGGATAACGGGTGAGGTAGATCGCGATGACGGGCATAGCGAAATCGATGTTGATCGGCTCTTCATTCTGAAATAATTCCGGACTTCTGTGTAAAAAAAGCCAGCTATAGCGCTGGCTTTTTTTACATTCAGGGCAGGTTTTACTTTTCGCGAAACGCTTCCTGTACGCGCAACAGAGGACGCAACAGATATTGCAGCAGGCTCTTCTCGCCCGTACGAATATCAACGGTGGCCGTCATACCGGGAATCACCCGTAGTTCCTGACTGCCGCTTTTCGTCAGCGTATTATTTTCCGTTAATACCATTACCCGGTAATAAGTATCATCGACGCCTGGCCTGCGGGCAGCTTTACTCTCCTCATCTTTTAGCGCGCCCGAACTGATACTTTGAACATGTCCGGTCAGGCCGCCATAAATCGAATAGTCATAGGCAGAAATTTTTACCACAGCTTCCTGACCGGGTGCCAGAAAGGCCACATCAGAGGGCCGGATACGGGTTTCCACCAGCAGCTGGTCATCCAATGGTGTCACCTCCATTATTGCGGCACCAGGCTGGATCACACCGCCAAGCGTATTGATTTTAATACTGTTAACAATGCCTCGTACTGGCGTGCGGACTTCAGTACGCTCAAGCGTATCATGGCGGCCATGGGCAGTTTCCTGCAGGCTTGTCATCTCAACATCGACTTTGGACAGTTCATCGTTAGCCTCGTTACGGTAGCGGTTTTTTCGCTCGGTAATTTGCAATTCGGCATCATTCATCTGACGCTCAAGTTTCAGAACCTCAGTTTTTGACAGCAGCGATCTGGCTGAGAGCTGTCGCGCCATTTCAAGCTCTTTCTGCAGCAATGTTTTTGACTTCAGATAGCCTTCAATTGACTCATTTACCGCCCTTTTACGTAGTTTCCAGGCATCGGTTTCACGGGTAACCAGTTCAGGTACTTTCATGACCTCTGGCGGGAACACAAGCTCGCTGCCGGTCGCTTCTGCTTCAAGACGCGCGGCCTGGGCTTTCAGTGCCAGCAGGCGGTTAGCGCTTTCGCGGAAGGAGGCTTCGGCGCGCGTGGGATCGATTTTGGCCACAACCTGACCTTTTTCAACCGTATCGCCTTCATGCACCATTAACTCCTGCAAAATACCGCCCTCAAGGCTTTGCAAAACCTGTTCGCGGGAACTGGGAACAATTTTGGCTGACCCGGTTGTCACCTCTTCGATGTTGAAATTGGCGGCCCAGACGATTACCAGCACCATTAACGCCACGCTGCCCCAGGCAATAAATAGCCAGCCTTCCCAGCGATCCTGACGGGCGGCCCTCACCATGTCACTGGCTGTATGTTCGGTCAGGCGCTTTTGATCAACGTTTTTATCAGGGGACAGGCTGCTCATACTGTTACCTCGCCAGATTGTGGCTGACGCTCTGTGCTTATCTCAACGCCAGCATGTTTCGCTGCGTTACGCAGCACCGATGCGGCCGGGATCTTCCCGCTGTTTAATAAACCGATAATCTCTTCACGCGGCCCATCAGCTACTTTGATGCCTTCATCCATCACAATCACCCGATCAACGTATTTCAGCACTGCCGGACGGTGGGTCACGATAATCACGGTTCGGCCTTCCATTGCCGGGATGAGCGCCTGCAGGATAGTGCGTTCCGACCCCATATCCATCCCCGATGTAGGTTCGTCCAGTAGCAGAACATCCGGATTCGACAGAATGGCGCGAGCCAGGGCTATCGCCTGCTTTTGTCCACCGGAAAAGTTTTCACCACGCTCACTGACAGGCATACCAAAGCCCATGGGATGGGCCGCGACAATATCACTCACCCCGGTCATTTTTGCAGCGGCCATTAGTTCTTCGTCGCTGGCATAGGGTGCTCCCATCACCAGGTTGTCACGCAGCGAACCATACATAAAACGTGGTTCCTGATTGACCAGCGCGATACGAGTCCGTAATTCCACCGGCTCGACCTGGCCTATATCTACGCCAGCAATGGTGATCGTGCCTGTTGTGGGTGGATATAGCCCAACCAGCATGCGCAGCAGCGAAGATTTACCGCTGCCCATTTTACCCAGTATGGCAACCCGCTCGCCCTGACAGAACCGGACATCTAGCTGCTCAACGATGGCCGGTAAATCGTCTTTATAACGTAATGAAACGCCCTGACAGACAATCCCGGTCTGGCTGCCCTGGGGAAGCTGCACATAAACCTTCTCATTATCGCGTTCAGCAGGGGCCTGCATCACTTTATTGAGGATGGCCAGCGAGGTTTTTGCCTGCTGAATACGCAATCCCAGCGCGGCAAGCGTTGCTATGGGCATTATGGCGCGCCCCATCAGGGTCATAGTGGCAATGATGCCTCCCATTGAGATATCACCATCACCGACCAGATAAGCACCCCAGACCAGCAGAATAACGGTACCAAACTGCTGGGTCGTCTGAATAACGCTTGAGCCCATAGTGGCAAGGAACCGCGATTTCATATTCACTGTAGAGAGTTTTACGCTGGCAACATCGTGTTTAGAGGCGACCAGGTTTTCAGCACGCAGAACTTTGATGGTTTCAAGATTATCCAGTGATTCAATAACCAGACCGTAACGATTACTGCCTATTTTCATTGACTCTTCAGCGTGGCGTTTCAAAGGGATCTGCATCAGCAGCACCATCGCCACGATGACCACTAATATCAGGATCACACACCAGACCAGTGGCCCGGCAACCAGATGGATTACAACCAGGAAGAGTAAAACAAAGGGTAAGTCAGCAACCGTCGTTAAAGCGGCTGACGTAGTAAGCTCGCGGACGCTGTCAAAGCTTTGCATGACATTGCCAAATGCACCGCTGGATTGGGCTCGACCCGACATTTTGCCGTTCAGCACGTGACGAAAAAGTTGTGCGCCCAACACCAGATCGATCTTTTTTACCGGCGCGATCGGTAATCCAGGCCCGACCCAGCCGTGCAGCCAGTTCAAACAACAACGCCAGACTCACGCCGATAGCCATCGTCCAGAGTGTTACGTAGGTCTGGTTAGGCAGTACCCGGTTATAAACCGTCATGGTGAATACGGACATCGCCAGAACGAGCAGGTTAATAACGACTGACAATGCGGCGGCTTCAAAGATATAACGTTTGAATCCCCACAAAGTATTCCAGAACCAGTGCCCTTTACCGACATGGACAATGTCATCGGCACGATGATCAAGATAAGACTTAGGTCGCAGCAGCAGCAACTCGCCGCTATAGTGCTGAGCCAGGCGAGCGAAATCGACCTCAACAGGCTGGCTGCCCAGTGCGGGATCGATAATGGCGCACTTCTTTTCGCTACACTGTGTCAGCACGCAATAGCCCGCTTCCAGACGCATGATGGCGGGGAGAACAAAGCTTTTCACATCCGTCAGGTCAATCTTCTGCCAGGCAGCACTCATGCCGCGGCTCTGCAGCGTGCGCAATGCCCAGTCATTCTGGGCGCTGATATCAGCGTCTGGTGGAAATGCAGGCATACCCACACGTAAAGCATTTAGCGTAAGCCGGACGTCAAACAGGCGCAGTGCGCTTTGCAGTGCAACCAGCAAAGTCTCCTGCGTATCTGATGGCGATCTGGATAACACTCTGTTTTCAGCATTCAGTTCAGAGCCAGCAGGCTCAAATTGTATATCAGTCACAATGGCGTCCCCTGGACAACTAATTCATTCTGGTCTGGCGGCAAAGCATGACAGCGGCCAGAAATACTCGTTTTTTACGTCAGCGTGATTAGTGCACCGCTTCGATGGTATTCGCTGGTAAAGCGTTAACCTTCTGCACCAGTTGGCTGGTTTTACCCAGTGCCGCAACGATGTTCCATTGCGCAGCCAGATACTGCATCTGCTGCTCCTGATAACTTGCGAGACTGGAGTAATAGTCGGTAGCAAACGAGATTAAATCCGTTAACGGGCGCTGCCCCGCGAAGAACTGCACTTCCCCCCGCTTTCCAGGTTTTCAACGCGGTTTCTGACTGTCTCTGTAATGCATTGAGCTGGCGTTCACGAAGCGGTAAGGAGACCCACAGCTGATCCAGCTGCTGTTTCAATGTCCGGAGTGTTGCATCCTGATCCGCCTCTGCAGCAATGAGTCGCTGAGTTTCAGCTTTGGCATTTGCCCTGCCAGCCCCACCATCCCAAAGATTGATATCGCTGCTCACCTGTAACGTCACCGCTTTAAACGGTTCCATTTCACCGTTGCGCTTTGGACTGTCCATACTCAGTTGCACACTCCATTTCGGCCTGTTCCACTTAGAGGCCAGATCCACTGCGGCTCTCGCTTCCTCTTTACGCTCGCGTGAGACCGCCCAGTTGGGATTTTCTTTCAGTACCTGTTGTGCCTGTGCCAGTGACGCGGGCAACAGACCCGCTTTTTTCAGATCGGGCAGGCCTCTGGTGATAACAATCTCGTGGTTCAGCAGCGAGCTGAGTTGCTGCTGCGCCTGTATATAGGTGGTGTAGCTCATTTCACGACTGGCAATCACCGAATTGAGGCGAGTCGCAACCTGATTGATCTCAGAAGCTCTGCCGCTATCAATACTGGCAATATTCTTTACCCGATTAAGCAGATCCTGCAGTGCTTTAATTTCTTTATCCAGCACAGCGACCACTGTGGCATTAGTGGCTGCAGAGGTAAAAAAGAGAAAGCACCTGCTCGTTGAGATTTTCGCGCGTGACATTTACCTGAGCCTGCTGCATGGAATAAGCAGCCTGCTTTCCGGCAACGCTCGCATCAGTACGTCCGTGATCGTAAAGTAATTTACTTACAGTGATATGCGGGGAGACCGGATTATTCTCATAACCGGGTTGACCTGAATATCCTGATGCGCTGATACCCGTGCTGACCTGAAAACCATCAGCGGCTTTTGCCTGATCGATATCATACATAGCACCGGTGCTGTTTGATAAAGCAGACTTTACCGATGGATGGTCGGCTGTCATACGAATCATTTCAATAAAGTCCGTTGCATGGGCATTTAACAGGGGATTAAAAAATAGCAATCCCGCAATTAAACCATGCAGCGAACATCTGGATTTTGTAGTAAACAAGTTTTTTTTCATAGTTAACTCAAAATAACAAATAAAGTGGGATGGCTAATTTTCTCTGTCGCTAATTCAATCCTGCGACCGGAACTGTTTTAACCGCCCGACATGTCATATGGCAACGTTAATTCTGCTAAAAATAAATATTTAGGTTTTACATGCTGCTCACATGTATTTATTTATTTTTTTCATCTGTGCAATCAGATCTGGGGCTCACCTGATGGGCCTGCCTTAAACAGGCCCATCAGGTGAGTTTGATGTGAAAAAAGCTGGCGATGACCGAAGTCATCGCCAGTTCTATCAGATAACGTTTAAGCCATGCTGGATTAACAGCTTGACAGTGGTGTCATCATTATTGGTATAGACGTCATAATTAACGCCATTTTCAGTTTGTGCGGCTGAAGCCGTCCATTCTGATTTTCCAATATTAACGGTATCAGTTGCATTACTATTGTTTGAACTTCCCACACCTCCCGTAATATGTAATGTGTTCGCTTCACTACCATTATCTTTAGTAATTTCGAGCACATCGCTGACGCTGATAAATAATGTCTGCGCCGTGTTATTACCCAGATGGATAGCTTCAATTCCACTAATTTTTCCTGATACCGTTCCGAGTTCTAAATCGTTATTAGAATCCCAGACCAGCGTATCGTGACCTTCTCCTCCTTTCACACTGCTAAAATGAGTACTGTTAATGACGATAGTATCATCGCCCTCTTTTGCATCGACGGAATTCGCGCCGCGTGCATCCAGTACATCATTACCTGAAGTGCCATTAAGATCGTACTGAGCAGGTTGATACTCAATATGCGTCGATCCCGTTTCAGACGTCAGTCCCAGTGTCTCGTTCAGATCAACTAAGCGGCCTTTTATTGCTGAGCCATCGCCGTCGCCCACGCCCTGATCGGTCCAGGTCACGTAGAGCTGACCGCCCGCCAGGAAGGTCGCATCGACTTCAACCTGCTCACCATAGGTCAGCTGGTTGATCTGGATCTGCTGACCCACTTTATTACCCGCAGCATCAAAGTACTGTGCGTAGATACCGCTGGTACCTGCACCCGGCGCGATGTCGGTTGTTGACAGGAAAACGGCAATAAAGCTGCCGTCAGCCTGACTGACCACCCTCGCCATGTGCTGATCGCCAGCCGTCGTGGTGTTGATCAGGAATTCGCTGGTCAGCGCCGTACCGTCTGCCGCGTAGATGCGGCCCCAGACGCTGTAACCATTCTGATCCGGTCCGCTGGTATCGTTAGAGTCCCAGGTCACCACGTAGTTACCGTTTTGCAGCGCACTGACTGCGGATGACGCCTGATTGTTAGTCAGGGTCTGGTTCGCTACGAAGCTGCCTGTTACAGCATGCGTTGACGGATCATAAACTGACACACCAACATCATATCCGGTGGCTTTAATCGCATAAGTAATCGCAACCTGGCCATTTTCCAGCGTTGTAACAGATGGCAACGGCTCCCATTCAGGAATGATGGCATTTGCGTTCAGGGTCGTGGTTGCCAGCACGGTCTCCGCCGTGACCGGCGTGCCGTTTGCGTCATACTGACGGCCATAAACCGTCCAGTTGCCGTTCAGGCTCGCTTCCCAAACCACCAGATAACCGCCGTCTTCCAGCGAAGTGATCACCGGAACGCGCATTTTGCTGGCGGCGGTGCTGGAGTCCACATTGTACTCTGCGCCATTAGTCACGACGCCGTTCACGTTACCCGCACCGTCGTAGCTGTAGGTATAACCCTGACCCTTGATATGCGCACCGGAATCCGTGCTCCACACCACTTCGATATGGCCGTTCGTCAGGACCGTAACCTGCGGCGTGATCTGGTCGCCCGCCGTGGTGGTGTTCACCGTGAACTCCGCCCCGACCGGCTGACCTTTCGCATCCAGCAGCTGACCCTTGACGCAGCTGCCGGCGCCGTCTCCGCTCGCCGACTGCCACACCACGATGGCGCCGCCGTCCGGCAGGCTGGCTACCGACGAGACCGTCTGCGCTCCCGTGGTGGTGGTGTTCACCGTGTACTCGGAGTAGAACGCCGCATCCACGTCAATCACGATACCTTCAATGCCGGTTCCCGAACCGTCCACGTTGTCCGACTGCCACGTCACGTATACGCTGCCGTCCGCGGTCAGCACGGCGTCAAAGATGTGCGTTGCATCCACCGAGTCGCCACCGGTACCCTGGTTGCCGCTCGTGGTGGTGTTCACCAGGAACTCGCGTCCCACCCTGTTATCGTTCGCATCAAAGCGCTGTGCGTAGATGGCCGAGCCATCCCCGTCGCCGCCTTCGGAGCCCCAGATAAGCAGGTAGCCGCCATCATCCAGCGCCACGCCGACCGGCTTATACTGCTTGCCGCTGGTGTAGCTGTTGACGATGAAGTCACCGCTGCCGACCAGCGTCAGCGTTCCGGTGGCGGCATCCACGCGGTAGTGCACTGCGCGGATGTCAGAGCCGCTGGTGCCGCTGTCGCTGCTGTCCCAGAACACCACGATGCTGCCGTCGTTCAGGGTGATAACGTCCGGATAGTTCTGAGAGCTGTCCGTGGTGGTGTTCACCTGGAAGTTCCCCCCCCAGTGGCGTGCCGTCTGCGGCAAAAATCTGCCCGACAACCCCGCTGCCGCTGGTGTCACCCGGACCGCTGGTGGCGTTCCACACGGTCACGTACATGCCGCCGTGCGCCGCATCGGTAAAGGCCGCCATTTCCGGACCGCCTGAGCTGCCCATGCCCTTGCCGGTTGCCACCGTCACTTCGCCCGTCACCGGCTGGTTATCCGCCCCGTAGCTGCGCTGCACGATGCCTGTGCCCTGGTCTTCCCAGCTGATGATGTAGCCGCTGTCGGCGGTTGCCATCGCACCCGGACGGTTCTGTGCACCGCTGTAGGTGGTGTTCACCTGGAACTCGTCGGTCACCGCCTGGCCGTCGGCGCCGTAGCGGCGCGCCATCACGCCGTCGCCGCTGTTGTCCAGTCCGTTAACGTTGGACTCGTAGACAATCAGAAAGCCGCCGTCGGTCAGCGCGATCACCTGCGGGCTGTCCTGATTGTTGGCCGTGCGCTGGTTCACCTGCTGCTCGGTGCCGATTTTATGCACACCGTCTGCCTCGTACAGCTGCATGTAAACCTCGGTGCCGGAGGTGCCGTCACCCTGCCACGTCACCACGATGCGGCCGTCCGCCAGCCGGGTGACCGACGGGTTGAGCTGATCGCCTGTGGTAGTGGTATTCACCTGCGCGCTTTCATTCAGCAGATCGTAAGCACTCAGTGCGGCTCCGGAGATCAATACTGGCTGGCTCTGGTTACCTGCCGCGTCAATAGCCGAGAGCGTTCCGTTTTCACCGACACTGAGTGGGTTAGGTACAATACTCCATACACCCTCAGCATCTGCCACCGTGGAGTAAACCGTTCCAGCCGCATTCGTCACGATAACAGTAGCGCCTGCTTCGGTCTGGCCACCCAGAGTCTCCTTAGTATTGGTAGAGAGGCCCACGTTCGGCGGCAGTACATCGGTGTCGCTCGACGCTGGTGTCGTCGCAGGCTGATAGTCAATGGTCGTCGGATCGTTGTTGTCCGGCGTCATTTGCTCCAGTCCCAGCGTTTCAACCAGATCCACAACGCGTCCTTTAATCGCCGAGCCTTCGCCGTCACCCACACCTTTGTCAGTCCAGGTCACGTAAAGCTGACCGCCCGCAAGGAAGGTCGCATCGACTTCAACCTGCTCGCCATAGGTCAGCTGATGGATCTGCATCTGCTGGCCCACTTTGTTACCTGCTGCATCAAAGTACTGCGCGTAGATGCCGCTGGTACCTGCACCCGGTGCCGTATCTGTTGCAGACATAAAGAGTGCAACGAAACTGCCATCAGGACGGCTCACGACTTTCGCCAGATGTTGATCGCCTGCTGTTGCCGTGTTGATCAGGAACTCGCTGGTCAGCGCCGTACCGTCTGCCGCATAGATGCGGCCCCAGACGCTGTAACCGTTCTGATCCGGTCCGCTGGTATCGTTAGAGTCCCAGGTCACCACGTAGTTGCCGTTATCCAGCGCGCTTACTGCAGGTGACGCCTGATTATTAGTCAGGGTCTGGTTCGCTACGAAGCTGCCGGTTACCTCATGCAGTGAAGGATCGTAGATCGACACGCCTGCGTCATACCCGGTACCTTTAACGGTATAGGCGATAGCGACCTGGCCATTTTTCAGTAACGTAACAGACGGCAGCGGCTCCCAGTCAGCGCCAAAGCCCAGCACGCCGTTTACGCTCAGCGAAGTCGTAATCAGTACAGTCTCCGGCGTGACCGGCGTGCCGTTTGCATCATACTGGCGGCTGTAAATCGCCCAGTTACCGTTCAGGCTTGCCTGCCATACAACCAGATAGCCGCCATCTTCCAGCGAGGTAATGGCGGGTTCAGTCAGTTTACTTGCCGTGGTACCGGTGTTAACGCTGAACTCTGTGCCATCAGCCACCAGACCATTTACGTTACCCGCACCGTCATAGCTGTAGGTATAACCCTGACCCTTGATATGCGCACCGGAATCCGTGCTCCACACCACTTCGATATGGCCGTTCGTCAGGACCGTAACCTGCGGCGTGATCTGGTCGCCCGCCGTGGTGGTGTTCACCGTGAACTCCGCCCCGACCGGCTGGCCTTTCGCATCCAGCAGCTGACCCTTGACGCAGCTGCCGGCGCCGTCTCCGCTCGCCGACTGCCACACCACGATGGCGCCGCCGTCCGGCAGGCTGGCTACCGACGAGACCGTCTGCGCTCCCGTGGTGGTGGTGTTCACCGTGTACTCGGAGTAGAACGCCGCATCCACGTCAATCACGATACCTTCAATGCCGGTTCCCGAGCCGTCCACGTTGTCCGACTGCCACGTCACGTATACGCTGCCGTCCGCGGTCAGCACGGCGTCAAAGATGTGCGTTGCATCCACCGAGTCGCCACCGGTACCCTGGTTGCCGCTCGTGGTGGTGTTCACCAGGAACTCGCGTCCCACCCTGTTATCGTTCGCATCAAAGCGCTGTGCGTAGATGGCCGAGCCATCCCCGTCGCCGCCTTCGGAGCCCCAGATAAGCAGGTAGCCGCCATCATCCAGCGCCACGCCGACCGGCTTATACTGCTTGCCGCTGGTGTAGCTGTTGACGATGAAGTCACCGCTGCCGACCAGCGTCAGCGTTCCGGTGGCGGCATCCACGCGGTAGTGCACTGCGCGGATGTCAGAGCCGCTGGTGCCGCTGTCGCTGCTGTCCCAGAACACCACGATGCTGCCGTCGTTCAGGGTGATAACGTCCGGATAGTTCTGGGAGCTGTCCGTGGTGGTGTTCACCTGGAAGTTACCCCCCCAGTGGCGTACCGTCTGCGGCAAAAATCTGCCCGACAACCCCGCTGCCGCTGGTATCACCCGGACCGCTGGTGGCGTTCCACACGGTCACGTACATGCCGCCGTGCGCCGCATCGGTAAAGGCCGCCATTTCCGGCCCGCCGGAGCTGCCCATGCCCTTGCCGGTTGCCACCGTCACTTCACCCGTCACCGGCTGGTTATCCGCCCCGTAGCTGCGCTGCACGATGCCTGTGCCCTGGTCTTCCCAGCTGATGATGTAGCCGCCGTCGGCGGTTGCCATCGCACCCGGACGGTTCTGCGCACCGCTGTAGGTGGTGTTCACCTGGAACTCGTCGGTCACCGCCTGGCCGTCGGCGCCGTAGCGGCGCGCCATCACGCCGTCGCCGCTGTTGTCCAGTCCGTTAACGTTGGACTCGTAGACAATCAGAAAGCCGCCGTCGGTGAGCGCGATCACCTGCGGACTGTCCTGATTGTTGGCCGTACGCTGGTTCACCTGCTGCTCGGTGCCGATTTTACGTATACCGTCGGCCTCAAAGAGCTGCATGTAAACTTCGGTGCCGGAGACACCTGCGCCCTGCCACGTCACCACGATGCGGCCGTCCGCCAGCCGGGTCGTCGACGGGTTAAGCTGGTCTCCAGTGGTGGTAGTGTTCACCTGCATACTTTCATTCAGCAAGCTATACGTAGCCAGTGCAGATCCCTGGAAGGCCACTGTATCGCCCTTGCTCCCTGCTGGATCGATAGCGTAGATCTCTCCTGACTCGCCAGCTGAGATTGGGTTAGGTGCTATCACCCACTTACCCTGCTGATCGGCTACTACGCTATATTCCGTGCCGTTCTTATCGACAATGACAACCACAACGCCAGGCTCAGTAACACCGCTCAGTGACTCCTCTGAGTTTCCTGAAATCCCAACATTAGGCGCTGTGATATCGATAATAAAATCCCAGCTACTGCTGATTTCACTGACGTTACCTGCAGCATCCGTTGCCGTCGCCGTAATACCGTGTGTCCCTTCCAGCAGGTTAGTGGTCGGCGTATAGCTCCACTCACCCAGTGCATCTGCCGTCACTGTCGCAAGCAGGATGCCATTGTCATAAAGCGTAACCAGCGAGCCTTTTTCCGCCTTGCCGGTAAAGGTCGGCGCCGGATCGTCAATGACATTACCTGCCACTGGTGAGGTGAACTGCAATGTACCCACGTCATCCTGTAATGACTGGATGATCACTGGTTCTGGCGGTGTGGTATCCACATTCAGGGTAAATTTCGCCTCGCTGCTGTTGCCCGCTGCGTTGGTTACCGATGCCGTAAAGACGTGCTCACCGTCTGCCAGCTCCGCCACCGCGAACGTCCATACGCCGCTGCTGTTTGCCGTGCTGCTGCCCAGCACCGCGCCCGATTGGTCGCTGATGGTCACCACCGCGCCCGCCGCCGCCGTGCCCTGCAGCTCCGGCGTGCTGTCGTCGGTCAGGCCGCCGTTCAGTACCGCGCCGGTGATGCTTCCCGCATCGTCGTTCGCCTGGTCAATGCTCAGCTCCACGCTGCTGCTGTCCAGCCTGAAGATCGCGCGCTCGCCGCGGGTTTCGTTCCCCGCCGCGTCCGTCACCTTCACCTGCCAGCTGTGCTCCCCGTCCGTCAGCGTGCCCAGCGCCAGTGTCCAGTTGCCGTCCGCGTCCGCCACCGTGCTGCCTGCCGGCGTGCTGCTGTTGTCCAGATATACCGTCACCGTCGCGCCCGCTTCCGCCGTGCCCTTCAGCACCGGCGCGCGGTCGTCGGTTACCCCGCCGCTGGCAACTTCGCCCTGCACCTCACCCTGGGCGTCCATCAGCGCCGCCACGGCCGCCTCCGGTGCCACGGTGTCCAGCACCACGTTAAACGCGCCGGTCTCCGCCGAGGAAACCCCCCGCCGCGTTCACCGCCGTCGCCGTCAGGTCATAGCGGCCGTCCTCGCCCAGCGCCGCCGTGGTAATGCTCCAGCGGCCGTTATCATCCGCCACGCCCGACCCCGCGTTTACCCGGTTGCCGTCCGCATCCGTGGCCCACACGATGACCGTCAGCCCCGCGCCCGCGGTGCCGTTCAGCGTCAGCGTGCCGTCGTTGGTGAACTGGCCCTTCTGCAGGAAGCCGCTGTCCGCGTCTTCGCCCTGGCTGTAGTCGTCCACCACGTTTTCAATCGCCGGCTGCGCCGGGGCGCTGGTCAGGACGCTGAAGTCCCACGCCGCATCCGCCGTACCGCTTACCTGCGGACCTTCATTGCCCGCCGCGTCCACCGCCGCGACCGTCAGGGCGTGTGCCCCGCTGCTCATTGCGCTGTCCGGCGTCCAGCTCCACTTGCCGTCCGCCTCCACCGCTGCGCTGCCGATCAGCTTGCCACTGTCATAGATATTGACGCTGACCACACCCTGCACTATTCCTGCCGTGCTCACGCTACCGCTGTAGGTCGGGCGTGCATCATCAGTCGTTGCACCGTCGGCGATCTCGCCCCGTACCGGACCGACGTCATCGGTCAGCGTGATGCTGCTGTCTGTAAAGGCGTCGGTATCCGGCGCAGTGGTGTCGACGGTAAAGCTCCAGCCATCGTCATCAGTGCCGCTCACCTGCGGGCCTTCGTTACCCGCCGCGTCCACCGCCGCAACCGTCAGGTCGTGTGAGGATCCGTCCGCCATATCCTGCTCCGGCGTCCAGCTCCACTTGCCGTCCGCGCCCACCGCTGCGCTGCCGATAAGCTGGCCGTTATCATAGATATTGACGTGATCGATGTCGGCGGTTGCGTCGCCGGAGAAGGTCGGCCGTGCGTCGTCGGTGACGCTGCCATCCAGGATCTCGCCGGTAATCGCACCGACGTCGTCGGTCAGGGTGATGCTGTCGATGACCAGGCCCGAGGTCTGGTTATCCGGCGGCGTGCTGTCTGCCGGGCCGTCGATCACAACGCTGTTGCTGTTGCCCGCCTCGTCGGTGGCTTCCACCACAACGTCTTTGGCGTCCACGCCCGCCGGATTCGGCTGGATGCTCCAGTGGCCGTCCGCGTCCGCCACCGTGCTGGTCACGCTGTCGCTGACCGGATCGGTGATTACGATCACCGCGCCCGGCTCGGCGTTACCGGCCAGCTCGTCCTCGGTGTTGTTCGTGATTTCCGGAGCCGCCGTGCTGGTATCCAGCTTAAACGGCCATTCTGCGCCAGGCGCGGAGATGTTTCCTGCCGCGTCCGTGCTAACGGCTTTGATACTATGATCGCCGTCTACCATATTGGTGGTCGGCGTATAGCTCCAGTTGCCCTGCGCATCCGCCCGAACGCTGCCCAGCACGCTGTCGCCGTCATACAGCGTAACCAGCGAACCTTTTTCTGCCTTGCCGGTAAAGGTCGGTGCCGGATCGTCCGTTACGCCACCACTGGTCGTAGACGTGCCCTGTACAGTGCCTACATCGTCAATCATCCCGGTGATGGTCGGCAGGACAGGTGCGATGGTGTCAACGGTCAGGGTAAATTTCGCCTCGCTGCTGTTGCCCGCCGCATTGGTTACCGATGCCGTAAAGACGTGCTCACCGTCTGCAAGCTCCGCCACCGCGAACGTCCATACGCCGCTGCTGTTTGCCGTGCTGCTGCCCAGCACCGCGCCCGATTGGTCGCTGATGGTCACCACCGCGCCCGCCGCCGCCGTGCCCTGCAGCTCCGGCGTGCTGTCGTCGGTCAGCCCGCCGTTCAGTACCGCGCCGGTGATGCTTCCCGCATCGTCGTTCGCCTGGTCAATGCTCAGCTCCACGCTGCTGCTGTCCAGCCTGAAGGTCGCGCGCTCGCCGCGGGTTTCGTTCCCCGCCGCGTCCGTCACCTTCACCTGCCAGCTGTGCTCCCCGTCCGTCAGCGTGCCCAGCGCCAGTGTCCAGTTGCCGTCCGCGTCCGCCACCGTGCTGCCTGCCGGCGTGCTGCTGTTGTCCAGATATACCGTCACCGTCGCGCCCGCTTCCGCCGTGCCCTTCAGCACCGGCGCGCGGTCGTCGGTTACCCCGCCGCTGGCGACTTCGCCCTGCACCTCACCCTGGGCGTCCATCAGCGCCGCCACGGCCGCCTCCGGTGCCACGGTGTCCAGCACCACGTTAAACGCGCCGGTCTCCGCCGAGGAAACCCCCCGCCGCGTTCACCGCCGTCGCCGTCAGGTCATAGCGGCCGTCCTCGCCCAGCGCCGCCGTGGTAATGCTCCAGCGGCCGTTATCATCCGCCACGCCCGAGCCCGCGTTTACCCGGTTGCCGTCCGCATCCGTGGCCCACACGATGACCGTCAGCCCCGCGCCCGCGGTGCCGTTCAGCGTCAGCATGCCGTCGTTGGTGAACTGGCCCTTCTGCAGGAAGCCGCTGTCCGCGTCTTCACCCTGGCTGTAGTCGTCCACCACGTTTTCAATCGCCGGCTGCGCCGGGGCGCTGGTCAGGACGCTGAAGTCCCACGCCGCATCCGCCGTGCCGCTTACCTGCGGGCCTTCATTGCCCGCCGCGTCCACCGCCGCGACCGTCAGGGCGTGCGCCCCGCTGCTCATCGCGCTGTCCGGCGTCCAGCTCCACTTGCCGTCCGCCTCTACCGCTGCGCTGCCGATCAGCTTGCCACTGTCGTAGATATTGACGTAACTGATGTCTGCGGTAGTCGTGCCTGAGTAGGTCGGACGTGCATCGTCAGTGACAGAGCCATCTTCAATCTTGCCCTGTACCGGACCGACGTCATCTGTCAGTGTGATGCTGTCCGCCACCAAACCCGATGTCTGGTTATCCGGCACCGAAGTGTCAACGGTAAAGCTCCAGTCGCCGTCTGCCTGCGGGCCCTCATTGCCCGCCGCGTCCACCGCCGCAACCGTCAGGTCGTGAGAGGTGCCGTCCGCCATATCCTGCTCCGGCGTCCAGCTCCACTTGCCGTCCGCGTCCACCGCTGCGCTGCCGACGAGCTCGCCGTTGTCATAGATATTGACGTGATCGATGTCGGCGGTTGCGTCGCCGGAGAAGGTTGGCCGTGCGTCGTCGGTGACCGAGCCGCTGGCAATCTCGCCGGTGATCGCACCGACGTCGTCGGTCAGGGTGATGCTGTCGATGACCAGGCCTGAGGTCTGGTTATCCGGCGGCGTGCTGTCGCCGGGGCCGTCGATCACAACGCTGTTGCTGTTGCCCGCCTCGTCGGTGGCTTCCACCACGACGTCTTTGGCGTCCACGCCCGCCGGATTCGGCTGGATGCTCCAGTGACCATCCGCGTCCGCCACCGTGCTGGTCACGCTGTCGCTGACCGGATCGGTGATCACGATCACCGCGCCCGGCTCGGCGTTACCGGCAAGCTCGTCCTCGGTGTTGTTCGTGATTTCCGGAGCCGCCGTGCTGGTGTCAACGGTAAAGCTCCAGTCGCCGTCTGCCTGCGGGCCTTCGTTGCCCGCCGCGTCCACCGCCGCGACCGTCAGGTCGTGGGAGGTGCCGTCCGCCATATCCTGCTCCGGCGTCCAGCTCCACTTGCCGTCCGCCTCCACCGCTGCGCTGCCGACGAGCTCGCCGTTGTCATAGATGTTGACGTGATCGATGTCGGCGGTTGCGTCGCCGGAAAGGGTCGGCCGCGCGTCGTCGGTGACCGAGCCGCTGGCAATTTCGCCGGTGATCGCACCGACGTCGTCGGTCAGGGTGATGCTGTCGATGACCAGGCCTGAGGTCTGATTATCCGGCGGCGTGCTGTCGCCGGGGCCGTCGATCACAACGCTGTTGCTGTTGCCCGCCTCGTCGGAGGCTTCCACCACGACGTCTTTGGCGTCCACGCCCGCCGGATTCGGCTGGATGCTCCAGTGACCGTCAGCATCCGCCACCGTGCTGGTCACGCTGTCGCTGACCGGATCGGTGATTACGATCACCGCGCCCGGCTCGGCGTTACCGGCCAGCTCGTCCTCGGTGTTGTTCGTGATTTCCGGAGCCGCCGTGCTGGTGTCAACGGTAAAGCTCCAGTCGCCGTCTGCCTGCGGGCCTTCGTTGCCCGCCGCGTCCACCGCCGCAACCGTCAGGTCGTGGGAGGTGCCGTCCGCCATATCCTGCTCCGGCGTCCAGCTCCACTTGCCGTCCGCGTCCACCGCTGCGCTGCCGACGAGCTCGCCGTTATCATAGATATTGACGTGATCGATGTCGGCGGTTGCGTCGCCGGAAAGGGTCGGCCGCGCGTCGTCGGTGACCGAGCCGCTGGCAATTTCGCCGGTGATCGCACCGACGTCGTCCGTCAGGGTGATGCTGTCGATGACCAGGCCCGAGGTCTGGTTATCCGGCGGCGTGCTGTCGCCGGGGCCGTCGATCACAACGCTGTTGCTGTTGCCCGCCTCGTCGGTGGCTTCCACCACGACGTCTTTGGTGTCCACACCCGCCGGATTCGGCTGGATGCTCCAGTGACCATCCGCGTCCGCCACCGTGCTGGTCACGCTGTCGCTGACCGGATCGGTGATCACGATCACCGCGCCCGGCTCGGCGTTACCGGCCAGCTCGTCCTCGGTGTTGTTCGTGATTTCCGGAGCCGCCGTGCTGGTGTCAACGGTAAAGCTCCAGTCGCCGTCTGCCTGCGGGCCTTCGTTGCCCGCCGCGTCCACCGCCGCAACCGTCAGGTCGTGAGAAGTGCCGTCCGCCATATCCTGCTCCGGCGTCCAGCTCCACTTGCCGTCCGCGTCCACCGCTGCGCTGCCGACGAGCTCGCCGTTATCATAGATATTGACGTGATCGATGTCGGCGGTTGCGTCGCCGGAAAGGGTCGGCCGCGCGTCGTCGGTGACCGAGCCGCTGGCAATTTCGCCGGTGATCGCACCGACGTCGTCCGTCAGGGTGACTGAGTCACTGACAATGCCGGAGTTGATGTTATCTGGAGGAGTTATGTCCGGTCGGGAACCGTTGGACGGCGGAGAGACATTACCCGCAGGATCGACAACCACGATAGTTACGTCGGTATCCCCTTCATGGACAGGGTTAGGCTGGATACTCCAGTCACCATTTTCATCAATTACAACCGTGGTGGTTTCACCGGTACTGCCATCGGAAATAACCACAGTTGAACCAGGTTCTGCTTTACCTGAGATTTGTTCATCATCATTGCTATTTATAACCGCCGCTTCTGGCGAAGAGGTGTCAGTAAACTCTTCAGTCAGGCTACCGCTATTGCCCGCACTATCAGTTACCGTAACAGTGACGGTGCCATTTGGTTGTGAAGTCGGTGCTTCCACATACCAGTTACCTTCACTGTCCGTCTGGGTCGTGATCTGGGTGCCATCAGGCAGTTGAATGACAACCTGTGAGTCAGGGCTATTCGATGTTCCGGAAAACTCTGGACGACCATCATTATCACTGTCCGCAACAGGATCAAGTGTCACCGATACACTCTTAGCGGAAGAGTCATGGCCACTGCTACCACGCCCGGACGCACCAATAGCAACGCCGCCTGCCGCGCCGCCCAGCAGCATAAAAGGCAACCAACCAAAATTGTTGTGACTGGCAGTCAGCGGATCGGCACTGGCATATCCTTCACCACCTAATACCTGTTCACCGCTCTGACCTTCAGTTAAAGCTGGCGGGTATTCAGCCACATCGCCGGAAGTCGGCACATATTCATAAAATTGACCGTTTTCGCCCAGCCCAATCAGATGAACGTTTTCATTATCATAATAATCTTCCAGTACAATATCAGGATGCTGAGAATCATCCTGGCTAAAGAAAAGCTGCAGATTATTGCCAACGCGCCTGGTTACAACCATTTGCGGAGCATGTCCTGTAGCGCTATCGATCAGTTCTATATTTAATGCACCCTGATGCGGAACTTTGATCGTTGTAGGATTTTCAGATTTTGTATCAACAGTGTATGAAGAGATAATACCCTTCACACCACGCAAGTTCACTTTCAACATAACAACCTTCTTAATTAACGAGGATTGATTAAATTCAATAGAAATAAGGCTTTCACAAACCCTTAATCTCTATATTCATATACTTCGAATAACCGTGATTTTATGACGAGATAATCTGCAATCCTGACATTGCTTCCAGCACAACTCTTGATTCTGGAGTCAGTGAACGGCATTATCAGAACTGATTAATAAAAAATATGGTGCCAGATTGCATCAATGCAGTGAGTATGCAGCGCCCTGAGCTTTACTGCTTTTATCAGCTATCTTCATAGCATTGCTCTGAGCATGACTACTGTCAGAATTTAATAGTGAAGAAGCCACCGGGTGATTCAATAGTTTTGACTCGCCCGCTTCAGAACAAGAACATTCATTCACTACACGCGATAACGTACGTGATTGTGCTTTGAGACTGGTTAAAACAGATTCAGCTTCCTTTGCAGGCACCAGACGCGCCGTGATTTTCTGCTGATCATTTACCGCTAACTGATAGTAATAGCGCTCACCTGATTTCAGCTCTGGTGTGGGTACTTCAATTTTTGCTGGCTGGACAAAATCATGCTGGCTGAACATAACGTCCAGTTTTTTCTGGCCAGGACACACACTAATTTCAGTCCCTCTATCACCTGACATTACGCTAGTATAGTATTGATTATTAACAAATACGTTAACGACGCGTTTTGATGCGGCAGGATTTTTTTCATCAATACGGTAGACAATAATGTGCGCACGCGGGTCGTGTATCTGCTCCGGCGCCTTGTCATTTTTGACTTCTTTAAACAACGATGGCGCAGGAGCGTTCTGCAATGGCGCCGCCTCAACATAATTGCAGTACAGGTAGCCTGTAAGTAATAAAACCATACTCAGCATTACTCCCTGCATAAATTTAAAGGGACTATTCGATGCTTTGCATGTTAAACGTGAATTATTTTCCATATAACTCTCCTTAAGGTGCTTAATCACTATATTTAAAACACCTTATATCCGATGTTGAACAGGAGTTGACAACTCCTTAAAAAATAAAAAATGGGAAATTTAAACAGCGCAGAAGGGTGAGCCTACGCCTCTGGATAACGTTAAATCTCATTTACATTGATAACTCCTTTGTAAAGTTCAAGCAACGAGACATCATTGATAAATGCATTAAATTCTTTGTCTCCTTTCAGAGCGAACTTTCTCATCACATTATATTTATGTGCATAGATTGTTTTAACTGACAAATCTAACCTTTTTGCTGTCTGGATTACACTGTATCCTTTCTTCAAAAAACTAAGCACCTGAAGTTGCACCACGGTGATACGTGCAAATTCGCACCGTAAACAGTCTGAAGGCAGATATCCCATAACTCTTCCCTGAGTGTTTAACCAGGCCTTGGTTATTTTCTCAGTGATTAAACGTACCGAATCCCTTTTTTGACACTTCAAGCAAAGATTGATAACAAAATGGTAACGGGTTTTTAATTTTCTCTCCGAAATCATCGGTAAATACCAATATGATACTGCCAGGCTTTCGCTCGCGATAAGCGGGTTGACACATATAAAGACGCCATTGCGAAACATTGATCAGGATGAAGTCAGCCTGCCGCAGGTTATGACTATCAAAACCTGATAAAAATTTTACTTCTGCATCAGATAGCAGTGCCTCCTCAATTACCTTTGATATGCCCAGTCTGAAGAAGTAATTGTCATCCGTACAAACCACATTAACATCCATTTTTTCCCTTCAGTATCACAAAATTCACGATGACAAATATTATATTCAGGTGAACTTACCGTTAATCAGTACCAATTCGCCTTTCTCTTTTAGTTCCTTGAGCACTCTGCAAATGGAACTTTTTGATAAATGAGAACTATTTTCAATAAGATATAGTGCTGAAAATCGTTTCTTTAAATGAGTCGGCAGTTTTTTCCATCTTTCAATCAAAGAAAGAACTTCATCATATGAGTTACTTTTTGGTAACTGAATGTAATTCATCAGATCAGAATACTGTCCTGATAAAATAGACATTGCGTCATTAAAAAAGATCTTTCTCAAAAACCAATCGCCAGAACACGTCATAGTCAATGAAACTGACTTTTCCATAATCGACTCGTTCCAGATAGACAGGCGGCTCGTCTAAAGCTGGAGTTACGCCGACAACAAACGGAGCGGATAAGATATTCAAAACCTTATTCTCGCCTTTAAGTTTAAGTAAAAAATCGCCGTCAAGAATGAACATAACGCGACGTACATGATCTTTAGTCAAATGATAACGGCGCTTGCCTCTTGAAATTTCATCTGGATTAGCAATCTGCGTAAATCCTGCTAATGCATCGATGATCCGTTCATGATTTTCAGTCACTCTATACATATTAATTAACTCAATCTAACTGACGCATTGGTCAGTGATTAGCAACAATTCGTAAAATCAGTTTTTTTATAGTCTCTTTCTCTTTCGCCTGGTGTACTCGCTTACCTGAGCTCGCCTCCATAACTCGGGCAGTTAAAAATAGTCTTTATCGGTTCCACTATAATAAAACCGTCCCAACAAAATTCAAAACCGCAAATACAAATAAATAAAGACATTCAGGCTAATAAAAGAAACAATAACCAGATCTTACACCATTCAAACGCTGTTTAGTTAGCACATAAATCTACTTTGTAGCACCTTACGGGCAGTGTTATAACTTTTTTCCTAAAAAAAGAATTTCCCATTACCATTTGAAAGATGATGTTATGAGCATGCTATTTTAAAAGCACGCATTTAAACACCTCTCTCAATTTTCCAGCATGGCTGAAAAGAAACAAATCAAATTGGCATCAATGTTAATGCTCCTTACTAAAGTTACGCTGTCTGGCAGCATTGCATGGAAGGAATTAAACCACGGCACCCATCGAACAGACACTTAAATTGATTATCTTTAAATATTTAGTTTTTTTACCCTGACAAATATGATTTAATTAGCTTAAATCACCAGAAACTGGCAAATGGGATTTTTCCCTTTTTAATTCCACTTCTCAAATGACATCACATTCAGGCAAGTGAAATCATTAACTCATGACTTTATGCACAAGCTTATTCATAGATAAATCAGTTTCACTGAACCGCGTTCATGGCATGCGCTTCCCGGATGCCAGATAATTTTAAGCATCAGGCATAAGCAGTGCTGTTAATGGTTAAATCACGCATAAGAATAATTTACGCTCAAAAAATTCCAGAATACCAACAGCAGTTAATATTATGTAAAAATATAATAGCCATATCCTTGCTTACGATAACAAAAGAAGAATTATGGATGTTTTACTATTTCATTTTTTATGACCACCCATTCTAATAGCGCCGTTCGCTAGAAGCGGCATAAATAATAATATTGAAAAAATGATACATGGAGATATCGATGAGAGAGTTAACATCTTTTGAAATGCAAAACGTTTCAGGAGCAGGTTTTTTTGACTTTATTGGCGCTGTAGTTGTCGGTGCCGTTACGGGTATTAGTTCTTTTGGTCTTAAATGGGGAATGAGTGGCGGAAGCACCGGTGGCGTGTTAGGCGTTGGTATTGTCTCTGCCGGTGTAGGTCTGATTGTCGGCGCAGTCCTTGGTCTTGTTGATGGTGCTTTATATGGTGCTATGAATGGCTGGGATAGCACGGCAGGCTGGTTTAACGCGGTCGTTGAAAACCAGTTTGATCCTAATGCATCTGTAATTACAGCTTAAGGAAACAACATGCGTGAATTGAACAATAAAGAAATCGAAGGCGTTAGCGGTGGTTCATTAACTTCGGTGATCCTGGATTTCTTTAAGCAGCTAGGCGCAAGCTCAGAAGAGAAAACTGAATGGACGCGCCCAGACTCAATTCCAGCAGCGAACCCGGTTAGTGGGTCTGCCTTTGGCATGGGTATTGTTGGTGTCGCAGCAGCAGTCGTATTTGGATTGCTGATTTTCTAATTCTCTTGTGAGGAATGAATCCTCCAGGGAAGTGAACGATTATTAAATCGTTCATTAATTGATGTTATTAATTATTTTATACAAAGGAAAGTATATGAAAAAGTTATCTATGGTTGCTCTTGGTCTGATGCTGGCTGCTGCTCACGTTAATGCTGCTGAAGCTTCAGATGGCACCATTAACTTCACAGGAAATATTGCGTCTCAGACTTGTACTGTAAGCGTAAACGGCGGCGGCAGCACTGCAACCGTTACACTGCCTAAAGTAGCAAGTAGTATTTTAAGCACATCTGGTCAGACTGCAGGTAACACTCGCTTCACTATGGCGCTGAGCAATTGCTCAGCTACGACTGGTGACGTGTACGCTTACTTTGAACAAGGTGCCAACGTCAATGCTGATGGTCGTTTGACCAATACTGGTACTGCAACGAATGTTGACCTGCAGCTGCTGGATAGCGGAAATGGCGTGTTGAACGCGGGTAGCACTGAGCAGACCACCTCTCCAAAAACTGTCGCTCTGACTGCTGGTGCAGGTACTCTGACCTATTCTGCTCAGTACTATGCAACTGGTGCAGCTACTGCTGGTACCGTCTTATCAGCTGTGAACTATTCAATCAATTACCTGTAATTGATTATGGTGGGAGCATCTGTTCCCACCTCTCTTCCTCTATCATCATTTCTGTCAAAATCATGAAAAAAAAAAGTTTTAAATTTTTGATCTCCTGTCTGCTGGCTTTTACGGTGACCTCATCGGCTTTTGCCAGCGTGACGATTATCGGCACCCGGGTAATCTACCCCGCAACAGAAAAAGAAGTCACAGTCCGCTTAGATAACCATGGCAATCAACCTGCGCTGGTACAGGCCTGGATTGACAATGGAAATCCTGATGAAGCACTGGATAAAATAAACGTACCGTTTGTCTTGCTACCGCCTGTTTTCCGTATGGAGGCTAACAAAGGACAGACATTACGTATCGTTTATACCGGTTCAAACCTGCCCAAAGATAAAGAGTCGGTATTCTGGCTTAACGTACTCGACATCCCTCCTCGCGATAAAAGCCTTGCGAATCAAAATCAGTTGCAAATGGCTATTCGTAGCCGCATCAAAATTTTCTTTCGCCCAGCCCGGTTCGATGCGATGCAAGCCACAGAAGCAGCGTCGGGTCTTATCTGGCATCAAGGGGAGAAAGCGAATCAGCTGACAGCAACCAATAACTCTTCGTTTTACGTCAACGTTTCACAGATCAATGCCGAGGATAACGCGGGGCGAAAAGTAGTCAGTGAAAAGGGAGATATGCTTGCACCAGGCGAAACAAAAAGCTTCTCCCTAAAAGTATTGAACGCAAATCAAATAAAAACAAACTTTCATTATCAATATCTGGATGATTATGGCGCTGCACGCAATGTAGACGCCAAAATTAGTCAGTAACTTTGGTAACTCATCAGGGGTAATAATGATGGCAAGGATGATTAAAAATAATAAACCAACGGCAAAAATATTTTACCGATCTTTTCTGGCGCTTTTTTTTAACTGCATCAACAGGCGCCGCATTTGCAGAAAATTCGTATGATTTTGACGAATCATTTGTGAAGAATTTACCGGGCGTTAAAGTTGATGTGGCCCGCTATGCAACCGGTAACCCTATTGATCCTGGTACTTATACGCTGGATATTTTCCTGAATGGTCGTCAGATTGGTCGGGAAAATGTTCAGGTCATTCGTGAAGGGGCGGGAACCAAAGCGTGCCTTTCCTATGATCTGGTCAAAAGCTTGTCACTTAAGGACACAGTTTTTAGCCCGGGACAAGCTGAAAATTTGCGCTCTGGTAAACAGTGTATGGCGCTGGAGGAGGTGGTTAAAGAGAGTCATGCAGCTATCAATTCTGCCGATATGCAGATGGATATCTCAATTCCGCAAATTTATCTGTTGCGATCTGCGCGCGGCTACGTTGCGCCAGAATTCTGGGATAAGGGTGAAACAGCACTTACGCTAACCTATAACACCAACTATTATCGCTCTGTAAATCACGGTCAGCCATATGACTCATTTTATGGCCGTGCGCTGGCGGGCTTTAACCTTGGCGGATGGATGTTCCGTCACGATGGTTCTCTCAGCTGGCAACGTCAAAAAAACAACGAGTATCATCATTACGATGCAATTAATACCTATGTGCAGCGTGATATTCCGCAAATAAAATCACGGCTGTTATTAGGTGAAGGCAATACCAGTGGCGAAATTTTCGATACGCTTTCTTTTCGTGGTGCGCAAATATCTACAGTTGACCAGATGTGGCCAGACTCTCAGCGAGGCTATGCACCAGAAATCCGCGGCGTAGCCCGAACCAACGCTCAGGTAACTGTATCGCAAAATGGCAACAAAATTTATGAAACGACGGTTTCACCAGGCCCTTTTAATATCACCGATCTTTATCCTACAGGCTACGGTGGTGATTTAGACGTGACCGTGAAAGAAGCTGACGGCGGTGAGACCCGTTTCTCAGTTCCTTACGCAGCGATGACGCGTCTGAAACGTCCGGGCATGACTTTTTATAGTCTGACCGGTGGTGTATCCCGAAAAGACAATATGGTTTATACACCTTCGGTCTATCAGGGCACTATTCAGCATGGTTTTAGCAATAGTCTGACCGGTTACTCAGGTATTCTGGGATCAGATAACTACACCTCTGTGCTGTTGGGAGGTGCATTTGGTTTACCTGTTGGTGCGATCTCACTGGATATTACTGGGGCTCAGACAAAATATGGTGATGAGAAAAAGCAAGGTGTAAGTTATCGGGCAACTTATAGTAAGAAGGTTTCTCAGACTAACACGAATTTTACTCTGGCGGCTTACCGCTTCTCATCATCCGGTTATTACAGTTTTGATAATGCATTACAAATCAATAACTATTATAAAAAAAAATCATAAAAACAGTTCGTCAAATTATCTTTCGCGCCCCAAACAACGTTTTTCTATGACGGCAAGCCAAAATTTTGGGGAGTCATATGGGAATATCTATCTTACTGGTTTCGTTCAGAATTACTGGGATTCTGCCGGAACAAATACGCAATTTCAGCTGGGTTACAATAATACAATTGGTCGGGTCTCCTATACTTTATCAGCAAACCGATTATTATATTCAACCGGCGGGCATGACACTCAACTGTCACTCGACTTCTCGGTGCCAATTGGTAGCGATAGTCAAAGTTATGTAACCGGAAGTGCGACACATAATAAACAAGGTGTGAATGCACAAACAGCAGTTAATGGTGTTCTGGGTGAACATGACCAATATAACTATAACGTTGGAATAGCGCGCGATACTGATAATGAGAAGTCCGGTTCAGTTAGTGGGCAGTACCGTTCGCCCTACAGTATGCTGACGGCGTCTTATACTAAAGGGGAAAACTATTATTCTGCCTCGGGTGGTATCAGCGGTGCGGTAGTCGCTTTACCTGGTAGCATTAATTTCAGCGCTTATCAGTCTACGACTTATGCTGTTGTTACCGCAGAAGATGCAGAGGGCGCGCGTGTACTCGGCTATCCCAATATTGTGTTAAACGGCAGCGGCAAAGCTATTGTGCCAAACCTTAACCCGTACCGGATAAACGAACTGGCCATCGACCCAAAAGGAATTCCACTGGATGTTGAGCTTGAATCAACTCAGCAGCGCGTTATTCCTGTTGAGGGTGCAGTCGTCAGACTTGATTATAAAACCAGCAAAGGAAAGCCACTGTTAATTCGGGCTAATCAGCCGAACGGAAATGCCTTGCCATTTGGTGCAACGGTTAATGATGAAGACGGTAACCTTATCACCACTGTTTCACAGGGTGGTCAGATTTATGTGAGGTTAAATAAAGATGTCAGCCGCCTGCATATTTCCTGGGGTAAAGCAGCCAGTGATAAGTGTCTGGTTAACCTGGAGTCTGGTGTTGTTAATTCCAGTGAAAACAACACCCTTGCAAGGCTCACAACAACATGCAGCAGCGATCAATCAAAACCTGTTCGCTACGTGTCTAACGGCGAAATGAACAAAGATAATCAGGGTTAATCGGGTGACATTATGATGTTTATTAACTTTAGAAGGACACTGACCAGAATAGTCAGCATCATGACTATGATATCTGGTTTCGTCATGCTAGCACCAATTAATGCGAACGCGGCAGATGATGTCACACTGACGTGCAAAAAATCTCTTTCTGATGCGGTATTAGATTTCCGCTCACTGGGGATAAACATTTCGGCAGCTGTTCCGGTTGGCACGGTCGTTTATAGTGGCAATTTAACAGTCACGTTCAAATGTGCCCTGGATAATCTGCAACAGTTTTTAGATGGATTAACAGCAGAGGTTTACTTAAAGCGTAAAACAATAGCTGAAGATGCACTTGGTTATGGATTGACCATTTATACTGGTTACGGTGGTGAAATGTCCACCGACGCTGCAAATATTCCTACCGGCAACAAGATCGCTACTTACGCGTTAACCAGCGGCGGTACAGTCGGTGCTTATACTGATGTCACATTGAATGTGCCTTTTCAGATTGTGCGGACGTCAAACTCGATGGCTGGCCCCAATTTGCTTCCGGACTATGTCAACGTATTTGATGTAGGCTCATTGGTACCAGGAAATGACCTGAAACTTTATGTCAGATATATTAAAAGCGGCATCACTGTGAGGGATCAAACCTGCTCAGCAGCAGGCGATGTTAACCCGAGGGTGTCATTAGGGAGTTACACAGCGAATACCAGCAGTGGTTTGGGTTCCGGTATTGGACAAACCAGCCCATCTACCGCTTTTAATCTTCAGCTTAACTGTGAGGCACTTCTTTCAGGTACCTTTGACGTTATGATGCAGTTGGATGGGGATGCAGCTGATGGGCTATCGGATGTCGGCGTAGTTTCTCTGAATTCGACCTCAACTGCCAGCGGAGTGGGTGTTCAGATTCTGAATGAAAGTCAGCAACCTGTTGCACTGGCAGCACCATACAGAGTTGCAGCTTATCCACTGTCGTCTGAATTAATAACAGTGCCCTTATATGCACGTTATTACCAGACTGCTGCCACAATAACCCCTGGTAGTGCTAACGCAGTTGCTACCTATACCATTAGTTATCAGTAACCATATGGGCTCTGCGGAGCCCTTTACCAGACTTTATAAACTGAGAAAGGATTTTATCAGTGGATAGACTATTTAAGGAAAGGAGGTTTAAAGTTGGTGTCTCTGATGAGAGTCCTTTTATTTTTTTATTCAATACAAAAAATACTCTCAACAGGATTTCACAACCTGGACATTGCAGCATACCCGGTAGAAGCAGAGAATCTTTTTTGTAAAAATGAATAGCGATACTCCTGATATATTAATTACTGATTTTTGCTTTAACTTTGAACGTAATGATTTGAACGGCGTTAGAAAACTAGAAGAAATTTACAACCATAATGCTAACCTTAAAATCATTATCTTTACGGCACAGAATAGCCCGGCCATTTTGAAAAGAATATTGCAAATTCCGGTAAATGCAATAGTGAGCAAACGTGATGATATACGGGATCTGGTAGAAGCTTTGCACTGGGTTTGCTCATCGAATTCTGAAATATTTTATTCAGAAAAGATGAAAGATCTGGCGTATTCTGCTTCAGAGGAGCCCGCACAGACTCTTTTATCACCCGCAGAAGTTGAAGTAATCAGACTTTTTGCTATCGGGTACAGTTTAATGGAGATAGCTAAAGCACGTAAACGTAGTATCAGTACGGTTGCAACGCAGAAATATAACGCCATGCGTAAACTTCAGCTGCAGTCTAATACTGATTTAATTAAATATGTCTTTGCCCAGCAACTCATATAATTTCGGGCTTAATTTTTAAGAAACAGCGAGCATCATGAAATTTTATAATTTTAAAATTGCATTTATTGTACTGTCCTGCGTGCCATTTGGATCTTATGCGACCAGCTTACAGCAGGCTGCCCGAGCCGCATTAACCTATGACTCTGCATTGCAATCCAGCCAGATGACCAGTGAAGCCGATCAGCAAAAATACTGGCAGGGTATGGCCGGAATGTTGCCCACATTGACGCTCGAAGGAAACTGGGATCGTCAGGAACAACCGGATAAAAAATATCAAAGTGGTGTAACAAATCACAGTTACGATCTCAGTGTCAGACAACCCCTGTTTGATATGAGTAAATATGCTGGCTGGCGTAAAGGCGTTGCTATTGCCAATACCGCTGAAGCCCAGTCAAAAAAAGCTGAAGAAAAGTTATTAAATGCGATCAGTAATGCCTACTTTTCGGTGCTCTATCAGCAGGAAGTTTTACAGGCTGCGAAAGCTGCCAGTCACAACTTCAAACAACAGCAGCAAAAACTGCAGGCCGGTATTCTGAATGGACAAAACACTCGTACAGAGCTGGATGAAGCTAAGGCCAATTACGCTCTTGCTCAGGCCAAAGAAATAGAGGCGAGTAGTCAGTTATTGCTGGCTGGAGAAGCATTTCGTCGCTTATCAGGTGTCAGCCCGGACACTGTCGAGCCGGTAAACTTTCAGTGCCTTAACGCTTCGCCCTACGCTTCTTTAACTGATGCGATTAATGCCAGCCAGCAACGTAACACTGAAATCAAAATTGCCCTGTTTCAGAATGATCAGGCCGATGCTGATGTATTGGCTGCAGATGGCGCACATATGCCTGTCGTGTCACTTTACGCCAGATATGGCAAAAACTGGAGCCGTAACGATAACGACGATAATTTACTTTATGATGCTATTTTTGGCACTAACTCTAAAAGTAATAATCTGCAGTATGGCGTTAACGTTTCTATTCCATTATTCGCGGGTGGCAGCCAGATTTCACAATCTTATGAAGCAGCCTATCGCCGTCAGGCAGCGAAATATTCCACCATGGAAGCACAACGCAAAGCGGCTACAGATACACGTTCAGCATGGCTTAGTCTTACGAATGGAAAAGCGTTAATCAACGCGCAGAAAAATGCCGTCGAGTCTTCACGCGAAAAAGTGGTGTCTGTTCAATATGGCAGGGAAATGGGTTTCCGTACGGTAAATGATGAGCTTGATGCCCAGCAAAAATATTTTAGTGCGCTTAAAGATCAGGCTGAAGCTCGCTTCAATTACCTGAACGCCCTCATTAATCTGGCACAAAGTACCGGATCACTATCAATCGACATGCTGAATTTTTTTCAGTGCCGTTAATCCCTTACTCATGATGATTATATAAATGGAACAGTCACTATTCCGTCAGGAGGCACTTGATGCAGCCAACCGTGGAAACCTGGGCATTGTGGCACTCTATTGCCCACCTTATCGCTGGTTAGTTATTTCCGTTGTAGTGCTGATCACTGCCGCGACAGCGCTGTTTTTTATATTTGGCAGCTATACAAAATATGAATCCTCTACCGGAGAACTGCTGCCTAAAAATGGCATGCTGATCATTCCGCCCCCCCGTAAGCGCTACGGTGGTCGATATTCCGGTAAAAGAGGGCCAGCATGTTGAAAAAGACGATGTGCTTATGGTGTTGTCATCAGAGGTTTCAACACAGTTAGGTCAGACTCGTCAGGTTATTGCCGAGAATCTGAAAGGCCAGCGTGAAAGGCTTCAGCAGGATCTGGTGACGCTTGAAAAGCTTCATCAGGTTGAAATGAAGGGCCTGACCGACGCTATCGCCAGTCTGAAACTGCAGCAGGAGCAGTTGAAGCTGCAACTGACACACCGTCGGAAACAGGTTTCCCTGGCGAAAATGCAGTTGGACAAGCTGGAAGCCATGCACAACGAAGGGTATGCCTCAAGCCGTCAGATGGAAGAGCAGGAGTCTAATCTGCTCGATAGCCAGGCGCGCTACCAGGAATATCAACGTCAGCTGTTGGACATCTCGCAAAAAATTGTTCAGACCGAGCAACAGCTGCATGAAAAACCGCTGGATGACGAGAAAAAGCGTAACGATATCGAGCGCCAACTGGCTGATAACCGTCAGTCGATGGCTGAAAATGAAGCGCGCCGCTCGTTTGAATTACGTGCGCCTAAAAGCGGGTATGTCGGCATGATTATGGTCAAAAATGGACAGATGCTCACCGCCGGTCAGTCAGCCATAGCAGTTTTGCCAAGCAATACTGAACTGGTCGCCCGCATCATGGTAAACACGCAGTCCATTGGTTTTATCCAACCGGGACAGCGGGTGGTGCTGCGCTATAAAGCGTTTCCTTATCAAAAGTTTGGTCAACAGTATGGAAAAGTTATCGAGGTTTCACGCACCGCTCTGTCTCCTCAGGAAGTCACTACGTTAACCGGCAAAAACAATATTCAGGAACAGCAGTACCGCGTGCTGGTCTCCCTGGACAAACAATCAATTACTGCTTATGCGCAGAATGAAAAACTCAAGCCGGGTATGGCGCTGGATGCTGATTTTATCGTCGACAAACGTCGTCTTTATGAATGGGTGCTGGAGCCAATTTTTGCGCTTGGACACAAAATCTCTCTCTGATTAAAAGGTCTGTTCTGTGTTGTTATTAGAGAAACTCAATTTTAAATGGTTTAACCGCCTGCCGATGATTCGTCAGTCACAGGCGACGGAATGTGGTCTTGCTTGTCTGGGGATGATTGCCAATTATCACGGTCATGAAATCGACATGATCACCCTGCGTCGCAGGTTCGCAACGTCGCTTAAGGGCGCAACACTTAGTGATGTCATTGCCATGGCACAACAACTCAATATGAGTTCCCGTGCGTTACGCGTTGATATGGAAGAGCTGTCTAAATTACGCATGCCCTGCATTCTGCACTGGGAATTGAACCATTTCGTTGTGCTAAAAAAAGTGCGCGGCAATAAGATCACGCTTCACGATCCTGCACGCGGCATTCGTGAACTGACATTTAAAGAAGCATCACCGGCGTTCACCGGCGTTGCACTGGAGCTGGTTCCCTCCTCCACTTTTGAGGTCAAAAAAGAAAAAGAAAGCATCTCGATGATGAAGCTGGTGGGCAGTGTGACAGGGGTGAAATCTGCCTTTGCCCAGGTGCTTATCCTGTCCATCGCTCTGGAGCTTTTCGGCGTACTCTCCCCCTTCTTTATGCAGTGGGTGATGGATATGGTGCTGGTCTCCGCAGATTACTCACTACTCTCCTTGCTCGGGATCGGCTTTATCATGATTGCGTTGTTTCAGACCATGATTACAGCGCTGCGCTCATGGGTGATGAGCTGGTTCTCAAGCCAGCTCAGCGTGCAGTGGACGGTCAATGTCTGTCACCATATGTTAAAGCTGCCACTTGAATGGTTCGAATCCCGTCACGTTGGTGACATTCTGTCCCGCTATGGCTCGCTGAACACCATCCAAAGTACGCTGACCAGCCGCTTCATTAGTACTGTGCTGGATGGGATAATGTCGATCGTGACAGTAGTGATGCTGTTTATCTATAACGCTAAGCTTGCCTGGCTGGTAATTGGCCTTTTTGTCGCCTATGCACTGTTACGCTTCATGGCTTATGATCCTGTTCGCCGCGCCAACGAAGAGCAAATCATCAGTTCAGCCCGCACGCAATCTTCATTACTGGAAACGCTTCGCGGTATCCAGGCGGTAAAAACCAATAACAAGCAGGTGCCTCGTCTCTCCGCCTACATGAATTTCCTGGTGGATACGACCAACAAAGGCATTGTGATTCAGAAGCTTAATATTTTGTTTGGTTCCGCCCAGGGATTGCTCACTTCTGTAGGCAGGGTCGTACTGGTCTGGCTGGCTGCGCTGCAAGTACTGGATGGCAACTTCTCTGCAGGTATGCTTACCGCCTTTATTAGCTTCTCAGATCAGTTTATGAGCCGCGGTGCAGGTCTGATCAACGCCGTAATCGACTTCAGAATGCTGCGTATGCATGGTGAACGACTGGCCGATATCGTGTTGTCAGAAACTGAAGTCAGCTCAGAAGCCAGTCCGGTACTGGTGAGTAAAGATACGCATGATGAGACAGAAACGCCGCAGGATATCGAACTAACGGATATCCGCTTCCGCTATGCACCTACCGAACCCTGGGTAGTAAATGGTGCCAGTCTGGAAATTAAGGCTGGCGAAAGCGTTGCGATTGTCGGCCCTTCAGGTCAGGGAAAGACCACCATGGCCAAAATCATTCTGGGTCTGCTGCACCCGGAAGGTGGAACAATCACCGTGGGCGGAATGGACATTACCCAGACAGGACTTGAACACCATCGTAACCGTATCGGCTGTGTTATGCAGGATGACATCCTGTTCTCAGGCTCGATCAGTGAAAATATTAGCTTCTTTGATAATAATCCTGACCACGCAAAAATTACCCGTGTAGCACGCCTGGCGCAAATTCACGGCGATATCATGAAAATGCCGATGAACTATCAAAGCCTTGTCGGTGATATGGGATCGTTTCTCTCTGGCGGGCAACTGCAGCGTATTCTGCTAGCTCGCGCCCTCTACCGCGAACCAAAAATACTGGTACTGGACGAAGCAACCAGTCATCTGGATATCTATAACGAAGCGCAGATCAACAATGCAATAAAGCAAATGAAAATCACCCGAATCATGATTGCACATCGCCCGGAAACCATAAGAAGTGCAGATAAAATCGTCCTGTTAAATAACGGTACGCTCAGTGAAGTTACCGCAGAGCAGTTATTTGGCCAGACAGAAAAAACTAAAAAAAATGGAGATTACACATGGATAAAAATATTTGCCGGTTTAGCGAAGGTATGATTACTTTACCGGAAGGCTACTGCGAGCGAACCCTGAACACGCTGGCGGATCCCCGTTCAGCGATGCCACCCGTCACTATTTCTCGTGATAAACTGGCCAATCACAACAATCCAGAAGAATATATCAGCAGCCAGCTCGCTATTCTGCAGAGACAAATGAAAGACTGGCAACAGCAAGAAAATCAACCCGTGGTGTTGGGCGATAATCTGAGCACAGGCATCATGATTACTTATGATTTTCTGCGCCCGGATAATATCCGGCTTTATCAAAAACAGGCGATTTTCACCTTAAACCTGGAGGATGTATTAATTTTCTCTTTGTCAAAGGCTGCCCCCCCTGACCGATGAAGAAATTCAGCTGTTTAATAATATCCTGAAGAGTTTCCAGAGCTGGCCCTGATGCTTTTCCTCAGCAAAGCCTGACGACATAACGTTAAAAGAAAAACCGGGCAGGATAAACCCTTCCCGGTTTCATGCATTCTGAACACCGCTAAATTAGCCGTTTACAGAGCTTAGTAACGCTGGCAGGTAAAGAGATAGGAGATCGGCCCACCGATAATATAGGTATTTTTATCAATCTTATCGACATCCAACTGCAGATGCGTTGGATCCAGCGTGATCTCTGCTAACAACTTATTAAAGATGACATCAGGAGTAGTATCAGTATTCGAAGTGACAACTTTGCTGATCTGATACCGGTAAGTATCATCGGAAATTTTAGCGCCATTGATTAATGCAACCCTTCTGTTAAGAATAGTAACACCGTCATTGCTCGTTGCCTGCCCATTCAGCAAAAGATAGCCTGAATCCTTTTTATCAAAACGTAAATCCTGGGCAACAGCGAACTCAATTCGTTTATCATCATTACGACTGAGATCGTAACGGCTAAACGCTGAGCATCGAAAAGGAAAATCTTTGGCCTGATGTGTTAAGTAATAAACCCCTGCAAAAGTCACCATTAATAGCGCAGCCAGCATGAAGATAATATTAACACCAATGCTCCGCTTCATCCCATTCTCCAGTCAAGATAATAAAAATTGTCGCATGAGATGATATGACCATCGCTATTAATTTTACACGATGAAAGAATCGTTCTTCCGAAATTCTTAGTAGTAAAAGATGTGTTTTTATCAAAAATAATCCGGTGACCCGCATCGCAGGTTTGATTATTTTCCCTTAGAATTTGCACTATTTGCTTACCCAATGCCTGTCGTTCAACCTCATCCAGACCCTGCAATAATACTGCTTCGCAGCCACCTTCAAGTTTAATGGCACTCATTGGAATAATTTGCTCGTCAGGACGCGATACCGTGAAATACCAGAGCACCATGCCCAGCAATATCAGAGCAACAGAAGCAAACCAGTATCGCCGGGTGACGTTAACGGACGTAGCTGGCAGCTGATTACCGGGCGGAGTGGCAGGCAGAACAACGTTTTCAGCAGACCCTTCAGTTATACTTCCTTCCGATATGTCATCAGTTAAAACCTCCGTCCCCCCCCATGACCGGGGCTGATTGACGTTCAATTTTAATATCGGTATTCAGGCGTATACCAATTTTCGGGATGGTGATAATCAGATTTTCACAACCATAAGCCGCGAGTGCCCTGCGCACAATACTCAGATATTGATTCAGATTACTATTCGATCCACGCAGGCCATATTTATCCCAGACCTCGGTCAGCAACGTATCACGCGCCAGTATTTCTCCCCCGGAATTCAGTAACTGCTCAAAAAGCCGACCTGAAGAAATACTGAGGCTCAGCGACTCCTGAGTAGGAATGTGGCTAAGCGTGCAGTCATCAGAATTGTAAGAAACCTGATCATCGATTATGTAAATCATTAAGAAATCACTGAATTTCCGCTCATTTATCGACAGTATAATTCAGCTTATATGAAGAAGCACTACAGACGCGTTAATCAGGCGATTAAGGAAATTTTTACAGATTAGCCAGCAGAACGGGCCGGGCAGAGTCCGCCCCTGCCCGGCAGCTGGTTAATAATTTAAGAAACGACAAAGAATCATAAGGTTAGCGGCGATTTTTATGGCTGATTAGCGGCAGCAAACTCCGCATAATTACTTTGAGTAATGATTTTATAGGGGATCCAGTTCAGTGATTCGACTTTCTGTTTATCCAGTAACGCTTTCACGACTTTCACAGCGCCTGTCGCCTGCTCTTTCGCATCCTGGAAAATAGTCAGCGTCATCTTTCCATTTTTGACGAACTGCTGACCATCAGGCGTGCCATCGATCCCGGCAACCAGAATGTGGCTGTTTTTCGCCTGATTCAGCGCCATAATAGCCCCGATAGCCATTTCATCATTATTGGCGGCGATTGCATCGATCGGTCGCTGATTAAGCAGCCAGCCCGAAACTACGTCTACCGCTTCATTACGCTGCCAGCGTGCAGTCTGTTTTTCGATTACCGCCATTTGCTTATATTTAGCGATCACCGCTTCAACGGCACGCGTCCGTTCCCGCGCTTCTTCATTTGATAATGCGCCCATTAAAATGGCGACATTGCCCCGATAGTTCATCTGTTTTGCCAGCGCTTCCATCTGCATCTCACCCCCCCAGGGCAGAGTCAGAACCGACATAGGCCATACTGGACGGTAATTTCACTTCCGGTTTACGGTTAACAAACACCAGCGGAATGCCCGCCGCTTCTGCCGCTTTCACCATCGGCAGTACGCCCTGTGTATCGACCGGGTTGAGAATAATGGCATCCACGCCCTGATTGATAAAGTCTTCAACCTGCTGTACCTGAAGAGCTACATCCCCTTTGGCATCGACGAACTGCCCATCCATTTTCAGCGCTTTTATCTCATCCACCATCTGCGTCCGCAGAATCGATACGAAGTTAAGATCGAAATTAGCCAGTGCGACACCAATTTTAGGTGTTTTAGCCCAGGCGGTAACGCTGATCATCAGGCTGAGCAGCAGTGCTAACATTTTGGTTTTCATCGCGTAATCCTGTAGGGTTTATTATTGATAGAACCGCCGGGCAACAGGCAAATACCCGGCGGCAGAGCTCACAACGTAAAGTGATCGCGGAACTGTGCCAGGGCTGTTTCGCTGTCGCCTTCGGCCCAGCCCTCCAGCGCAACGACGCCGCAATAGCCGACCTGCTCCAGCGCACGGGCAATGGCGCGATAGTTAATTTCCCCGGTGCCAGGCTGCATGCGCCCCGGCACATCAGCCACCTGGATTTCACCGATAGCGGGGCCGCAGCGTCGTATCAGCTCTATCAGGTTGCCCTCTCCAATCTGGGCGTGATAGAGGTCCAGATTCATCTTCAGTGCCGGGCTGTTGACCGCTTCGACCAGCGCCAGCGTATCGGCAGCCCGTGCGAACGGCGTACCCGGATGATCAACTGCCAGATTCAGGTTTTCGAGAGTAAATACCCGCCCGGCCTGCTCGCCGAGCGCAGCGACACGCCGCAGGGTGTCGGCCGCTTTAAGCCACATCTCACCGGTAACCACCTCAACCGGACGAACCGCCTGGCCGTGAGCATCCAGCCCGGTGCCATGCAGATTCAGGCTCGGGCAGTTCAGACGATCTGCAATCGCCAGTGAGGTTTCTGCGCTATGCAGCAACTCTGCAATCTCATCATCATCAGTCAGGTTACCGTTGAGGTAGCCGGTCATGGAGGTAAAACGCGCACCTGTCGCCACCAACGCGTCGATATCTTTGTTGGCCCAGTTCCAGATCTCCACGCCAAATCCCAGCGCATGAATCCGCTCAACACGCGCGATAAAAGGCAGTTCGAGAAACACCATCTCCGCACAGACTGAAAGCTGATAACCGGCCATTAGCGTTCTCCCAACAGAATGGGTTTGCGTTGCTGCACCGATTCAATACAGGCCAGCGCAATTTCCAGCGCGTTACGCGCATCAGTGCCAGTAGCGCGCGGCGTGTCACCGTGCAGAATCGCGCGGGCGAATTCTGCCATTTCAGCAACATAGGCCTCACGCAGCAGATCGGTATCCATTCGAGACGTTGCGATGGCAATACCCTCGGCGTGATAGCGCACACAGTTGTCCTGATTGATGTTGCCAGCCTGCAGCATACCTTTACTGCCAAAGACCTCACCGCGAACGTCATAACCGTAAACTGCCTGGAAGTTGGCTTCCGCAGTGGCAATGGCACCGTTATCAAAGCGGATGGTCACCACCGCGGTATCAAGTAATCCCTTATCTTTAAAATCGGGACGCACCAGCGCATCAGCCAGCGCATAGACCTCAACCGGCCGGGAACCCGGATTGAAGTGCAGCAGGGTGTCGAAGTCATGGATTAAGGTTTCAAGGAAGATGGTCCACTGCGGGATCGGGGCCGGATCGCGCAGGCCAGGGTCGCGTGTCACCGAACGGCTTAGCTGGGTGGTGCCATTGGTGCCTGCTCTGACAGCTTCAATAGCTGCGGCGAAGCCTGCACTGAATCGACGATTGAAGCCGACCTGCAACACAACGCCCGCATCCTGTGCGGCGGCAATAGCCCGATCTGCCTCATCCAGCGTTACCGCCATCGGTTTTTCGCAGAACACGTGTTTGCCAGCCCGGGCTGCAGCGATCACCAGTTCGGCGTGAGTGCGAGCCGGCGTAGCAATAGCAACGGCATCGATTTCGCTGTCATTGAGTAACGCCTGGATATCGGTATAGTCTTTCTCCACCCCCAGCCGGTCTGCCAGTTGCTGCGCTGCGCCGGGTTGTAGGTCGGCGACCGCTGTCAGCCGTGCCCCAGGCACCCGCAGCGCCAGATTCTCTGCATGAAAACTGCCCATGCGGCCAGCACCGATCAATCCCACTCGTACTGTTTTAAGGTTCATAACTGCTCCTGTTTTTTGTTGTCAGCCCAGTCAGGCTGAATAGGGTGTCCGGATGTCGCCTGCGCTTTGGCGGCAAAACGACGGGATTTTGAAAGCATCAGCGGCTCGATGTGCTCCAGTGAGATGCCTCGGGTTTCAGGCAGAAAACGTTTTACAAACCAGAAGGCCACCAGGCAACCAGCGGCGCAGAGCATCAGTGGAAAAGCACCATGGAAGTGATCCATCAGCAAACGGCTACGGTTCATCATCGGGAAAGTCTGAGTAACGATGAAATTGGCGAGATACATCGAAGAAAAGGCGTAGCCCATCGCGACGGCACGAATCCGGTTGGGAAATATTTCAGAGATCAGTAGCCAGGCACCCAGACTCCATGACATACCAAAAATCAGTACGAACGCCACCAGGCCCACGACCGGCAGCAGGCCACCGATCTGCGCTATAAAGGCCCAGGCCGTAATCACCAGGCTGACAGCGCAACCCAGCGCTCCCCAGCGCAGCAGACGCGTCCGTCCCCAGCGATCCACTGCGTTCAGACAAAACGCTACTCCGACCAGCAGCGCCAGTCCGAGGAAAATGCTGTGATAGAGGGAGGTCTGTGTATCCGGTGAGATGTTCTGCAGCAGCGACGGTGCGTAATACAGCAGGATGTTGATGCCCGAAACCTGCTGCAGAATTGCAATCGCGCAGCCGATCAACAGGATGTAACGCATTCTGGCGTCGCGGAGCAGACGGGTTCCCTGCTGACGGGTAACAGAATCCGCGTCCGGCGCACTGATTTCTGCCAGCAGACGCCGCGCATGTTCAGGCGTCGAAAGCCGGGTCAGCACTGCCAGCGCGCGTTCACGCTTGCCGTTTAACGCCAGCCAGCGTGGTGATTCCGGCATAAAGGGCACCAGTGCCAGAAACAGCAGGCAAGGCACCACACCCGACGCCAGCATCCAGCGCCAGCCTTCACTGACTATCCAGGCATGGGGCATACCGCGTGCAATCAGGTAATTCACCACATAGACCGTGACCTGACCGCCAACCATCAGCATCTGCTGCAGCCCAAGCATGCGCCCTCGCCAGTCCTTAGGTGAGACCTCTGCGATATAGAGCGGCGTAATTGCCGACGCCATCCCGACCGCCAGGCCACCCACCAGTCGGTAAATCACAAAACCGGTTAGTGAATCTGCCAGCGCAGAACCCACCGCAGACACGGCAAACAACAGCGCGGTGATCACCAGTGTAGGTTTACGCCCGATCCGATCTGAGATCGCGCCGACACAGCCAGCGCCGACGATACAGCCGAGAATGACATTTGAAACAGCCCATCCACTTTGCCACGGCGTTAGCGCAAGGTGTTCCGTTAATGGCTCAATAACGCCGGAAATCACTGAGGCGTCATAACCGAGGATCACCCCGCTCAATGAGGCGATGGAACAGATGAACAGCAACAACTTCAGATTATGTTTACGCATAACACCTTAACTTTCCCATTGTTTTTGACAGGTGAGAGTTAATGTCAGCGTTGCAAAGTGGATGCCAGTTTTAAAGCGGGCTTTTATGTGAACGCGCTCGCAGATGACGCGTCCTGATTGAAAATAAAATTTACATGTCAACTTAACATGTCATTAAAATGGACATTCCATCGACCACGGGAGAGTGAAATGCAATCTCTGCATGATTTGCTGCCTAATAAAGAAGAGAGCGATGCCATATTCAGCCTGCCGGAAGGCGGTGATGCGGCACAGTGGGAAGCTCGGTTTGCCCGGGGCTGGCAGGCATTTAGCCAGGGTGAACAGCCGCACTGGATCCGCCGCAGTATTTTGCAGTCATGGAACCGCTCGCACGAACATGGCATCGATCCGGTATCTTTTGAGTACAGTGCCTCCGATCCAACGGAGCTGGCCGCCGTTCTGCGCCATAACAGTGAGCTGATTACTGTGGCGCATAGCGTGATGGAGAACCTGCTGGCTTACAATCCCGACGGTCATATCAATCTTACAGATGCGCAAGGCATTGTACTGAGTTTTTGCGGCAGCGACCTGACTCCGGTCGGCAGCATCCTGCGTGAGGAGGTGCTCGGCACCAACTGCACCGCGCGCTGCCTGCGAGAGCAGCGGCTGGTCTATGTACTCAGCGGAGAAAACTGGAAAATCGCGCTGCGTGAACGTAACCGGCAGTGCGCTGCAGCTCCTATCCGTGATGCCAGCGGTCGTATGACTGGCGTACTGACGCTGACCGCCACGCCTGACAATTTCAGTGCCCATACGCTGGGCACCGTGCAGGCTGCCGCAGAGGCAATTGGCCAGCAACTCACCTTACGCCGTCTGCTGGCCGAGCAGCAGTCGATACTGGAGACCCTGAATGAGGGCGTTGTGGTCTGCGACCGCGACGGACGCATCAAAACCCTGAATCGCTACGCTCGTCAGATCTTTGCCGGTATTGATACCGACAACGCCCTGATTGATCAGGTGCTGCAGCCCCAGTCCGGTTCATTGCTCACACTGCCCTGCTGTAATGACCGCGAGATGGTGTTCCGCCCCGATGGCAGACCCAGTGTTTCATGCCTGGTCTCGCTGATGCCGGCACCGGACGGCGGTCGCATCCTGTCGCTGCGGGAAAATCAGCGCATCCGTGCCATTACCCGTCGTGTGCTTGGCGTCAGCGCCAGCTATACCTTTGAGATGATTCGTGGTCAGGCACCCACGCTGCAGAAGGCTCTTCAGGATGCCCGCGCCAGCAGTCGCAGTGACAGTACCGTTCTGCTAACCGGTGAAAGCGGAACCGGTAAAGAGCTGTTTGCTCAGGCGATCCACAATGCCAGCAGCCGGGCGCATGAGTCCTTTGTCGCGGTTAACTGCGGCGCACTGCCGCGTGACCTGGTGCAGAGTGAGCTATTCGGCTACGTCGATGGCGCGTTCACCGGCTCACGGCGCGGCGGTTCGGCAGGTAAATTTGAGCTGGCCGACGGTGGCACGCTGTTTCTGGATGAGATTGGCGAGATGCCACTGGAGGCACAGACCAGCCTGCTGCGCGTGCTGCAGGAGAGTGAGGTGCTGCGCATCGGAGCGGCGCATCCGCTGAAAGTGGATGTCCGCATCGTGGCGGCAACCCATTGCGATCTGCTCAGTGCAGTGGAACAGGGTGCTTTCCGCCGTGACCTGTTCTATCGCCTCAATGTTATCTCCCTGACCATCCCTGCCCTGCGTGAACGCCAGAGCGACATTCCTGATCTGGTGAATACCTTCATTCACGCCCTGTGTCAGCGGCTGAATAAAACGCCTCCGCAGGTGAGCATTGAAGCAATGAACGCCCTGCAGGCATGGCACTGGCCCGGCAACGTGCGCGAGTTGGAAAATCTGGTCGAGCGGATCGTTAATCTTTGCCAGAGCAGCATCATCGACCTTGCCGATTTGCCGCCAGCGATGGTGACGCGCGCAGCCGAAAACAGACCAGCGGCCAGCAGCCTGTTGCAGGATAATGAACGAGCCTGCATCCTGCAGACCCTTCGCGCGCAGGGGGGGTAATCTGCGGCAGTCCGCTAAGCTGCTGGGCATTTCTCGCACGGCGCTCTATAACAAGCTCAATCAGTGGAATATCTCTATAGATACGCTGCGCCAATAACCGGCTGGTGGCACTCAGCAACACCAGCATACATTCAGCCCGTTCAAAATATGGCTTTTGATCGCAACAGGGCCTAAAATGTGACCACCCCTAACAGTGGTCACTGAATTTTTTCACCCACCTTTGATCTGCCAGGTTCTGACAATGACTCAATCCGTAACGGAAAATGGCACACGCGGCCCGGCCGGGCACAATGTGCGTGACCAGATTGTCGATGCTGCCATGCAGCACTTCGCGCATTATGGTTACGAAAAAACCACCGTCTCCGATCTCGCCCGTGCTATCGGCTTTTCCAAAGCGTATATCTACAAGTTTTTTGAATCAAAACAGGCGATTGGCGAAGTGATCTGCTCCACCCGGCTTGCGATGATTATGCAGCACGTCGAAGTCGCTATCGCCGATGCGCCTGGAGCATCGGAACAACTGCGGCGACTGTTCCGCACGCTTTCCGTCACCGGCACTGAACTCTTTTTTCACGAACGTAAACTCTATGATATTGCTGCCGTCGCGTCGCGTGACCGCTGGCCATCGGCGATGGCGCATGAAGAACGACTGCTCAACCTGATTCAGCAGATCCTGCGACGGGGTCGTGAATCCGGTGAGTTTGAGCGTAAAACCCCGGCTGACGAAGCGGCGGAGGCAATCTATCGGGTGATCAAACCCTACGCCAGTCCGGTACTGCTGCAGTACAGCCTTGATGACGCTGAAGAAGCCTCTGCACAACTGGCAGCGCTGGTGTTACGTAGCCTTGCGCCCTGAACATTGCGCATTATGTGACTATTGACTTATTTAGTCACAAGAGCAACGATAGCACTCTGTCTGGTTATCGCTCAGGATTCTGATGCTGCTAAGCTTATCTCTCTCTGCTCTATTCCATCCCTGCGTTCGTCCATCGCACCATTCTACGCAGGGTCTCACCTTCCGCACTCAAGGCTTATATCCATTGTCTGCGGTAGCAATTCAATCACTGTCCGGACTCTCTACGGGAGCAAAATTATGAGTCACTTAGCCTCATCACAACGCATTGTCATTACCGGCGCGGGCATCGTCTCGCCACTGGGTTGTGGCGTTGAAACCGTCTGGCGGCGATTAACAGCAGGAGAATCAGGTATACGTACCCTTCCCGATACGCTTACTGCTGGCACCGGTATTTCAGTAGGTGGCAGCGTGCCGGGCATCGATGAAGATCCGCTGGCAGGTTACGACCCCGAGGCGTTCATTGCGCCGAAAGAGCGTAAAAAAGATGTCGCGCTTTATAGAATTCGCGCTGCTGGCAGCAGAAGAAGCGCTGAATCAGGCGGCCTGGCATCCTGAGAATGAGGCAGCGCGTGAACGTACTGCGACGATTATTGCTTCAGGCGTCGGCGGCTTTGGTGCCATTGCCGACGCGGTGCGCACCACCGATGCACGCGGCCCGCGCAGGCTCTCACCCTTTACAGCACCTTCGTTTCTGGCCAACATGGCCGCGGGTCATGTCTCGATCAAACACGGCTTCACCGGCCCGCTGGGTGCGCCCGTTACCGCCTGTGCGGCGGGAGTTCAGGCGATTGGTGACGCCGCAAGGTTAATAAGAAGCGGTGAAGCGGACATTGCTATCTGTGGCGGCACAGAAGCGGCGCTGGATCGCGTCACGCTGGGCTGTTTCGCGGCTGCACGTGCGCTATGTGTGGGCTATGAAGATCAGCCGCACCATGCCTCACGTCCGTTTGATCGTGACAGAAACGGCTTTGTGATGGCCGAAGGTGCAGGCCTGCTGGTGATTGAGTCACTGGCCCATGCCGAAGCACGCGGCGCGACACCGCTGGCGGAGATTGTCGGCTATGGCACCAGCGCCGATGCATACCATTTAACCGCGGGTCCGGAGGATGGCAGCGGGGCTGCACGGGCGATGAGAACCGCCCTGCGTCAGGCGGGCATTAGCCCGGAAGACGTGCAGCATATCAACGCACACGCAACCTCAACTCAGGTTGGCGATCACGGTGAGCTGGCGGCTATTCGCGCAGTGTTTGGCGATGATTCGCAGGTCGCGATCGCCTCAACGAAATCCGCCACCGGCCATCTGCTGGGTGCGGCAGGCGGCGTTGAGGCGATATTCACCCTGATGGCGCTGCGGCAGCAGCTTATTCCGCCGACGCTGAACCTCCATCATCCCGATGAAGCCGCAGGCAATCTGGACCTGGTGGCGCTCAATGCACGTCCCACGGCGCTGACTTATGCCATGTCGAACGGTTTTGGTTTTGGCGGCGTCAACGCCAGTCTCCTGTTGCGTAAGTGGCAATGACTGCAGTGTGACGATTAAGCCCGCGCTGCCAGACACCCTCTTAGCGCGGGTAATACATCGGACGTCCTGAAAAATCATGCACAGCTGTTCCCTGTGTGCCGGGGTTTATCAAAACACCCTCTGTACAACACTCGCTTTATAAATCTGTACCTTTCCTGACAAAATTGCCTCCGCCAGCCCTCCTGCCCTTTTTCTTTCAGCACTACAATTAATCGGATGAAAACAACCTCAGAGAACGTTAATGAAGATTGCAGCTTTCGATATTGGTGGTACCTCTTTAAAAATGGGCGTGATTGATGAGCAGGGAAATATTCTGACCAGTGAGAGTGCTGATATTTCCCATAATTCACGCGACAAAATACTTGATGAGATCCTGGCCTGGCTGGAGAAAAATCCCGGCTGTGCTGGCATCGCCGTCAGCACGCCCGGTTATATTGATGCAGAAGCTGGATATATCGCCATGGGTGGCACCATTCGGGACTTCGACCAGTTTCATCTGAGCCAGTGGCTGACGGAAAAAACCTCACTGCCTGCCACGGTCGAAAATGACGCCCACTGCGCCTTACTGGCTGAACAGTGGCTGGGCAAAGCAAAAAAACTCAGTGATTTTCTGATGTTAACTATCGGCACAGGATTAGGCGGAGCGGCCTTCTGCAACGGCGCGCTGATCCGGGGCGGTCGTAACCGCGCGGGCGAGTTTGGCTGTCTGCTGACTTCGCGCCCCACCAGCAGCAATATTGAACGCCATACCATGAGCCAGAGTTGTACCATGACGGCGCTTCGGGAGAATTACAGCCAGCTCATCGAAAAATCTTCCGACGACGTCACGGGTAAAGATGTCTTTGACGCATACGATCGCAAAGAAGAAGCCGCGCAGCAGGTGGTGAATAAATTCTACCAGGATCTTGCAGCCTGCTTATATAACCTCTTCAGCGTGTTCGATCCGCAGATGATATTTATCGGTGGTGGAATTACCGAGCGGGAACCGTTCCTCGAGGAACTGGCAGAGCAACTGGCAAAATATGATCTTGATATCCGCATTGATACCGCGACCTACGGCAACGACTCCGGCATGTTGGGCGCAACCTGGAATTTCCTGCAGCGTCAGCCAGACAAATAATGGCTTGTAGTTCAGGACGTATGCAGGTTACACCTTTCTGATAATTATGATGATTTATCTGGTGCGGTATTCAAAACGATAACCCGGTCATGACCGGGTTTACTCTTGTTTATATTAGTGTCGTATTTGCGCCAGATCGTCTGACGTCAGGCCGGTCATTTCTATGACAGTTTTACGATCAAGGCCGTTTTGTAGCATAGTGCGCGCAATTTTCAGGGTAGCTTCACGCTGTCCTTCAGTACGACCTTTCTCAATACCACGCCGTTCACCAAGCTCGATACCTTCTGCGCGACCTTTTTCGATCCCTTTTTGTTCAAGCTGCTGTGCGATGGTCATCAGTGCGTCTCCGTGTTGTGGCACCCGCTGTGCCAGTTCGCGAACGAAAGCTTCGTAGTCAGCTGACTCACCAGCCTGCAGTAAATAGTGTATCAGCGTCATCACCTGGGGTGAAGAAAGATAATCGGCCATGAGTAGCGTGACCAGATGGTCAGTCAGGCTTGCAATGTCGCGTTGATGAATATGTTTCTGCAAAAGCGTCAGGGCGGCCATACTGCGATGAGTCATGATCTCATCATCCGGGATGACCGTAATGTCCACCAGCGGGAAGGCGCCTCTATAAAGGCTTTCCGCCACTACCGGATCATCAAATTCGTCGAACCAGCGGGTCGACCACGGATAGGGAGTGCGCTTACCGGTATAGAACAGTACAGGTATGACTAAAGGCAGCTTTTTATGGCCAGCTTCAAGGTGGCGCTGCATAGCGGCTACCGCATAACGTATCAGGCGGAATGCCATATGCCTGTCAGGGGTGGATTGGTGTTCAATCAGAACATGAATATATCCGTCACCGGTTGAGGTTCTGAGACTGTACAAAACGTCACTGAAGTATTGACGCAAATCGTCTTCAACAAATGATCCGGACTCAAGCTTCAGTGTGGTGAGATCGCAGATTTTAAGCAATTTCTCCGGAAGGTGGATTTGCATAAAATCTCTGGCAACATCCGGATGCGTAAGAAACTGTCGGAAAGTAGCATCATGAGGTGTAGCACTATTTTTATTTTTCATCAGTTCAGCCCCTGTAAATTCCATGCGCTGCTACCACAGCGAAGAGGCTATCTTAATAGATCACATTTTAATTTATAATATTTAAATCTTGCCCAATTTATATAGATTAACTACACCAATGCTCTTTTAAAAAATTTATTAGCAAGATGCATTATGACGCAATCTAAATTAACCACCTTAATCAATTTATATAGCGATAATTAAAACATCCGGATGTACCCGAAACTTCTAACGCTGACCATTAATGTCTGAACCGCTTTACGAAAAGTTAATTTTCTATTTAAGTCACGGCATAACCAGCCCGATCACGCTGTTTATACCGCTCGCTCCCTATCCCCGTCCCGGCGCATCCAACAGGCTAAGCGCAACGCCTGTCAGGGTATAGACCACTACATACAACAGAATCAGTGCCGCAAGCAAAAGGCGGTGGCTGCGCATCTCACTTTTCTTCATGGTGCCATTCAGAAGGTGTAGCTCAATGCCAGGGTGGCCGATGCGCCGTTGTGCCGTGCAACGATGGGGCTATCTGAAGCATGCTTATCCAGCCAGCTGTAGTCACCGATCACACTGGCAGCCCAGGCAGGCGTGAACTGATGGCTCCAGGTCAGGCTGGTATCGGTGCCATAAAATCCACCCGCGGCGTCGTACCGTTCAAATCCGCTGCGCGCACTTTGCTTGCTGTTAACGCCATACCAGGTATTCATATAACGCCCGTCGCCAAACAGTCCCGCCACCTGCAGTGCCACGGTATCGTCACTGGTCTGCCATGGGATCAGGGTAACGGAAGTGCGGTACTGCACACCCTGACTATCACTTAATGGCAGCGTCGCTTTGCCCTCCAGCACCAGCCACGGCGTTACCGACCATCCCAGCGCCAGCGCGGTGTTCATCGTTGCGTCGATGTTCCCCATGCCTCTGAGCCGGTCATCCCCATCTCGCCAGGATGAATTCTGGTCAGAACGGCCCAGCCCGTAGCCCAGCGTATGTTCCAGATACAGTCCATTATCTGCCTGCAGGTCATAGCCAATGCCTTTCTGTGAGTCTAAAAAAGAAGGCCCCGTCGCGTGCCTGGATCACCGGCATCAGCTGCCAGTGCTGCTTATCTGCGCCGCTATAGCGTGGTGCATTGATACCTGCAATGCCCAGCGTGACGCTTGGCGGCGGCGTAGTCTCATCAGCCATGGCAGTCGCGGCACTGAATCCCAGCGAAAAACAGACCATGTGCAGCGTTATTTTTCCGGTTATCATCACGTTTCCTCATTATCACATCAGGTGCGGAGCTGAGGGGTTCAGAGCCGCGTCAATGGCCGGAGTATGCGAGGCGAGTGTCAATTAACGACCAGGGATTTATGAAGAAACAGTCAAGGTGATCCGAAAATGCAGTCAAAACGTGTACTGATTATTGAAGATGATGCTGATGCGGCGGGCGTACTTGAGGCCTACCTGAAACGTGAAAATTATGAGGTCATGATTGCCGGTGATGGGCCAGGCGGGCTGGATGCCGCCAGACGCTGGCAGCCCGATCTGATCCTGCTGGATATCATGCTGCCCGGCATGAACGGCACTGAAGTGCTGGCAGCGCTGCGACGTCGTGACGATACCCCGGTGATCATGGTAACCGCGATGGGTGATGCGCCGGACCGCATCGGCGCACTGCGCTATGGCGCGGATGACTACGTGGTCAAACCCTATCATCCGGGCGAAGTGGTGGCGCGCGTTCAGGCAGTACTGCGCCGTAGCCAGCAGAGTCAGGTACCCGCTGCAGAAACCCTGCGCTGGGCGGGTTTAGTGGTGGACCCGGTGGCGCTCACCGCAGTGGTCGATAGCGACAGTGCTTCACCGCGCCGCCTCGATCTGACACCGACCGAATTTTCCCTGTTGGTCACCCTGATGCGCGCTCCGACGCGTCCGTTTACCCGCCTGTTTCTGCTGGAGCACTGTCTGCCGGAAAGCGATGCGCTTGAGCGGGTGGTCGATACCCACGTCTATAACCTGCGTCGCAAACTGGAAGCCGCGGGCATCTCTGATGTCTTACCGGCAGTGCGCAGCGTCGGTTACCGGTTCAGACAGCCATGAAGAACGATACGCATACTTCATTGTGGCGCTGGATCTGCATCCGGGTGCTGTTTCTGGCGATTGGCAGCGTGGTACTCATCGCCATCTGTATGTGGCTGCGCTTCGCAGTGCAGGCGTACTGGGTCTATTACCGGATGCCGCCCGCGCTGCTGGAGGAGTTCACCCAACTGCGCCACCACCCTGCCAGCGATCCGGCACGCTTTCATCAGATTATCGACCAGTGGTGGGGTATCAACTTCTCGGATCCCTCGCTGGCCTCGTCGGACTGGCTGACCGTATTCGTGCTGGTGGTGGTCATGATCCCGTTTATGGTGGTGATGGCGCTGCGTTTCGCCCGTCCGCTGTCGGCGCAGTTCAGCCAGCTAGCGACCGCAGCGCGAGCGGTATCGAAAGGGGAATTTGGCCGAACGGCGGCGGTGGTGAAAGAAGCGCCACAGGAGCTGGTGCGCTTTACCGAAGATTTTAATCAGATGACGCAGCAGCTGGCGCGTTACGAGCGTGAGCTGCGCACCTCGCATGTAGCGATGGCGCATGAACTTCGCTCGCCACTGACGGCCGCAATGGGCCGCCTGCAGGGCATTCTGGATGGCGTCTTTCCTGCCGAACCGCAACAGCTGGCGATGATCATGAAGCAACTGATGCAGCTCAGTCGCCTGACAGACGAACTGCATCTCTTGTCACTGGCGGATGCCGGGCAGCTTACCCTGAACCACGAGTGGTTTAATCTCAGCGAGTTACTGCGCGAGCGCTCCGGCTGGCTTCTGCCGCAGGCAGAACAGGCGGGGATTGCCATCAGCGTGACATCACCCAACGATCTGCGGCTGTATGCCGATACCTTCCGGCTGGGCCAGGTAGTGACCATCATCTGTGAGAATGCAATGCGCTACGCTGCCGACGGTGGCGCGTTGCTGATCACGGCCAGCCAGAACGATCAGGCGATCATAATGACCTTCCGCGATTATGGTCAGGGTGTGGAGCCGGACTTCCTGCCGCAATTGTTTGACCGCTTTACCCGCGCTGACTCCTCACGCGCCCGCCACTCCGGCGGCAGCGGTCTGGGACTGTCGATTGCCAAAGCGATTGTCGAGGCGCACGGCGGGTCGCTTCATGCCACACTGCCCGCCGACGGCGGTCTGCTGATCGGGATAACGCTGCCGACGAGATAAATTGTTCTGGCTTGACCATTTCTTGATGGTTCATGGAACGTTTCTGGACACATGCCGGGTTCAATGAGCACAACTCATTAAAGGAACCCGGTTATGACAGACTTCTTATCGGATGCTGCCCGCCAGGTGTGGCGTCATCTCTTCGGTATTCACATCTTTGCGCCGATCATCTTCGTGCTGCTCGGGGTATTCATCATGACCGGTTGCCGGGACAATAGTTCTGCTCCGCCTGCCGCCCCGCTCCGCCCGGTTAAATCGGTGATTGCTCCACCGCTCAGCAGTGATGCATCGCTGGTGCTGACTGGCGAAATCCGCGCTCATGAAGAGGTCGCGCTGGCCTTCAGACTGGATGGCCGGGTGGTGAGCCGTGCGGTTGAGCTGGGCGATCGCGTCAGCGCCGGGCAATCGCTGGCAGCGCTGGAAAATGATCAGTCACGCAATCAGCTAAGCAGCGCACGGGCCGATCTCGACAGCGCACGCGCCGCCGAACGGGTCGCCGCGCTTAACCTGCATCGGATGCGGCTGCTGATGCCCGGAGGGGCCATCGCCCGCAGCCAGCTGGACAGCGCACAGGCGGACTGGCAGAGCGCACAGGCCCGCCGTCTCAGCAGCGAAGCGGCACTGAAAAATGCCCAGGATAACCTCAGCTGGAATCAGCTGACTGCGCCTGCAGCAGGTCGGATCACCGCCATCACGGTTCAGCCAGGTCAGGTGGTCAGCGCCGGACAAAATGTGATGACCCTGGCAGCAGGGGATGCACGCGATGCAGTGTTTGACCTGACAACGCCTGCGCTGCTGCGCCCTGATGACCGGACACCGCTGAAAGTGACGCTGCTCGCCGATCCCGGCGTGCAGGCCAGTGGCACAGTGCGTGACATCAGCCCGCAGGCCGATCCGCAGACCCGCACGTGGCGGCTGCGCATCTCACTGAATCAGCCGCCTGAGGCGATGGCACCCGGTGCCACAGTCATTGTCAGCCTTCCCGATGCGCAGCCGCCGGTCATCGCCCTGCCCGCCAGCGCCCTGACGCGCTCCGCAGACAAACCCGCGCTGCTGGTCGTTGATGCGGCGTCACGCCTGCAGCTTCGTCCGGTAGTGCTGGCCCGCTTTAACGCGCAGCAAATCTTCGTCACTGCCGGGATCAAGCCAGGAGAGCGCGTCGTCACCGCCGGCGTCAGCACCCTGCAGCCTGGCGAAAAAGTGGCGCTTTCGCAGGAGGCTCCATGAAAAAAACGTCTGGCTTTAACCTCTCCGGCTGGGCGCTGGCGCATCAGCAACTGGTGATCTTTTTCATGCTGCTGGTCATGGCGGCGGGTGTGCTGAGCTATGAACATCTGTCACGCAATGAAGACCCGGCGTTTACTATCAAAACCGCCGTAATATCAGCCCAATGGCCAGGCGCTGATGTGAACACCACGGTGCAACTGCTCACTGACGTACTGGAACAGAAGGTGCAGGAGATCCCGTCGCTGGATGCGGTTGAGAGCGAAACCCGCGCCGGACAAACCGTCATCTATGTCAACCTGCGCGATGACACGCCGCCCTCTCAGGTGGCCGGCATCTGGTACCAGCTGCGTAAAAAGATGCAGGATGTTGCCCCTTCACTGCCGCAGGGCGTGCAGGGTCCGGCCGTTAACGACGAGTTTGATGACACCTTCGGCACCATTTATGGCTTCACGGCGGAGGGTTTTACCGCCAGAGAGCTACGCGACCGGGTCGATAACCTGCGTCGCAATCTGGCCAGTCTGCCCGACATCGGTAAAACCAGCCTGTTAGGTGTACAGGAGCAGCAGGTGGTTATCGCCTTTTCGCCGCGCAAGCTGAACGGCATGGGGCTCGATTTACAGCAGGTCAGCGACGCCATTAAAGCTCAGAACGATGTCGTCCCGGCGGGCAGCCTGCGTACCGACCGCGAGAATATTGCGCTGCGGGTCAGCGGCACCCTGACTTCGGTTGAAAATCTGCGGGCGATTACCCTGCATATCGGTGAGCGTTTTATTCCGCTGACCGATCTGGCCACCATCAGCCTGCAACCTGCCGAACCACCAGTCCCGACGTTTCGGGTTAACGGCGTTCCGGCTATCGGGCTGGCGATCTCCATGGCCGGCAGCGGCAACATGCTCGATTTCGGTCAGCAGCTCAGTCAGCGCATGCAGATGCTGGCCAGTCAGTTACCGCACGGTATTACTATGACCCGCGTGGCCGACCAGTCTTCCGTGGTGAAAAACGCGGTCAGCGGCTTTGTCCGGATACTGGGCGAAGCAGTCGTCATCGTGTTAGCCGTCTCCTTTGTCTCACTGGGACTGCGTGCCGGTCTGGTCGTTGCGGCGGCGATCCCGCTGGTACTGGCAATGACCTTTACCGGCATGTTAATGGCAGGCATCGGACTCCAGCGCATCTCGCTTGGCGCACTAATCATCGCGCTGGGGCTGCTGGTGGATGATGCCATGATCACCGTCGAGGCAATGGTGGCGCGACTGGAAGCGGGCGACAGCAAGTGGCAGGCCGCCACCTATGCGTTTAAAACCACCGCCTTTCCGATGCTGACCGGTACGCTGGTAATGATCGCCGGGTTCATTCCGGTCGGGTTCGCCGCCTCCAGTGCCGGAGAGTATTGCTACTCATTGTTTGTGGTGATTACCCTGGCGCTGCTCTGCTCGTGGGTCGTCGCGGTCATCTTCTCTCCGCTCACCGGCTGCTGGCTGCTGTCGGCCAGGCACATCAAGGCCGATAAGCCGCCGGGTGTGCTGACGCGCAGCTATCACCGGCTACTGGAGGTGATTCTGCGTCACCGGCTGGTGACGATTGGCACAGCGATGGCGGTGCTGCTGGTCAGCCTTTACGCCACCACTTTTATGCAGGGTGAATTTTTCCCTGCGTCGGATCGGCCCGAGCTGCTGGTCAGCCTGACGCTTCCCGCCAGTGCAGCCCAGGCTGAAACCACCCGCCGTACCGCACAGCTGGAACAGATGCTGCGCAACGATCGGGATGTGGCGAACTACACCAGCTACGTTGGCTCGGGCGCGATACGCTTTTATCTGCCGATGGATGTGCTGCTGGATAATGAAAACATCGCGCAGCTGGTGGTGGTGGCGAAAGATCTGGCGGCACGCGATCGGCTGCGCAGCAGGCTGGAGCAGAAGCTGGCGGTGGATTTCAGTGATATCACTACCCGGGTATCGCCGCTGGAGCTGGGGCCACCGGTCGGCTGGCCGCTGAAATATCGCATCACCGGCCCGGATAATGCCAGGGTGCGTCAGGCGGCCGATCGGCTGGCGGCGCTGATCGCCCGCTCATCGCTGACACGCGAGGTCAATCTTACCGCCGGAGAGCCAGAACGGGTCATGACGCTGGCGGTGAACCAGACCGCAGCCCGCGCAGCCGGACTCTCTTCCGAAACGATAGCCACCTCGCTGAATACTCTGATGTCCGGCAGCGTGGTGACCACCCTGCGCGATCGTAACCGCCTGATCGACGTCGTGCTGCGCAGCAATGACCCGGAGCGGCAGGACACTGGCACACTGGCAGGATTGATGATCACCAATGCCAGCGGACAGAAAATCCCGCTGCGACAGGTGGCAACCCTGAACTGGGGAGTGGATGACCCGGTGATATGGCGACGTCAGCGGCTGGCTTACATCACCGTACAGACCGATATTGCGCCCGGTCAGCGGGCTGAACAGGTCTCGCAGCAGCTCGCACCAGCCGTCGCCGCCCTGCGCGCCTCGCTGCCGGCCGGATACGGTATTGAAGAAGGTGGCGTGGCAGCCGAATCGGATAAAGGCAACGGTTCAGTGTTTGCTCTGCTGCCGGTGACGATCTGCGTCATGCTGGTCTTGCTTATGATTCAGCTGCAACGTTTCTCCGGCATGCTGCTGGCACTGAGCATGGCACCGTTTGGCCTGCCCGGCATCGTATCCGCAATGCTGCCGGCTGGCACACCGCTGGGGTTCGTGGCGCTGCTGGGGATTATTGCCCTGGCGGGGATCATCATCCGCAACGCGGTAATCATGATCAGTGAAGTCGATGCGAATAGCCGGGCCGGCCTGACCGCGGGTGAGGCAATCCGGCAGGCTGCCCATCACCGTGCACGTCCCATTCTGCTGACCGCCTGTGCGGCAATACTCGGCATGATCCCCATCGCCCATCAGGTTTTCTGGGGGCCCATGGCACTGGCGATTATTGGCGGTCTGATCAGCGGTACGCTGGTAACGCTCACGGTGCTGCCCGCCGCGTTAAGTCTGTTGATGCAGCGCGGCTCACGTTAAAACAACACCCGGCGATCCCGTGCTGAGAACGGCCGGATCGCCGGAAAGGATCAGTTCATCACCTCGACCAGAATCAGCGGGCACTTTCTGACTTTGCAGGCCTGACTGTAGGCCAGCGAGCAGACCGAACAGAGATCGCGCACGTCAGACTGGTACTCATACTCCATGAAATAGCGGAACTGGCCGCCCGCCGAATCTGTTCTCCAGAATCGCTGCGGCTCCAGAATTTCATCCAGTTGCCTGAATGTCAGGGCTGACGGGTTGTGAAACCCGACTCTTACGCGGTATGTAGTCATGCACCGATTATTGGCATCCCGGCCCCGTGCCGCCAGTTGATTATTGTTTTCAGTTCAATAGCTGGCGCTTATCAACCCGCTTCGCCTGGTGCGGCAGGCTGTTCTGCCAGCAGCGCCAGCAGGTGCAGTACTGCTTTTGACGGGTGAAGCCGACGCCAGGCAAAGGCAACATCGGTAAATAGCGTGTTGTTCTCGATATCGCAGAAGCTGACCCCGGGGTTATCGACGCAGCGCATCGACTCCGGCACCAGCGCAATCCCGCAGCCCGCCGCCACCATGCCCAGCGACGTAGTGATCTGCGGAGCCTGCTGAAAAGTGTGGCGCGAAAAGCCCGCCCGCAGACAGGCAGTGACAATCAACTCATACAGGCTGGGCGAGACGTCGCGCGGGAAGATCACCAGGGTTTCTCCTGCCAGCGCGGATAGTGCCACGGTGGGTGTGCCGCTGAGGGGATGGCAGCGCGGCAGCGCAATCAGCATCTTTTCGGTGGAGATGACGCGCAGATTAAACGCCTTGCTGCTTTCACACGGCAGCCGGATAAAAGCGGCATCCAGCAATCCTTCCTGTAAATCCTGCATCAGCAAAGACATATTCTCTTCGCGGGTCAGCAGCTCCATCGCCGGATAACGTTCTTTAAACTGGCGGATCAGGGTGAAGATGCGTGGATTAAACGCCACCGAGCTGGCAAAGCCCAGCGACAGCTGACCACTGATCCCGCGCGCAATACCGCGTGCGTTCTCCAGCGCCTGATCGGCCAGTTGCACAATCTGCCGGGCATCCGCCAGAAACGCTTCGCCCGCTTCGGTGAGTTCCACTCCGCGCGTCAGGCGCTTCAGCAACGGTGTGCCAATTTCCTGCTCCAGCCGCAGTATCTGCTGACTCAGCGGCGGCTGCGATATGCCCAGTATCTCGGCGGCACGAGTGAAATGAAGCGTCTCGGCTACGGCAACAAAATAACGCAGGTGGCGAAGTTCCATATCAAAAACGTCTCAAAGTTAACAGGTTTCGCTATTGGACCCACCGACTGAATCGGTTCACCATTAGGTTAACACGGCTTAACGGTTAATCGATGAGGCATCAAATGAGCAATTGTGTAACTGATTGTTCCTGTGAGGATCAACTAAAACATACTGTCCTGACGCTTTCACAGGATGCACCAGAAAGCGTTATCTATCAGACCTCTTTAATGAGTGCGCTGCTGAGCGGCGTTTACGACGGCAATGTCCGTATTGCCGACCTGCTGCGTAAAGGGGATTTCGGCCTGGGTACCTTTAACCGGCTGGATGGCGAGATGATCGCGTTTGACAGCAAGGTCTATCAGCTGCACGCCGACGGCAGCGCGCACCCGGCCGATCCGGCGCAGAAAACTCCGTTCGCCGTGATGACCTTTTTTAAACCGCAGCATCTGTATGAATTTGACCGGCCGATGTCGCGTGAGGCGATCCATCAGGTGATCGACAACGAAATCACCTCCGATAACCAGTTCTGCGCGCTGCGCATCAGCGGTCGTTTCAGTCGCGTCGAGACCCGCACCGTGCCATGCCAGTGCCGTCCCTATCGCTCAATGCCGGAAGTGCTGGGCGATCAGCCGACCTTTGCCTTCAGCCAGCGTGCGGGCGAACTGATCGGATTCCGTACACCGCAATATATGCAGGGCATTAACGTTGCAGGCTATCACGAACATTTTATTACCGACGACCGCGAAGGCGGCGGCCACATTCTCGACTATGCGCTGGAACAGGGCACCCTGACCTTTGGTGCCATCAGCAAGCTGGTCGTGGATTTGCCGCAGGACAGCGATTTTCTCAATGCCGACCTGAACCCCGCCAATCTTGACGCCGCGATTCGTGCGGTAGAAAGCTAATCAGAGGAATGACGATGAAAACTCCAACCGATACCACACTCTGGACCTGTGGCGCTGACCTGGTGGTGGCGCAACTTGAGGCACAGGGCGTCCGCCACGTCTTTGGCATTCCTGGCGCAAAAATTGATAAAGTCTTCGACTCACTGCTGGATTCCTCCATCCAGACCATCCCGGTTCGCCACGAAGCTAACGCTGCATTTATGGCCGCCGCAGTGGGCCGCCTTACCGGCAATGCGGGCGTGGCGCTGGTCACCTCCGGGCCGGGCTGCTCCAACCTGATCACCGGCATGGCCACCGCCACCAGCGAAGGCGATCCGGTGGTGGCTATCGGCGGTCAGGTGAAGCGCTCCGACAGCGCCAAGCAGGTTCATCAGAGCATGGACACGGTTTCAATGTTTCGCCCAATCACTAAATATGCGGTTGAGGTCACCGACCCCGCTGCACTTTCTGAATGCCTGTCGAATGCGTTTCGCCACGCCGAACATGGCCGGGGCGGCGGTGCCTTTATCAGCCTGCCACAGGATATTGTCGATCAGCCGGTTACCGGCAAAGCGTTGAGCAGCAAAGGCCGCCCTGTACTGGGCGCCGCACCTGACTCAATGATCGACGCCGTCAGCGAGGCCATCGCCGGGGCTAAAAATCCGGTCATCCTGCTGGGATTAATGGCGAGCCAGACAGAGAACAGCGAAGCGATTCATGAGCTGCTGACACGCAGTCACATTCCGGTCACCAGCACCTATCAGGCAGCAGGAGCGGTCAGACAGGATCACTTCTCACGCTTCGCCGGGCGCGTCGGGCTGTTTAACAACCAGGCGGGCGACAGGCTGCTGCAACAGGCTGACCTGATCGTCACCATCGGCTACAGCCCGGTGGAATATGAACCGGCGATGTGGAACAGCGGTAACGCCACCCTGATTCATATCGACGTAATACCCGCTGAGACCGACAACCGCTATCTGCCGGATGCAGAACTGGTGGGTGATATCGCCGCCACGGTGCGTAAACTCGCCGCGCGCATCACTGCCCCACTCCAGCTGACCCCGGAAGCCGCCACCATCCTTGAGGATCGTCAGCAGCAGCGCAAATTGCTGGCGATGCAGGGTGCCAGCCTCAATCAGTTTGCTCTGCATCCGCTGCGCATTGTGCGCGCCATGCAGGACATCATTAACAGTGACGTCAGCCTTACCGTCGATATGGGCAGCTTCCACATCTGGATCGCCCGCTATCTCTACAGCTTCCGGGCCCGTCAGATCATGATCTCCAACGGTCAGCAGACGATGGGTGTGGCCCTGCCGTGGGCGATTGGTGCCTGGCTGGTCGAGCCACAGCGCAAAGTGGTTTCAGTTTCCGGCGATGGTGGTTTCCTGCAATCCAGCATGGAGCTGGAAACTGCCGTTCGCTTAAAAGCCAACATTCTGCACATCGTCTGGGTCGATAACGCCTACAACATGGTGGCGATGCAGGAAGAGAAAAAATATCACCGCGTCTCGGGCGTCAATTTTGGGCCGGTCGATTTCAAAGCCTACGCGGAAGCGTTTGGGGCAGCGGGCTTTGCGGTGACCAGTGCGGCAGAGCTGGAGCCGACGCTGCGTAAAGCGATGGATGTTCAGGGACCCGCCGTGGTCGCGGTGCCGGTCGATTACACCGACAACCCGCTGCTGATGGGTCAGCTGCATCTGAGCCAGCTTCTTTAATTTCTCAAAAAAGGAAATCATGATGAAAAACAGAGTGGCATTTGTGACCGGCGCAGGCCAGGGCATTGGTGAAGCGATCGCCCTGCGTCTGGCGAAAGATGGACTGGCGGTTGCAGTAGCCGATTTTAATCAGGAGACCGCACGCCAGGTCGCGGAGAAGATCAACCAGCAGGGTGGCAAAGCGATTGCGCTGAAAGTCGATGTCTCGCAGCGTGATCAGGTGATGGAAGCGGTAGAAGAGGCGCGCCGCACGCTGGGCGGCTTTGACGTCATCGTTAATAATGCCGGTATTGCGCCCTCCACGCCGATTGCTGAGATCACCGAAGCGGTGGTCGACAAGGTCTACAACGTCAATGTCAAAGGAGTGATCTGGGGCATGCAGGCCGCGATTAAAGCGTTTGCTGCAGAAGGTCACGGCGGCAAAATTATCAACGCCTGTTCTCAGGCGGGTCATGTCGGTAATCCGGAGCTGGCGGTTTACAGCTCCAGTAAGTTTGCCGTGCGCGGCCTGACGCAGACCGCTGCGCGCGATCTGGCACCTGCCGGCATCACGGTCAACGCCTTCTGCCCTGGCATTGTCAGAACACCGATGTGGGAAGAGATCGACCGCCAGATCTCTGAAGCAGCCGGCAAGCCCGCCGGCTACGGCACCGAGGAATTTGCGAAACGCATTACGCTGGGACGTCTTTCTGAACCGGAAGATGTGGCTGCCTGCGTCGCCTACCTGGCCAGTCCTGACTCCGATTACATGACCGGTCAGTCGCTGTTGATTGATGGCGGCATGGTGTTTAACTGATCTTCGTTCGCCTGCTGCGTCATCGCGTGGCAGGCGTTTTTCCTGACCGGGTTGAACCGTTAATTTTTTTTATCTGAAAAGCGGTTAACCATCAGCCTCTTGACCGTCTGCCCCCGTATTTCCTGCCTTTTTGTCGCCACAGAGATTAAAGCTGCTTATCACCCTGCCGATAAAACAGAGACTCCTCTCCCTGTTCGAAGCGACCATGTTAACGATCAACCATAACGAAACCGCCGCGATTACGAACAAAACGCGGTACAGCACTGACTCTGTTCTGGGACGAACGGTTGAACGGTTATCATCAGGGATGAGAATTAACAGTGCCAAAGATGACGCGGCAGGTCAGGCGATTGCCAACCGCATGACGGCCAATATCAACGCCGATGCGGTGGTAGCGCGTGGCCTCAATGACGCCATCAGCTATTCCCAGACCGCCAGTGGCGGCCTTGGCAGTATCGTCGATCTGCTGATCCAGGCGCGCACCCTGTCGGTCCAGGCAGCCAACGGCACGCTGTCGGACGCCGATCGACAGAGCATCAACGGCCAGTATCAGCAGATTATGGCAGGCATCAATGAAGTGGCAAACCACACCGAGATTTTTGGCCGCTATCCGCTGGCGACGAATAATCCCGATCTTCCCCCCTGCGAAACTGGGTAACGTTGACCCTATCAACACGAAGTTTCCGGTGCCCGGCAAGAATTACTCCTTCACCTCGGGCGTGATTCCGCTGGCCTATATCCCGGCAGGCTCGACGGCGATAAGCATCACCATCGACTCACTGGGTATGGATGACGATCTCCAGCTCTTTACCCGCGACGGTAAACACCTGGTCGGTACACCACTGGACGGCAGTGCGCCTGATTACACCTGGGCCAGCAAAAGCATCACTAATTCGGCTACCGCGGATAGTCGCCTGCTGACCAGCAGTAACGGATTTGCCAGCGGTGCGGCTTATGACAGCTCGCAGTTGCTGGAGGGCGGCCCGAGCTGGACGCTGGCGGGCAGTAACAGCAGCACCTACAACGGTATGAACATCACTTACAGCGGTGACGGCGATCGCTATGAGGATGTCGCCAGCGGCGATTTCAACAACGGCACCATCACCAGTAACCGGCTTGAGCGCATCACGCTGGATACCGTCAGCGAGGATTTGATTGTGGTGGTGGTGGGCAATGGCTCCTTCACCGGTAATCTGACCTGGGGAAATCTGCCGGAACCCAAAGGTGTGCCTGCGACGCCGCCGAAGAAGAGCGAACCTATGGAGGTGGTCACCAGCGCCGATTACGGTCAGCCGATCCAGTCGGATACTATTCCGGCAACGCCATCGGATACCAAAACGCTGGGGCTGAACAACACAACGCTGCTTACAGAGGGCGATATCTCAACCACCATGAAGGCACTGGATAGCGCGCTCGAGAAGATCAGCGGCTATCAGTCGATCTATGGCGCAAAGATCAACCGTTACGAGTCCAACCGTAATGTGTTATCGCAGCAGGGTGTGGATACCTCAGCGGCTCGCAGCCGCATACAGGATGCGGACTATGCTGAAGAAGCAAGCCAGCTGGCACGCAGCCAGATTATTCAGCAGGGTCAGACTGCCGTCAGCAAAATGGCGAATAAAACCCCTGAAATGATTATTCAGCTGTTAGGCAGTTAATAACGTTAACCGGCTGAGCATCAAGGCTCAGCCGGTTACCCTGTTTCTCCACCACTCTACTACCCGCCTGATTCAGCCCCCAGCTGGCCCGAAACCCCGGTTACACTTCGACACCCTTTGATCTCAGTCACACAATCTCGTTTAAGAACCGTTTAAAGATGATCATGATCACCCTTCTTTGTTAAAGAAATGCTAAATACTGACAACTATTTATTATCATCTTTGAATGCAGGGTTAATTAAAACAACAGGTTAATCATTACCACGCTAAGTAATTACCTGAATTTTCCTGCCGATATGTAACTTTTTCATTACTTTTCCGCCATTGCGAGGGCTGTTAATTTGCTGACGATACTGGGTTTTTCCATGGTTGTTTGCTTCATGTATCTGATCATGACCAAACGCATGTCAGCCTTGATTGCGCTGATCCTGATACCAACCATATTTGCGCTGATTGGCGGCTTTTACGCAGGCCTGGGTGCCATGATGTTGGACGGCGTCAAAAAGCTGGCCCCTACCGGCGTGATGCTGACCTTCTCCATTCTCTATTTCGGTCTGATGATCGATGCCGGATTGTTTGACCCACTGGTGCGCTTTATTCTTCGGATGGTGCGCGGTGACCCCCTGAAAGTGCTGGTCGGAACGGCGGTACTAACACTACTGGTTTCGCTGGATGGTGACAGCTCTACCACTTACATGATCGCCATTGCCGCATTCCTGCCGCTCTATCACCGGCTGGGCATGAACGTGTTGATGATGACCTGTCTGGTGAACCTCGCCAGCGGCATCATGAACCTCTCACCCTGGGGAGGTCCGACAGCCCGTGCCGCGGCGGCACTGCGCATTGACGCCCTTGATATCTTTATTCCGATGCTGCCAGCCATGCTGCTGGCCTGTGCCAGCCTGGTGGCGATGGCGGTGCTGTTTGGCCTGCGTGAGCGTAAGCGCCTTGGCGTGATGACCATGAAAGATCATCATCTCGACAACATTGAGCTGGGGCTGGGCGATGCCGAAGAGTGCGCAGCCAATCGCCGTCCGAAAATGTTCTGGCCTAACTTCATCCTGACCACCGTGCTGCTGGTGCTGCTGGTGATTGGTTTAATGCCGATTCAGATCCTGTTTATGCTGGCGTTTGCGATAGCGGTGATGCTCAACTATCCCACGCTGGAGGAGCAGAAAGCCCGCATCAGCTCTCATGCCGGTAACGTGCTGGCGGTGACCGCATTAATTTTTGCCGCCGGTATTTTCACCGGCATCCTCTCCGGCACCGGCATGGTTGACGCCATGGCGAAGAGCCTGCTGGCTGTGATCCCGCCCAGCTTCGGACCTTACCTGGCGGTGTTCACCGCGCTGGTCAGTCTGCCGTTTACCTTCTTTATGTCGAATGATGCCTTTTACTTCGGCATTCTGCCGGTTATCGCCCAGACGGCGGCCAGCTACGGCATTACCGCAGAAGAGATTGCCCGCGCTTCTATTGTCGGCCAGCCATTCCACCTGCTGAGTCCGCTGGTGCCGTCAGTCTACCTGCTGGTGGGTCTGGCGAAAGTCGACATCGGCGACCACCAGCGCTTTGCAATTAAGTGGGGGGATTCTGGTCAGTCTGGTGCTGATGGCAGGCGGTCTGCTGACCGGTGCTTTCCCGCTGTTCCACACCTGATAATCCTCTGCTTTCTGGCGGATAACCGGCAATTTTGCCCGGTTATCCGCTTCACCGCTCCGCCTACTGTGTCATCCCTCTCTACACTCTATAGCCAGGCTGATGTGCTGCGCGCCGGACAGGGCGTAGCCTCTCAGAAATATCCCCCCATTGTCCCTATGGAGGCCCGATGAAAATTCACCACCTTAACTGTGGCTGTATGTGTCCGCTGGGCGGCGCGTTCTATGATGGATTCAGTAAAGGCCTGAAAGCACATCTGGTCTGTCACTGTCTGTTGATTGAGACGGATTGCGACGGGCTGGTGCTGGTGGATACCGGCTTTGGTCGCCAGGATATCCATACGCCCGGCAGCCGCCTGTCCGGCTTTTTCCGCGCATTAAACAATATTCAGCGCCGCGATGAACTGACCGCACTGTCACAGGTTACGTCACTGGGTTTCCGGGCTGAGGATGTGCGGCATATTATTCTGACCCATCTCGACTTCGATCATGCTGGCGGACTAACCGATTTTCCGCAGGCGCGAATCCATCTGTTGCAGCAGGAGGTTGATACTGCGCATCAGCGCCATAGCTGGCTGTCACGGGAACGTTACCGGCCCGGACAATGGGGTGGGATCAGCAACTGGGAGACCTATCAGCCGCAGGGAGAAAAGTGGTTTGGTTTTGAGGCGGTTAATCGCCTGCGTGACTTACCGCCGGAGATTTTGCTGGTGCCGCTGGCGGGCCATACGCCGGGTCACGCGGGTATCGCGATTCAGCAACCCGATGGCTGGCTGCTGCACGGCGGCGATGCCTGGTTTTACCGCGGCGAAATGCGGCAGCAGACGCGACACTGCACGCCGGGACTGCGCTTTTACCAGTGGATGATGGGCATGGATAACGTGGCCAGACGACACAATCAGCAGCGACTGCGTGAGCTCTCCTGCCAGCGCGGCGGCGAAATCACCTTTTTTTTGCAGTCACGACGCCCGTGAGCTGGATGCGTTACAGGTTAATGCGCCGCTGCGCTGATGAGATAAAAGGTTTGTTTTGGCGATGAGGAAAGCCGCTTCGGGGCGAGAACTATACCGTCTCGTCCCGCAATAATGATGCTACGATCCCTGGATGCAGAGGAACGCCGGAAACATCTGTAGTTTCTCGCGCCTTATGCAGATCACATGCGGCCTGCATGGATAACCAGAGCCGTGCCGCAATACCCAGACCCGCCTCCAGCCGTACAGCCATTTCCGGGCTGACGAAGGCTTTACCGCTAGCCACTTTGCTAAGCGAAGCTGCGGAAACGCCCAGCTGTTTAGCCAGACTGCGCAGGCTGATGTCGTTATCTTCGAGATATTCCGCTATCAGGCCACCAGGGTGTGGCGGATTAAACATTGCCATCAGTGATAATCCTCAAGGTTGAGATTTGACGGGCTTTGAAGCCAGCCCCTGAGCCCTCAGACTACATCACCTTTAGCGGAAGATATCTCTACCGCCCGATTACTCCGGATCGCCCGCCCTCTTTTTCAGCTGTGCGGAAAGCCAGGGCGCAGTCAGACTCTCTGCAGATGCGCTGACCTCTTCCGGTGAGCCGGAGGAGACAACCCTTCCTCCTTTAAGACCCGAGCCGGGACCCAGATCAATCACCCAGTCCGCCTCTGCCACTATGCGCATGTTGTGTTCCGCCATAATTACGGTATGACCACGCTTTACCAGTTCATCCAGCACTACCAGCAGCTTATCCATGTCAGACGGGTGCAATCCTGTTGAAGGTTCATCAAGCAGATAAAGCGTGGGCGTACGCTGGACCCGCTGCAGCTCCCAGGCAAGCTTGATACGCTGGCACTCGCCGCCCGACAGTTCAGTGGCGGGCTGACCCAGGGTCAGATATCCCAGCCCCAGCGACGTCAGTGCCTTAAGCGAACGCTGGATCCCGTCATGTCCATGAAACACCTTAGTGGCGTCGTCCACGGTCAGATCAAGCACATCCGCTATCGTCAGGTTGTTCCATTTCACCTCCAGCGTTTCGGGGTTATAACGGCTTCCCGCGCAGACGGAACAGGTTGCGGTAGCGCTCGGCATGAAGAGCAGCTCAATCGAAATCTGTCCCTGCCCTTCACAGGCAGGACAGCGTCCGGCTGGCAGATTGAATGAAAACCGGCTGGCGCTGAAGCCTTTGGCTTTCGCCGCGTCGGTGTCTGCAAACAGCCTGCGGACGATATCGAAAAATCCGGTGTAAGTGGCCAGATTTGAGCGTGGTGTCCGGCCAATAGGACGCTGATCGATTCTGACCAATCGGCCGATGGCGTCACTTCCGCTGACAACCTGACCCTTAACGTGCGGCACCAGATCCTCTTCCTCGCCCTCCTCGATGTCAGGCGTTTTGTCAAAACGTCCGAGCATTTCCGGAAGCACGCGATTCAGCAACGTCGATTTTCCGGAGCCGGACACGCCGGTGACGGCCGTCATTCTCCCCATAGGGATGGCGATATCCACTCCGGCAATATTGTTGCAATAGACCTGTTCAAAGCAGAGCCAGCTCTCTGCGGGCCGGCGCTGGCGCAGCCCGGTATAGTTTCGTGAGAAAAGATAGCCCGAGGTGGGTGACGCACTGACTTCTTCAAGCCCTGCTGGTTCGCCGTTATAGACGATCTCGCCGCCATGCGTTCCCGGGCCGGGGCCGACCTCAATGAGCCAGTCTGCCTCGGCGATGAGGTCAATATTATGTTCGACGACCACCAGCGAATTACCGGCACGCACCAGGTTCTTCAGGGATGCGAGCAGCGATTTGACATCATCGGGATGCAGCCCGGCTGACGGCTCATCCAGCACATAAAGCACGCCAAACAGCCGCGATATCAGCTGGGTGGCCAGACGCACGCGCTGCAGCTCGCCGGATGAGAGTACGGTGGTACGGCGTCCCGGCGCCAGATGACCCAGACCCAGCGTTTCCAGCTGCTCAAGCCGCATACAGATATCCGACGCCATCCGGATGACCGCCTCACGCAGTGCCGCCTCTGCCGGCAGGTCCGGTGATGCGCCACGCGCATAAGGCTTCAGCAGTTCAGCGAGCTCAGAGACCGACAGCTCACTCAGGCTGGCAATGTCATGACCGGCAAAGGTCACGGACAGCGCATCCCGGTTTAGCCTTTTACCGTGGCATTCAGAACAGGGAGTGACCGTCACAAAGCGCGCCAGCCGTTTCTTCGTCGTCTCGCTGCCACCCGAATAACTCTGCAGCACGATTTTTGCTGCACTGGTGTACGTGCCGGTATAAGCCGGCTCTTCGCCCGCCGCCAGGGCGTTTTCGCGCTGCTCAGCATTCAGACCGACAAAAATCGGCACCGATGGCTGTTCGTCAGTCAGCAGTATCCACTGCTGGTCGCGGGCTGAAAGCGTATTCCAGGGCGCATCGACATCGTAGCCGAGCGTCTCAAGGATGCTGCGCAGATTTTTGTTATGCCAGCCTCTGGGCCAGGAAGCGATAGCCCCCCTGGCGGATGCTCAGTGAGCTATCCGGCACCATCGACTCGGTTTTAACGGTGTGCACTCTTCCCAGTCCCTGGCAATGCGGACAGGCACCTTCAGGATTGTTAGGCGAGAAAAAATCGGCGGTCATAAAGGGAACGCCTTCAGGCCTTACGCCCGCACGGGAAAACAGCAGACGCAGCGTGACAGAAATCCGGGTGAGGCTGCCCACCGTTGAACGCTCCTGCGCGCCAGCCCGGCTCTGCTGAAGCGCCACCGCGGGTGGAAGTCCGTCAATATTATCCACATCCGGTGCAGCAGCCTGATCGATCAGACGACGCGCATGTGGCGACACCGACTCGATAAACCGGCGCTGGGCTTCCGCATAGAGGGTATCAAAGGCGAGGGACGATTTACCGGAGCCTGAAACCCCGGTGAACACCACCATGGCGTTACGGGGAAATCGCAGCGAAACATCTTTGAGATTATGTGTTCTTGCACCCTGTACCGAGATATAAGGATCAATGTGCTCATCAGCGCGGTAATGATCGGCGTTGCGTTGTTCTGTCATGATTTCCCTGATTGATAATGCACGGCAGATTCACGATCGCCTGCCGTTAATGACTAAAAATTGCAGATGCTAATCCGGCGTTCAGGCTATCCGGCCCGTTTGGGGATAGAAACAACAGCAAGGGTAGTCAGGGATCGCGGTCTGCACAACGCGAGGGGGGGTTCATCGCTTCGTGGCAGCACAGACTGGTAAGCAGCATGTACAGGAAGCCTTCTTATCTCTTAAGAAAACCCTGGAGCAAACTTAAATAAGGCAAAGCCGTCACTAGCAAATCGCTTATGTGACTCTAATGTAGATTCCTGTGGTATCGATAAATGCAGGTCTATGTAAGGTATGGATATAGACAATGGGAAATGTTTAATACCCCAGGAACCTTTCTATAACCTTTATCTCTCTATGGCCAGGTATGCACCCCAGAGTGCCTGATGATGCCCCGCTCCCGTTATTCAGCGCGCTGACGGCATAAAAAATCATTTAAGACATAAGGATAGCGAAACCATGCCCATTTCTGAAATGATGCCGCGAGTGCCTGTAGGGAGATGAGGTGAAATTACCGTTTTTTTTTATCCTGTCCCAGACCGTCAGGTTGTCAAGCATGAACGCGCGAGGTATTGTTTAAAAAGCATCAGGATGATGAATGAAGTGAACTTGTGGGAGCTGGCAGTGGATACGACTGAAGAACTCAATAACACCTATTTCTACGCAGGTAGACCGAACCTCACCGCTGGTGAGCTCTTTTTCATGATTTTCTGTGAAGAAGTCGCTGAACAGCTGGGCATTGATGACTTCGGTGAATCGCCACGGATAATCTAGACACTTCCGAGCCGTTGATAATACTGGTTTTCATATTCTGTCGGTGGCATCTGATCGCTAGAACCATGCCGACGCTTACTGTTATAAAACATTTCGATGTAATCAAAAATATCGCTGCGGGCTTCTTCCCGCGTTCCGTAGATCTTTTTCTTTATCCGTTCGCGTTTCAACAACTGGAAAAAGCTTTCTGCAACCGCATTATCATGGCAGTTACCGCGACGGCTCATGCTGCCCTCCAGGCCGTGTGATTTCAGGAACGACTGCCACTCATGGCTTGTGTACTGACTGCCCTGATCCGAATGAACCAACACCTGTTTTTGGGGATTACGCCGCCATACAGCCATCAGCAGTGCGTTCAGGACAATGTCCTTTGTCATCCGGGATTGCATGGACCAGCCGATAATTTTGCGTGAGAACAGATCAACAACCACGGCAAGATACAGCCAGCCTTCGTGGGTCCTGATGTAGGTTATGTCCGTTACCCAACGCTCATCCGGAGCATCCGGATTGAACTGTCGCTGGAGCCTGTTGGGCGACACGATACTGGCCTCGCCTTTACGTGCCCGCGGGCTCCGGTATCCGACCTGAGCCTTTATCCCGACACGTTTCATCAGTCGCCAGACTCTGTTCACTCCGCACTGTTGCCCGCTGTCCCGCAGATCCAAATGGATTTTGCGATAACCATAGACGCATCCCGATTCCAGCCAGAACTGTTTAATCTGTCCTGTCAGTCTTAGGTCTGCCTGATGGCGTTGTGAATGCGGCTGCTGAAGCCAGGCGTAAAAACCACTGGGATGAACATCCAGCACCCGACAGAGCAGGCGAACAGGCCAGCAACAGATGTTGTCACGGATAAAGGCGTACCTCAGTCGGACAGCTTTGCGAAGTACGCCGCGGCTTTTTTTAATATGTCCCGTTCGTCGGTAACCCGCTTCAGCTCTTTCTGGAGACGGCGGATCTCGGCCTGAGCATCTGACTCTTCTTTATTAGTGGAAGAATCTGGACCGTACTTCTTTATCCAGGCGTAAAGGCTGTGGGTGGTGATATCGAGACGTGTTGCAACGCTGGCAACAGAATAACCGCGATCAACAACCTGTTTGACTGCTTCAATTTTAAACTCTTCGGGATAACGCTTACCGCTCATGGACACCTCTCTTTAAGCCATCTTAAATGACTCTGAGGTGTCTGTTAAACCCGTGGCGATTCACGGAGCGATCGTGGCCATCCTGTCTGGACGTAATGTCCTGACTACCCGCACCAAACCGCGCGATGCTCTCAAAGGTACCTCCTATGCCTCACGGGCAGCACGCAGAGTATTCCCTAACGCCAAGTTTCCTTTCGGCATACAGCTCCCCACCATCGTAGGGGGGATACCCGCCCCGGACCGCGCGTATCCTTTTTTACGCATAAGCTCAGCACCTTTGTTGGTCGGGCGATACCCGTCGTGGGCTGGGTGATTCTGGCAAGAGACGTTGCCGATATCAGTTTCAATTCGGTCAGACTGTACAATGCCATCGCTCGCGGGGAGGATAAGTTATGGTAGATGACACACAGGCACGCGTAATGGCACTCATTGAGCCGTGGAACGGCCGATCGCTGCTTACGTTCCGGAAAAAAACACTCACGCCAGAGATGTCGCTTAATCAGGACATGAAGCTTGACCCGGAGGACGCTGCGGGATGCCTTCAGAACGTCTTCGATGCGTTTGGAATGGATTCTGATCTGGTGACTTTCAGCCTCTACTATCCAAAAAACCCGCGCGAGGCCATCCCTCTTACTATCGGGATGGTAATCGAGTCAGCCCGTGCCAGGCGATGGTGCTATGACTGATATGACCTGCTCCCCGTTGATTAGTACACCCCGATGTTAGTAATGTCTTCATAAGCCACATGAGGGCATCCCCATGAAGAAGCGTTTTCCTACGAACAGATCATCAGTATCCTCCGCGAGGCCGAAGCCGGGGTTTCTGCACGGGAACTCTGCCGTAAGTATGCTATTTCAGACGCTACTTTCTACACCTGGCGCAAGAAGTTTGGCGGCATGGAAGTCCCTGAGGTAAAGCGGCTTAAGTTACTTGAAGAGGAGAACGTCCGCCTTAAGAAGCTGCTCGCCGAAGCCATGCTGGATAAGGAGGCGCTTCAGGTGGCTTTGGGTCGAAAGTTCTGACGACAGACCAGAAGCGGGAAGCCGTGGAAGTCATATGTGATGCAACGGGTCTGTCGCAACGTCGTGCCTGCAGGCTGGCAGGTCTGTCTCTTTCAACCTGCCGTTATTCAGCTCAGCGTCCGGCTGCTGACGCGCAGCTATCTCTACGCATCACAGAGCTGGCACCTGAACGCCGTCGCTTTGGTTACCGGCGGATCTGGCAGTTATTGCGTCGTGAGGGCCTTCACGTCAACCACAAGCGGGTATACCGCATTTATCACCTTAACGGCCTGAGTGTGAAGCGCAGACGACGTCGTAAGGGTCTGGCGACTGAGCGGCTTCCGCTGCTTCGCCCGGATGCGCCCAATCTGACCTGGTCAATGGATTTCGTCATGGATGAACTGGCCACCGGTCGCAGGATCAAGTGCCTTAACTGCGTCGATGACTTCACAAAGGAATGCCTGACTGTCACTGTTGCCTTTGGGATTTCAGGCGTGCAGGTCACGCATATTCTGGACAGTATTGCGCTGTTTCGCGGATATCCGGCTACGATAAGAACTGACCAGGGGCCGGAGTTTAACTGTAGAGCACTTGACCAATGGGCCTTTGAGCATTGCGTGGAGCTGCGGCTTATTCAGCCCGGTAAACCGACACAGAACGGATTTATTGAGAGTTTTAACGGACGCTTTCGCGATGAATGCCTGAATGAACACTGGTTCAGCGATATTGTTCATGCCCGGAAAATCATTAATGACTGGCGGCAGGACTATAACGAGTCCAGACCTCATTCATCGCTGAATTACCAGACGCCGTCTGAATTTGCAGCAGGCTGGAGAAATGGAAAATCAGAAGATAAACAAACCGACATTACTAACTGATCGTTGTATCTAATACTAGGGGCAGGTCACGAATAACGTACACACACTTAAGACGAGAGCTCTATACAACTTTCAATGTGGCCATTCTCCGTCAACGGGTGTCAGGTCTAAGTGATGCCATTAAATTGCCTACAGAATTTCAGTGTGATTTATGAAAAAAACCCGTCTGCGACGGGTTTTCAGGCATAGAAGGCGACAATCACCGCTCCGGTATTACGGCTTTTTAAACTTGTCTTCGACTTTCTCTTTCGCTTCTGCGATTTTATCACCAGCTTTCTCAGCAAAACCCTCTTTATGCGCTGGCTCGCTGCCTGGCGTTACCGGACGAGTGTCGTGGTCAGCGCGGGCCTGACGTGTGCTTTCAAGCAACGGATCGGCCACAGTACGATTCCCGGTCAGCCGATCTGCGCCGAGAGGATCTGTACTGGCATGGTCAATATCCACTTCCTGACGGCGTACCGAATCGTTGATAGTTTCAACCCGATCGCTTGTCTCTTTGCGTAACACCACCTCTTCAATGATCTCCGCGGTCTTATTAATCACGGGCTGCTCATGCGTCTCTTCCACTTCGACAGTTTTTTCAGACCAGTCAACATGGGTGGGTGAACCTGATTCATTCACCGGACGACGGAAGATTGCGGCGTGCTGCTCATGCAGCGAGACATTTTCTGAGACCTGATCGGTGACAGTGTAGCGGCGAACGCGGGTTGAACCTTCGCTGACCAGACGTTTACCCACTTCCAGTCGCTCCTCGGCAAGACGCAGTACATCCTCGTCACTTTCGTCACCGGTCAGGGCGGTACGGGCAGCGCCACGATGGGCAGGATCGGTAGAGAGCGGATCGACGGCGGCATTATCCTGAAGCGTTCCACTGGCAGATGAAGTCAGACCATCACTGGTCGCGTAACCGGGCGCGTAATCATCGGGCAGCGCCGCACTGCGCTCGGTAAGTTCTTCATGTGCATCAAGGATGCCCAGGGCGCGAGGTAACTCATCTTCATCGGCCCGCAGCGACAGCACTACTCCGCCGGTTCGCATCGCGTCTTCATACACTTCGGCCTGATCCTCCTCCAGCGTATTGCCGAACAGGCGTTGCCAGAAGCCAGGGTGACGGGCCTCCTGACCTTCGGTACGCAAACGATCACCGGAGATGATATCAATGTCATCATCCAGGAACCCGGCCTTGATCAGGTTACGCTTTGCACCCTCTGCCAGTGAGATATTGCTGAACATTGTTACGATTGTTTCACGCGCCATGTTGTGTTCCTCGGTGATGGATTCGGACGGCTCTGAATAGGGTGTTCGGGTCAGGTGAGCATGCTGTTTGCGCAGGGAAACAACCTGTTCTGTCGCTTCTTCACTGACAACTTTGCGGATATGCCACTCCTCTTTCAGCACCAGATGACGAACGATCTCGACTTCCTCTTCAACGACAGGAATGATCAGAACGCCATTTTCTTCACGGATTGCCGGCATCTCAGCCAGCCGTTCCGATTTAGGAATGCGTTCTATTTCCGCCGTCTGGTGCCGGAGCATCAGCGCAATCTTCTGCTGATGCTCAGTGACCTGTCGGGTAACCCTGACATGACCGTCGATGACCCGCTGTTTTGAGACCTCAACGGTTTCCTCCGCCAGGCTTATCACCTGGTCGCTACCCTCTGACCCTGGTTTTTCAGGAGGTTGATTGTTCATGTTTAACCTGCCTGTGATACAGAGCGATCATTTGTACTTTTCTTTACCTTGAGCATAAGTCACTGCTTTTCGGTTAGTTAAAGCCTGGCACAAACAATGACAAAAGATAGGAAAAAGCAGAAAAACGCCATTATATGAAGATAACGTGGTGCTAAAATCGATTAAGCGGTGCGGCAGATAAAAAACAGCTAACGAAGCGGCAGACAGTGAAATCTCTTTTATCGCGTGCGGAAAGAGGATCAATCAGGTGTTAACCCGACCCGAAGTGAATCAGGCATATCGGGTCAGGGGTTAAGCCATTCGCTTTCCTGCAGTTCGCCATTAGCCGAATAGCGAAACAGGGCGCGCTGATTTTCGTTTCGCTGAAGCTGATAGGCGTCCAGCACACTGGCCTGCAAAATCACCACGCCAAAGCGGGATTCCCCGGTTTCCGTTGCTGCCGCGTCAGGCGTCTCATCAGCCGTTGCCCGTGCTTCCCCCCGGAGGTCCGCCGGTGTAAGTCTGCCGCGTGTGCTGCGGTAACGCACGCCAGGCTGCCCGGGCAACATCACTTCCCGCCGCATAACACGCAACCCGCCCTGCCAGCCGTAACTGCAGGCGACGCTGATGGCAATATCCCAGCACGGTGACCTGCGGATTCGCCGCCATCTCCTGCCACTTCGGGCTGCGAACATCCGTATGAAATGTCAGCATCCTGCGGTCGTCGGCACACTTGCGCAGAACCACGGTGCGCGCCTGAGGTTGTAGCAGAGCATCGACCGTACAGAGCATCAGATAACGAAATCCACCCTGTGGATCGGTTGCAGATTCCTGCAGCGCAGCCCAGGCTCCAGTTTCAAACGTTTTCAATTCCATGGGGATTACTCTCATCAGGATCAATTTTCAGCCATCTGGCTAAAAGCGTAGCAATGAAGTGGGCAGAAGGCCTGACAGCGCAGCGATAAGAGCAAATGTGGCAAGCGGGAGCTGGACAATGCACGAGAGCAGGAGCTGTTGAGATAGCGTCGGGATTGCGGGATACCTCGCAGAGCGGCAAAAGCGCGTCCCGCCAGTCAGCCACTCTGTGTTATTTTTGCGCCATCGCCACAGAGATCCGATCCGCAGGGAGTTGCACGATGACAACTGAAGAGTCTGCTAAAGTACCGGCTGAAATACCGCTGAAAGTCACCTCGCCGCGCCTGACTTATCGGCCACTTCGTCAGGAAGACTGGCCCTTCTATCTGGCAGTCAGTCAGGATAGAGCGGTGATGCAGTACATCAGCGATCCGCGCAGCGCTGAAGAGATCAGAACCCACTCATTTGATGTCCGCCTGCCCGCCTGGTACAAGGGCTGCAGGCACTGGCTCTGTCTGGTTATCGGAGAAAAAACATCCGGTGCTCCGGCTGGCTTTTGCGGGTTTATCGATCGTGGAGAGGGTATTGCGGAGTTTGGCTTTATTCTGGCCGCAGATGCGCAGGGCAAAGGCTACGGCAGCGAGTCTCTGCATGCCATTATCACGTTCTGCTTTGAGCAACAGGAATACCGCAAACTGATCGCGACGGTGACAGCAGGCAATGCGGCCTCACGCCGGACCCTGATTTCAGCGGGCTTTGTGCAGGAGGGGACGTTGCGGCAGAACTTCTTCCTCAACGGCCAGTGGCAGGATGACTGGATCTTCGGCTTGCTGAAACAGGAATACCAGCCCGCACACTCACCCTGAGGCGCAGACTATCAGCGTCGGGCATCCTCCGCTACGCTCGCCACAATCAGACCGATTAGCGTGGCGTAACGTCATAACCGCTGGCGATAGCGATAGCGGGCGCACAGTGCTCCTCTCCGCACAGCATCGCCTCAAAGTCCGCCGGCGTCAGTGGCTGGCACAGGCCATTGCCCTGCATAATGTCGCATCCGGCGGCCGTAACAAAAGCGATCTGCTCTTTGTCTTCCACCCCTTCGGCGGCCACCCGGATACCCAGGCTTTTGCCGAGCGCGGTAATGGCCCGGAACATCATACGCACCCGCATGCTGGAACCCAGTTCGTGCGTCATCGACTTATCGATTTTAAAACCCGTCACAACGCTATAGCGCAGCAGGTTAATCGCCCCTAGCGTACGCCCGTAATGATCGATAACGAACGAGGCTCCCGTTCGGCGTACGGCGTCAACCTGAACCGGCATATCCTGCATCAGCACGGCCAGCAGTGGCTCATCCACTTCCAGCTCAACAAAACCGGCATCGCCTCCGGCACTCTCACGTATTACCGTCTCCAGGCTGTTCCCTGCCAGCTGGCGCGGAAACAGGTTAATGCTGACGCGAAGCTGAGGAGAGCGAACCTGCCACTGCCGGACCTGTGCCAGAGCACTGCGGATGATCCATTCACCCAGCGTGACTGAAAGCGGACTTTTAACCAGCATGCCGATAAATTCAGCCGGCAACAGCAGCCCGCGCGTCGGATGCTGCCAGCGCACCAGCGTCTCGCAGCCAATAAGCTTTCCGCTTTCAACGTCGTAGCGGGGCTGATAGTAAAGAGTGAACTGCTGCTGCCGCACCGCCGTTTCCAGTTCGCGCTCAAAACGGCGCCGCTGCTGCTCCGCTTCACGAAACGCGGGCATAAACAGTATGCTGCAGCCTTTACCCGACGCTTTGGCGCGATAGAGCGCCAGATCAGCGGCAGACATCACCGAAGAGGGATCCCTGCCGTGCTCCGGATAGGAGGCGATGCCGGTGCTGGCACCGACCACCACTGGCGAGTCGTGATAGCGGAACGGCGTCTGAACGGCCGCAATCAGTTTCTCCGCCGTGATCGCCGCCTCAGCGCTGCCGCCCGCTAACAGGATCACAAATTCATCACCGCCCAGGCGCGCAGCCGTCACAGCACTGGCGCAGACCGCACGAATCTGTTCGGCAACGTGACACAACAACGCATCGCCTGCAGCATGCCCCAGCGTATCGTTAACCTCTTTAAAACCATCGAGATCGGTCATCAGTAACGTATAGGGGACGCCCGCCCTGGTCAGCTGGCCGACCTGATCCATAAACGCGCTGCGGCTGGCGAGACGTGTCAGCATATCCAGTGAGGCCAGCTCACAGAGCCGCGCCTCACTCTCATAGCGGGCCGTGACATCGCGGATGATCATGCCCACCAGCCGTTCGCCCTCTTCACGCCAGCCCGAAAAAGAGACCTCTGCCGGAAATTCACGACCTTCACGCGTGACACCCCATATCTGCAAAGAGCGTGGGTGCGAGATAGCTGCTTCGTCAGAGGTAATCCGGACCAGTTCATTACGGTAGTCAGTCTGACAGCGAGCAGGGATCAGCTCGCTGATATACTGGCCGCGCATCTCCTCTGCGCTGTAGCCGAACAGCGCGGTGGCGGCCGGGTTCCAGAAGGTTATGCCACGCCGAAGGTCGGTGCAGACAATGGCGTCAGGCGAAGTGGATGAGATCGCCTCGAGTCGCTGCTGGCTGGTGTAGCGCAATAACTCCAGACGATGCATCTCCATGCGATCCATCACCAGGGCAGCAATATCGTTCAGATGCTTTCGATCCTCTGCAGTTAACGGCTCACGAGGATGGCTGTCGGTCAGGCAGACCGTGCCAATATGATGCCCATCCGGGGTCGAAAGCGGGATCCCCGCGTAAAAGCGGATAAAGGGGTAGCCGTGAACCAGCGGACTGTCGCGGAAGCGCGGATCTTTCAGCGTATCGGGCACGCAGAGGATATCGCCCTGCGCCAGCGTATGGTGGCAGAAGGCGACGTTGCGTGCCGTACCTGAAATATTTAAACCGTACCGGGAGGCGAAGAACTGCCGCTTTTCGTCGATAAGCGAGACAAAAGCGACCGGCACCCGAAACAGCCGCGCGGCAAGCGTAGTGAGGCGATCCAGCGCATCGGTCGGCGGTGAATCCATCAGATGATACTGCTTAAGTGCGTCGAGGCGAGCCGCCTCGGCATCATGATAAACTGGACGTTTCAGCGTAACTCTCCTCTGATGTTATCTGCTGTGGCTGGCCTGACACAGCATAAAGAGGACACGTTCAATCAGACAGAACGCGCAGAGTTCGCTGCCGATCCGTTGCCGGAAGAAAGGCCCGTCAGTAAACCCGGCAGCAACAGGTTGCCGCGCTGAGTCCGATAAAGCTGACACCGCAGACAGCGAGGCATCAGTTAATACGTTATGCCTGCCAGAGAGAGTGCGGCGGACCGCCCAGGATTATCTGGCCAGAGCATATCAGACAGGCGGTAATGCGCCTCGCTTAGCTCTCTATATCGGCCCGACATGACTTTACTTAAGAGAAAACAGAGGATGAACGCCTTACTTTTTCAGCTTTGGTACCAGTTGATAGTGCGGATGCTCTCCGGCGAGCAACATCAGCAGTTCATATTCTCCCTGGCTGAGCAGCGCAGGATTTTTCGATGCTTCTTTGGTCTGCCAGACACGCTGACTAAGATCGAAACGCTCGGCTGCAATCTCCTGAGAGAGACCGGCCGCAAGGCGTAGCTCACGTACGTTGTGCTGGACGGCGACAGGCCGCTGTAAAATTTGATTTCCCATATAAACGCTCCGCATACGGTGCCCCGGCGAGATGGCCGGGCGGAAGAACACGCCTGCGGCCAAAACATAAATTTGAGTTAAGTTTTAACAGCCCGGCGTTTTACACTTATCAGGAAAGCGTAACGCACCAGTAAAAACAGAGAAAATAACCTGAATTATATTTAAATCGCTGCCCGGATAATTTTTGCACCGCTGAGAATAGTAATTGCCATTCTGAATGGTTGCGTTGATCGAATGATGATCAACGTCAATCACACGCACAAAAAATGACCGTTTCATCCCTCTTTTAAAAAGAGTGAATATTAATCGTTATTCCGTGCCGGACAGACATTATCTACAGTTCAGAAAATATTTGTTCAGGCTATGCCCGAGCAAATGTTGCCCAGCCGCCTTTTTCATCAGGCGTGACGCGTTTAGGCTCTACGGCAAGGGGGTGGTGCGGCAGGGTAAAGCGCGTAATCACGCTGCCCAGCGTTTCAGTCTGTCCACTAAGACTGTCTGCTGTCGCCGAAACCTGCTGAACCAGCGTCGCATTCTGCTGCGTTACGCGGTCAAGTTCTGCAACGGCGACCGTGACCTGGGCAATCCCTTTACTCTGTTCATCCGAAGCCAGCGCAATCTGTCCGATCAGTTCATTCACGCCGCCGACGCCGCGCAGCACGGCCTCCATGGTGGTTCCTGCGCTCTCAGCCGCCCGCCGGCCATCGTCAACGCGTGCCACGGTATCGGCAATCAGCTCTTCGATCTCTTTAGAGGCAGCAGCACTTCGCTGTGCCAGTGAACGTACCTCACTGGCGACTACCGCGAAGCCGCGGCCCTGTTCACCCGCACGGGCAGCTTCTACAGCGGCGTTTAACGCCAGAATGTTGGTCTGAAACGCAATACCATTAATAGTGGTGGTGAACTGCCGGATTTTTTCTGATCCCTGAGCGATGCTGGTGATGGCTGCCGATACCAACTGAACGAGTTCCACGCCCTGCTGAGTCGTATCCGTGGTGCTGGCAGCCAGTTCACGTGCCTCGCGGGCATTCTGTGCATTGTGACGCACGGTGACGGTAATCTCCTCCATGCTGGCTGCGGTCTGCTCCAGTGCAGCAGCCTGAGTGGATGTCCGGTCGGAGAGATCGGCGTTACCCGCAGCAATGTCCCCCGCTTCACGATGAAGAATGGCTGCGTTGTCACGGATAGCGCTGACCGTCTGCAACAGACTGTGCTGCATCTCTTTGACCAGCGGCACCAGTTGCCCGACACAGTTGCGCCCCAGATCTTCCGGCTCGCGCGTCAGATCGCCATCGGCAATAATTTTTAAATGACCGCGAATTTTACCCACCGGACGCACCAGATGAACGACCAGATAGCGGTCGCAAAACAGCAGCAACGCCACTGCCGCCAGCAGTGCTGCCAGCAAGACGCCCTCAAGCCGATGCCGGTCAGCATTCAGCGGGGCCTGATTCCCGGCCAGCTGCTGCGTCACCTTGTCCAGCTGCGCACGGGCAACCTTTGCGTATTCTGAGGGAGTTGTCGTGAGTGCCGCGCGGACGTTATCCCAGTCAGCATCGGCCGGGGTTGAGGCGACAAGCGCGTTTTTATCGGCTGGCGTACCGCTCTGCATGACGATAGCGCTGTGCGCCAGAAAGCTCAGTTGCTGCGTCAGAACGGCTGAACGATCGGTTTGACGAAAGATATCGCGCACGACCTGGCTGCTGTAGCCGCCGGCCAGCACGACGATGCCCAGTGAGACGATCATCATCCACAGCACAACGCGGCGGATAGTGAAATGCCTGAGTGAATTCATGAGGTTTCCCCGATGTTGTCATTTGTGTAGTTAAAATTAAACAA
>NZ_JAEUWZ010000002.1:0-11711 GCF_016925765.1 Pantoea sp. 1B4 | reverse complement strand
CAGACAAGCTTTGGCTACACCATGCGTTATGAAAGTAAAAAAAAAATGCACGATACCAGTTATGGGCTTACAGGGTCACTAAATATCGCCAGAACTAAAAAAAACATTAATATCAGCGCCCTAACCAGGGCGCTACTTCCTATCTTACAATTTAAACTGAGCTTCTTGTCAGTCCAACAATATTATCAGCAAACCCCTCAAACACATACAGGAAATCGCGCTGACTTTTTTTTCATATTCACGAGGATTTTACCACTTTGCTCAATCTCCGCATCCTTAAGTTCAAAAACAGGAGTCTTATGTTTCTGGGATTGAGCTATAAGCGAGTTGAAATCTGATATGTTGACAATGTTATACGGCTCTCCATTTTCGAATAAATACTCTTTTCCTTGAGTATTGACGATCATATTTTCTTTTGCCAAAACAGGCACCAGTTCTTCATTAACAGAAGTATGAATTATATCAATCCACTTCTGGAAAGACTTGGCTGGTGCATTACTGCGAGGCCGGTATTTTTGGGAAAGGAACCCGATAAATTTAGGCGGTTCTGCTGGAATTGAGTATGCAAGTTCATCTTTCCTAAATGGATTTATAGTATTATTCCAGTTAGGTATTACTTCAGATAATGATTTAATGGCTTGCTTACAAAAGAAATCAGGAGTTGTAGGTACAAGGAAGTAATCACTACTCATAAAAAAGACATTGATTTAGAGCTCCGACGCTAGGACTCATATCAATTAAAACATAATCAAATCCATTATCTTTTTTTGGCAGCTCTTAGAACTTCACTCAGGCTCCCCGGCATGTTTCTCACTGCTGGGATACCTTCACTCGCAGTTAACGCGAAGGCGAGCTGATTTTCGAATCCTGATAATTTTAGATTACCGCAGAGTAAAAATAAATTGGGGTTTTTTGTCGGAATTGGATTTGCTTTTTTAACGCCTCCCAGCATTCCTTTCTCTAGGGGTTCAATACATGAATAGATATCGATACAGTCTTTACCACTATAGAAATCCTCTGCCTCATCGTCACCAATAATTAAACTTGTTAAATTACACTGTGGATCGGTATCCACAATCAAAGTCTTATAGCCTTTATTAGCAAGCATCCAGCCCAGATGATAAGTAGTAGTGGTCTTGCTGACCCCACCTTTATGATTAAATAACGATAAAATTGGCATTGTATTCCTCACAGTTTGAATTAATTTATTGAATCATTTTCCTTGGTGAGGACATTACCAGTCTAGTTTTTATGGGAAAAAATTAGCTAAAATAAAAATTAGTACAGGATGAAATTCATCAGACAGTAAAAAATAAAAATCTTGATTCCTTTGTCTTACTCCTCCATAACGGTACCCGCACTAGAGAACTAAGATGTCATATTGTAACGCTATCTGACATTAAAAAAAGAAGTAAGATTGCTACTTTATCTTTGGAATATCCTTTAATCTCGTCGTGTAACGCGGCGAGAGCATTTCACGCTTCATTTGCCACATACTGTCGCGATCTCCCTGACCCGCAAACCACACCTTTCCCTTACCCGAACGGTTAATAGTATCCAGAGCGGCCATTAGTGCATCAGCGTTTGCACGCGGCTGTTGTTCACTGAACATGTCCAACTGTGCCACACCGGACTGGTAAAAATCTCCCAGCATGACGCCAGCTTTGGCGTATCTGTATCCATCCCGCCAGATCGTGCCCAGGCCACGAAGCGCTGACTCTATAATGTCACGCGTATCATTGGTCGGATAGTCACAAATGCGAGAGGCAGTGTTTGAATACTGCGGCTCATCGCCGTGCCGGCCGGTGGCGATGGACACGCTGATATGGCGGCAGCGCGAATTCTGCTCCCTGAGCTTTTCTGCGGCGCGCGTGGCGTAAAGGACCACAGCCTGCTGCATCTCTTCCCGCTGTGTGACACGCTGCCCGAAAGAACGTGAGTTCACTATCTGCTGCTTCGGCGGCGGTGCATCCTCAAGTGCCAGGCAGGACTCGCCGTTCAGTTCCCTTACTGTACGCTCCGTGATGACATCGAAACTCTTTCGTATCATGCTGACGTTGCTGTCCGCCAGCTGCAGAGCCGTAGTGATTCCCAGCTGATTAAGCCGCAGACTGATGCGCTGGCCGATGCCCCAGATATCACTGACATCGGTCAGATGCAGGAGTCTGCGCTGACGACTCCGGTCAGACAGATCCACGACTCCCCGGGTCTGGGTCCACTTTTTGGCCGCATGGTTGGCCAGTTTGGCCAGCGTTTTGGTCGGGCCGAACCCCACACCGATAATCAGTCCTGTCTCCCGCCGTATGCGCTCGCGCATCTGCTGTCCGAACGTTTCAAGCGGGATGAGGCTGCCAATTCCTGTGACATCCAGGAAAGATTCATCAATGGAATAGACTTCCTGTCCCGCAGCCATCTTGCCCAGGATGGCCATCATGCGTGCAGACAGGTCGCCATAAAGCTCATAATTAGAGCTGAACACCTGAACGCCGTTTTGCCTGAAAAAACGCTCGTTCTGAAACAGGGGTGCGGCCATTTTAATCCCTAAGCGTTTAGCCTCTGCCGATCGCGCGATGACGCATCCGTCATTGTTAGACACGACGACAAGAGGTTTGCCGCGCAGGTCCGGCCTGAAGACGGTTTCGCATGAGGCGTAAAAATTGTTGGCATCGGCCAGCGCAAACATTGCTAATCTCCAGCTGGTCCGTTAAACCCCACTCCGGCTACATCGGTAAGGGAATAGGCGACCACTCCCCACACGGGCAGCACCTGGCTTACATCAAGCAGCGTAACAGTTTCGTCCGCGTCCAGCGCCTGCAGGGCGGGAACCGGATTGAGCAGCAGGCGCCTCAGTGTCAGTTCTCCCTCGAGCTCGGCAACGATTAACTGACCGTGTGCCGGTGTCAGCGCGCGATCGATGGCCAGCACGGACCCTTTAATAACACCTGCATCTGGACAGTCGCTTTCGCTGCGCATCAGATAGGTAGAGTAAGGGGAAAGATGCACCAAATCGCCCAGACTCAGGCGCGTTTCGGTGTAGTTCTGGGCCGGACTCTGAAAGGCCATGAATTGCTCCATTCTTTACAGCTTTTCAGCCTTATGAGGTGAACCTGATAACGACCGGGTGTCCGTCATGCAGGCGCATTTAATACTCCTGATATCAGTATACGTCGCTATCCTTACAACAGCAGCAGGAGGTAACCATGTGTGGAAGATTTGCGCAGTACAGCAGCCGCGACGATTATTTTGACTCACTCGGCCTGAAACCGGACGAAATAACCTTCGATCCGGAACCTCTCGGGCGCTTTAACGTAGCACCAGGCACTAAAGTGTTACTGCTAAACGAACAGGAAGATTCGTTGCGCCTCGATCCGGTATATTGGGGCTACGGACCGGAATGGTGGGATAAGCAGCCACTTATCAACGCGCGCGGTGAGACGGCTGCGAGCGGCCGCATGTTTAAGCCTCTCTGGAATCATGGCCGCGCTATCGTGCCTGCTGACGGCTGGTTCGAATGGCAGAAAGAAGGTGGTGAGAAGCAGCCATTCTTCATCTTTCACAAAAAAAAGGAGCCACTTTTCTTCGCCGCCATCGGCAGGCAGCCGTACGGGCAGGATCACGGCAAAGAGGGCTTCGTGATTGTCACGTCAGCCAGCAATCAGGGCATGGTCGATATACATGACAGGCGGCCGCTGGTCATTACGCCTGATGCCGTTCGTGAATGGCTCAGTGAAGAAACGTCTCCAGCGCGTGCTGAAGAAATTGCTCATGACGCTGCCGTTCCGGAAAAAGCATTTACCTGGCATCCTGTCAGCAAAAAAGTAGGCAATATTCATCACCAGGGCAGTGAGCTTATCGAGCCTTTACCGGCAGATAAGGATTGACTCGCTTACAGTTCACAAAACTTTATATAGGGCATTTCTCAGACGGCTATTATTGCCGGTATGGGCAAGCCATAAGAGTAATAAGGGTGCGGTATTTCTTTCCCTGAACGTGCAATTGTAACGCTCGCCGCAGGCCCGGCTGAGGCGTACCGCAGCGCAGCGAGGAACGAACAGCCGTGGCGAGGAAGCGTCATTTCACCGATGCCGGCATGGACTGCTTACACATCATACATACATATATAACGCATTATTGTTAGCTCAGTCCGGCACTGAAAGTCAGGCTGATCTTCATAAAATTTCCTGACCCTTCAGATATATAGATTCGCTTTAATAAGTAGCCGTCTCGCTCCCTATTGCCAGATTAATCCGCCTCAATAATACTGTACATATAAACAGTAAAATAAGAGGAGGAATTTTATGCGCTATTTCAACAGAGTTTCTGCAGTGATAAGACAACATGACCGGAGTATCTGGTCATGAATTCGGGTAACTATGCAGCAGGCCTGACACTGCTCTGGCCCCCCCTGTTTACGCCCCGCGTCCGGGTGCCGCTGTATGCTGATCCGTGCGCCGCCGGCTTCCCCTCCCCCGCTCAGGATTACGTCGAGAAAGAACTTGATCTGAACGAGCTCTGCATCCGCAGGCGCGCCTCGACATTCTTCGTTCGCGCCAGTGGAAACAGCATGCGGGACCTCGGTCTCTGCGATAGTGACGTCATGGTTGTTGATCGGGCAGAGAATGCGGCTCACGGCGACATCGTGATCGCTGAGGTTAACGGTGAATTTACGGTTAAGCGTCTGCAATTACAGCCCATACTTGCCCTGCTCCCGACGAATCCGGCCTATCCGGTAATCTATCCGGAGGAACTGCAGCTGCTCGGTGTTGTTACCTGGTTCTTTAACAGTACCCGAGCCCGGCGGAGGTGACCATGTCCATGTTTGGGCTCGCCGACGTCAACTCGTTTTACGCCAGCTGCGAGGCGCTGTTTCGCCCCGATCTCCGCGGTAAACCCGTTGTTGTGCTGTCTAACAACGACGGCTGCGTCATCGCACGCAGCGCGGGCGCAAAAAAAACTGGGCATCAAAATGGGTGCACCGTGGTTCCAGGTTAAAAATCAGGATTTCAGCGAGCGCGTACATGTATTCAGTTCGAACTACGCGCTCTATCACATTAAGTGGAATGCAACATTCACTGAGTAAACTTTGAGCAGCACAACTGCTGACAGAGGTGAACACAATGCTGATTCCACCAAATGAACAGGTTCTGTTGCTGGCAGAGCGCTGGCTGAAACTGTTATCCGATTTGGGGCGGGCGCAGGCGACGCTCACGGCCTACCGTAGTGCCCTTCACCATTACTTTGCGTTCTGCAGCCAGCGCAGGCTCGAACCCGAAAAGGCCCGGTTTGAAGACCTGGCCGCGTACATCAGCCCTCAGCTACCCGGCATGCCTTTTCCTGCGGCCAGCGCCACGCTCCAGCTTCGCCTATCTGCAATCCGCCTCTGGTATGACTTTCTCATATATCTGGACCTCTGCACGGTCAATCCGCTGCCCCGATCCGGCGCTCCCGGCATTCTGAATTCCGGCCGGGGACTGGTTCCCCGTATCGTAAAGCTGCCGCGCATTCCTGACGATTCGCAGTGGCAGTTTTTCTCTTTCATGCCGCCGCCTCGCCCCTGCGTGACCGCCTGATGCTGGCACTAACCTATTACGGTGCGCTGCGGCGGTCTGAGGTCACTTCGCTGAGTATCGAAGACTTCGATTTCGCGCACCGTCTTATCCGTATCCGGGCAGAAACCACCAAGAGCCGGCGGGAGCGTATTGTCTGTTACAGCCCGGCAGCCGTGCCCGTGCTGGCAGCCCACCTCATGCAGATGAAGCGGGTCGGAATCGCCCAGGGTGCCCTGTTCCGTTCCGCGTCCGACCGGAATCTGGGCGCGCCGCTTTCATTCTGGACTTGGAGCAAAACGGTCCGGAAATGGGCGCTTGAGTCCGGGATGTCGGCCATCTCAACCCATACATTCCGGCACCTTCGTCTGACGCATTTGGCCCGCGCGGGCTGGAAGCTGCACGAGCTTGCGACCTATGCAGGGCACCGCGATCCGGTGACCACCCAGATTTATATTCACCTGTCGGGGCGGGATCTTGCCGCCAGGATGGCCGGTGCGATTGAAACGGCAGATATCAGGATGGCGAACCTCATTTTCAGCGCGGAGAAATAACATGAGCCCGCACAAACCGATTGAAAACAGCTGGCGTCCCTTTGACATGACCGAATACCGGCTTGAAACGTCGCTAACCTCCGCTGAACGGAAGGCGCTGACCAGCTCCCACAGCCGGTCCGGTATGTTACGGATGAAGCCTGCACCTGACCTTATCAGGCCGCTGATGGATATTGCCGCCGCAAGCGGATGTGGCAGCAAAATCACCGGGCTGGTGATAGCCGGATTGCTGCGCGAAATGCTTGCAGCCGACATGCCCTGCTGGTGGTGGCCGCAGAAACGCTGGCATACGCTCTGCCGGGAAGTCAGGGAGGGCCGTCCGTTAATGGCTGCCTTTGCCTGGCATCTGGCGGATTTGCATGATCCGCTCAGCCTGCCCGATATCCGCAAACCCGCGCTTTATGCCTCTGCCATTTTTGGCCAGGCTTTTTATTATCAGGAGCTGCAACGGCTGACCGATACGCTGACGTCGCTGGGTTATGCCCCGGCCAGCCAGAAAAATCACATATCCGGCATACTGGCAACGCTGATGATAGTAAACAGGGACCCACGGCTTGAGACATTTACACCAGACCTGTTGTGGCAGGTCCAGTCCGGCATGGACGCAGGGACCTCCCGATATGTCGGGCGGGTTTCACACGGTCTGGCTGCGCTAGGGATTATCAGCGCCCCGATGAGGATGCGAAACTATACAAAATGGTACGAAAAGCCGGTGGAAGGAATCCACCCCGCTTGGGTGCACTGGTGCCGGCGCTAGCGGGAAACGTCTGTGCTCAGGCCGCGCACCCGTGAGAACCAGTATAGCTTTATTCTGCGCTGCGGCCTCTGGCTGACAAAGGAGCATCCGCAGGTGCGGGAACCGGCAGACTGGACGATGGAAACCTGTGCCAGCTTCATCGCAGCGGTAGGCCGGATGAACGTGGATGAACTTCAGCTGGGCACGGAAAGGGGCACCCGCAAATCGGTGCGCTCCGGCGAGCCAATGATGCCGCATTCCAGGGCGCATTTTATCTATTCGCTCCGCCGGTTTATGATTGATTATGAAAACTGGGGCTGGGGGCGCCTGCGCTTCAGCCCTGCCCGCCATCTTTCCACACCGGACACGCCCCTGTTCCGTCGTGGCGTCAATCCCCGTGTTATCGACGATCCGGTCTGGCTGAAGCTCATCTGGGCCAGCCTGAATCTGCGTCAGGAAGACTTGCTCACTGAAATACATTATCCGCTTGCCATGCTGCAGGCGGTGGCCGTTATCTGGACCCATGCGGGGCTGAGAAAGAGCGAACTGCTCCGCCTGACCACCGGTTGCATCGCGCCGCAGGCGGAAGATATCGTGAAGGACGACGGCAGTGTTATTCCGGCAGGAACCCTGTGCTACCTGCATATCCCTGCTGGAAAAACCTCAAAAGCCTTTGTAAAACCGGTGGCGGCGGTGGTGAAAAAGTACGTCGACATCTGGCTGGATGAACGTCCGGCAGACCAGGCTATGCTCGCCGATGAGCGGACCGGTGAGAAAGTCCGGTTGCTGTTTCAGTATCGCGGTAAGCCTGCCGGCAGCACCATCCTCAACCGCACGGTGATACCGATGCTCTGCGCACGCGCGGGCGTGCCTTTACAAGACAGTGGCGGAACGATAACCAGCCACCGGGGACGGGCCTCAGCGGTGACCGCGCTGGCCAGCGTCCCGCAGGGCATGTCGCTGTACGAACTGATGCAGTGGACCGGACATTCAACGCCTCAGTCCACCATGCATTATCTGCGTATCCGCCCGACGCAGTTGGCCGCCTCTTTCGTCAAAGCAGACCGTGTCGCTCATATGATAAGCGTGCTGATTGATCACGATCCTGACGCCGCCAGCCTGACCGGGCCTGCAACGTATTATGACTTGGGCGATTCGTACTGCACGAATCCCTTCTGGAGCAGCTGTCAGCACCGGATGGCCTGCATCGGTTGCGATTTTAATCTGCTTAAGCAGAGCGCGCGCGGACTGATACTGGAAAGTAAGGCCTCTGTCAGACGTTACCTTGAGGAAGTTCCGCTCAAACCCGATGAGAAAGCCATAGTGGAACAGGACGCAGAGAAAATTGAACAGGCTCTTAAAAAATTACCCCTTAAACCTGGAAGGTAAAATGTGCCGCTAAGTGCCAATAGCAGACATCCACAGTAAATTCTAAAATGGATCCGCCTGGAAAACGGGAATTAGCTTACGCTAGGCTAATCGGCGGCTTTGTGACGAAACTGACATGAAGATATGCTTTTTTTATGATCTGATAATTCGTGTCTTTGTCTGCAATCACAAATCGAGCCTGAAACGATACCTCGATTGCTTTCCGTAAGGCCTAACATAAGTGCCTGTTCAAACCATTCTTTCACTGCTCCGGCTCTTCACAACATTAATGAATGTCATTCATAGTCCCTATCCTCCCGCCTGTGATTATCAGCATGCACAAACCCGTTAACATGCCCTCTCTCTTTATTTCTAACGGATCACCATGCTTAATCAACAGGCAAGTACGCAGTCGGCTACAGCTAAAAAAACCGGTCTTTCGTTTCTACTCATTCTCAGCGCCTTAATGGCTGTTACCTCTTTATCAACCGACATTTATCTTCCGGCTATGCCCGTCATGGCCAGAGATTTGCAGGGTGATGCAGAGCTGACAATAACAGGGTTCCTTATCGGGTTTTGCATCGCACAACTGATTTGGGGACCGATTAGCGATCGTTACGGGCGTCGTCAGCCGCTGTTTATCGGCTTGGGTCTGTTCATCATCGGCTCGGTGGGCTGCGCGTTATCAACAGATATCGAGCAAATTGTCTTCTGGCGTGTTTTTCAGGCGTTAGGTGCCTGTACCGGTCCGATGCTGGCACGAGCAATGATCCGTGACCTGTTTAGCCGCACTCGTGCAGCACAAATGCTTTCAACACTGATGATCATTATGGCCATCGCGCCAATTGCCGGTCCACTGATCGGCGGGCAAATGATTAAAGTGACCTCGTGGCATGCCATTTTCTGGCTGCTGACGATTATCGGAACATTAATGCTGATGTCTTTATTCTGGTTACCGGAGACATTACCTGCTGAAAAACGCTCGCAAACCTCCGTAACCAGAGCCTTTCAAAACTACTATGCCTTGCTAACCAACGCCAGATACATGCAGTTTACTCTGTGCCTGACGTTCTATTATGTCGCGGCCTACGCCTTTATCACGGGCTCTCCGTTTGTGTACATCACGTACTTCGGTGTTGATCCGCAACACTACGGTTGGCTGTTTGCAGTAAACGTTGTGGGATTAATGGCTGTGAGTATGGTCAACAGACGCCTGGTTCACCGCTATCCGCTGGAAGCATTGCTCAGGAATGCCGTATTTATCGCCACTATTGCCGCAATAGTGCTGGCGGTCGCGACTGGGCTGAAGGTAGGTGGCATTACCGTGATTGTCGGCGCTGTGTTCGTGTTTTTTTCTATGAATGGCATCATCGCTGCGACATCCACAGCTTGCGCACTTGACGCAGTGCCCAATGTTGCAGGTTCTGCATCGGCGCTAATGGGAGCGTTGCAATATGGCAGTGGCATCATCTCTTCACTTCTTCTCGCTCTGTTCAGTGATGGAACGCCATGGACGATGGGCTGGATAATTGCGTTATTTACAGCGGCCAGCGCCTTGATGGCACTGACCGTTCAGCTAAAAAATAAAACTTCATTATTGATGCCAGACGACACTTTCATCTATAGATATCCGCCCTTCCCTGTAACTCAGGGAGGGGTGCGTTTTATCTGGCATCCCAAAAGAAATACCGTATAGCAGCCTGAAACTCTCAGGAACATTTAAGATCCGACGCACCGTTTGGGCAAAATAACTCAGTACTGCCTGTGGAACGCCTGCGTAACCACGAGCTGCCAGAGAAAGCAGGAATGTCTGTGCATACATCCCGGCATCAGAGGCAACACGAACGTTGTCCCCAACAACAGGAATGAACAACAGAGCAACATGAGGCGCTCCGAAAAACTTTACGTTACGTTCCACCACTTCTGAGCGGCTTAAGTTATCCCCCCCGCGCAACACCCAGTGCCTGATAGTACGAGCGCCCTTGCTCCGAAGCCCGTTGCCTGAATGGTTCGGGATAGGCTTCTTTATCAAACGTGAAATCAGGACTGTAGTTCCCAGCCCTCAAATCTTCCGTCAGTGCGTGGATTAATTCACGAAGCTTCTCTCCTGCAACGATATGCAGGGACCAGGGCTGAGTATTGCAGTTGGATGGCGCGCATTGCGCCTCGAGCAAAATGTCTTTGAGCGCATCGCTGGGGACAGGAGATGGAAGAAAGGCTCTGGCCGAGTACCTGTTTTTTACTACCTCACTGAATGTTGGCTCCTGCGAACTCATTTGCTTCTCCGCCTGAAAGTAGTCTGAAGTGAATGATTCACTCTTTTCAGATCCATCCTGTCACATCAGACTCATTGTTTTTTTATGCCCTGTTCCAGATTAGGTCTATGAATTTCATTCATAGCGCCTATTTGATTGGCGTAATTATCCTGAACCGAAACTTCGTTAATCTGGGGATATTGCATGAATAGATAATGTGAGATGCAGCCGAAAATGACTATAGCTGATGGACATGCCCCAGCCTGCGCGGCCAGGGCGTCATCGGAGGCTGACTAAATATTCTTATCGAAGAAAACGTCTAATTTTTGCATTGCCTGGTCAACGTATTCAGGAACCCAATACGTCTCGATATGAGTAGCGCCATCGATCAGGAAAAGTTCTTTATCCTTCGTACCGGTGGCCTTCGCGTACGCATCTTTAGTCATATAGAGCGTATCCGCTTTTGTACCGGCAATCATCAGCAGGGGTTTATTGATGAGATTGATATGGTCCGTTACATCAAAGCTCATCAGGTCTAACAGGCTGCTTGTGGTGTATTTAAACGTTGAGTTCGGGTGTGCGTGGGTTTTCCAGTAGTACTCGTAGCCCTGTCGATATAAGGCAAAAGGCAATTTAGCGATCTGTTCATCAGTCAGGTTAGCATCACCGGAGTAAAGCACTTCGCCTCCGGCCGCTTCCTGAGCGCGTGCGTCAGAAGCCTGCTCAAGACGCTGCTGGACCGTATCCAGCTGTGAATCCTGCATACCGTTGCGGCGCACAAGGCCTGAATTAAACATGCTGATGGTTGCTATCGATTTGAACCGCTTGTCAGTTTCGGCCGCAACAAGTGAATACCCACCGCCTCCGCAAATGCCAAGCAGACCGAGGCGGGAAGTATCAACCCCTTTGGATACTGGCTGATGTAGTCAGCCATGCCGTGAACGTCTTCAATACGGTTGGCCGGTTTATCCACGTTGTGAGGCATACCACCGCTGCCCCCCTGGTAGGCTGCATCGGCGGTAATCGTAATATAGCCATGTTCAGCAAGGATGCGGCCGTGCATATAACCCGGCGACCTGTTCTTTTACGCCGCCATTAGGATGCGCGACCACTACGGCAGGGTATTTTTTGCGGATCGTAGCGGGTGGGGTATAGACATTCGCGGCACCTGAATGCCATGCAGATCGTACTTCACCGGATGAATGTTGACCTTGCCTTAGGTGCTGGTGTTACCGTGGGAATGAATCCTTTT